>JBHOQN010000056.1:0-52226 GCA_042408965.1 Ktedonobacteraceae bacterium
AGGTCGTCAAGATCGATCCCCGCTACACCTCGCAGACGTGTAGCCGCTGCGGCTTCCAGCACCGTGCCAATCGCCGGTCGCAATCCTTGTTCCATTGTCGCGCTTGTGGGTACCAGCTCCATGCGGATCTCAATGCTGCCTGCAATATTCGAGAGAAGTACCTGGCTTCTCTTGCTCAGGATGGTACATCTGTCCTGAGTGGGCCGACCTGTCAGGCGGCCTCTCGTGTCGGCTCTTCGGAGCCAGATGCAAGCCCCCGCCTTCAGGCGTGGGGTCCACCTGACTGTAGCTCAATGTCACACAGGAGTGATGACCTCATCGCCTGTGCTGGTCTCCCCCGAAGCTGGCACCTGTCAGAGGAAAGTGGCTGGTTAGTCCTGGTGAAGCCACGATGGTCAGCGGTAGGGGTCAGTGGAAAAGAGGGGCGACGGGCCTGGCGAGAGAGAAGGAGGCCTTATGTATCGCACCCCGTCGGGAGAAGACATCTTCGTCATTGACGCGCATACGCATTTCTGGAACGCCAGCCCCCCCAATCAACGCAATCAGTACGGCCGTGGCTGGATCGATTGCTTCTACGATTACCATCGCAACCTTTCTCCTCCTGAGTACGTCTGGCCGCTGGCTCAATTCGAGCAGTACTCTGCGGAGCGTATGGCCCAGGACGAGTTTGTGAAGGGCTACGTCGACATCGCCATTCTGCAGCCGACCTACCTCAGCGACTTCTTCATCAATGGTTTTAACACCGTCGAGCAGAACAGCACGATGAAGAAACGCTATCCCCTGCGCTTCATCCTCAACGGAGCCTGGGATGCGCGCGATGGCGAGAGCGGTCTGGAGTACCTGCGCCGCCAGAAGGCCGAGTGGGATATCCAGGGGGTCAAGCTCTACACCGCCGAGTGGCGCGGTCCATCCAAAGGCTACAAGCTCTCCAGTTCAGAGGCCTATCGCTACCTGGAGGAGTGCGCGAAGCTGGAGATCAAGAATATCCATGTTCACAAAGGTCCCACCATCTATCCCCTCAACCGCGATGCCTTCGATGTTGCTGATGTCGACGATGCTGCTTCGCGCTTCCCGGAGCTGAATTTCATTGTTGAGCATGTCGGCCTACCGCGTCTGGAAGATTTCTGCTGGATTGCCGTTCAGGAGAAGAACGTCTACGCCGGCCTGGCGGTCGCGCTGCCCTTTATTTATCCGCGCCCACGCTACTTCGCCGAGATCATGGCGAATCTGCTCTTCTGGGTGGGACCGGATAAGATCCTCTTTGGCAGCGATTATGCCATCTGGGAGCCGCGCTGGCTGGTCGAGCGTTTCATGGCCTTTGAACTGCCCCAGGATATCAAGGATGAGTTCAAAGTTGATCTGACGCTGGAGACGAAGCGCAAGATCATGGGACTCAATGCAGCGCGGCTCTATGGTATTAACCCCACAGAACACCTGGCCCGGCTGAGCAGCGACGAATTGAGCCAGCAGGCGCTTCAGGTGGAACAGGGCGCCTCTTCCAGCTCCGCGGCCGCTCCTGGCAGCGCAGCCGCCGGTGGAGTCTGATCGGACCACCCTGCTCTCTTGACCGCTGCGGCTATCCAGGCCGCTCCGCTGGAGACGAGCGGGAAGCAGAAGCCCCTCGCTGTGGGTCGTAGGAGTGCTGGCTGATGGGCAGGACCCGGCGAGGGGCAGCCAGCAGAGGCCTGCTCGGCAGCGGAGAGCCTGTCACATGGAAGGAGACTCTCATGCTCTCGGGTGACTCACCAGTCCCAGCGCATCTGACGCCAGAGCACGTCTACGCAGCCATCGCTGATGTGCTTGATCCCGAACTGGACACGCCGCTGATCGAGCTGGGCTTTGTCGATCGCGTGGAGATTGCCGGCCCTGATGTGACGCTCTTCCTGAAGCTTCCCACCTTCTGGTGTGCCCCTAATTTTGCCTATCTCATGGCGACCGATCTCGCCGAGCGTGTACGCGCCCTGCCAGGAAGCGGTCAGGTGCAGGTTCTTCTCCTCGATCATTTCGCCGGCGAAGAGATCTCGCGTGGAGTCAATCGCGGCCTCTCCTTTGCCGAGGCCTTCCCTGGCGAGGTTACCGCCGATGAGGATCTCCAGGCCCTGCGGCATCTCTTCCTGCGCAAAGGCTTTTTGATGCGTCAGGATCTGCTGCTGCGGCGCCTGTTGCAGTCCGGCCTCGATGGCGCGACGCTCAGCACACGGCGTGTGGAAGATCTGCAACTGGAGCCGGCGGCCGATCGTGTGCTGCTGACGGTGCCTGGAGGACCACTGTGCATACCAGCGCTGGCGAGACAGGCCCAGGGCTATCTCGAACGCGGTCGCAGGCTGGGTCTACTGCGTCCCGGCGGCTATCTCTTTGTGGATGAAGAGGGCCGGCCGATTCCCGAAGGTGATGTCAAGACCTTCTTGCAGCGTCTACGCTCAGTGCGGCTGAGCATCATGTTTAATACTGCCATGTGTCGTAGCCTGTTCCGTACCCGCTATCAGCATGCTGGTGCTGAGACAGCCCATCTCGAAGGAGCATCCGAGTTATGAAAGCCGTACGACTTCTTGCCTATCAACGGTTGCCGGTCATTCAGGAGGTAGCTGAGCCGGAGATCAGCGGACCGTTCGACGTGATTGTGCGCATTGGGGGCGCTGGCCTCTGCCGTACCGATCTGCATATCATCGAGGGTCAGTGGGCTGAGAAATCTGGCGTAAGGCTGCCCTATACGCTGGGCCACGAGAATGCAGGCTGGGTGCACGCCGTTGGCTCCGCGGTGAGTACGGTCGCTGTGGGCGACACGGTGATTGTGCATCCGCTGATCACCTGCGGATTCTGCCACGCCTGCCGTGCGGGTAACGATATGCACTGTGCCAGCTCGGCCTTCCCCGGTATCTCGGTCGATGGAGGTATGGCCACCTTTCTCAAGACAACAGCGCGGGCGGTGGTCAAGCTTGAGCCTGCACTGGCACCCAGGGACATCGCCGCGCTGGCCGATGCAGGCCTCACGGCCTATCACGCAGTGAAGAAGGCCCAGCCTCTGCTCTATCCGGGCACCAGAGCTGTGGTGATCGGCGCCGGAGGGCTGGGACACATCGGCGTCCAGTGTCTTCGGGCCTTGACGCCCGCGGAGGTCATTGTGGTTGATCGGTCGCCAGAGGCCCTGGACCTGGCACGCGGCTGGGGCGCCAGCTATACAGTGCTGGCCGATGGCGGCGAGGTGGCTCGGATACGCGAGATCACGGCCGGGCAGGGCGCTGAGGTGGTCCTTGATTTTGTGGGAGAGGGCGGCGCTCTCGAAAGTGGAACGGCGATGCTGCGTCGAGCCGGCAGCTACTATGTCATTGGCTACGGAGGCCGGCTCTCCCTGCCCACCATTGATATCATCTCGACCGAGATCAACTTCATCGGAAATCTGGTGGGCACCTATAATGACCTGGTCGAGCTAATGGCCCTCACAGCCCAGGGAAAGGTGACTCTGCACACGGCCGTCTATCCTCTGGAGGCAGCCCTGGATGCGATCCATGATCTCGACACTGGCCGTCTCCATGGCCGGGGCATCCTCGTTCCCTGAGGCGATCGGGACACCAGGTGATCACCTGGGAGCCTGCGAGGCGGACACGAGAGCGCTGGCGTCCTCATTGCCGCCTCTTCAGGCTCTATTACGGGCTACTCGTCCACCTGGCCTGGCGCCGCTTCAGCAGTCGCTGCTTCTTCGGATAAAACGCGCTGTGATTGCTCCAACTGACCCCAAAGGTAGAACACGCCTGCTACCAGCAGGACGATGATAATAGGAATAAACTGCGTCAGCTCGTAGTTCAGACGGCTGATCCCGTCGTTGCTGACAGTGGAGTCGGTGGGGATGAGCGTGAAGTAGGCTGCCACCAGGGCAGAGGCGAGAGCGAAGAACGTAACAACCCAGGAGCCGATGGAGCCACCTGGCACGCGATAGGGGCGTGGCGTCTGTGGATATTTGTAGTGTAATATGATGTAGGAGATAAAAATAAAGGCGTAGGAGAGCGCAGTGGTTGAGACAGTGAAGCCGAGCACCAGTGAGAAGAGAGTGGCCAGCGAGTTGGAGCCGAAGGCAGTCACCATGATGGCGGCGATCACAGCGATCGTGGCAACGCTACCTGAAAGCAGGTTGGTCACCAGCGGCGTGCCGTACCGTGCGCTGAAGCGACCAAGTGCGGCAGGGGCAGCGCCATCGAGAGCGGTCACGGCATAGGTGCGATCCGCGCCCATCAACCAGGTTCCACCAGCGCTGGCCAGGGTCAGAATGACAGCCAGGGCGATGATCCAGCCCAATCCCGTCGCCAGAGGAGCGGGCAGCACACTGACCACAAGCTGGTAGGCCGAAAGGAAGCCAGAGACGTTGGAGAGTTGATCTTTGGGCAGGGCCAGCAGGATCACCAGGATAGGGATGGCGTAGGCCAGGACGCCAATGATCCCGGCGCGCAGCAGGGAGCGCGGCACGTCGCGTTGCGGCTCGTAGATCTCCTCGCCGGCCCCGTTCTGCAGTTCAAAGCCAGCCCAGTTGAAAATGAGCACAGGAATGATACTGCTGAGCACCAGGCCCAGATCGCTGGTTGGCAGCAGATCGCTGGGGCTGACGTGGGCGCCGTTTGCCTTCCCGCTGAAGAGAAACGCCAGCGCCAGGATCACAAAGAGGGCCAGCAGTCCAAGTTTCAGGACCGTGCCGATAGCTGAGAACCACTTGCCGATGCGCAGCGAGATGATGGCGCTCCAGGTTGTGAGCCAGATAAAGACGACTGCCAGAATGATTTCGACAAGCGCGTTGGTCACATTGTTGCCGCCGAAGAGGAGATCGCTCTTACCGAACCAGAAGGTTTTAATGACTGCGATGCAGGTCACTGCCAGTGTGCCGCCAACCCACAGGGGATTGGAGACCCAGTAGAAGATTGAAGCGATGGCTGCGAAGAGGCGCCCACCGGCCAGCTTGCACCAGACATAGATCCCCCCCTCTTGAGGGAAGGCGCTGCCCAGCTCGGCTGTGAGCAATCCATAGGGGATCAGGAAGGTGAGTGCCGTGATCAGCAGCCAGGGGAAGACCTGCGGTCCCTGGGATGAGACGGCGCCCAGCGTGTCGATGTTGATCATCGCTGTGAGGGTGAAGCAGACCATGAAGAAGAGCGTCAGCTCCTTGCGAAGCTTGCGCTTTTCTCTTGCCAGTGTCTCCGTCATAACAACAGGTTCTTGCTCTACCATAAGAACACCTCCAAGTCTAGATTGCTCGCTGGGAGCAACAACGACAATAGTCACCGAAAATGGGCAGTGGACCAGACAAACGCTCTCTCTTCCAGGATAACATAGAAACTCATCTATGAGTAGGGTCATGCATCAGACGCTTGCTTCTTGAGGTGAGCGATCAGGATTTCCAGTGCTCCCAGGCGGCTTCGCTGCTGGCGATCATACTGCCAATCATACCCAGCGTCAGGCAGACCACAGTGACGCCGCCCACGATGGTCCACCAGGCGGCGTTGCTGAGCAGATCGGGAATCCAGGAATTAAGCAACGTATCGACAATGGCAATCACACAGGCGCCGCTGCCCAGCAGGGCGCTCAGCCAGAGCAGAGGAAGCGCGACCAGGAGCCGGCGTAGCAGAGCCTCCCGGTCGCGCAGGTAGATGACCAGCAGGTCGATAAAGAGAAAGGGGATGGAGACGAGCCAGACCAGGGTGAGCGCTGCGAGAGAGACGTTGAAGACGATGGTCGAGAGATCGGCGGGCTGATCGATCGTGGCGATGTAGGGAATGAGGAAGTAGGCCAGCGCCGTGAAGGCCAGGGCGATCGCGGACTGCAAGAGGATGGCATTAGCTGGAGCGCGATGGGTATTAAGCCTGGCCAGGCCAGTAGGCAGCCGTCCGTCGATGCTCGCCACCAGGAGCAGACGGGCGAAAGCGTAGTTGTAGACCATGGGGGCAACAACGAAGAAGCTCAGGAGACAGACGGCGGCGACGTTACCGGCCAGCTTGCCCAGGACCTGGTCGACAATGCTCACAAAGACGAAGGAGTCATAGGCGGCTGAGGGTCCGCGGATCACCAGGACAGAGAAGGTTGTGATCAGGTAGCCAGCGATGACCAGCAGCGTCCCCCAGAGCAGGTGGTGCTTAATCACGCGCCGGCCAGGGTCTTTCACGGTCTCTCCCGCCATAGTGAGCGCAACTTCGGTTCCCAGATAGGATTGCACCAGGAAGCCGAAGAGCACGAGGTTATTCGGATTGAGGCTCCAGTCGCTCGCATGGCGGAACGATGTAGCTGTGCTGTGGCCGCTGATCAGCCAGAAGCCACCGGCGATTCCCACCATTACCACGGCCAGAGCCAGCAGCACGATACTGGCGTTCAGCACGGTCTGCAGTACTCGAAGGCGCTGCACGGACAGCAGCGTGGTCAGCAGAATCAGGAAGGTAATCACCAGTCCCTGTTGCCAGGGTTGTGTCAGCCAGCCGTCCCTGAGTCGTTGGAGGTAGGTGACCGCTGTGCCAAAGCCGCTGACCAGGGCCAGCAGGCCTGGCAGCCAGGCGCAGAAACCGGTGAAGAAGCTCCAGAAATTGCCCAGAGCGCGATGCGTCCAGTTGTAGAGAGCGCCCTCATAGGGGAACAGGACGCCAAGCTGAGCGGTGGCGAGAACGCAGGGAATAAAAAAGTGACGCCGCAGAGAATCCAGTAAGTGAAAGCGGCGGCTCCTGCTGCCACAGCTGTGGCGCTATTGGTGATATAGAAAATGGCTGCCACAAAAATGGCGGTCATATCCAGCGTGCCTAGCACTGGTGGCATCGTCTTGACCACATATTCCTCAGAGGCCAGCGTTTTGCTCTCCTGCACTGCTGGCTGCTCCCTCTTGAGGGCAGGCTCGCCCTGCATGAACTATCCTCCTTTCTAATGTCAGAAGGTGTCTACTGCTCCTGACTGCTATCAGTGATTAGTCTAGTGTACTACCCACTTCTGTCAATACTGGATAGTACTATCTACTGAGCACAGGAGTTCTTGTCTAAGATCAGGCAGCGCCTGTTGAGAAGAACCACAGAGAATCCAGCACCTTCTATATTTCTGAGGAGTCCATGTAGATCACAGAAGGGTTTAGTGGTAAGAAGGCGATGCAAGAGGAGGATAGCGTGTAGAAGAGAGGCCTGCGTAAGAAAAACATGCCCTGTGGGAAACCGCGACCGCTGCTGGAACGTCTTCTCTGATAGGACGAGCAATGCCCGCTGGTGGAAACTGCTCCATTCAGGTTGTTCGTGCTGTATCAGGACCGCAAGGGACGTGTGAAGGTCGTATTATGCCCACCCTATTGCTCATCGTTGTCAGTCTTCTGGCGTATGTTGCCGGGCTGGTACTGGTGCTGAAAGCCACGCCACGTCTGCTCGTTCACCATATTGATGAGGGCATCTTTATGGGAGCTGCGATGGTTGATGTGCTGGCAGGCATTCTCCTGTTCACGGCGGTGGCGACGCCGCTGGTCGTTCTCGCTGCAGATACACCGCAGGTGATCGGGGGTCATATCCTGGCCTTCCTGTTGCTGGTAGGTATTCTGCTGGTGGCAGGGGCGACGGCGCTGCGCTGTTTCCGCTGGAGTCCCGGCTCTGTGGCCCTCTCGAGGCTGCTGGCCGGGCTCTACTGCCTCATGCTACTGGTGGCAGCGCTGTTCTGTATGGTGCTCATGTTCCTCCCTGCCTGATGGCTGCCGTGAAGCGGTAGCGAGACGCTGTGGGCTGCCTGTGGGGGGAGCGCTCCAGTGAAAGGGTTATCACGGTCTCTGACCAGGGCAGGTGGCTCCGTCTGGGTAGGCCGCTCTACCCTGGTCAGCGGGAATCAGCCGCAGAGAAAGTGCTCAAACCAGGCCACTGTGCGCTGCAAGCGGTCGAGACGCTGGATGGGCGTCCCGATACCCGGTCGGTCCATCAGGTGGCTGGTATGTGGGTAGCGCACCAGTTCGACGATCTGGCGGCGCTTGCGCAGAGCCGTAAAGAGTTGCAGCGATTCGCTGAAGGGGCAGCGCAGATCCTCGGCGGCATGCAGCAGCAGGAGAGGGGTGCTGATCCGTGCTGCGTGGCTCAGTGGCGAGCGCTCATACAGCAATGCTTCCCCGGCGCCGCCCATGGAGCTATCGAACCAGATCCCCTGGTCGGAGAGCAGACCCATGAGGGGCAGCCAGGTGACCCCGTTGCGACTCACAGCGGCCTTGAAGCGCGTCGTCTGGCTGATGGCCCAGGTGGTCATATAGCCGCCATAGCTGAGGCCACTGATGCCCAGCCGTTCACTGTCGATCGGCTCGTTGGCGATGACGTGGTCGATGCCGGCGAGCAGGTCGCCCAGATCGTCGCCTCCCCAGTCGTTGAGAATCGCGCGTCGGAAGGCCTCGCCGTAGCCATCGCTGCCGCGTGGGTTAGCTGCCAGCACGGCGATGCCACGTCCTGCCAGCACCTGGAACTCGTGGATATAGGCGTCACCCCAGGCGCAGGCGGGGCCGCCGTGCACTGCCAGCACCAGGGGGGTCCTGGTGCCTGGAGCCAGGGAGGGCAGATAGAGCCAGCCCTCGATCGTCAGGTGATCTTTGCTCTGCCAGCTGATGCGTCTGGGGCGGGTCAGCCGGTGGCTGCGCAGGAAGCGCTCGTTGATGCCGGTCAGCCGGCGGAGCTGGCTACCATCGCTCGCGCAGCCCCAGATATCGCCGGGGGTGAACCAGTCGGCGCGGACCAGGGCGATCATCTGGCCATTACTGCTGAGGTGGGGAGTGAGGTAGCGGCCGTTGCCGGAGGTGAGCTGTTGTAGCTCACCGCTGGCGCTGTCGAGCCGGTAGAGGTGAGCCTGTCCCCGTTCATGCACGGTGATGAGCAGGTGACGGCTGTCGGGATACCATTGGGGCCGTGTCAGCCACTCCTCAGAGGAGCGCAGTTCATCGACGATGGCGGCCTGACAGGAGCGGTCGCTCTCCTGGCTGAAGAGTGGACGAGGAGCCTCCTCGCCGTGGGCAGCCACCAGCCAGGGGGTAACATTGGCGGTCTCTGTCTGGTCGGGAGCGTAATAGTAGGCCAGATAGCGGCCATCAGGGGACCAGGAGGGGAGCTGGGCCAGACCCTCTTCGGGGGTCAGGCGGCGCATCTCGCCACTGGCCAGCGTCAGCACCCAGAGGGCCATGCTGCTTGAGAGATCAGGTTGCTGGCGGCGGTTGGCGCAGAAGGCGATGGCCCTGCCATCAGGCGACCAGCAGGATTGCACCAGATGGACCGGCTCGGCGGTCAGGCGCAGGGCTGTTCCATCGAGGGAGATCAGCCAGAGCTGCAGGTGGCGACCCTGGAGATGACCTGCGCCATCCCATTGTTCGTCGAGGCGGGTGTAGAGCTGTCGCTCCTCGTCGAGGGTGGGCTGAGTGGAGTCGTCGGCGGGCTTCCAGAGGCTATGTGCCAGCAGAGCCAGTCCGTCGGGGCGCCAGCTATATTCACTCACGCCCTGTGGAAGGTGGGTCAACTGGCGGGCCTCTCCGCCGCGCATGGGCAACAGGAAAATCTGTGGAATGCCGCCGTCGCGCGTGCTCAGGAAGGCCAGGGTCTCGCCGTCGGGCGACCAGCGTGGTGCGAAGTCCTGGGTCTCTCCGCCTGTCAGGGGGCGAGCCTCGCCGGCGCCTCTGGTAGAGGGGACCAGCCAGATGGCGCTATGCGTGCTGTTCGTGGCCCGATCGCAGCGCTGCAGGCAGAAGGCGATCAGCGTGCCTGCAGGCGCGAGCTGGGGATCAGCAGCGATCTGTAGTTCGAGCAGGTCCTCTACGCTGACAGCGGGCAGCGCTGGGGTCGCGGGGACTGGCGTCATGGCTGGGGGGTGGCTCGCCACTGGGGTGGAAGTCTCTGTCTCCTCTGCTAGGGTCGCCTCCGGCTCGGCTGGAAGTGGAATCTGAATGGTGCTGGCGGCCTCGTCTGGCTGGGCCGCTTCTTCTTCAGGCTTCTGGGACGCTGATGAGCCTGGGGCGATGGGATGCGCTTCGTGTTCTGTCATTATGTCCTCCAGTGGTGAATGATTGTGTCTCTTACAGGCTATACGCGGAGGGTGGCCCGCTGTTGTGAAGACGATTGGGGGACGAGTGAGGGGAGTCGCTGGCGAGTGAGCCTGGCATCTTTACCGCGGGCAGCGGTGAGGCTGCAAGGACTATCCAGGAATGAAGCCAGGCTCCCTGGCAGAAAGGGGTGAGGCCTCCTCTTTCTGCCAGGGAGGTGGCACTCACTCATGATGGCAGGCGGATGTGCATTGCCCACTTCATGGCCGGGGTCTGCACGTACGCTGAGCCGACTGCGAGCTGTTCGATGCTGGCGGCCAGGTTCTGGCTCTGGCTGCCGCCGATCAGCCCGGCGGCCTTCCTGGATTCGGGATGGTTCATGCGGAAGATCATTTTAGTACCGGCGGTGCTGGTCACATCGGGGTGGAAGTCGTTCAGCCCCTGACTGGCCACGATCACGGCGATGCCAAATTTGCGACCTTCTTTCATCAAGCGGGGGAGCGTTGTGTCTCTGGCGAGACGGTGTGCCTCGTCCAGGACGATGGCCAGGCGCAGGCGATCGGCGTCGCCCCAGCGGAACATGTCCTTATAGAGTTTGTGCAGGACGAACGCGCCTGCGCTCAACTGTAGCTGCTCGATCTGCAGCCGGTGGATATCGATCACCAGCCCCTGTGAGATAAGCTCGTAGAAACTGACTGGCTGCTCGCCAGGTCGGAAGAGATCCATCTCGAGCAGCGGGCGACAGCGTGGGATCACGTTGCTGATGTGGCGGCGTTGCTCCTCCTGTTCGATGCGTCGGGCGATCTCGGCGAGCGAGGGATAGCTCAGTTCGTGCAGTGCTTCTTCGCTCAGTGCACCCTCAAAGCCGTGGGCCTGATAGGCGTTGCGGATGGCGTTATAGACAATGTCCCGCTGCATGGGGCCGAGGCCGACCACCTGTGCGAAGATTTCGGCGATGGTCCAGGCGTTGTTGCGCCACTCGTCACCGGCGGCGCACTCGAGGGGACTGAAGGGCAGGCCCTGCGCTGCATCCAGGACCCTGGGATGGACGCTCTGGTAGTAGCGTCCCTGGGGGTTGGCGAACTGGCCGTGGAAGTCCAGCACCAGGGCTGGCACACCCTGCTGGCCCAGTTCGCTCAGGAGATGCTCGATCGTCCAGGATTTTCCCTGACCGGGGATGCCCAGGATGAAGAGGTGCGGGCTGCCTTTGATGCCAGGCTGCCAGAAGATCGGGCCGCTGTTTGCGTGGCCGAGCAGGATCTGCAGCTCTGGCGGATTGGCAGCGTCTGCCGGAGCTGTCGGTCGGGTGAGCAGCGTGGCCTCCAGCTCATCTGGCTGGTCATCTCGAGGTTCCCAATCGGGACCGTTGAGTTCGGGGGTCTGCCCTGTCAGCTTCCTATCTGCCGTCGCGGCCGTGAAGGGAAGGCCGCCGGGGGGCTCCTCGCTGGCGTCTACTATCTCCGTCTCGTTCTGTATGGGGATCGCTGCTGCAGGCTCGCTGAGCAGCTGAGGCAGGCTTCTGAAGTCGCTGGCGGTCAGAATGCGGATGCGCGCTTCCTCGATAGTGAGAGGCTCCCTGCGCGGCTGACTCTCGAAGCTGGCGATGTAGCCCTCGTAGGAGGGACGGAACGCGAGCTCAGCCTTTTCCAGACGAGCCAGGTTCGCCTGGAAGGCCCCTTCCGCCTGGGGATCGAAGAGGCCGTAGCGACGGGCACGCTCAAAGTAGAAGCGCAACACGTTGGCCAGATAGGCGCGCTGCAGTGCGCCATCGATCTGCCGGGGATCAAAAAAGCGCCGGCGCATGACTTCGGCGGTTGCCTGCATCTGGAGAGCCATATCGCTGGCCAGGCGTTCGAGCGGGACCGCTCCGCGGCGCCACTTGACCTCGATAAAGGCGGCTTCGACGATGTTTTGCTTGAGCGTGATCAGCACCAGGTCGCAGCGACGCTCGCCACTGGCTGGCTCTCCCCGGCCGCTGGCGGCGAAGATGCGCGGGTAGAGATCGACCGGCAACAGCACTGCCTGCTTGAGGCGCCCCTGGCGTTCGAGCCAGGCCGTGACGGCGCCAAGGCCGACCGCCGCCGCGGCACTGGACGGAGATGCCAGCACCTCCAGGGCCAGACGCCCCGAGATGGTTTTCAGGTAGTGCAGCAGGTGGCTGACGCTCTCCTCCAGTTTCGAGAAGCCAAGCTCCTCCATCGCCTGGCCAAGCATCGAGCTGATTTCCTCGTGCCAGGCCGTGGTTACCATCATGCGGTGACCCAGGCCTTCGGTGAACTCCGGCGAGTAATCCAGGACGTATTTGCGGGCCATTTCTTGCAGACCGGGCAGATGGGGCGAGTCGTAGTAGTCCAGTGTGAAGAAGCGGTCGAGGGTGATGACCCAGTTCGTCCTTTGATGAAGCCGCTCCAGGAGCTGGCGCCGTTCAGCACTGAGGTGGACCTGCAGGGCTGGCTGTGTCTGCATGTTGCCGTTGAGGAGGTAGCCCCCCGCCCTGAGCAATGTAGTCTGTAGATTGACCAGGCTCTCGCTGTAGCGTGGACCTCCAGGATGAGGAAGTGGCTTAGCGCCGCCGCTGCGGATCTGATAGCGCCAGAGCAGCGTCTCATCCTGCTGGAAGAACTGGGGGATGAAGCGCGTCAACAGGCCGTGGAGCGAGAAACTGCTGACCTCGTTGCCCAGGGAGGTCGTGCTCTGGATCGGAAGAGAGACAATCTGCGGACGCAGCAGGTCGTTGACGATGGCCAGGTGGGCCTCCTGAGGATCGCTCTGTTCCTCCTGCTCCTCTGACTCTAGCTGCTCAAATGAGCGGGCAGTAGTCGTCAGGGCTGGCAGAAAATGGTCGGTCTGGCGCGCTGAGCTGGAGAATGGTGTGCCGCCGTTCTGCTGGAGCGCCCGAACGAGCGCTCGCAGCGTTCCGCTCTGGCGTGCCTCGCTGTAGGAGACAAGCTGCAGCAGAGGCAAGGAGGGGATGTGCATCTCCTCGTCATCTTCCTCAACGCTTCTCTGTGCAGCGAGTCCTTTCAGGGCCTCGGCCAGCACGTTGCCACGGTCCGGGTTGATCAGAGTCAGGACCAGGGGATCGGCATAGGGATGCAGCGTCTGGAAGAGCTTGAGGTGCTCACTGAGACCCTCGGGACGGATGTCGCCAGGATCTGCCTGCTCGGGACTGGCGTTGAGGATGGTGGCCACGTCGGCGTAGCGCCGGTGGGCGCCGGGGACGTCGGCCGGCAGAGCCACGCCGTGGAAAAAGAGGAGATTCTGGAAGAAGATGAAACTGGTCGATGTAGCAGCATGGTAGGCGAAGGGTGGCACGTTGGCCGGCATCAGCAGACGCAGGGCCTGCAGATCCACGTGCTGCGTGCGAGCCTGCTTTGGTTGTTCCAGGAGCTGGTCCTCCCAGAAGGCAAGGAGCCGTGCATAGCCAGCAACCCAGGCGACCCGCAGGGGGTGGGTCGGTAAGATAACGAGAGCTTCCTCAACCTGGCCTTGCTGGTTGGTGAAGCGCACAAGGAGGTTATCGAGCGAGAGCGCCTGTCGTATCTCGCTGGTATCGGCATCCTGCTCGATCAGCTTCTGTACCAGTGCCTGGTAGGCTTGCGCATAACGGACAGCCGCGTCGCCCAGCTCGGGGCTGCTCCAGTCAGCCACCTCGATCAGGTTGCGTGCCTCAGGCTGGCGCACACGCCGGAAAAAGAGTTCGCGCTGGTTCCAGAAATGTTGCCACTCTGCCCTCTGCCAGGATGCCAGAGGAAAGGACTTGATAGTCTCGAGTCTGGCGGGGCGGAGATCATCGACCTCAAGTGTGAAGCAACCGCCCTGGCGTGGGTTCTCCAGGACGTTCTGCTCTAGCTGCGACAGGGTCTCGCTCAAGGCCACCGTGAGCCGATGCTTGCCATTGATCAGTACGCTGAAATAGGCACGCTCGTTATGCTGCCATTGGGGCAGGCTTTCCTCCAGCACCGTCTCCTTGATCTCGCTGCCGATCTTCAGCCGTCCGAAGGCCAGCGTCGGCACCGTCTGACGCTTTTCGCGAGGAGTCCGCTCCGGGAGGGTTCCCTCCTCGGGAATGAGATTGAATGGCTGGCTGTCCTGGTAGAGGATGTTTCCCCGCTCATCGACCAGTTCATTGCCATCGGGTCCCAGGGGGGCGATGCGCACGCAGACGGCGGAATCAGGTGGCTCCTCGGTACTCAGGTTCAGCTGCTCCAACTTGAGTGTGACCTTGCGGCGCCCTGGAGTGAAGTCCTGCTCCCACAGGCTCTCTCTGAAGCCCGGCTCGCTCTCCTCGGGTAGAATAGCCACGCGCCAGCCGGCCAGGTTTCTGGGTTTATCTGGCTTACATTTCCAGCGCACCACCACATCGCCCTGCCCTTTGTAATAGGCATAGAGTGCTCCACCGGGTCCGTCAGGCTGGCCCAGATGGCAGGAATGCTCAACCACCCCTTTCCGGTTGGTAAAAGGGACGATCTCAAACTCGCGCAGATCACTCTTTTCGTAATCGAGGAACCGCCAGCGATCGAGGGTCAGGCCAGCCTCAGCCAGCTCGCGTGACCAGCTATGCACCTCGTTGAGAGCTTTACCGCGCAGCAGGCGCTGCAGCTCCTGCTCAGTCTGGCGGTCGACCTTCAGTTCCTGAATACGCTCCACGAGGGTGGCGTCAAACTTCTTCGGCCGTGCCAGCAGGCGGGTCAGGCGCCGATTGCGTGGAAGATCGCTCATGAAATCAGATCGGGCGTCGCTGATGAGGCCGAGGCGCCACAGCTCCAGGCCGATGCGCTCTGGTGTGCCTGCCTGCGCCAGGGCCAGGGCCGTGCTTGCAAAATCCAGGCGACGCTCATGGCTCAGGCCAGACCACTGGCGCAGACTGTTGAAAACGCTCTGTACGCTGATCGCCGCCTCCAGAGAGGTCTGCTTCAGGCGCCGCAGCAGGCTGCGCAGAGCCGTTTCATAGAGGTGGCGTCCATCGATAGGCGCGAAGGAGTTGGCGAGCGAGCTGGCGGTGGCGTCGACATTGCCGACGGGGATGAAGAGACAGAGCCGTTCGCGCTTGCGGTTGCGCAGCTCGATGGCGCGGTCGGGCGTGATCAGGACCGACGTGGCGGACTCTGGCTCGTGCCGGGCGCTTAGAATACCAACAATGGTCTCTGCTGGCAGCTTCTCGTTCGCACGCAGATACTGACAGAGGGCCAGGGCATCGTCAAGCTCAAGAAAATCGACTCGTGCGCAGTGTCCGGGGCCGGTCCCCCCTATCTGCTGGAGCAGCGCGGCGGCTAACAGCTCTATTTTGATCGTCTCTTGAAACGCTGGTGTCGTCATAAGAGTGCCCTTTCCAGAAACGAGAGATCAGCCCTGCCCTGCATAGGGAGGATGAAGACGCTGGATCGTGAAGTCATCCGCAAGGTCGCGGAAAATGCCCATCTGGCGCAGACGACGCAGCATGGCGCGCAGATTCTCCTGGGCGGCCGCGGTATACTCAGCGCCCACGAAGGGTGAGGGGGGCCGATCGACCAGCAGGCCGAAGCGCTCGTCGAGAAAGCGCAAGAAGTCCTGCAGGCGGATCGCCCCGATACTGTGGCCGTTGCCGCGCTCCTCGCCGCTGGCTGCTGCCGGCTTGCGAGCGTTCAGGCGCGCGGCGGCGAGCTGTACCAGGACGGCCAGCAGGTCGTTGGTCGGTGCATACTGCCACGATGAGCGATACTTGAGCTGGCCGCGTAACAGGCCCTCCGGCTGGGTCAGTCCGCCTACGCTCCAGTACCAGTGCACGAAGCTCTGCGTAGCATTGCGCTGACCCTCTGTTAAGAGGCTGACCAGACCAGCCAGATCGCTCTCTGTACCGTCGAGCAACTCCTCCAGGTGTCTGGTGGCCAGCTCGTTCGCCGTAGCTCCTGAGCTATCTTGATCGTCATTCGTGCTCTTTTTCTTTTCGCTGGCTGTTTCATTGTATTGATCAAAAATGCTATCGATATCTCTTCGGGCATCGGCATGAATCTCAGCGTATGTCTGCATCTGCAATAGATTCTGCAGATAGTGCGGGCCACTGGTCTCAGAACTTAGCAGGCGTTCCAGCTCGGCACGGCGACGGGGATTGCGTCGCAGTTTTTCAACATAGGTGTCGAGCTGACGCAGCAACAGATTCGCCGAGAGAAAGCGCTGATACGTTTCGATATCGCGGCGCACGCAGTCACGGGCCATCTCCCGGCTGGGGCCAGGCTGATCGCTGAAGTCCACGTAGACCGCCGGGGGCGACGGCTCCGCTGGATCGCGCATCGCTGGTGGTAGACTCTCCGGGGTATGGACGAGCGTGGTGATGGCCTGCACCACTTTGAGTGTATAGATGAACAGCTCAACATTGATCAGGATGAGCAGATGATGGATAAAGGCCGGCGTTGGCATCGTCCCGTGGTAGGCCGACATATAGTGCAGCAGATCCGCTGCCAGCTCGTGCGCAAGAGCGGGGCAGGCCCCAGCGCCGAGACTTTTTTCGCGACTGATACCTGGCCTGATGCTCTCGAAGCCATCCAGGAAGGCCAGAGAGAGGCGTGTCAGTGTATCAACCTCCGTCGTGCCGTCGTAGTGCCCTTCCGGCTGACCAGGGGGGCCGATGATGACGCCGCGGCCAAAGACCTCTTTCACAAAGTCACGCAGCTCGCGATCCCCTCCCAGGTAGCTGCGCAGGATCTGATAGAGGAAAGTATCGACGCCACGCAGGCGGCTGCCCTCTTTGGGAAAGCCGGGCTTGTAGCAGAGCAAGCTGTAGGGTATGACAGAGGTGATCTGCTCATCCTTATGGCCGCGGCCGACGCCCCCGACGGTGATCAGCGCAGTGCGTACGAGCCGCTCCAGCAGGAGCCGGCCCTGGGGATCAGCGAAGCCCTCGACGGCGGGGTGCTGGCTCAGTCTGTCGATGTAAGAGCTGATCGCGCCAGGATCGTTCGGTATCCTGGCACGCCCGCGCCCCCCGGACAAGATAGTGAAGAAGAGGAGTGGTAGCAGCAGATTGATATCAAAGTCATTCAGCTCAATGGGTAATACCTGAGCAAAGCGTACCCCGCGCAATTTTGTGGGCAACAGGACCTTCACGGCAGCTCTCCCTTCCCTGACATCAAACGAGTGGCATGCGCACCACCTTACCAGCGCGCTGAGTCAGGCGATGCAGACGCCTTCCATTTTCAATCAGCACCAGATCGCGCGTCTCCATCAAGAGTAGCGCGTGTTTGAAATGACGCAGGTCCTCCAGCAGCGGCTGCAGCTCCGGCGCCTCAGACTGCAGGCCACCCGCCAGACGCAGCAGCAGCTCGAAGAGATCGAGCGAGATCTCCAGGCGTGGCGTCCCTGAACGATGACGCAATACCAGCGACTCCGGCAGCGTCTCAATCACCTCAAGGTGACCAGTCCCCACTGGTTCGAGAACGAATTGCTCCAGCGGGAACAGCTTCAGAATCATCAGTTGCTGCTCTTCTGAGGCGCGCACTACCACGCTGATGTGGCCCTCTGGCAGATCGGCGCTGATCCCATCCGAACGCATAATGCCAAGCGCCAGCCTGGCGAGCGTTTTCTCCCGCTCCTCCTGCTCGCCTTTCAGCAATGTCAGGTATTGCAGCGCATGCTGATAAGGCAAGAGATCGAGCCAGCGCACGTCAGGCAGATCTGGGCGATCATACTCCTGGTCGAGGCGCGGACCGTAGAAGTAGAGGCGCCGTTTCCAGGCTGCAAGCCAGTCCTTCTCTGTCTGAAAGAGCTGGAGCGGCAGATCTTTGCCGTCCACCACCAGTTTGCAACGCAGCAAGGCGTCCTGCGGACCGTGATGAAAATGGAGGAAGCGATCCAGGTGCGGTTGAGGAAAACGTGCCGGATCGAGCATGCTCAGATCGCGCAGCAGTTCGTCATGGCTCTCAGCAGGGGCAAAGGCACTCTGCCAGCAGGCTCGCTCGATCAGCGCCGCGCCGCCATCCTCGCTCTGGCGCGCCTGATGGACATCGCGGCAGCTCAGATTGCCCGTGATCAGGTAGGCCAGCGCCGAGCGCAGATCGCGCATCGTAATATGACGCTGGTGGCGCAGGTGAGTCAGCAGCAGCAGATGCTCCAGACGCTGCTGTGCGCGGTTCTCGTGCAGCGTCTGCGCGTTGTGATAGATCGGACAGACGGTCCTGGCGGCGCAGTCGTGGCAGATCTTCCAGTGCTCCCGGGCCACCAGGCTCTTCAAGACCTTCCGGAAGAGCGACTGCTGTTGTTGGCCAGGCAAGGCCACAAGGGCGCGCTGTTTCAAATCGACCAGCCAGACGTCGTGCTCTCGCAGCTGCTGACCCTTACGCACCTGCTCGAGCCTGGTCAGCAGCCAGGGAAAGCGCGTGCCGTAGCGCTCAAAATAATCGGCAAGGCGACCATCGTTGATCGCCACCAGCACCGTCAGCGCCGCCGCCGGTCGCTGTAATCCCTCCAGACCCTGCAGCTTGTGTGTGAGCTGCTCATCAGCGCTCAGCCCCTGATGGGCCTCCGATGCATCGTAGCAGCTACGGAAGATATGGCCAGCGTACTCCAGTTCCCAGCCGCTCGCATCGGAGCGGGCCTCGACCAGCGTTGCCCCACGCCGGAGCAGCTCCTCACGAACCTGCTCCAGAAAAGCCGTCTTGCCGTCGCCAGGGTTACCCGACAAGAAAAGGGCCAGCGGACGGCGCTCGAGCAAGAGGGGGAGCAGCTTTATATCCAGGGCGGTTTCCACATAGGTCGAGCGCACGAACTCGCTGTCCAGGCCGCGGTTATCGACATTGCCGCTGAGGCTATTGCGATAGAGGCCCCGCACCTGTTCAACCCAGGGGTTCACCTGCGCCTCCAACTCTTCCCGGGGTGCCGGCTCTTCGGCAGGGACCTCGGCCGCCCGCATGGCTGTTTCCAGCCTGTGCAGCAGCTCAAGGGCGCTGCTCGGTCGTTCGGCAGGTGTGGAGGCCAGTGCAGAGAGCAGAACCGCCGCCGGACGGCGGATGTGCAGATCGTCCAGCTCGTCGGCGGAGCGAAGCCGGCGCTGGCCTCCCTCATGGGTAAAGGGCAGTTGACCCGTCAGGACCCTGAAGAGCACCACTGCCGCCGCATAGCGATCGCAGTCAGCCGGAGGAATCGCAGCCGTCAGCGCCTCGAGCGGGAGGTAGAGGGGCGTGCCGGCCAGGCTGCGCTTCTCCCCTTCCCGGACGGCGAAGCCGAAATCGATCAGGACCGGATGGTGATCTGTCTCGTGGAGGATGATATTGGCCGGTTTGATATCACGATGGAGAATATTGTGCTCTTCCAGCACAGCCAGCGCCTTCAGCAGGTCTTGAGCGAATGGCCACCAGCGCTCCAACGCCCAGGGGAACTCAGCCTCCAACTGCTGCAGCGTTGGGCCGGGGATATACTCCATGGCGATGTGGGCCTCGTCCGTTTCTTTGTAGATGTCCTTAATAGCAGGGACATATTTGCTTTTGAGCTTCTCAAGAGCCTTATATTCAGCGACAGCCTGGGTGTACACCTCAGCAGGGTTGAGCAACTGCTTCAAGACCCGCTGACCTAGCTCCGGAAAGTCCTGATAGCTCACCAGATAGGTGCGTGCCATGGTCCCCTGACCTAGCAAGCGATGGACGCGAAAGCGCCCGTTCAGGGTCTGCGGAAGCTCTTCAGGCGGCGATGTCGTTACTCGCCGCTGGATCTCCTCCAGGCGGCGTGCCAGCTCATTCGCGTCTGGGGGCTGCGCGTCCTGCTGCGGCTGCAGTACCGAGCGAAACAGCTCCAGCAGCGCCGCCGATTCGTCAGGCGGCAGGAAAGTCGTCCAGCGGGGGGCATCGGGGAGGTGTGGCGGCTCATTGATCGTCGGACGCAACAAAGAGATAGGCGTACCAGAGAGGCGCTCAAGTAGCACCAGCGCCAGGCTAAAGGTATCAGTTCGCTCAGTCGCGAACTCATAGCTGATCAGCACATCCTCAGCGGCGTAGGGATCATCAAACGCGGTTGCATCCAGTCTGGCTGCGATGGAAGCCGTGCCAACGCGAGCTGCGTAGAAGTCGCTGAAGGTGACGCGCGGCGGCTGGCCTTTGGAAAACTGTACCGTGAGCGCAGCAGGCGTGAGCGCACGATGGAGCACACCCTGAGCATGGATCTGCGCCAGTCCCTTGAAGGCTGCCGTAGCCATCTGCAGCTCCTGCAGAAACTCCTGGCGCGTCTCCGGCAGCGGAAGCACGCTCAGGACGCGGCCCTCGGAGGGGACGATTGGCACGACCATGAACGTACTGGACCACTCGAACGGCGTCTCAGCGCGCGGAACCAGCCCCGTCGCCTGTAGCTTCTCCAGCGCCTTATATGTGCGCGTGTAGAACTCCTTTGCCTCTTCGCGCTCCAGGGGATCGAGATCAAGCTCATAGAGCATGACCATCCGTGGCCGGTCACGGCCCGAAACCTTCTCCACCGCTTGGCAGCGGTAGAGTTTGGGGCGAGCCAGCTCCACTTGCTCAATCTGGAGTGTATCCCCAATGCGGGATGGAATGTGGGGGCGTGTACCCAGACCCGTGAGCGTGGTCTTCAGCAGAGCATGGCATTGACCGACCAGGGGATTCCCCTGCTGCGCATCCAGCTCCTGCAGGCGTGCGCAAACCGTGTTGAGCAGAAACAGGCCTGCGGAGGCGCGCGGGTCACGAATCTTCTGAGGTTGCTGCTCGACTGAGGAGAGGAGCACGGCCCCGCGAACAAAGTGAGGGCCACCTTTAAGCGATGGAATGCGCTCCTTGAGGTAGCCAGCCACCACCTTGGCCACACCATCGACCTTATTCAGAGGACTAGGCTCTACGCTGCCATCCGCTCTGGTCCAGTACGTGTCATTCCCTTGCAACGGTCCCCGCCAGGATTTTTCGTCGATCACGAAGATCCAACGCTGACCTATGACCAGAAAATCGATCTCGAAGGAACTGCCATGAGTTGCCGGAAGAATCTTATTGCAGATCACCAGCCAGGAAGAGGGCAGTTGCTGACGTAGGACTTCGGCAGCGCGGCGCTCTCCGTCGCTGGCGAACGTCCCGGCACTGATCAACTCAGCCACGAACGTCTCTCCTTTTACTTGATAGCAGCCATGGGACAAGCATACCTTGTAGATAGTCGATCGGTATTTTGTATTTGTATGAGAGACAGATATGAATACAAAAGGTGATGCATGATTATAGCATAATGGTCCCTCTCTCGCAAGACTGTGTTGGTCTGGCGAAGGCCGAGCGGAACCAGCCGCCATGTGCCAGGCTGCCACGGCGGCTGGTTCCGCTCTGGTGAAGTGGAAGCGCTACGGGGAGAGCTTACGAGCGGGGGGCGATGCCGCAGAAGCCGGTGATGCTCCAGCCGACCTCGATCCCCCAGTCCACTCCTTCGCGGCAGAGGTAGTCATAGAGCTGGTGTGCCCTGCTAGTGTCCGCCCAGGACGGCTCCATTTGGGCAAAGGGTGTACGCGCGGAACGCCGGCCCTGAGCGCCGTCGCCCTCGGCGGCTGTGTCAATCACCAGGCGGCGGGCCCCGCTCTCGATCAGCAGCATGCCGAAACGAGTCACGTCGCTGAAGGGAAGGCAGGGGCTGACAGTGATCTGCGTCATCACACCCGCCGCGCTGGCCGTACGGACCAGTTGCCAGCGTCGCTCAAGAGGAGGACCGCCCTGCATACGTTTGAGATAAGCCGTATCGTCCGTCTCGATCGTCACCGAGAGCCAGGCGTAGGGGATCTGCTTGATGAGGTCGATGTCGCGCTCCGCCAGCGGAGAGCGCGTCTGAATCACCAGCAGATCGAGATCGGGGTAGCGGGCAAAGACCTCAAGACAGCGGCGGGTGACCTGGGAAGTGCGTTCAAGTGGCTGGTAGGGGTCAGTGGTGCTGCTCATGAAGATGCGCAGGTGACGACGGCGCTGTGCACTCAGTGCGTGCAGCGCCCGTTCCAGCAGGTCTGCCGCGTTCGTCTTGACCTGCACAGCCAGTCCCCAGGGAGCATGGAGTCCTGAGGTGGTCCAGTTGGGGAGAAAGCGTGCATAGCAGTACTGCCCGCAGCTTGTCTGCCCATAGCCGCAGCCGGTGTAGGCTGAGAGTGCGTGCGTGAAGGGATAGGGAGGGGAGGCCAGGAAGCCTCCTCGCTGGGGGGTAAGAATGCTTTTGGCCTCGATAAAGCTGGTCTCCATGCTGAGAGGACCTCCTCAGAAGAGAAACTCGAACAAATGTACTATTACAGTATAACATGCAGAAGGCATCCTGTCAATCGTGCCGGAAGACGAGGGGGCAGCCAACGAGCAGATCGCTCTGGAGAGACCACCCCCTTGACGCCTCGCATCTGTATCCAGTACAATCCTCATGCACACGTGTGCAGTAGGTTTTCCTGGAGACCAGCAATAGCCGGGGTGAGTCCGGTTGTGAGCATCGAGAGCAGGTCGCCTGACAAGCAGGTCCATAGCGGGTTGGCGCAGGGGCGTGAGATTTCCATAGCAGATATCGCGCGGGTGGCTGGCGTTTCGCACACCACGGTCTCGCGAGCGCTGCGCGGGAGTCCACTGATCAGCACGGAGACGCGCGAGCGCATCCAGCGGCTGGCGCTGGAGATGGGCTATACCCCCAATGCCATTGCCCAGAGCCTGCAGACGCGGCGGACCAGTACGATCGGCCTGGTGGTGACCTCGATCGCTGATCCTTTTCTGAGTGAGGTCGTACGCGGTGTGGAGGAGGTCGCGCGGGCGGCCGGCTTCTCTCTTCTGGTGAGCACGACGCAGAACGATCCCGAGCAGGAGATGGAGGTGCTCGAGGTCCTGCGTCGCCGTCGCGTTGACGGGATTGTGGTAGCCACCTCACGTGTTGCCGACGAGCAGAAGCAGCGCCTTGATCAATTGCGAGTTCCGACCGTCCTCATCAACAGTCAGGTGGAAATGCAGGAGGGGTGGCGTTACCGGATCTCGGTGGATGACCTGAGCGGGGCCAGGCTTGGCGTTGAGCATCTCCTCGCCCTTGGCCATCGCGCGATCGGCTATCTAGGGACAGCCAGCCGACCGGTGTCCTGTCAGCGGCGTCTGGAGGGCTATCGCCAGGCACTGGAGGCGGCAGGGATTGCCTATCGCGATGAGTGGATGGTGGTGGCCACCGCCGATGAGGCCTCGCCGCAGGAGGATGTCATCTGTGGTCGCCGGGCGCTGCCCCGTCTCCTGGAGGCCGGCGTCACGGCGCTCTTCTGTCAGACTGATATGCAGGCGGTCGGGGTCTTGATGGCCTGTCATCGTCGAGGGATCGTCGTGCCGCGCGAGCTGAGCGTCGTCGGCTTCGATGATATTGAGATAGCCAGCTATGTAACGCCACCGCTGACAACGATACGCCAGCCGCGGGCGCTGCTGGGTCGACTGGCGTCCCAGGTCCTGCTTGGCATGTTGAATGGCAGTCCTGGTCAGAATCATCTGCTGATGCCAACGCTGATCGTCCGTGAGAGTACGGCCCCTCCAGCGGTCGCCACTGGCCAGGAGAGGCGTTGACATTGCAACAGTCAGAGATGCTATGGGAGTTGCGCTATGCGCCAGTATGATCACCAGAACCTGATCGTTCACCCTGGCAACGCTGCCGATCCTGCTGTGGTGGTAGAGGTCACGCCTGAGCTTGCCGGCTGGGAGGCGATCACTTTTGCCCTGCGTCGACTTGCTCGTGGCCAGTCCTGGTCCTCTGTAACGGGTGAGAGCGAGATGGCGCTCGTCGTCCTGAGTGGCTGTCTCAGTGTCACCTCCGGGCGAGAAAACTGGCCTCGGGTGGGCGAGCGCGCGAGTGTCTTCGAGGGACTGCCGTCGGCTCTCTATCTGCCACGTCGTACCTCACTGACTGTGCTGGCGCAAACGGACTGTGAATACGCTGTGGCCCTGGCTCCGGCCGATGAGGACTATGAGGCGCGTCTGGTGACCCCGCCTGAGGTCCAGGTCGAGATTCGCGGTGGTGATCAAGCCACACGCCAGATCAATACGATCATCCCGCCTGGCTTTCCCTGCCAGCGGCTGGTGGTGGTCGAGGCGCTGACGCCCGGGGGCAACTGGTCGAGTTATCCTCCTCACAAGCATGACGTACATCGGGTGGATGATGCGGGAAACCTGGTGGAGGCGGATCTGGAGGAGATCTACCTCTATAAGTTCGAGCGCCCCGAGGGATTCGCCGTTCAGCGTGTCTATACCACACCGGCCTCGCCGCTGCACCGCGCGGGCTATCCCATCGACGCGCTCCTGCTGGCTCGTCATAACGATGTTGTGTTGATACCCGAGGGCTACCATCCCGTCGCCAGCCCTCCAGGTTATACGACCTACTACCTCAATGTGCTGGCGGGTAGTGCGCAATCGCTGGCGAATAGCGAAGATCCAGCTTATGCCTGGGTGAAGGAGTGCTACCACGCACCGGATCCTCGGATTCCCCTGTATACGCTATCAGGCCAGTCTGAGCGCAGCGCCTGATCTGAGAGAGAGTAGCCGAGCGCCGGCGGCGCGGCGTCGATGTTTCTTATAGACAAAGAGTACAAGAGCGGAGATCGCAGGGGAGCGGGGGAACGGCAGAAAGGGTCGCTGATAGATACAGGCACCATGGGCAGCCGCCGTGATGGAGCCTGTATGGAACTCCTGTGGCTGTGATGCAGGGCCAGGACCCATGATTCATGCTATAATTGTCAGTGGTGAACCCCGTCGGAAGAGCACTTCTCCACGAAGTGCGCTCGCTTCAGGGAAGATGATCGCAAGCCAGAACATTTTCAGGGAAGAGAAGAACGCTATGTCATCAGCCAGACAGAAGAAACGCTCCAGTTCCTCAACGCTCCAACCGGTACACCCTCAGACGAAGCCCCGGACGAAGCCGTCCCAGACGTCCGCTGAGGCCAGAGCCACTGCCGCCTCGCGCGCACGCGCTCCCCAGCAGGCCAGCGCCACTCAGGGGCGTCGCATCATCAGACGGCGCGCCTCCCGCCGCTATGCCTGGTGGCTTGTGGGTGCTGCCCTCCTCGTCATCGCTGGCCTGGTTGGGGTCTTCGTCCTGATGTCCCATCAGACGGCCGCGCCGAGCAGCACTGCGGCCAGCGATCGTACAGGTACCGACTCGCAGGTCCTGGCCGATCTTGCCTTAATCAATACCACCCAGCTCTCAAAGGTCGGTACTGGCAACCTCTCCAGCCCGCTGAAAGTGATTGCCGATCGCCCGATGCTGCTTGGCCCCAGCGGCAAACCAGCCTTTTTCTACTGGGGAGCAGAGTTCTGTCCCTATTGTGCTGCAGAGCGCTGGCCAGTGGTGGTGGCCCTCAACCGCTTCGGACACTTCACCTCGCTGCCCGAAACAACCTCTTCCAGTACTGACGCCTATCCCAACACCGCCACGCTGAGCTTCTACGGCAGCGTCTACCAGAGCGACTATCTCGACTTTACGCCGGTAGAGGTAGAGGATCGCTCCAGCCAGCCACTGCAGACTCCCACCCCGGAGCAGCAGCAGATCATCAATACGCTCAACCCCGATGGCAGTTTCCCTTTCCTGGACATCGCCAACCTCTATCTCGTCCGCGGAGAGAGCTATGATCCCTCCATCCTGGCCGGATTCTCTCAGCGCGATATCGCCCTGCAACTGACTGATCCCGGCACCGCCGTAGCAAAAAATGTCCTGGGTGTGGCAAACTACCTGACGGCCGCTATCTGCGTGGCAACAGCCGATCAGCCAGCCAGCGTCTGCCGGAGCTCCTTCATCCAGTTCATCGAACGGCAGCTCCCGCGCTCGCCCTACGCACCACATAGCTCATCCAGCTCCTTCGAGATGCCAGCCACAACCGGACTGGCCCTGGCGGAGGCGCAACCTGTCTGGCGCCGTCGCCTGTCCTGAGAAGCGCGACCGCGCTCGAGCGAAACACACAGCCATAGCCTGCCCCAGCAACGGCAATGGTGAGGTAAGGCCCGGGGAGCGCAGACGCCCTGCCTGAGTCGCTGCCCGACTCTCTGGCAGGGGAGCACGTCTGCCTCTGGCATGATGAGGCCACGCCGGGTTGCCCCTGTGGCTTCGGCCGCATATCCACATCGGAATGCTCTGGACTGGCGCGCGGGCCTGGTACCTCGCCACTCCGTCGTAGCGGACGAAAGGCTAAGACGGCTCCTGAGGGCGAGAGCACCGCCCCGCTGGCGCTGGCCATCTGAGCCTGTCTCACCCTTCAGTGGCCGCCTTCCGCAGAGAGCCGTCACCGCCCTGTGGCCTTGCCGTGCTGAGATCATCGCAGATGCATTCCCAGACCGATGACCGCTGCACCGACGCTCGTGATGGTGCGAGGTGCCATACCACTGCGGCCCGGTTGAAACATACCTGGTTCCAATGCCAGTCTCTGCGTCTCCACCAGGAGAGCGCGGATCTCACGCAGTCCGCGTGCAATGTCATCCATACACAGAGAGACAGAGCGACATGATTCCTCTTCCATGGAGTGTTCTACGGTGTCTCCTTCTTGCCTGTTACCTGCTCTCTAGCTGCTCTGGCGCTCTCTCCACCACTCGTCTAAGCTTCCCTCTAGCAGGCAAAGCCACAGGAACACGGCTTAGATCAGAAAGGATTCGATAATGCCGCGACGTCAACACCTTTTTTCCGCGCTTGCGGGCTGTACGCTCGTCATACTGCTGCTCGCAATGGGCTGGCTCTTGCTCCTCAACCCCCGGCAGGCCGCACGGGCAGCCACAGGCTTTGTGACCCGCTGTGGTATCCACTTCTGCCTGAATGGTCAGCTCTTCTACTACGCCGGAGCCAATAGCTACGATATCTTCACCTTCGGCGACGGCAGCAGCAGCAGTACCCAGAGCGACATTGAAAACAAGTTTATGGACAAGGCATCGATCGATGCCTACTTCAGCAATGCCCAGAGCGATGGGATCACAGTTGTGCGCACCTGGATGTTCGATCACCAAGCCTGGCATGGCTTTGAAACCGCCAGAGGGGTCTATAATGTGGCCGAGTTCGACGAATTTGACTACATTATTCAATCGGCCAAAGCACACGGCATTCGCCTGATTCCCGTCTTCGAGAACTACTGGGAGGCCTACGGAGGCATTGACACCCGTCTGCAGTGGGAAGGACTCCCGACCGGCGAATCCAATCGCTGGCGCTTTTTCAACCAGCAGCAGTGTCCAGGCTGCTTCACACAGTACAAGAACTACGTCTCCTACGCACTCAACCATGTCAACCACTACTCAGGAGTTGCCTATAAAGACGAGCCGACCATCTTTGCCTGGGAACTGATGAACGAGCCGCGCTACGAGAACGCGACCCCCGACGAGAGCACGACCGGAACAACCCTGCGAGCCTGGGTTGACACGATGGGAGCCTATATTAAGAGCATCGACCCCAACCACATGCTGGGAACCGGCCTGGAGGGCCAGGGGACGGCCTATGGCTACGGCGGTAACTCAGGCAACCCCTTCGTCTATATTCATCAATCTCCCTACATCGATTTCACCTCTGCGCATTTCTATCCCACCGAGAGCTGGGCCAACCTCACCATGACACAGGCGCAGGCGGTGATCAACAAATGGGTCAGCGACTCGCACACAGTCGTCGGCAAGCCCTTCATCCTGGGGGAGTTTAACAGCCGCTCAGATGTCGGCAACCGTACCGGCTGGTGGACCATGTTCTACAGTACGCTGGAGCAAGACGACGCCGACGGTGACAACTTCTGGATGTACGTGGCGCGCAATACCGATAGCATCTATGGCGTACAGCATGGAGCACCGGAGCTGGCGATCTTCATGCAGCACTCACTGCACCAGCAGCAGAAGTCCGGTGGTAGTACCGGGAGCACACCGACGGCCACAGTCAGCCCGACGCCCAGTCCGACAGCACGTGTCACACCGACGGCGACCCCCAGTCCGAGGCCCAGCCCGACGCCCAGCCCGACGGCCGCCAGTGGCTCGACCTGCCGCGTGCAGTACGTCATCACCGGCCAGTGGCCAGGCGGATTTGGCGCAACCATCACCATCACCAATACCGGATCAACGGCCATCAATGGCTGGACCCTGAAGTTTACCTTCCCCAACGGCCAGAGCGTGACTCAGGGCTGGAACGGCAGCTTCAGCCAGCAGGGCAGCGCCGTCACCGTGACGAACCTCTCCTATAACGCCGCCATCCCGGCCGGCAGCACCCTCAGCAACGCGCCAGGCTTCAATGGAACCTGGAACGGGACCAACTCAGCACCAACCGCCTTCACCCTGAACGGCGTCAGTTGCAGCCTGCAATAGGCCGCTACGCCAGGCAAGGCAACCAGCCCTCCAGAACATCTGCCACCGATCAGGGAAGGAAGCTCCCCATCGGAGCCTCCTTCCCTACGCTCCGCGCTGCTACCCTCCGTCATTACCCAAAAGTCACAGCCTCCGCACACTGCTTCATGAAGACTTGACGGAAACCGGTTTCCATGGTATGGTTTTGTCAGAAACCGGTTCCAGAACGCTTGCCTGGAACAACAGGCCTGGTATTTGGAGGAAAGCAGGTGGAGCGCATGCAGGAGAAGCTCACCATTCAGGATATTGCCCTCCTGGCGGGAGTATCCAAGTCCAGCGTCTCGCGCGTCTTAAATGACTATCCTGCCATCAGCAAGGAGCTGCGCGAGCGTGTCATGCGGGTGGTGCGCGAGCACAACTTTGTGCCGAACGTGACCGCCCGGGGGCTGGCCGGTGGCAAAACGCGCCTCCTTGGGGTACTGACGCCTCCCCTGACCTGGCCTGCAGTTCCCGAGATGCTGCGTGGGGTGGCCGAGTATATCGAAAAAACCTCCTATGAAATCGTCCTCTATAGCATCAATTTTGAAAATACCGCCCACACAGATGTCGTTGATCGCATCCTTTCGATGCGCATGATAGCGGGCCTGCTCGCGATCCTACCAGGTGATCTGGCGCCACATCTGCTCTCACGTTTCCAGCATGGTTTGCCGCTGGTGATGATCAACGATCAGGAAGAGCCCGAGCATTTCCCCTGTCCCTGGGTGGGGGTAGACAACCGCGCCGGGGCCTATCAGGCCACCAGGCACCTGCTTGAGCTGGGGTACCGGCGCATCGCGCATATCAAGGGGCCGCAGCGCTACTACTGCGCGGTCGAGCGCTACGAGGGCTACTGTCAGGCCCTCCGCGAGGCCGGGCTGGAGCCCGATCCCGATCTCCTGCTCCAGGGTGATTTTGATCCGCCCAGCGGGCGCCGCTGCGCACGAGAGTTGTTTACACGTGAGCGCAGTCGCTGGCCCGACGCGATTTTCGCCGCCAACGATCAGATGGCGTACGGCATCCTGGAGGTTGCCGAGGAGCAAGGGATTCTCATTCCCCTGGATGTAGCCCTGGTTGGCTTTGATGATAACCTGCTCTCGTCTCATGTGCGACCCCCTCTCACAACCATTCGCCAGCCCTTCTCACAGATGGGAAGCAAAGCGATCGAGTTGCTGCTGAAGATGGTTGATCCCGACCATCTCCTGCCCAGGGTGCGCACATGTGAGGCCGAGCCACCAGCGATGGCTTCCCCAGAAGCAGAGTGCTGGCCAGACGAGGCTGCCCATATACAACTGGAGACCAGCCTGGTGGTACGTGCATCAAGCATGGCACTGTGATCGCCGACCCTTGTGAAGATGATCGCTGGCCTGCGTGCTCTGTACACGCTGCTGGCTGGTACTGATGCAAGGATGCACTGTTCTTAAGGAGGACAGTATGTACTGTCGTACTGTCGTCCGGTTGATAGCGGCCGGCCCGAGCCAGGTCTGCCGGCCCTGTAGAGAAAGAAGAGGAGGTGCGAGCAGCCCTCGAAGAAGAAGATCGGTCGGGTTCCGCTGGAGCCTGCCCGGCCGACAACGCTGCTCCCGGATGAGCAGTCAGTGTGTGCCGCGATGCTGCTTTAACGCACAATCATGTATTCCGCATTATGAAAGGAGTATTACATGCGGATCTCTCAGCGTAGAGTTCACAGGGATGTCGATCCGACTTCTCGCTCAGGTAACAAGCCCTTCCCCCGGGGGCTCCCCCTGATCCTCTCTGCCCTGCTGCTCTGCCTCTCGGCGGTGCTGGTCTTTGTGAGCGGCAACGTCCTGAGGGCCCACGCAGCAACCTGGACACAGGTCTGGGGTGATGAATTCAACGGGGCAGCCGGTTCGGGGGTCAACACCTCCCAGTGGATTTACGACACCGGCACTGGCTTTGGCACCGGCGAAATCGAGACCATGACCAGCAGCACCGCTAACGTCTCGCTGGATGGCAATGGCCATCTATTGATCACGCCCATCCGAGATGCGAACGGCAACTGGACATCGGGGCGTATTGAAACCGTCAACGACAGCTTTGCCGCCCCGCCGGGCGGAGAGCTGGAGATCACAGCCTCGCTGCAACAGCCCAATGTCTCTGGCAACGCCGCCCTGGGCTACTGGCCAGCCTTCTGGACACTAGGCACTCCCTATCGCACCGACCACAACTGGCCCAGCGATGGAGAGGTGGACATCATGGAGGATGTCAATGGCCTCAGCTCAGTCTTCGGTACCCTGCATTGCGGCTCCTACCCTGGCGGTCCCTGTAACGAGCCAAACGGCATTGGCAGCGGACAGAAGCCCTGCCCCGGCTGTCAGACCGGCTTTCATACCTACACCGAAATCATCGATCGCAGTGTCTCGCCGGAGCAGATCCGCTGGTATCTGGATGGCAACAACTACTTTACCGTCAGTGCCAACCAGGTTGACGCCACGACCTGGGCCAATGCTGTTGACCATGCCTTCTACATTATCTTCGATCTGGCAATCGGCGGCGGCTTCCCAGGAGCCTTCGGTGGTGGCCCCACCTCGGCCACCCAATCTGGCGTGCCCATGATCGTTGACTACGTGCGCGTCTATACCGCCAGTGGCTCAGCAGTAACGCCAACGGCGACGCCGAGTCCCACGCCCACCTCAACGAGCGGCAGCGGCTTCAGCCAGGGGGCCACGACCGTCGGCAGCAATCAGGTCCAGTTCTGGTTCAAACCCAACGGCTGGACGGCCGGCTATGTCATCGTGCACTACACCATTCCGGGCCAGGCCCAGCAGAACGTGCAGATGAGCTACAACAGCAGCGCCAGCCAGTGGCAGTACACAGCAAGTGGGGCCAGTTCCGGGCAGACCATCAGCTACTCATTTACGTATCAGCAGAATGGCCTGCAATACGATACAGGCACCTACTCCTATACCGTTGGCTCCTCTTCCGCCCCAACACCTACGCCCACACCGAGCGGGAGCGGCAGTGGCTTCAACCAGGGGGTCAACAGCGTCAGCTCCAGCCAGGCACAGTTCTGGTTCCAGCCCACTGGCTGGACGGCTGGCTACGTGATCGTTCATTATACGGTCCCTGGCCAGGCCCAGCAGAACGTGCAGATGAGCTACAACAGCAGCGCCGGCCAGTGGCAGTACACGGCAGGCGGCATGAGTTCCGGGCAGACCATCAGCTACTCATTTACGTATCAGCAGAATGGTCTGCAATACGACACCGCGACCTATACCTGGACACACCCCTGAGTATAGGCAGCATTTCAGCATCGTTGGACCACGTGTAACCTCGTAGCGGCCAGTCCTCCACTCCCTGCAGCGTGGAGGACTGGCGGGTCCCGTCCATCTGGTCTCTGGTGAAGGATCGGTTCAGCGGCGAATCGCCGTCACGACCAACGTTTGATCTATTTTGCAAGGAGGTACGCTCTATGGCTACGTCTCCACAGCCTCTTGCTCAGCGCGTCCGGCCGGCGCAGCGTCTGCGCTGCGCCCTCTTCCCTCTGCTGGCGCTCTTTCTCCTGCTGCTGAGCGCCTGCGGTCAAGGGGGGAACAGCAGTAGCAGCAGCAGCAACGGCCCGCACGTTCTCACCGTCGTACCCAGTCCCAAAGGTGATTTCACCAACGGCTTCAGCCCCTATTCTTCCAATTCCAACTATGGCTCGCAGGGGATGATCTACGAAACGCTGCTCTTCTTCAATCGCATGAACAGCCAGGTGACACCCTGGCTGGCGCAGAGCTACGACTTCTCCAGTGATGCCAGGACCCTGACCTTCCACCTGCGTCCAAACGTCAAGTGGTCCGATGGGCAGGCCTTCACCTCAGCGGATGTGGTCTTTACCCTGCAGATGCTCAAGCAGTATCCCACCGCGGACACGAATGGCCTCTGGCAATATGTGCAGAGCGTCCAGGCCGCTGATGATCAGACGGTGACGGTGAGCCTCAAGGCCGCCTACACCCCCATCCTCTGGTATCTGGCCGGCCAGACCTGGATCGTCTCCAAGCACGAGTACGCCAGCGCTGGCGATCCTACGAAATTCATCGACACCAATCCCGTTGGCACCGGTCCCTTCCTGTTGAAATCCTTCTCACCTCAGCTTATCACCCTGAAGAAGAATCCCAACTACTGGCAGCCTGGCAAGCCAGCCGTTGACGAGATTCGCTATCCGGCCTTCGACTCGAACACCAGCGCCGAGCTATTGCTCAGCCGTGGCGATGTTGACTGGACCGGCCTCTTCACCCCCAACATTCAGCAGACCTACGTGGCCAAGGACCCGGCGCACAACCATTACTGGTTCCCCAGCCGCAACATCGTCATGCTCTACCTCAATACGGCGAAGCCCCCCTTCAATCAACTGGCGGTGCGTCAGGCCATCAGCAGCGCTATCGATCGGGATCAGATCTACAAGATCGCTGAGAGCGGCTACGAGCCAGTGGCCAGTCCTACGGGCCTGGTGCTCCCCTCGAACCAGAGCTTCCTCGATTCGAGCTACGCAAACCTCTCGTTTGCCAAGGACCCCAACAAAGCTCAGCAGCTCCTCAACAGCGCCGGCCTCCACAAAGGCTCCGACGGCTTCTACACCGATAGCAGCGGCAAGAAGTTGTCCTTCAACATCAATGTGGTGACCGGCTGGACCGACTGGGTGACGGCGGTGCAGATCATTGCCAGTGACCTCAAGTCGATTGGTATCGATGCGAAGGTCAACTCGATCTCCTACAACGCCTACTTCAGCGCGCTGCAGATGGGCAGCTACGACATGGCGATCTCCTGGACCAACCCGGGTCCGACGCCCTTTTACCTGTATAACTCACTGCTCAACAGCGCCAACACTGCCCCCATTGGCAAGCAGGCTGCTTCCAACTGGGAGCGCTGGAGTGATCCCACCACCGATAAGCTGCTCGCTCAGTATGCCACAACCACCGATACCGCTCTGCAGCAGCAGGCGCTCGACGGATTGCAGCGCATCATGGTGGAGCAGTTGCCCAGCATACCGCTGGTCTATGGAGCAACCTGGTATGAGTACAGCAGCCGGAATTTCAGCGGCTGGCCAGATTCAAACAATGCCTACGCCTCTCCGGCTCCCTTCGACTTCCCTGATGCCGAGGTGGTCGCTCTGAATCTCAAACCAGCCGCCTGATCTCTCGTGTGCCCCTGGAGAAGAGGGTCCTGACCGGGCAGGCCACTCCTGACCCTGGTCAGGACCGCTCTTCCATCTTCCAGCGGGGGCCATACACTGGTGAGACGGACAGGCAGCAGGGCGCGACCTGCACCTGGAGTGAGATAAACAAGCAGATCCGACAGAGGAGAGACAAAGAGAGAGTCGGCGCTCGCAGGGCGTCGCCTCTCGCGAATGGGAAGGAGGAATGCTCCAGATGAGGCACCTACTACGCCGTATCGGCTTCTATCTGGTGGCTTTATGGGCCTCGATTACCCTGAATTTTCTGATTCCGCGCCTGATTCCCGGCAACCCGGCGGGGGCACTCATGGCCCGCTTTCAGGGACGCATGTCGCCACAGACGCTGCGGGCACTGGAGTTGCAGTTTGGCATCTCCAACGACCCGCTCTGGCTGCAATACGTGCACTATCTCAATGATCTTATCCATGGCAATCTGGGCACCTCGTTTACCTACTTTCCAACCCCCGTCGCCACGGTCCTGGCTCAGGAACTTCCCTGGACGCTGGCGCTGGTCGGTACCTCGGTGCTGATCAGCTTTGTGCTGGGTTCGCTGCTGGGCGTATTGATCGCCTGGAGGCGTGGATCACTGCTCGACAATCTATTGCCGCCGTTCCTGACCTTTTTTGCGGCCATTCCCTACTTCTGGCTGGCGCTGATCGCCCTCTATCTGCTGGCCTACACCCTGAACTGGTTTCCCCTGCATGGCGGCTATGATCCGGCAACGGACGTCAGTCTGAATGGCGATTTTCTGCTCAGCGCGCTCTATCACGCTCTGCTGCCGGCCGGCACCATTGTCCTCGCCTCAATCGCCGGCTGGATGCTGGGGATGCGCAATGCCATGATCACCACCCTCACCGAGGACTACGTGCTGATGGCCGAGGCGAAGGGCTTACACCAGCGCCGCGTAATGTTCTCCTATGCGGCGCGCAACGCCATCCTGCCGAGCGTGACAGGGTTTGCGCTCTCCCTCGGCTTTGTGGTGGCTGGCTCGCTGCTGACCGAAGTGGTCTTTTCCTATCCAGGCATTGGCTTTGCTCTCCTGCAGGCGGCGCAGAACTCTGACTACCCGTTGCTGCAGGGGATCTTCCTGGTGATCGCCCTGGCTGTGCTGGGGGCGAATTTTCTGGCGGACCTGGCCTACCTGGTGCTTGATCCACGTGTACGTACGAGCTAGCGGAGAGAGGAGGAATTGAGATGGCAACTCTACCACAATTCGATGAGCCGCAGGGGCCGGTCTCCACCACACTGACGGTGCAACAGCAGCCAGGTCCCCCCAGGCAGTCAGAACCGGCCCTGCGTGTGCTGCATATCGTCCGCTGGCCAGTCTTGCAGAATCTCTGGCGCATTTTTACGCTCAATCGCAAGGCCCTGGTAGGACTCTGTATTGTCCTCTTCTTCCTGATGGTCGCGCTGCTGGGGCCGCTCTTCATCCATACTGATCCGAGCGCTCTCTCCAGCGATGTGCTCGTCCCGCCCTCGGCGACTCACTGGCTGGGGACCACCCAGACCGGACAGGATATCTTCAGCCAGTTGATCGTCGGCACACGCACCTCCATGCTCTGGGGCCTGGGCACAGGCCTGATCGTGACAGCGCTTTCGGTAATCGTAGGGCTGCTCGCCGGCTATCTGGGTGGAGTGGTCGATGAGGTGCTCTCGCTGCTCATCAACGTCTTTCTGGTCCTGCCGAGCTTTCCCCTGGCGGTCCTGCTGGCGGCCTATGTGCCCTTCAAGGGACCACTGACGGTGGCGATGGTGATCACGCTAACCAGCTGGGCCTATCAGGCGCGGGTGCTGCGTGCGCAGACGCTCTCATTACGACATCGCGATTTTGTGGAGGCGGCGCGCTCCAGCGGCGAACGGGGCTGGCGCATCATCTTCTTCGAGATTTTTCCCAACGAGATTGCCATTGTGGCCGCTGGTTTTGTGGGCACGGCGGTCTACGTGATCCTGGCGGCGGCAGGCCTCGAGTTTCTGGGGCTGGGCGACGTCACCGTCATCGACTGGGGCACGATGTTCTACTGGGCGCAGAACAACGATGCGCTCCTGCTGGGAGCCTGGTGGTGGTTCGCGGCGCCGGGACTGTGCATTGCCCTGCTGGGGGCCGGACTGGCGCTGATCAACTTTGGAATCGACGAGGTGGCGAATCCGCGTCTGCGCAGCGAGGGGCGTCCTCGCGGGTCACGTGTGGGCCGCCTATGGCGCAGATGGCGTGGCGCGAACACTATGCAGGCGCTCAGCTAACGCTCACGATGTAACCGCTGCCATCCCGGCAGCAGACTGATCTTCTCTACTCAGCAACCATATGAACGAACAGGAGAACGCATGACTAGTACCCCCGCTGTATCTGTCCAGGCGCTTCAGGATCTGGCGCTTCGCTTTCCTGCGGGCTTCTTCTGGGGAGCGGCTACCTCATCCTATCAGATTGAGGGCGCGGTGGATGCCGACGGCCGTGGCTCCAGCATCTGGGATGATTTCGCTGCCACACCCGGCAAAACCTATCGAGGGGAGAGCGGCGCGGTCGCGACCGAGCACTATTATCGCTACCGCGAGGATGTGGCGCTGATGGCCGATCTGGGCCTGAGCGCCTATCGCTTCTCCATTGCCTGGCCGCGGGTGCTCCCGGAGGGCCGAGGCCCAGTAAATGAGGCTGGCCTGGATTTCTATGACCGCCTGGTTGATGCCTTGCTGGAGAAGGGCATTGAGCCATTTGTGACCCTCTATCACTGGGATCTGCCTTCGGCTCTGGGGGACGAGGGCGGCTGGCTCAAGCGCAGCACGGCCTACGCCTTCGCCGACTATGCCGAGATCGTCGCCAGGCGGTTGGGGGATCGCGTCACCCACTGGATGACGCTCAATGAACCCTGGTGCAGTGCCTATCTGGGGTATGCAGTGGGCGTCCATGCGCCCGGCCTCTGCGATCGCCAGGCAGCGGTCGATGCTGCTCACCATCTCCTGCTGGCGCATGGCTTGGCGGTGCCGCGTCTGCGGGCGGTGCTCCCGCCGCGGGCCCATGTGGGCATTGCGCTGGTGCTCAACCCTGTCTATCCGGCAGACGAGCGCCCGGAGACGGCGCGCGATGTGGAGCGAGCGCACGCCTTCAGCAATCGCTGGTTTCTCGATCCCATCTATCGGGCGACCTATCCGGAGCACTTCTTTGAGCAGATGGCCCTCAATCCTCCGCCCATTCAGGCTGGCGACCTGGAGACCATCGCAGCTCCCATCGACTTTCTGGGCGTCAACAACTATTCGCGTACGATCGTACGCGGCGCAGAGCAGCCACCGCTGCCCGATCGCTGTCAGACCGTCTCGCCTGTGCCCAACGCCTGCTACACCGATACCGCCTGGGAGATCTATCCACAAGGGCTGCGCGATCTCTTGCTCGAGGTCAGCCGCACCTATCCTGTCGGGCAGCTCTATGTGACCGAGAACGGCGCAGCCTTCCCCGACCGCTGGGATGGCGGCGAGACGATCAGCGATCCACGGCGCGTTGCCTATCTGCAGGCCCATATCAATGCCTGCGCCGAGGCTGTCGAGCAGGGGGCGCCTCTCTGCGGGTACTTTGTCTGGTCCCTCCTGGACAACTTCGAGTGGGCAGAAGGCTACAGAAAGCGCTTTGGCATCGTCTACGTTGACTATGCCACCCAGCGGCGCATCATCAAGGAGAGTGGCCACTGGTACGCAGCGCTGCTGACGGCCTTTCGAGAGGGCCAGAGCTGATTGCTACCTGCCTGATGGTCTGCTTCCGCGAGTGGTCAGCGATCGAAGAGGCAGGGGCCAGTCTTCTTCAGGGATCAGCGCTGCTGGCAGCGGAGGTATGGATCTTGGTCAGACGAACGGCAGTCTCTGCCGCCGTAGCCACCGTCTGCAGATCACTGCCAGTCGAGGCCTCGACAGCCGCCACAACCGCCCCTTCCACAAGGGGAGCCGAAGTGATGATGACGGGACAGCAGTCATGGCTCTGACTCTGGGTAAAGATCTCCGCGGCCAGCTCGGCGACGCCTTCAGCCAGGCGCGTGCTATGCGATATGATCACCAGGCCAACCGTCATAGCTGCTGCTCCTCCGATCGGTAAACGGCAGGCCTGGCTGCTAGACGCCGGCCTGCCGGAAGCGGGTGTCTCGAGTAGGCCGCGCCCCTCATTCAAGCGGCCTCCTCGGGAGCACAGGTATCGGCCAGGGTTTTGAGCAGGAGCCAGCTAGACGTCGCGCCGGGGTCCTGATGGCCGATGCTGCGCTCGCCCAGGTAGCTGGCACGCCCTTTCGTGGCCAGCATTCCTGCAGTAGCCTTCATTCCAGCCTCGGCGGCTTCCGCGGCTTGGCGCAGCAGGACGGCCAGCTCGGCGCCGCGGGCAAGACCCTCCCTGGCCGCCTCCAGAGCCGGGGCGAGGGCATCAAGCATGGTCTTCTCGCCTGGCTGAGCCTTGCCACGCGCCTTGACCCCCTCCAGAGCAGCCTCCAGCAGGGCAACCACATCGGCGGCATCCAGCTCGTGCTTGCCGGCGGTCGCCATGCCTGCGCGCAGGAAGGCTGTTCCGTAGAGTGGGCCGCTGGCGCCTCCAACGGTCGACACCAGCGTTGTGCCCACGGTTTTGAGGATCGAGCCGATGTCCATCTTGCTCAGCGAGGGCAGCTTATCGAGTACGGCGCGAAAACCACGATCCATATTGGTGCCGTGATCTGCGTCGCCGATGGGGGCATCGAGCTGCGTCAGATAGTCGCGCTGTTCGTGAAATAGGTAGGCGGATCGTGTGATCCAGCGTAGCACATCCTCTGTTGTGATCGGCATTGCCTGGTCTCCTCCACTCAATTGCGGGTCGCGTCCATGTCCCCGGTATCGGTCGGCGAGGGCCTGCGAGCGGGGCTGTATCGCCGTCGCATGGGGCAAGTGTGCGTACCTCTCTGAGAGCAGGCAGGACGCATGAGGTCGCACCATAGACATCGGCCTGGAACACTCTAGTACCTGCTGGAGGCTCTGTGGTCACGTCCGTCTGATGCTCTCTGCAGTGCCGGTCCTGTCGTCTCTCTACCCAGATTATACTATTATTCATCTTTTATGGCTACATACTGCTATCAACAGGAGATCTTCGGCGCCAGTCGGCCAGGTCGCTCACAGCGCCCGTGCGCACTGTCGCTATGAACATAGCCCCAAAAAAAGATGATCGCTGACGTTTCTTGATTACAGTGAATTGAATGGACTGTATCGTTGTGAAATCCAGCTTCATGGTGAGGATGGTGCTGTGATGTCAGAAACGTGGTATGTGACACAGAAAGCGGATTTTTTTCAGGCACTGCATGCGCTCCCTGCCAAGGAGATGCGTCAGATCGTTGACAAGCTGAGCCTGCTGGCGCAGGATCCACGGCCCGATGGCAAGGTGAAGGTTCAGCTCAGGCATATGGCCCTGGGCAAGCGTCTGCACCGCTTGCGCTGCGGTGACTACCGCATCTTCTACACCTTCGATCCCCCGCACATCTGCATTCTTGGCCTGCGGCGCCGGAGCGAGGACACCTACGAGGAGCACCTTGACGTTGAGGTTCCGGAGGGACCGGATGAGCTACTGCGGGAGGTGCAGGACGAGGCCGACGCACCTTCGCCCTGGAAGCGCTGGCTGGTCGCGCCTCCGCCGCCAAAGCGTCCCCTTCCGGTAGCGATCACGCCAGCACTGTTGACGCGGCTTGGCATTCCTGAGGCCTACCATGCGCGACTGCTCTCTGTGGAGACACAGGAGGACCTCCTGGACTGTCCCGGCGTTCCCGATGAGTATCTGCTCCTGATCGATCAGGAGCTGTTTGAAAAGCCGCTGGAGGAGGCCTGTCGTCAACCGGATTACGTGCTCAACAATGTGCAAGATCTGCTCCGCTACCATGAGGGCAGCCTGCTGGGTTTCCTGCTCAAGCTCTCGCCAGAGCAGGAGAAGTACGTCTCGCACGGCCTCGAGACGCCAGGCCCGACGCTGCTCAAGGGCGGACCTGGCAGCGGCAAAAGCACGATCGCGCTCTACCGCGTCCGCGCACTGCAGGAGGCGTTGCGCCGCCGGGGTCAGCAGCGGGCACGTATCCTCTTGACGACCTACACCACTGCGCTGGTCAAGTCCTCCGAGCAGCTGCTCGCCCAGTTGCCGGACGTTGACCTGAGCTGCGTTGAGATCCAGACGGCCGATCACGTGGTTTTTCAGATCCTGAGCAGGGTCTGCCAACTTCCTCGTCTGCTTGCGAACGACGAAGCGCTGCACCTTTTGCGCCATGCCCGCCGGCGTCCCCTCTTCAGTGGCTCGTTGGAGGAGCAACGTGCTCAGCAGCGCGCCCTGGAGCGGCTTGGCGAGGACTATCTCTATCAGGAGATCACCCAGGTCATCATGGCGCGCCAGCTTGCGACACTGGAGGAGTATCTCCTGACGCCGCGTCCGGGACGCCGCGTGCCGTTCAATGCCATGCAGCGACGCGCGGTCTGGGCGCTCTACGAGGCCTTTCGGCAGCTGCTGAGGCGCAGCGGGCAGCAGACCTGGCAGCAGGTCAGGGCGATGGCGGAGCAGTGTGTACGCGGAAGGCTGGTTGAGCCATGCTACGACGCTATTGTCATCGATGAGGCTCAAGATCTCGATCCTTCGGTCCTGCGTCTGCTGGTCCAGCTCTGCCGCCATCCTGACTATCTCTTCATTACGGCCGATGCCAACCAGTCGATCTATGGCAGCGGCTTCTCCTGGTCCGAGCTACGCGCCTGGCTCGGCCTGAGCGGACGCCCGGAGGTGCTGCAGGTAAACTATCGCTCGACGCGCGAGATTGGCGAGGCGGCGCAGTCCTATCTCAGCTACCAGGTCGCGAGCGCGCTCGATCGCGAGCCGCTGGAGCGCAGCTACCAGCACAGCGGGCCGCTGCCAGCGATGCGGCGTGTGGCCTCCAGAGAGCAGGAGATCGAAGTGCTGCAACGCTTCCTGCCGGCAGCCGCGCACGAGTTTCGTCTGGGCGTTGGTGCCTGCGCCGTACTCTGTCCTACGACGCGAGCCGCCAGAGACCTGGCGGCGGCCCTCGACCAGCGTGGTGTGCCAGCGACCTTCATGCAGAGCCACGACCTTGATCTGACACACTCAGGGGTCAAGGTGCTTACCCTGAAGGCGGCCAAGGGGCTGGAGTTTCCGGTGGTGGCGCTGGCGGGCTTGCATGCAGATGGCTGGTACCGTGCCGCGGCCCGGGCCCCTGGCGCTACGGAGCGCGAGGAGCATCTTGCCCTCAATCGACGCACTCTCTTTATGGGGATGACGCGCGCAATGCGGGCCTTGCTGGTGCTGCTGCCTGCGCAGGCACGCTGCCCTGTTCTGGAGGGCTTTGACCCGGCCTGCTGGAATCTGGAGGAGGCTGAGTAGCTGCGAACGCCTGAGACGGCTGGCTCCCTCGCTGTGACTCCGAAGGTTGCCAGTGTTCACGGGGTGCACTACAATGAGCATGCAGGTGGGAACAGTTCCCGGCCTGTCTTTCCGAACTGGATCGGGGCAACAGGAACGGCAGAGCAGATGATGAAGCCTTCTCGAGACTCGAACGATCTGGCGCCGCCGGAGCACCTGGCGCGCGTCTATCAGCAGCTGATCGCGACCTATGGAGAGCCGCACTGGAAGCCTGACGGCGATCCTCTGGGCGGCCTGATCGGCACCATTCTTTCGCAGCATACCTCGGACGTCAATTCGGAGCGGGCCTATGCCCAGCTCGTTGCCGCGTTTGCGGACTGGGAGGCGGTGCGTATGGCGCCGCCTGAGGAGCTGGCGGCGACCATTCGCTGCGGTGGATTGGCGAATATCAAGGCGCGCCGCATTCAGGAGGTGCTCACCGAGCTGGAGCGCCAGCGGCGTGCCGGCTCCGCAGGAACCGAGTTGACCCTGGCGCAGTTTCTCACGGCTGAGCTTGGCCGCCGCGCGCCTCTGGAAGCCTGGGAGTACCTGCAGACGTTGCCGGGGGTGGGACCCAAAACGGCCGCCTGCGTGCTGCTCTTTAACATGGGCTGGCCCGTGATGCCCGTCGATACGCATGTGCATCGCGTGGCGCGTCGCCTCGGCCTGATCGGGCCGCGGGTCAGCGCCGAGCAGGCCCACGTGCTCTTCGCCACGATGACGCCGCCGGCCTGGATCTATGCCTTGCATGTCAACCTGATTCGCCACGGTCGGCGCGTCTGCCTGGCGCAGCGCCCCCGCTGTTCGGGATGTCCGCTGCTGGCCGACTGTCGCTACGCCGGCAGCGAGATCATCCAGACGGAGGCGCCGGTTCCCTGATGTGATGGACGAGAAAGGATGCCGGGTGCGAGGTCGCCTGCTGCCCTTTCGTATGGGTCCTGCGTACGATGCCTGGTATGAGATTCCCTGCAGTGCCGGGCGGAAGAACACGCTCTATAACGGCATGCTCGCTGCGTATAGTACAATGTGATGAGCACTATGAATCTGCTGAACGAGGGAGGCAACCGATGGCGCCAGATCAGGGCTGGAACAAGATTATCCGCCGTGCCAGAGCTGAGCGGTTCGTAGGCCGTGAGCAGGAGCTGAGCCTCTTCCAGAGCGAGCTGGGCAGTGAGCCGCCCCAGACGCTCATCTTCTACCTGCAAGGGCAGGGAGGTGTGGGCAAGACGACCTTGCTGCGCCGCTATCAGGAACTGGCGCGGACGCAGGGCTTTCTGGTTGCCGAATGCGACGAGCGGCAGCGCGACGTTCCGGCTGTGCTGGGTCGTTTTGCCGAGCAGCTTGGGGAGCAGGGAGTACACCTGAAGACCTTTGAGGAGCGCTATCGGCTCTATTGTCGGCGCATGCATGAGATCGAGCAGGACCCGCAGGCGCCGCAGGGGCTGGCGGACCTCTTCGGACGGACACTGGTACGAGCAGCCTTCATTGCAGGGGACATGGTGCCAGGCATCCGACAGGGCCTCAACTACGTCCCTCAGGAGCAGGTGGAGGATCAAGCCAGTGCCTGGGCACGCTATCTGGCGCGGAAGTTGAACACGAAAGATGAGATCGATCTGGTGAGCGATCCGGGGCCGATTCTGAGCCGGCTCTTCTTTCAAGAGCTCAATCAGCAAGCTGAGCGGCGGCCGGTGCTGCTCTGCTTTGAGAATCTCGAGGCCACGCGGCCGTATCTGGAGGAGTGGTTCCAGCGCCTCCCCGAATATGAGCCCTCAGAGCGCATTCGGCTGGTCCTGGCCGGACGGGAGCCTCCAGGGGTGAAGTGGGAAACCGTGCGCGAGGTGATGCGGGTGATCGCGCTGGATATCTTCACCGAGGAGGAAGCTGAGGCCTTTCTCGACGCCTACGGCATCGAAGATCCGACGCGCAGAGCGGAGATCATCGAGTGGTCGGGGCGGCTGCCCGTCTTGATGAGCTGGCTGGCGGCTCCCCAGGGTGGGGGTAGTGATATGACCCTGCCAGCGCAGGACATTGTGGAGCGCTTTCTGCGCTGGGTGAGCGATGAGCATCTGCGCGAGGCGGCGCTACTGGGGGCCTTTCCGCGCGCGCTCAACAGCGATGTACTGCACCGTGTACTCCAGTCCGGTCCCCAGAGCAAGACGCCAGAGGTAGGGCAGGTCTTTGCCTGGCTGATCAGCATGCCCTTTGTGCAGGAGCGCGCCGATGGGTGGCGCTATCATGCCGTGGTGAGGCGCATGATGCTGGAGTATCAGCGACGGAAGAGTCCCGAGGCCTACCGCGAGATGCACATGCGTCTGGCGACCTTCTCCAGAGAGCGACGTGATCGCGACTATGCGCCAGGGCACTACCACTGGCAGGCCGAGCGCTGGCGCGAAGGGACCCTCCACTATCTCTACCACGTGCTGATCGCCGATCCCCGGAGCTACTGGGGCGAGGTGCTCAGTCTCTTCATGGTCGCTCTGCGTGAGTATCAGCGTTTCGCTGCCGAGCTGCTGGATATCCTGGTCGCCGACGAGGTGCAGCAGGCGCTGGAGCAGGGGCAGCGGGAGCTATTGAACCTCCTCCTGAGTCGTCTGAGCCTGATGATTGAGGGTAGCCTGGTAGAAGGCTTTGAACTCTTCGATCGCCTCTGCGGTATCGAGGATCTTGCGCGGCAGGCGCGCGGCTATGCGCTGGCCTATCGTGGCGAGGTCTTTCGCATTCGCAGGCAATGGGAGCCAGCACTGCGCGACTTCAACGAGGCGCTGCAGCTCAATCCCGCCGATGCCTGGACGCTGGGCAGTCGTGGGCAGGTCTTTAGTGCCCAGGAGCGCTATGAGGAGGCGGTGGCAGACCTCAGCCGGGCGCTGGAGCTGGACGAGAGCCTCAACTGGGCCCGGGCCGAGCGTGGCGAGGTCTATCGCGCGCAGCAGCGCTACGCAGAGGCGCTGGAAGATTTCAGCGAGGCGATCGCTCTTGACGAGCACTACACCTGGGCGCTCGTGCATCGCGGGCACACATACGCGGCCATGGAGCGCTATGAGGAGGCGTTGGCGGACTTCAACCGCGTGCTGGCTCTGGATGGAAACGACGTCTGGGCGCTGGCGAGTCGCGGGGAGGCCTACCGGTTGCAGGGCAGGTATGAAGAGGCGCTGGCCGATTTCAGCAGGGCCATCGAGCTAGATGGCTCTGCTGCCTGGATGCTGGGGAGCCGCGGAGAGATCTATCGGCTGCTGGGACGCTACGAGGAGGCGCTGGCGGACTTCAGCCGCGCCCTCGCTCTGGATAGCGAGTATGGCTGGGTTCTGGCACATCGCGGGCAGGTCTATCGCATGCTGGATCGCTATGAGGAGGCGCTGGCGGATTTCAACCGCGCGCTTCTCCTGGAGGAGGACTATACCTGGGCGCTGGCCGAGCGCGGGGAAACCTACCGGCAGATGAGGCGCTACGAGGAGGCGCTGGAGGACTTCAACCGCGCGCTGGCTCTCGATGAGAACTACAGCTGGGTGCTGATGCATCGTGGCCAGACCTACCGCTCACTGGAGCGCTACGAGGAGGCGTTGGCGGATTTCACTCGCGCGCTGGCCCTCGATGAGAAGGATGCCTGGGCGCTGGCCGAGCGCGGGGAGACCTACCGTCTCCTGGATAGATACGAGGAGGCGCTGGAGGACTTCAACCGTGCCCTGGCCCTCGATGAGCGCAACGCCTGGGCGCTGGGGAGCCGCGGGGAGACCTACCGCCTCCTGGAGCGCTACGGGGAGGCGCTGGAGGACTTCAACCGTGCCCTGGCCCTCGATCAGGACTATGTCTGGGCGCTGGCGCACCGTGGGGAGACCTATCTCCAGATGCGTCGCTACGAGGAGGCGCTGGCGGACTTCACTCGCGCGCTGGCCCTCGATGATGGGCATGTCTGGGCGCTGGCTCATCGTGGGGAGGTGCTCCATCTCCTGGGGCGTTATGAGGAGGCGCTGGCCGATCTCACTCGCGCGATCGAGCTGGATCCTCGGAACGGCTCCTGGCTACTGGGGCGGCGTGGAGAGGTCTATCGACTACAGGGGCGCTACGAGGAGGCGCTGGAAGATTTCAATCAGGCCCTGGCCCTGGACCCGACCGATGCCTGGGCATTGGGGAGTCGCGGGCAGGTCCGCTATGCATTGGGGCGCTATGAGGAGGCCCTGGAGGACTGTAACCGCGCGCTGGAGCTGGGAGAGAACCGCCCCTGGATTCTGGGGAGCCGTGTTGATATCTATCGGGCGCTGGGGCGTTATGAGGAGGCGCTGGCCGATCTCACTCGCGCGATCGAGCTGGATCCTCGGAACGGCTCCTGGCTACTGGGACGACGCGGAGAGATCTATCGATTGCAGGGCTGCTACCAGGAGGCGCTGGAAGATTTCAATCAGGCCCTGGCCCTGGACCCGACCGATGCCTGGGTATTGGGGAGTCGCGGACAGGTCCACTATGCATTGGGGCGCTATGAGGAGGCCTTGCGAGACCTCAGCCAGGCCATTGCCCTCGATGGTGGCCTTGACTGGCTCTGGCTCAGTCGCGGAGACACCTACCGCGTCCTGGACAGGTACGAGGAGGCGCTGGCGGACTTCAATCGCCTCGTCGAGCTGACGAACGGCAGTGCACGCGCCCTGGCGCGGCGTGGCGAGGCCTATCGGCTGCTGAAGCGCTACGAGGAGGCGCTGGCGGACTTCAATCGGGCCCTGGCCCTCGAGGAGCAACCTGTCTGGGTGCTGGGGAGCCGCGGTGAGGTCTACCGGCTGTTGGGGCGCTACGAGGAGGCGCTGGCGGACTTTGACCGCGCCATCGCGTGCGAGGGGGGCTATGTCTGGGCGCTGGGAAGCCGGGGACAGGTGCACATGGCATTGGAGCGCTATGAGGAGGCCGTGGCGGACTTCAGCCGTGCGCTGGAACTCGATCCAGGCACGTTCTGGGTGATAGGCGAGCGTGGGGAGGCCTACCGCCAGCTGGGGCGCTACGCGGAGGCCGTGCAGGATTTTACGACCGCCCTGGCTCTTGATGAGGCCAATAGCTGGCTCCTGGCCCACCGCGGCCAGACCTTCTATCTCCAGGGGCGCTACGAGGAGGCGCTGCAGGATTTGAACAGGGCGCTTGACCTCGATGCAACCTATAGCTGGGCTCTGATGTTTCGTGCCCTGGCCTGCCGGCAGCTGGGCAGATATGAGGAGGCGCTGCGGGATCTGAGCACTGCTCTGACGCTGGAGGAGCATGGCCCCTGGGCGCTGGCCGAGCGTGGGGAGACGCACCGCTTGCAGGGGCACTACGAGGAGGCGCTGGTCGATTTTGATCGCGCCATGCTGCTGGGGGAGCGATCCGCCTGGGTCATCGGCAGCCGGGGACAGGCGCGCGCGGGCCTGGGGCGCCATGAGGAGGCCCTGACAGACTTCAGTCGGGCCCTGGAGCTTGACCCGACGCCGCTCTGGCTCTGGACGGCGCGTGGACAGAGCTATCGCGCGCTGGGGCGCTATGAGGAGGCGCTGGCGGACTTCAGCCAGGCCCTGGCTCTCAAGGAGAATCATAGAGGGGCCCTGGCTCAGCGCGGCGAGACCTATCGGCTGCTGGAGCGCTACGAGGAGGCGCTGGCGGACTTTGACCGCGCGCTGGCCCTCAACGAGAACGATGCCTGGGTCCTGGGCAGTCGCGGCCAGGTCTACTACGCCCTGGGACGCTATGAGGAGGCGCTGGCGGATCTCGACCGCGCGCTCGCGCTCGATGCCACGCTGCTGTGGGCGCGCGGTTATCGTGGGCAGGTCAATCGTGCGCTGGAGCGCTATGAGGAGGCGCTGGCGGACTTCACCCACTTGCTGGAGCGCAACGAGAACGACGTCTGGGCCCGCTCCTACCGTGGCAATGTCTATCGACTGCAGGGGCGCTACGAGGAGGCGCTGGCCGATTTTGATCGCGCCATCGCCCTTGATGGCGAGAACATGTGGACCCTGGCGCGACGCGGCGAGGTCTATCGGCTGCTGGGACGCTATGAGGAGGCGCTGGCCGATTTTGATCGAGTGATTGCGCAGGGAAACGCGGAGGTCTGGGTCCTGGGCAGCCGTGGGGAGACGTATCGGCAGATGCGGCGCTATGAGGAGGCGCTGGCGGACTTTGACCGCGCGATCGCCCTCGATGAGAGCTATAGCTGGGCGCTGGGGAGCCGCGGCCAGGTCTACTACGCGCTGCGGCGCTATGAGCGCGCCCTGGAGGATTTCAATCGGGCCCTCGCGCTCAATGAGTCTATGACCTGGGTGCTGGCCTATCGTGGCGAGTGCCGCCGCTTGCTGGGGCATTACGAGGAGGCGCTGGCGGACTTCGGGCAGGCGCTGGCCCTCAACGCAGATGATTCCTGGTTGCTGGCGCACCGTGGGGAGACGTATCGGCAGATGCGGCGCTATGAGGAGGCGCTGGCGGACTTTGACCGCGCGCTCGCCCTCGATGAGGGCTATAGCTGGGCACTGGGGAGCCGGGGGCAGGTCTACCAGGCCCAGGGGCGCTATGAGGAGGCGCTGGCGGACTTCGAGCGCGCGCTTGGCCTGGACCCGACGCTGGCCTGGGTGGCGGCGGCCCGCGACGAGGTGCGCGGCGCCCAGGGATCGCGCAATGCCGCTGGAACCCGGGGGGCGAGCAGTCCGTTTGACCCGCCGCCACCGCAGCCCTCCAATGGCTCGACGAGCCACTAAGGAGACGATGCACGAGGCGATTCGCATGGGCCGAGGTTGCAGGTCAGAGCTCCGAGAGAGAGAAGACCTGACGCGGGCTGCAGCGGTCGCTGTGTCACTGTGAAACTGCACGAGGATGGAGATAACTCGTGGCACCACACCAGAGCTGGAGTCGTATCATTCGACAGGCGGAGGCCAGCCGGTTTGTTGGCCGTGAGCAGGAGCTGAGCCTCTTCCAGAGCGAGCTGGGACGCGAGCCGCCCCAGACGCTGATCTTCTACATTCAAGGACAGGGAGGCGTGGGCAAGACAACCTTGCTGCGCCGCTATCAGGAGCTGGCGCGGGCGCAGGGCTTTCTGGTCGCTGAATGCGACGAGCGGCAGCGCGAGGCGACCGCGGTCCTGGGACACTTTGCGGCGCAACTGGAGCTGTCAGGCATCCACCTGCAGCGCTTCGAGGAGCGCCACCGCCTCTACTACCAGCGGCTGCATGAGATCGAGACCGACCCGCAGGCGCCGCGCGCGCCGGGAGGCCTTTCGGTGCGCCTCCTCTTGCGCATGGCCCTGGTGACTGGCCAGTTGCTGCCCGTCGTCGGGCCGGCAGTCAGCTACATACCGCGTGAGGAGGTGGAGGAGCTGGCGAGCGAGTGGGGGCGCTACCTGCTGCGCAAGCTGGGCAATCGCGAGGAGATCGAGTTACTGCAGGAGCCGGAGCCGATTCTGAGCCAGCTCTTTTTTGCAGATCTGAACATTGTGGCAGAGCAGCAGCCCGTGCTGCTCTGCTTTGATAACCTGGAGGCGACGCGGCCCTCACTCTTCTGGTGGCTGCAGCGCCTGCCGGAGTACGGTCCCTCGGAGCGCATTCGCCTCGTGCTCGCGGGCCGCGAACCGCTGGAGAACGAATGGGGAGCCTTGCGAGGCGTCACCCGGGTGATCCACCTGGATGTCTTCACGGAAGAAGAGGCGCAGGCGTTTCTGGATGCCTATCACATTCATGATGAGGCTCGACGGCGCGAGATCCTCGATGTCTCCGGCCGGCTGCCCGTGCTGATGAGCTGGCTGGCGGCTCCCCAGGAGACGGGGGGCGCTCCCGACCCGGCCTTGCCAGCGGGCGACATCGTGGAGCGCTTTCTGCGCTGGGTGAATGACCCTGATCTGCGCGAGGCAGCGCTGCTGGGGGCCCTGCCGCGCGCGCTCAATCGTGATGTCCTGGCCTGCCTGCTGCACGCCTCGCGCGGAGATCAGGCCCCTCATGTTGAGCGCGTCTTTGACTGGCTGGTCAGTATGCCCTTTGTGGCAGAGCGCGGAGAGGGCTGGCGCTATCATTCGGTCGTGCGGCGTATGATGCTGGAGTATCTGCGGCGGCGCGGCCCGGCCGAGTATCGTGAGCTGCATGCCTGCCTGATGACCTTCTATCGCGAGCAGCGCGATGCGCTCTATCCGCCTGGGCGCGAGTACTGGCGCGCGACCCGCTGGCAGGATGGAACCCTGAACGTGCTCTATCACGGCTTGCTGGCCGATGCGCGCCGTCACTGGGATGAGCTGCTGGAACTCTTCGTCCTGGCGCTCTCTCAAGAGCGGCGCTTTGCCAGCCGCCTGGTCGAGCTGGCTGAACTGGAGGAGATACGGCGCGAGCTTGAGCGCGAGCAGCTGGACTTGCTGGAGCTGATGCTCAGGGGACTGCGCGCGATGGAGGAAGGTGGCTGGGAGGCCGATCTGACGCTCTTCGATCACCTTCGCCGGCAGGAGCGCCTGTCTCCCCGGGCCAGGGTGGCGACCTACTTCTATCGTGGCAGAGCCTCTCGTTTCCGCGGGAACTATGGCGAGGCGCTGGCTGACCTCAATCAGGCGGTGGCTCTGGACGAAGGAAACTTCTGGAGCCTGGTCGAGCGGGCCCTGGTCTCTCGCCGCCTGGGACACTACGAGGAGGCCCTGCAGGATCTGACCAGCGCTCTGGCCCTTCGTCCGCAGAATGCCCGCACCCTGGCAAGCCGTGGCCAGGTCTATGCCCAGTTGGGGCGCTATGAGGAGGCGCTGGCGGACTTCACGCGCGCCCTGGCCATCGATGAGGGCTATGGCTGGGCGCTGGTGCGGCGCGCCAGGGTCTATCGTCTGCAGGGGGCCTATACAGAGGCCTTGCACGATCTCGAGCGCGCGCAGGCTCTGGAGCCAGAGAATGCCCGCGTCCTCGGAGAGTGGGGCGAGACCTATCGCGTGCAGGGCCGCTATGAGGAGGCCCTCGAGCGCTTTCATCAGGCGCTGGCCCTCTGGCCCGACTACCCCTGGGCGCTGGGACACCGCGGCCAGGTCTACGCGGCGCTGGGTCGCTACAATGAGGCTCACGCCGACCTCGAGCGGGCCCTCGCGCTTGATCCCGGCCTCTCCTGGGCGGCGGCGGCCCGCGACGAGGTCGACGCCATCCTGGAGCGGCTCCAGGTCGGGGCTGACTTGCCACCGCAGGAGGCCACTGGCGAGGAGGAGACCGCTGGCTAGGTCGCTGGCTCATTCCACGGGCAGGCCCAGCAGACGCATGATCTGCAACGCATTGGTCGTCGGGCAGGGGCCCGGGCGCAGCCGGTAATCGAAGACCATCTGGCCGTCGCGCACCTCCTCGCGGAAGTGCGCATTGCTGATCTCGGGCACCTCCTCCGCCAATTGCGTCAGGTCCAGATCGTGCGTCGCCACCAGCCCCACGCAGCGTCGGCCGGCCAGCGTCCGCAGGTACGCCCGGCTGCCAATGCGCCGCTCGCGGTTATTCGTGCCGCGGAAGATCTCGTCGATCAGGAAGAGAACGGGAATCTCGCGCGCGCGCTCCACCTCATCCAGCAGGGTGCGCAGACGACGCACCTCCGCGTAAAAGTAGGAGTAGCCCTCGGTGAGGGCATCCGTCACGCGGATACAGGCGAGGAGTGAGAGGCGGCGCAGGCGCAGCCGGCGGGCGTTCACCGGGGCGCCGGCGAAGGCCAGGCAGATGTTCACCCCCACGGTGCGCAGGAAGGTGCTCTTCCCCGCCATGTTTGAGCCGGTAATGATGATGATCTCCCCCGCCTGCCGCAGGGCGAGATCGTTCACCACCTTGCTGTCTGGTGGCAGCAGCGGATGCCCCAGGCCCTCAGCCACGAAGAGCGCCTCCTCTTCACGCGGGTCCTCCGCGATCTCCGGGAAGGTGTAGTCGGGATTGAGGTCCGCGAAGGTCGCCAGCGAGGAGAGCACCTCAAGCTCGGACCAGGTGTCCAGCCAGAGCGGCAGGTGCGTCGCTAGCTGGCGCTTCCAGGCCTCCAGACGCAGCGCTATGATGAATTCCCAGGGCAGGATGAGATGCAGAGCGATCAGCAGCAGCGGATTCTGTCCCAGGGCTGCCGCGCTGAGGAGTAGCGAGAGTCGGCGCAAGGCCCGTGCCGGACTGAGGGCGCGGTCGCGGAAGGGCGCGCAGAGCTGCTGCAGGTGTGGTGCGCCTCTAAAGCTCCAGCGCTCCAGATAGGCGAAGGTGGCACTGAGCTGGGTGCAGACGACCTGCAGCTCCAGGGTCTGGCTGAAGAGTTCGCCGCCACCGGCGTCACCGCGCCGTGTGAGGAAGAAGAGCAGGGAGAGCAGGGCAGTGGCCAGCCACCAGCCTGGCCAGCCGAGCAGGAGCGAGCCGGCCAGCAGGAGGAGCGTCAGGCCGTTGAGCAGCGCGGCGATCGTCACTGAGGTGCGGAGCTGAGGAGCTGGCTTTTCCCGTTCGAGACGCTCCAGCAGCCGCTCGCCCAGCCAGACCGTTGCCTGTCCGCCCGGTAGACCTGCGCTGGCTGGGGTCACCGCGCTCGCCAGGTTTGCCTCAATGAAGAGGCGCGTCCGAAAGAGCCGCCGGCGGGCCAGCTCGCTCACCAGGGCCTGGCGCTTGCGCAGCGTCGCCAGATCCGGGGCGCCGGCCAGCAGCCACGAGCGGAGCCGCCGCGTGCCCTCGCGAGAGATTGCCATGTTGACCAGGCGCAGCAGCGAGCGTGGCCCGCTGATATCCAGATCCAGATCGAAGGCGTGAGTCGCGTCGGCCTCCGTGCCCACGCCGGCGGGCAGCGGTGGTATGTGTTGCCAGTCCAGCCTGATCCGTGCGATGGCGCTGTGTGTCCAGCGCAGCAGGGCGCTATGGCGTGCCAGGCTGCTTTCGATGCGCCGGTGTTGGCGGGCCACCAGGGCGAAGACCAGCGCTGTCAGCACCACGCCGCCGATACTGAGCCACCAGTGCAGGGCGATCCCCAGCAGCAGGCTCGCCAGCATGCCGCTGGCAAAGATCGCCAGGCGAATCCATGAATAGCGATTGCTACGTGCATCCAGCCGCCTCACGCGGCGCTCCAATCTTACTGCCTGCCGCTGCAGGGCTGTGAGACGTTCCTCCTTCTGCGGACTCACTCCAGGCCTCCCTTCTTGATGCTGCGCGCGCCGGGCGGGCCCGGCGTCTGCTCTTCCTTTCAGATGATAGCAGCTCTGGCAAGGAGGGGAGCGATCCCGATGGGGCGCGTGGGGGAGGGATGAGGATGGGGGATGTGTGGGAGCGATGGGGGATGTGTGGGAGCGATGAGGATGTGTGGGAGCGATGAGGATGTGTGGCGCGATGGGGGATGTGTGGCGCGATGAGGATGTGTGGCGCGATGAGGATGTGTGGCGCGATGAGGATGTGTGGGAGCGATGAGGATGTGTGGGAGCGATGAGGGATGTGTGGGAGCGATGAGGATGTGTGGGAGCGATGAGGATGTGTGGCGCGATGGGGGATGTGT
>JBHOQN010000092.1:0-9642 GCA_042408965.1 Ktedonobacteraceae bacterium
TTGCCGAACTGGTGAGACGGGCTATTGATACCTTCTTGGCATGGGATGACCCTGACTATCATCCCCACCAGGAACCCCCGCAAAGGAATGCTCATTCATCCCCGCCTTCAAAGGGCGGGGCTTTCTGAGCCGCGATGTAAATGTTGTCTCTCCTGTCTGGTTTGAGACGGCTGCCTGGCGTACCTCCACCCCCGGGAACCGTTTTTTCAAGGAAGCAGCGTATACCAGCTCCGCCAGCACACGGCCGCGGTACGCACCGATATCGATGCAGTTTGCATCTGCTGTGAGCAGTGAAGCCAGCAAGGCCCGCAGGCGCAGAGCTTCAGCGCGATCACGCCGGTAGGCTGGCAGAATGGTCGCTCGCAGTTCTCGCAGGTGGTGATCAATGCCCAGTCTGGTGGCCGCGTCTATCAACCGGTCTCGTAGCATATCCTGCTCCTTCGATCAACTGAAACTGCTCAAAGAACGCTGCTATTGGCTGGCATGCTGATCTTCACACCAAGTTGGTCCACGCGGCAACGAAGCCCATTCCCCTGTGCCTCTCTATCTGGCCGGACCCGTGCCATGGGAAGGCTATACCCCGGAGGCTGGCACGGCTACTCTAGTCGCCTGATCGGCCTGAGCTGGCCGCGGCCTCCATCGTGTCGGACGGGACTGCTTCCGGCTGCCTGCTTGTAGGAGAGCCACTACGAGCAGGACCCAGGCTACTCAACAGGTCGTTGTAGCGTTGTGCCATCAGTTCCCAACGGTAGGGGGCGAAATCCTCCAGAGCGTTCTGGGCGAGTTGGGCACATTTTTCTGGATGCTGATAGAGATCGAGCATGGCTGCTGCAAAGCTCTCCGGCTGACCAGGCTCGCAGAAAACAATCGACTCGGATCGGAACAGAGAGCGTATGGCCCTGGTATCTGCGGCGATGATCGGCCGCTCCAGCCAGGCGAACTCGTAGGCTTTGGTGGGCAGCACCAGGTCCATGAAGCCGTCGCTGCGATAGGGAATAATGCCGACATCACCGTGAGCGATGAAATCGACGAGATGCTCCAGCGGACAGGGATCCCTGAAGGTAACGTGTTCACTGATTCCCAGCTCCGCCGCCAGTTGCTTAAGCACGGGGACCTGCTCTCCACGTCCCTGGATATCGAGGCGCAGGCGTGGAGCGGCAGGGAGCGCCAGGGCCAGCGCGCGAATGGCGACGTCAAGGCCGTTGCGCTCGGCCAGGGTCCCATGATACATCACAATGAAGGCCCCGTCCTCTTCTCTGGAGGGGCAGCGCTCGCGACGTGAGGCTGGAAAGTGACGAGGATCTGGACTGTTCAGGATGATAGAGAGCTTCCTGGGCGGCACCCCTCGCCGGAGCAGCAGCTCCTCAAACGGCCAGCCCACCGTAATGACGTGGTGCGCGAACGCCGTGGCAAGGCGCTCCTGCAGCGCTGCCAGGGCTTTAACGATGGGGCGCAGGCGCTTTCCGGCCTTGGCGGCCATCAGTTCGGGCGAGACATCCTGTACCTCCAGAATAACTCGTGCTCCGAAGAGGCGCGGAATCAGAGCCGCGAAGACCAGAAAATCAGGCATATTGTGAATATGGATCACATCATAGGGCCGTTTAAAATGCAGGCGTGTGATCGTGAGGCCTGCCCGCACCATGAACCAGAGCCAGCCCAGGAGGGTCACTGGCAGTGAACGGCCGAAGTCGCGATCCATCGGAAGGCGGTAGGTAGCAACCCCATTGCATAGTTCAAAGCGCTGCTCCTGGCCGTGACGGAGACAGACCACATCGACCGAATGGCCAGCGCTGAGAGCCGCCTCTGCAAGGCGACGGACCAGAGGGTCGAAAGGGTACCAGTCGTAGGTGATGGTGCCGATATGCAGCGACGACATACAATACTCCCCTCGTTCTACCAGCAACGCTGTTATTTCACAGATAGAGCGCGATCAGTGCGAATCCATTCCTTATCGTGTTTGGTACGGTGCCGGAGGATCAGGTAGACCCAGAGCTTCCAGATGACGAAGCCCGGGACATAGAGCAAAGCTTTGTAGAGACCATCAGGTGGGCGAAGCAGGACCAGAGGAGCGCCTGTATAGAGGAGCTGTCCCCCGGCGAGCAAGAGACCGAGCACTGTTGTTGGCAGCCAGCCTGTTAGCAACGAGGCGCTCATAACCAGGAGCGCGCCTCCTGCCAGCACCGAGAGGGGGGGAGTCAGCAGCTCCGCCGCCGCCTCCAGGCGTACCCAGTCGCGGTAGCGCAGGCCCTGGTGCAGCAGGCGCAGTGCCACCTGGCGTGCCGGTTGCTCTGGTTCGACGGCCTCCCAGCGCATATCCTGGCTGCGCATCTGGGCGAACGTCGTGGGCATCTGCGAGCGCACCAGCGCCTCTGGAACGTAGCGCACGCGGATCCCCTGCTCCACGAGAGTCAGGTAATACTGATAGTCCTCTCCCCGAGAGAAGGCCTGCCAGGGATAGCGAGCCAGCAGTTCCCGACTCAGACACATACCGTTGCCCGTCAGTGTGGCGGAGGCTCCCAGGGCATTGCGGCCCAGAGGGCGTACATGGTTGACCAGAGAGAGGGCCAGCCAGCGCAGGGCCGTGCCGGGCGAGTCAGAGATGTTGAGCACACTGTTGCTGGCCTGCAGCGCCTGGAGCAGCTCGCCTCTGGCCAGACCCTGCCTCAATGCGGCGTCAAACTGTATCAGCAGATCTGGCTGGATCACGGAATCGGCGTCCACGATCACACAGGCGTCGTACTCAGCGCCCTCGGCCTCCAGGTGGCTGAGCATCCAGTTGAGGGCATAGCCTTTGCCCCGTCGCAGCGTATCCTGACGCTCATAGACCCGGGCGAAGCCGCTGGTGCGGGCCAGAAGAGCGGTCTCGTCGCTGCAATTATCGGCGATCACATAGACCTGATAACGGTCAGCGGGATAGGTGAGACGCTGCAGGCTTTCCAGCAGTGTTCCGATCACAAGCTCCTCATTGTGCGCGGGGATGAGGAGGGCGAAGCGCGTGAGCTGTAAAGGTTGCTGGGGAGCGCCGGCTTGTGGGCCAGCAGCCAGCACCTTCCGCCGGCGCCGCGTTGCTATGAGAGCGGCGACCGCGACGGTGCCCAGATAGAGAACTGGCGGAGCGAGCAGAATCTCAGCAGTGAGCAGCAGACCTCGTACGATCAGCATGATCAGCATATGACCTCGCTTTTCTGGAGCAGTGGTCGCGGAGGTATGGCCTGAGTCGGCTGCTCTACGACCTCCCTTGTAGCTTGCCGATCCAGGGCTGGAAGCTTCATCAGGATGCCGGCCAGCATTCCCAGGTAGATAACGTTGCGATAGAAGAAGAGCTGGTAGTCGGCGTAGGCAACGATGATCTCCATGCAGGCAACCGCTATGATGTAGACGGCGATCAATTGCAGAGAGCGATCTTTTAACTGGCGCGCGATGAGGCCGCCGCGGACGATCAGGGCTCCCAGCAGGTACCAGAGGGCGATATAGCCACCTGGTCCCAGGCGCATCCAGACCCAGTAGATGGTATTATGGGGCACATACAGATAAGGATTGCCTCCGAAATCGGGGTTGCCGTCATCGAGGCTGGGCAATGGAATAGGCCTGAGGAATTGCTTGCCGAACCCCATCCCCAGGAGCGGATTCTGTTTGACCGTGTATTTGAGATCGTAGTTTTCGATCTGGCGGTAGAGGTTGGAGTTATAATCGCGCAGATCGCTGGAGTCCGGGCTGATCACAAAGATGATAGCCCTGGCCGGCTCGGCGAAGCTGCCGTTGCTGTGGGAGAAAGCCAGCACATAGCCAGTGCCCAGGGCGAGGCAGAGCAGAGTACCGATGACCAGTTGCTTGCGCATCTGCGGCTTCAGATAGAAGATAAAGGCCAGAGCGACCACCAGGCCGACGACGAGCGCGATATAATCGGCCCGTCGCTTATTGGCGATCAGGGCGATCAGAACCAGCGGCAGGACCCCCAGAGCAGCATAGAGCTGTGCGCGATAGCGGTAGAGAAGAGAGAAGAGGATGATCAGAAGGATCAAGGCCACGAAGAAGAACGACTCTTCGTGAGCCATAATCTCATTCTGATTGCTCAGGTCTCCGTGCAGGACAACAAGATAGATATAGACCCCCTGGGCACCCTTGAAGCCAGCGCCGAGGATAGCAAACCAGAAGAAGAGCCGCAAGTGCTTGATCTGAGAGATCATGTTGTAAGCCATCAAGTAAGAGACGAAGAGATACCAGAAAGGGCGGATCTCCAGAGCAATGATCTTAAAGTCACCTCCACTGGTCACACCGTGAACCACGCCGATGGCGACGAAGGCCAGGTAGCAGAGGAACGGCCAGAGCAGAGGACCACCACGCAGGCCCTCCTGCCGTTTGGCCAGGCGATGGCAGAGAAAGATGAAGAAGGTAAAGAGCATCAAGAAACCGATCGGTCGTTCGATCAGGCCAGCCAGGCTGGGTGGCCAGTAGAAAACATTGAGCTGATCGGTCAGAATATGGTATTGCAGTGGGTTCTGCTCAATCACCAGCACGCATCCCAGGGTCATGAAGAAGCCAGTGAGGGGCCACTTGATGATCAGGAGAGCAGCGAGCGCAGTGACGACCACTGCCGCTACGATGCTGAAGCCGAGAGCAGCGCCAGCCAGCACCAGTACGGGGATGAGGCTCAGGCCCACCGCGAAGGTGACAGAGAGCACCAGCACGTCGACCTTACGGTCTGCTCGTTGTAGCTCCTCTGTAGTACTCTGTGATTGCGTGTCTGGCATAGAAGCGATATTCATCACGGCTCGCATTTCTGGTTGGCTTCATTATGAGAAGGTTGTATAGAGAATCAAGATACTGATCACTGCCAGCATCAAGAAACGAGTCTTCACCGAATACCGACGGATAAAGAGACTGAGTATAATGAAAAGTCCCATCATGACAAAAAGCGTTTTCATCGATTACTCCAGCTTTTAGAGCATCTGGCGTATCCATCGGGGGATGCGGCTCTCGATCTGGTTGAGCAAGATTCCCTGAACTGGCAGTTCTTTCAATTGAGAACAGGCGTCGCCGACCAGGACGTCAGGAGTGACGCCGGCATGCACGACGACGATCAGCGCATCGACCAGACTTGCGGCCAGAGTACCGTAGCCTGAAGTCACGACAGCAGGGAGATCGACGATGAAGGACTCATACCCATGGCGCAGGCGCGTGAACAGATCCTTTTCATGCATCTGATGGATCAGGCGCATGGCATGGCCCTTGTCATCGCCAGCGGGTATCACCGTCAGATTCTCGGTGATGCGATGGCGCATCTCCTCCTCAGAGCACTCGCCTCGAATCCATTCAGCCAGACCGGGCTGGCGATCCAGTCCGAAGTGCTCATGCAGGCGAGGACGCTCCCAGGTGCATTCCAGCAAGGTCACTGGTTTGCTACTATCATTAGCCAGCACACTGGCCGTGACCATGGCCAGCAGCGTTTTCCCCTCGCCGCCGACGGCGCTGGTGAAGCCCAGGCTGTGGGCTGGGGAGCGCTCACGGAAGAAAATAGTGGCGCAGATCTGGCGACAGCGCTCGCGCATCGCCTGCGCGCTCAGAAGGTCGTGGGAGACAACCTGGCTTGTCCCTTTCTTCGAGGCCTTTTTCTTGCCTGCAGTCCTTTGTTGCGGTTGCTTTCCTGTGAGTGATAGCTGACTCTTGTCATGCTCAGTCGCTGGCGCAGGTGTCTCAGGAATACTGACACGAGTAATTGATTCTGCCATAGCTTGATTCGCGTTCCTCTCTTCCTGGGGCCTGGAATTCTGGGTTGGATTGTGCTGCACATCGACGCTCCTGCTCGTTCCATTGAGGCGCGCGGCAGGAAGCTTCATCGTAGGCTGATCCCCCTCAAGGTCTTCCGGGTTCATCTCAAGATGTTCTCCATCTGGCATGCTATTCCTCACAGAGCACTGGACGTCCCATCAGTGCCGGGTAGAAGCTCTCTGGGACCTGAGACAGGCATCAGCAGGGCGACTCCCTGTTCTCCCAGGCGGGGAAGCTGGGCCAGCACGGGGAAGTTGGTTGCCTTTTGCAGATCGGGCGGCGTATAGATGGCCCGGTCGCGGCGTGCCAGCAGCATCACCAGCAGAGCGCAAGAGACCAGGCCACCGCCCAGGCCGACTCCTCCTGCCATGAGGAAGAGCCTGATGCGCGAGACTGGCTGTACAGCGACGACCGGTGGGTCGATGACATTAAAGAGACTTTCCGTACCTCCTCCTTGGGAGGTCAGGTCCTGATTGATGCCAGCAATAGTGGTTTGCAGGTTCTGGACCGTAGCCTGGGCCTGGACGGTCTGATTATGTAATACGCCGTACTGAGGATCGACGGCCGCAGCGTAGTCGGGGCCAGAGCGCAATACGTTGCGTGCCACATCGGGATGGTTAGCCAGGTAGCTGGATTCCGCAGCAGCGGCCGCATCGGCATCCTGTTTCGCCTTCAGCAGCTGGGCCTGATAGCTCTGCAGCAGATACTGAGCCTCGGCGATGGTAAACTTCTGACTCTGCTCGGCGTAGGTCTTGATCACGGCCTGGACGACCTGCTGGGCGATGATCGCGCTGTGATTCTCGTAACTGATCGTGAAGAGGTTGTACCCCTGGGAGCGTACGATCACGTGCTGAGAGATCTCCTGGAAGAGCGCATCGTCGCGCAGGTGGGGATCGGAGCGTGTATGCTCATCCAGTGTCGAGGCCAGGTCGGTCTGGTTGGCGACCGTCAATGCAAAGGAGCGACTCTGTAGTAGCTCGCTTAAGGCCGTCGTCTGAGTATCAGCCGGGGAGGCCTGCAGGTTCGTCTCGGGCCCGGTTGCGCCGATGACCTCATAGCGCCTCAGTGCCCAGAGAGAGGCTGTTGTCTCGTACGATCGCGGTAGAAAGTAAGCGACGGCCAGCGCTGCGATGGGCAGCAGGATCAGGAGAGCCAGGAGCTGGCCCGGTCGCCGAAAGATCACTTCAAGAACACGCCCCACAACGGCGTACCTCCTTCGTCTCTCGTTACACACAGTCTGTTACAAGGGTACCTCTTTCTCTATGGTGAAGTGGTATCCGTGCATGTGAAGATGGCGTTGTGACAGCGGTTCGTGAGTGCATATCGCGCTACCTGCTGGAAGGCCCTCCAGGGACGCCTGTCGGGCTGTAGTGCTGCTCTCTACGTTCATGCACCTGGCCGCCAGAATGTTACTGGTTCTTTACCACCATGACTATCTCTTCGCTACGTTGGGATGGTATAACCGTGTGGTGAAGCAGGCACACCGTTACGCATGGAGAGTCTGGCTGGCGCCCTCGTATGGTGTTGAGTGTATGGGTGCTACGGGCATCGGAGCTGCTGCTGGCCTGGAGCTGTCTGGTGGTCTGATACTTCTGGTGAGGTAATGGCTCGCTGCTGCTATCTGCCGCCTGAAGCGGGATCGCGCTGCTGGGCCGCTACACACCGAGGTGAGGTAAGGCATGATCGATCATACCGGAGGCTGGACAATGAGGGACGCTTTCAGGGATTTTATCAAATATCTGACCAATCATGTGATCAGTCATATTCCTTCTTATACGGTTCGTTATGCCTGGTATCGCAAAGTGCTCGGCTGGCATATTGATCCTCAGGCGACCATCCTGATGGGGTTACGAGTGCAGCTAGCGGGCCTGCGCGGCCAGGGACGAACGGTCTCTATCGGAAAGGGATCCGTAATCAACTATGATTGTCTGGTCCATGTTACTGGCGGCCTGGTGATTGGGGAGAACGTCAGTGTCTCGCCAGGGGTCTGGCTGGTCAGTGGCTCCCACGATGTCAATGATCCTGAGCATAAAAGCGTCTATGAACCGATCGCCATTGGAGATTATGCCTTTATCGGGATGCGTGCGACGGTGCTGGGTGGGGTCACTATTGGCGAGGGAGCCGTGGTGATGGCCGGAGCGATGGTGACTCGTGATGTGGCTCCGTATGCGATTGTGGGGGGGGTGCCCGCCAGGGTGGTGGGCGAGCGCCAGTTGCGCAATCCCACTTACTCGCTGACGCATTTTCGTCCATTGTTTGGTTAGCTGTTCTGGCCGATGCGACGGGGGTGCCCGGACTACCTGGTGGCAGGGCCTGTAGCTCAGCGAACTCTATGGGGTCCCTGGGCTTTTTCTCATCAGGAGAGGTGTGAGCTTGCTCATTGAGCGTATCGATATGGTTACTGCCGGCCACCGCCACCTCTATCTATCGCCGCACTTTGATGATGTTGTCTATTCATGTGGTGGCGCCATTGCCCTACGAACACAGGCTGGAGAGGGAGCGCTGGTGATCACCGTCTTTGCCGGCCAGCCTGATCCTGAGTTGAAGCTCAGTGCGTTGGCGCGCAAACTTCAGCGTGCCATGGGTTTTGAGCAGGATACCGCTGCGCTGCTGCAGGTACGGCGTCGTGAGGATAGCCAGGCCTGTGGGCTGGTGCAGGCGGACTACCTCTGGCTCGAGTATCTGGATGCGATCTATCGCGGATCGCCTCCACTCTACCGTTGGGCCCGCTCGATTGGTGGCAGCGTGCATGCCCGGGATGCCTGGATCGAGCAGGATCTCTTCCGTCGTCTGCTGAGTCTGCACGAGCGTTTTCCAGCCCTCCAGTGGTATGCTCCTCTGGGGATCGGACGGCATGTGGACCATCAGGTTGTCGCGGCGGTGGCGGCGCGTCTCAGCCGGTGCGGTGCCAGCGTCACCTTCTATGAGGACTTCCCCTATGTGTTGCAGCCTCGGGCCTTGCAGCGGCGTCTGCGGGAGCTGAAGCTGCAGCTCGATCCCCTGGTGGTTGAGATCTCGTCGGTCCTTCATTTACGACAGAAAGCAGCTGAGCTGCATGCTTCTCAGGTAGGAATCAATTTTGGCAGCCTGGCGGCTCTCTATAGGAGCATCGCTGGCTATAGCCGTCAGATCGGCTCCGATTCGGTCTCCCATGCGGAGCGCTACTGGTTGCCGAGGCGGACATGAGGCTGCTCTTCGGTCATAGCGCTCCCTTCTCCTGTGAGAGAGGCTCTGAGGTGCAGGCAATGGTATCTGCTCTTCGCATGATCGCGGCCGGTCCCCAGCATGCTGTATGCTGCTGGCTTTCGCGTATACGATCTGGCTGAGGGGTCTCACCACAATGCTGGCCTGGCCAGGTTGCAGCGAGCGTGGGGAGCGGTCCCTCAGTGGTTCTACCGCCAGGAGTAGCCGGTGCCGTGTGGGCCGAGGTGCCATCTGCCGCCGGGGTGATTCTCCTGGCTGATCAGTTGGCCCATCGTTATCTGCAGCGCGGTGAACTGAGGCTGCGCAAGGAGACTGACTGGTCCCGGTGTCGAGCGCGGAGGCAGGAGAGGCAGCAGGGAGAGACGACTCTCCCTGCTGCCCGAGTTCCCTGGCCTCACTGCAGGGAGACATCGTCGACGTAGACGTTCCCCTGCAGATACCAGCCATGGACATAGATCGTCACACTGGTGGTCGTGGCGCTCGTGGTAAAGGAGACCGAGAGCAGAGTATAGCTGCTGCTACTGGTCAAGTTGCTGGCGCCGCCGTTGATGCCCAGGAAGGCGTAGGGTCCATCGACAAAGGCACTCAGGGTATAGCTGTGGTTGGGCTGGACGCTGATGGTCTGGGTGCACTGCCCCGTGGTGGAGGCGCTGGGGGTCAGTTGCAGGG
>JBHOQN010000099.1:0-73930 GCA_042408965.1 Ktedonobacteraceae bacterium
GGTGCGCTCGAAGGCCCTGAAGGAGGGATCGACCAGGGTGAGCACTTCGCGGCGCGCGGATGGGGCGCCCGGCTCGGCGACGGCCTGAGGAGGAGGCAGCAGGCCGGGCCAGTCGGCCAGGTAGTCCGCGAAGGAGACGTCTTTGAAGGTGTCGCCGCCGATCTCGTACGTCTCGTCGTCATCGAGAAGAGCCAGGTACTCCCTGGAGCCTTCAATGATGACAAGCAGGCGGTGATCGGTGTGGTCGGCGAGCAGCTTCCAGAGAACGGCGCTCAGGTCGCGCTGCTCGCTATCAAGGGGTTCCTCTTTCTCTCCCATGTGGAAGAAGAGGACACGATGATCAGTGGCACTCTCGCTCCTGAAGATGGTCTTACCCAGCCAGAGTGTCACTTTACAGTTCATGCAAGCGAGGCGACCATAGATGCTCATCTCATATCACCTCTCTCCTCTCGTCTTGCGCAAGTGATCGTGGCCCGACCTTCATGAGGGTCGCCGGCCAGCTCAGACACCTGCCGTCCCCCGCGAAGTCGTGCTCCCAGGAGGTTCCCTTGCCCGCAGGAGGCTCTGCCATCACGCTCTCGGAGCAGCGAAAGGCTGCCTGCTCTAGGCGCTTAATACCAGTGCACACGGTTTTACCTCTGGATCAGGGGACGAGCGGACCCTCGAAAATGATCGTACCACTGGGGTCAACGATCATCATAAAGATCCCTGCATATTTGCTGAGTTGATCAGCGGGTCTTGTCCTGCGGAAGCTTTTGATCCAGTCACTAGCAGGTGTCCCCTCCGGCACCTGAATCCAGACCTCGCCGTGATAGAGGGCCTGCTTTTTCGCAGCCATTCTGATATCTGCGTTGAAGGAATTATATCCTCCAGTAATGCACTTCCACTCGCGCCTCAGCACGACGTTGCCGTTCTGATCAACAAACTGGATGTCAGCTCCCTGTGCGCCCCGCCCCATGATGCGCGGCGTTGTTCCCGGCGGTCCGACGAGAGCATGGACCGCGTTGGTGTCGCTCAGGCGAAAATTGGGGTTGCTGTCCTGGATCAGCTTATCGATATCGGCGAGCTGGATATTGTGCTCGATGATTGTTCTGGCGTCGTCGCTGCTGAAGCGCGTGAAGATCGTGCGCAGGTCATCGGCGCTGTAGCGTTTGACACCGTCGATGAGCGCCTGATAGGCGGCGCGCGCCTCTGCGGACGAGAGCCGGCCACTGAGCCAGTCGTCAACGATCGAGCGCACCACCTGTTCCAGGCCAGGCTTGATCGAGGTGACCAGATCGGCGGCCAGCTTCTCCGTGAGACTGTCGGCGATCTTCTGCACCGCACGGCTCACCAATTTGTCGGCCGCGGCTGTCAGCAGCTCCCTCAGGCCGAAGCGTTCCAGCAGCTTCAGGAGGCCCTTCAGGCCCAGTGAGCCGATGTCGGCGCCCGGAATGAACATCGTGATGTCAAGCACGACATTGAAGACCAGCATGCCTGCCGCCAGGGCCTTTTCTTGTGGCAGAGCATTGGGGTCCGAGAGGATCGCGATCTGATTGGCTATGTCCGAGACGTTGAAGAGCCAGTCGATGATGCCGTCGATGATGCGCTGGACCTCGTTTATCACCCAGAAGATCAGCTCCTGAGTACGAGCCGCCCACTGCGCCATCACAGGTTCCACAGCAGCGATCATCGCCAGCGCATCGCCCGCCAGGCGCTCCAGCCCCTTGAACTCGTTTTCGGCGTCCTGAGCGACAGCGCTGAAGTTCAGATGGAAGAGATCGCTGAAGAAGCTGCCGCCGCTGTGGAGCATGCTCCGAACGGTCTGCCGCAGATCCTCGCAGACGGCGTGAACCGGAGACTCGCCCTCTCTGACGATGAGACCGGGCGTGAGCCGCTGCATGATCCAGTTGAGGATATCGATATAGGGACCGAGCAGAGGATCGACAAGATGGGCGGCGTCGCGAAGGAGATTCGCCCCGGTCTGGTGGACATCGGCGATCTGCTGGATGGAGTCGGTGATGCTCTGAGTATACTGGTACTGCTTGCTGATCATGTCCGTGAAGGCGCTGGCGGCACGATCGCCGATCACGCCTGAGATGGCTGCGCTCTGATGGCGCAGATCGTCGTTGGCCCGGGCATGGCTATTGCCCAGCTCGCGCCACTGGGCGGCGGCCTCTTCAAGCGGCTGCGCCAGCGCCTCGGTGACGAGCATTACGGGGTTACTGAAGGTGATGTATCTGGCCATCTGCTCCTTCCTCCCTGCTCTTGATCCACGCCGCCGCGCTTATGGCTGGCTGGCCTCGTTGAAGACCTGGGCCATCTGCCTGTCCAACTGCTCGGCGGCGTCGGCCGTGACCTTCAGCAGGGTACTGATACGGTCGCGGATCTCCATGGAGCGCTCGAGGAAAGCTCTGACCCGGGTCATGTTCGATTGGGAGTACTCGTAAGCAGGAGGGGGGAGTTGCTGACTGGTGGAGTCGATCTGGCCGAGCAGTCTGGAGGTGACGCCCCGGAGTTCACTGGTCTCCGTGGCGATCTGCCTGGCTGTCTGACGTAACTCGGTTACATTAAAGAAGATCTGATCGCCCATGCAGGTAGCTCCTTCTCTCTTCCTCTCGCTGCCAGGCAGCGACAGACGTAGCTGCTACTTTAGACCTTTCCTGGGGTCTGGTGATGAACACAGGCTCTCGTCAGAGAAAACACATCAATATAGCTGTTCTGCCGTCGTTATGATAGCATAGAGTCTGGTAGAATGGAATAGGAAAGGATTCACATTCTATAATTTGTGGGGCATGCTATAGGGATTGCTGCCAGACAGAGGAGGATGCAATAGATCGCGGTGTGGAATGGTATGGCGTGTATGTGGTGGTACGGCATGCCATGGAGGGTTTAATCGCAATGACGCTGGGGTGTGAGAAGAGTCACGCCTCACGATTCAGAGCCCGCTCCTAGGGAGTCGACCGCCTGCCGGGGTCGCCCCAGGTCGGAGCGGGAGGCAGCGCGTCTTAGCGGTCAGCGGTCGGGGGCTGGCCCTCGCCATCCGCCAGGTGAGAGTGCAGCAGGGCATGCAGCTGCTCGGCGTCGGAGGCCTGGCCGATGGCGAGCAGGAGCCGATGGATGATGCGCAGCGAATGGATGTGAGGCGCCACTGTCATTGCCAGCTGCTCCAACTGAGGAAAGCGGCTGCGCACCCCCTCAACGAGCGCTTCGCGACCCTCTTGCAAGTCTTGCTGCAGCCCCTCCTGACGGCCTTGCTGCAGCCCCTGTTGCAGTCCTTCCTCAATGAGCGCGCGGGCGGCATCGGTCTGTTTCAGTTCCTGCAAAAACTCAGTCAGCATTGCAATCTCCTTCTCAAGCCACTGGCGCTCACTGGCTGGAGCCTCCTCCCAGGCCAGCGAGGCAATCAACAATCCTACTTCCAGAAGCTCATACTGCTGGGCCTGCTGCAATTGCTCGATCATCGCGCGAATCACCCAGCGACTCTTCCCATCGCGACTCAACGGCAGCAGGGGCCAGACCCCTGGCAGCTTTCGATCCAGCAGCTCCTGCGAAGAGCACTCCCAGAGCGGCACCAGGCCGAAATGGAACTCATGCACGGGCGAGGCGTCCGGCAACCGCCGCCGGTAGGGGGTCACCGACACCCGACAGCGCCGCAGATAGATGACGCGTCAGGTGAACCCCACGCCTTCAGGCGGGGGCTTGCATCTCACCCCGAAGGGTGGACACGAGAGGCCGCCTGACAGGTCGGCCCACTCAGGACAGATGTACCATCCTGAGCAAGAGAAGCCAGGTACTTCTCTCGAATGTTATAAGCAGCGTTCAGGTCGGCATTGAGCTGATAGCCGCATTGACGGCAAAGGAAGAGACGTTGAGAACGACGATTCGCACGATGCTGGTAGCCACAACGAGAGCAGGTCTGCGAGGTATGTCGGGGGTCAACTCTGACGACCCTGATCCCTCTGGCCTGCGCTTTGTACTCGACAAACGAGGACAGTTGTGCAAAGCTCCAACTGTGCAATCGGCGTTTGTTCTCACGCTGTTTCTGGTTGCCTCTTCCCATCCTGGAAGTTTCCCTGATGTTGGTCAGGTTCTCAAGGACGAGCGTGCTTCCTGGAGGTGCGTTCTAGACCATGCGCTTCGAGAGGACGTGATCGTGGTCGCGGTGCAGCCGAAACGGTTTCTTGCTCAGCTTCTTGAGGTGACGCTTTGCCGAGCGAGTGCCTTTGGCTTGCAGCTGTCTCCTGAGGCGAAAGAGACGCCGATCCTGCTCGTTCCATCGCTTCTCACCGAGGAAGCGGCGTGTGGAGGTCACGGCCGGGCGGTTGAGCCCCAGGTCCACGCCGATCACCTCTGGCGTGGGGGCGACCACCGGCTCAGGGATGGAGACGACGATGTGAAGGGTAAAACGCCCCTGACGGGAGCACAAGTCTGCACTACAAACCTGAAAGCCAACGTACTGCGTCAGGTGAGCAGGAACCGTGAAAGGCAACACCATACGCCCGTTCACGGTAGCAACGCTACAGGTGAAGGTCTCCCACGTGACCCAGCACGAACGCTGATCATAGCGGATACCCACCCTGTCGCTGTGAGGACAGCGAACGGGTTTGAAGGCAGGAGCAGGCTTGCCTTGTTTCCTGGCTGTTGCAACCCGCTTTTGATAGGCCTGCTCCTTCTTGATCTTCCAGGTCAAGGCCGATTTGACGGCTTCCGTCGCTTTGACACGGGCCGAAACAACCAGTTGAGCAGGAAGGTCAGGATATTCAGCCCGAAGGGGATAGTACGTCCGTTTGTGCAACTCCACTCCATTGCTGCATCCTGTCGTAAATCCTTCGCGACAGACGGCATTGAAGCAGGCGGTATCCTGCTCCAGCGTGGTCTTGAGGCTGCGGGCCTGCTCTGGCGAGGGCTTCAGTTGCACAACGATGGTTCTATCCATGCAGATAGTAGATCCTATACGTCAGGCTATTGTCAAGCAGAGAAAGGAGCTGGCGCATTCCTCCCCATGCCTGAAGGCGGGGGTCTCCTGCTCCTATATGATGAATAGACCGGACAGCGATGACGCTGATCCGCCGGAATATTATACACCAGGAGACGCTGCGCCATCTGCTCATCGGCCCGGCTCTGAAACTCCAGGTGCACCAGCAATGGCTGCCCCTCCAGCAGACACCTGCTGAGCACATCAGCATAGAGCGCCCCAGGCCCGGTCAGTGGGGCATCTCGCCTGAGGACAAACTCCCCAGAAGCTTGCTGCAGGAAACGGGCCTCTGGCAGGACAAAGGTGATCAGGTCTTGCGCGGCCAGCGCAAAGAGTTGCTTCATGCTCCGATCCCAACGGGATGCCATCGTCTGGCGCTCAGCCTCCTGTTCTGCAAGGTGATGTCGCTGGTGAGTATAGCAGATTTGCACACATAAATCAAGAGTTTATCGAATGTTTTTCATTTTACACAAGAACAGTATAACTAAACAAGCAAGCAATATTGAGAAGCAGAGACCGGCGCCCCCGCCTCCGCACCATGCACCTGCACCCCTTGCCTTTTCTCTCCCATTCGACTATACTGCTCCTGTACTCATCGATCGTGCTCAATGCTCAGCGCCGCCACGCTGAGGCGCTCGACCTCGGAAGGACCTGCCGATGCCTGAACCCGCACTGGTCTTCTGCTCCTGGTCAGGGTCCTCTGCTGACCGGCACTGGCATGACCGCGTGCTCACTGCCCTGCGGCCGCTCGAACGGCAGGGCCTCATCTCGCTCTGGGATGAGGGCTTGCTCTCCCCCGGCAGCCATGCCGCCCAGGAGCGTGCAGACGCCTTCGCGCGCGCCGCGCTCTGCCTGGCCCTGCTCAGCCCCGACTCCCTCGCCTCTGATGCCTGCCATGCCGAGCTGCAGCAGGCCCGCCAGCGCCACGACGCCGGCGAGCTCGTGCTGCTCCCCGTGCTGCTACGCTCTTGTAGCTGGGAATTGAGTCCGCCTGTTGGTGCCCTGCTGCCCCTGCCAGCCGACGGCATCCCCCTCGCTGGCCGACGCGACGCCGACGAGGCCCTGCGCCTGCTCACCGACGGGGTGCGCCAGGCCCTGGAAAATCGCTCGTCCTTGCAGGCTCACCGCACCCCTGCTGGCCTCCCTCGGCTCTGGAATGTCCCATTCCCTCCCAGCCCTTTCTTTACTGGCCGCGCAGACGAGCTGGCGCGGCTCCATGCGCGGCTCCAGCAGCGCTCGGTGGCCGCCATCGGCCAGGCTCTGGCCATCAGCGGCCTGGGCGGCATCGGCAAAACGCGCCTGGCCGTCGAGTACGCCTATCGCTACGGCTCCTGCTACCAGGCCGTTCTCTGGGTCGATGCCGCCAGCCCGGTGGCCCTGGATACCTCCTATCGCCAGCTGGCTGAACTGCTCTCGTTGCCGGTGCGCCACGAGCGGGAGCTGGCCCGGATCGTGCCGGCCGTGCGCCGCTGGCTGCAGGAGCAGCGCGACTATCTGCTCATCCTTGACAACCTGGATGAACCTGCCCTGCTCTTCTCTCCCCTGCAGGACTGGCCTGCCTCCTTTGGCTCCCCCTTCCTGCCCGTGCCCCTGGCCGGTCACCTCCTCCTCACCTCGCGCGCCGCCGACCTGAGCGCCCTCGGTCTGGGCCTGGACCATCCCGTGGAGCTGCAGACGCTGCCTCCCGAAGAGGGCGCCCTGCTCCTGCTGCGCCGCGCCGGTCGCCTGGCTGCCGAGGGGGCCTTCGAGCAGGCTGATCCGGCCGAGCGGCAGGAGGCGCTCCGCTTGAGCGAGGAGCTGGGCGGGCTCCCCCTGGCCCTCGATCAGGCCGGCGCCTACCTGGCCGCCACCGGCGAGTCCCTGGCGGCCTACCGCCAGCTCTTCCAGCAGCGGCAGATCGAGCTGCTGCGCCTGCGCAGCGGGGATCAGGACCCGCTGCGCAGCGACCACCCGCTGCCCGTCGCCATCACCTGGGACCTCTCGTTCTCCCGGGTACGCGAGCGCCACCCCGCGGCCGCTGATCTGTTGCGCTTCTGCGCCTTTCTGGCGCCGGACGCCATTCCGGACTCCCTGCTGACCGAGGGCCTGGCCATGCTGGAGCACCCGCTGGCGGCGACGGCGGGCGATCGGCGCGCCCTCAATGCGGCCATTGCGGCCCTGCGGGCCTATTCGCTGCTCAGTCGCGATGCCCAGACGGGGACGCTGCAGGTGCATCGGCTGGCGCAGGTCGTGCTGCGGGCCAGCCTCTCCCCCGAGGAGCAACGGGCCTGGCAGCAGGTGGTGATCGCTGCCCTGCTGGCTGCCGATCCTGGGGAGGAGATCGAGGACTGGCCGCGCTATGAGCGGCTGCTGCCGCATGCGTTGCAATGCGCCGTCTGGATCGAGGCAGCGCCGGCCCTGCAGACGCCAGCGGCGGTCGCCCTGCTGCTGTATGCCGGTGGCTATCTCTACGAGCGGGGCCGCTATCAGGACGGCCTCCCGCTCTTTGAGCGTGCCCGCGCCATCTGGGAGCGCGTCCTGGGCCCCGATCATCCTCACACTGCTACCGCCCTCACCACCCTCGCTGCTCTCTACCAGGACCAGGGCCGCCTCGACGAGGCCCTCCCGCTCTATGAGCGCGCCCGCGCCATCCAGGAGCGCGTCCTGGGCCCCGATCATCCCGACACCGCTGCTTCCCTCACCACCCTCGCTGCTCTCTACCAGGCCCAGGGCCGCCTCGACGAGGCCCTCCCGCTGCTTGAGCGCGCCTGCGCCATCTGGGAGCGCGTCCTGGGCCCCGGCCACCCTGACACACACACCGTCCGCCGTAACTATGAGCAGCTCCGGCGCCAGCTCTCGTCCGAAGCCGACTGACCTCTCCCCTCATCACCACTGCGCCCCCCCAAAAAGCAACCAGACCGGCGCCACAGCCATCACGCCGCAGCACCGGCCCGCTTCCTTCAAGTGTGCCAGCCTTCCCGCTTCATCATCGGGATGAAGCTCCCTCAAGACCACCAGCAGAACAGGCGCTCACTCCTCATAGTGCCCGTTCTCCGACGCTGGATCCCGGGCCTCCTCTGGCCCCTCTACCTCCTCAAGCAGCTCCTCCATCGGCACTTTGAGATAACGCGCCACCTTCCAGAGCGTCAAGGAACTCGGGATGTAATGCTTGTCGTTCACCAGACGCCGAACGAGGTTAATCGGAATATTGGCTTCACGAGAAAGTCGACCTTGACTGATCCCTTTCTCCTGCAGGATTTCTCTGACACGCAAACGTAGCATGAGATTATCACTCAGCTTCACCCAAACTTTCTTGTTCTGAGTATACAGATCACTCACCAGTGTTGAAACTTCCCTCATCAGGGCACTCCAATGAGGGATACTTGATACAGTACATCTCATTGTGATCCCTAATTTTAGAGCACTCTTATGAAGAGGTGTTGATAAGAGATCTCTGATATGGTATACTCAATCTGGTACTACTGAGACCTTCCGAACAGCTTACGAGCGAGAAAGGAGCGGGCACAATGACGCGAGAAGAGGCAGAGGCGCTGACCGAGCGCATTCGCAGCGATCGAGCAACACGAGTCACCGTCCTGAACATTCAGGAGCAGATAGCTCCGCCGGGCAGCTATCATCTACTCTGCGCCCACGCCAACGGCCTGCGTTTCCTGGTGACCAGCGAGCTCGACTGGCAGTGCCAGCGGCAACACGCGCTGGAAGGGCATCCCCTGACCAGGCTCGCTCTGGAGAAAGAGAGGTGGGAACCGTTGTCACATTTCGATAATGGCTGGTAAGGCGGCGCCCTCGCGGCGCGCCGCAAGCCCGGCTTCGTGGTGTCTATCGGGTTGGTCCTGCTACTTTGACTATGTGGAGAGTGGAACTGATGTTACGACGCACACTCCTGCTCAGCTCGCCAGCGCTCGCCAGGGCCCTGACCGACGCAGACGCCTGCGACGATCCAACCGTGGTGCTGACGCTGGATAAAGACGAATGCCAGGCGCGCCTGCTCCTGCGCGCCGCCACCCTGGCCGAGCGCAGCGGCCGCCTGCTCGAGGGCCTCGAGCTGGCCCAGAGCGCCCGCGCGCTGGCCCGCGACCGCGCATCCGCCTACAGCGAGGTTCCGGTCGCCTACCTGGCGGTCCTCAGCGGCGAATACGCGCGCCAGCATAGCGACGGCTCCATGCTGGAGACGGCCCGCTCCCTCGCCCGCGAACTGCGCGGCACCCTGCTGCACGACGGCGATATCGCTCAGCTGCGCCTGCAGCTCGACCTGCTGACCGCGCCCCAGGCCGCCAACGAATTGACGCGCCTGACCCTCGACGTCTGGTGGCATCCCGAGCTGATGCTGAGCGATGGGACCTGGCACTGGGCGCGCGCCGGCTTCGTCGTGAAGTCGCTGGAGGCCCTCATTCTGGGCGGCTACCTGGACCAGGCGCACGAGCTGGCCGGCTATTTCGCGCAGCATCCCCGCGCCTTCACCGCCTACGAGGCGCTGCGCTGGGAATGGGCCGCCATTCGCACGCGCCTCTACGGCAGCCTTGCCGAGCGTCGCGCCTTTCGCCGCCGCGCCTGTCAACACGGCTACGTCCGGCAGGCCGTGGTCGCTCTCTAAGCCGCCCGCATCCACAGAAGGAGCGCCGGGGTCCTGCTGGCAGGCCGCGGCGCCCGCTGGAAGCGGTCACGCGCGCCCGCTGGTTGGGGGGCGCTCGCACCCCCTTGACCGCTCCGCGCTCCCGCTGCGAGCGTAAAGGAGGGGCTTATCAGCACACAGCACACGCCCGATGGGGCTTGGAACATCTATAAAGCGATCGCCCGCCGCAGGGAAAAGGAGTATCGCCGGCGGCTGGTGGCCTCTGGGCGAGCCAGCCGCCCCTATGGTTCACTCGGCGACGACCCCCTGGCACTGATGATACTCACGCCGCGTTTCGAACGGGCCGAACGCGAATTTCTGCCGGCGCGCATGCGGCGCCGCATCCGGCGCTCTCCGCCACCTCCGGCCGGGCAGGCCGAACGAGCAGGGGGGCCGGCTCACTGATCCGGCCGCGGCGCCTCTGCTCTCTGCCAGCTTCTCCTGGCAGCCCGCGCCAGCCGGGAGCGAGCAGCCGCCGGCCAGCCTTGAGCGGGCCAGCCGGGGGCGAGCAGCCGCCGGCCAGCCTCACCCGCCCCACCAGCAGCGCCGCCATCCGCATCGCGCCTCTGCTGGTGGCATCCCGTGCATTTCGCGCGAAAGCTTGACGTAGCACAGCGTGTTCTGTATGCTGTATACAGCCGAGAGAAGATGCACGAGAGCCTGGATCATCAAAGAGATCGCCGGCCAGTCTTCAGCCTGCCCGCCAGGGTCCGCGAGCGACGCCTGGCGAAGCGCACGGCCGCAGCCAGGACACCCCCCCTGCTGGCTGGGTCCGGCGGATCAGCTACAAAGGAGTGAAAGAGTGGCGATCACCATTGTCGATGTCCGCGCCTACGACATTCGTTTCCCCACCTCACGGACGCTGGCCGGCTCCGACGCCATGAACACCGACCCCGACTATTCAGCAGCCTACGTGATTGTACGCAGCGATCATCCCACCGGCCTGGAGGGCCATGGCCTGACCTTTACCATCGGACGCGGCAACGAGGTCTGCGTGGCTGCCATTCGCGCACTGGCACCACTGGTGCTTGGCCAGACACTCGAGGAGCTGACCGCCGATATGCGAGCCTTCTGGCGCTCCATGACAGGCGATAGCCAGTTGCGCTGGCTGGGACCGGAGAAGGGCGTCATGCACATGGCAACGGGGGCCCTGGTGAACGCCATCTGGGACCTGTGGGCCAGGGTTGAGGGCAAGCCTCTCTGGAAGCTACTGGTGGATATGTCGCCAGAGCAACTGGTAGCCTGCATCGATTTCCGCTATATCAGCGATGTCCTCTCCCCAGAGGAAGCCCTCGATCTGCTGCAGCGCCAGGCCCCCACACGGCGGCAACGCGAGGAGGAGATACTGCGCCACGGCCTGCCAGCCTATACCACGGGAGCAGGCTGGTCCGGCTACAGCGATGAGCAGATGCAGGCCCTCTGCCGCCAGGCACTGGCCGAGGGCTGGCGCCACTTCAAGCTCAAGGTCGGGCTGGGCCTCGAGGCGGATCGTCGTCGCGCACGCGCGATGCGCGAAGTGATCGGCCCTCAGTGCACACTGATGATGGATGCCAATCAGGTCTGGGACGTTCCCGAGGCGATTGCCACCATGCACGAACTGGCCGAGTTCGAGCCACTCTGGATTGAGGAGCCGACCAGCCCGGACGACGTACTGGGGCACGCCGCGATCGCGCGCGCCATCGCCCCGGTGCGCGTGGCCACGGGCGAACACATCCAGAATCGCATCATCTTCAAGCAGCTCTTTCAGGCGGGCGCCATCGGCTTCTGCCAGATCGACGCCTGCCGCGTAGGAGGCGTCAACGAGGTACTGGCAGTGCTCCTCATGGCAGCGAAGTTCGGCGTGCCCGTCTGCCCGCACGCGGGCGGCGTGGGCCTCTCAGAGTATGTGCAGCACCTGGCGCTCTTCGACTATATCGCCGTGAGCGGCTCGCTGGAGGGACGCATGGTTGAGTACGCGCCCCACCTGCATGAGCACTTCGTCGATCCAGTGGTCATCAGAGAAGCCCACTATCTGCCACCCCAGGCGCCAGGCTACAGCGTGAAGCTGCTTCCCAGCGCGATCGCCACCTATACCTATCCCGACGGTGCCGCCTGGAGCGGAAGGCACGGACCGGCCTTGCAGTGAGTGACCGCTGCGATACAATAAGGAGGAAGGAGCCATGCGCAGAGTCGGGCAGATCATCGGCCTGAAGCCCGAGCAGATTGAGGCCTACGAGCGCCTCCACGCCGCCGTCTGGCCAGAGGTGCTGCAGACCATTCACGCCTGCCATATTCGTAACTACACGATCTTTCGCCATGGCACGCTGCTCTTTGCCTACTTCGAGTACATCGGCGAGGACTACGCGGCCGATATGGCAAAGATGGCAGCAGATCCAAAGACCCAGGAATGGTGGTCCCTCACAGACCCCATGCAGGAGCCGCTAGATTCGCGCGCCCCCGGTGAGTGGTGGGCGCTGATGACAGAGGTCTTCCATACGGATGGGCCCACCTCCTGAGGCTGTCGTTATAGCACGTCAGATCAAGGAAAGAGCTGTCTGTTGCGCTGCCGGCAGCAACAGAGGATGGAGCGTCCATCATGGTGTTTCGTCTGGAGCAGAAGATCGCCTTTGTCACCGGGGCCGCCTCGGGGATCGGCGAACAGATCGCGCGCCTCTTTGCACAGCAGGGTGCACAGGTCGTGGTGGCGGATCTTCGCGAAGAGGAGGCGCAGCGTGTCGTCGAAGAGATCCTGGCCCTCGGCGGGCGCGCGCGCGCCTGTCGGCTGGACGTAGCAGAGGAGGCGCAGGTGCGTGCCGCTCTGGAAGAGGTAGTTGCGCGCGAGGGCCGTCTCGACATTCTGGTCAACAACGCCGGGATCAGCCATGTCGGCACCGTCCTGGAGACCTCACTGGAGGACTGGGAGCGCGTGATGCGTGTCAACGCGCGGGGAGTCTTTCTCTGTGCACGCGAGGGGGTGCGCCAGATGCTCGCGCAACAGCCACCCGGCGGAGTGATTATCAACATGGCCTCCGTCGCGGGGACCATCGGCGTTGCGCGCCGCCTGGCCTACAGCGCCAGCAAGGGGGCCGTGCTGGCCCTGACGCGCACCATCGCCGCTGATTTCGCCACGCGCGGCATTCGCTGCAATGCCATCTGTCCGGGCACCGTGCACACCCCCTTTGTCGAAGGCTACCTGGCGCGCGACTTTGCCGGCCAGGAGGACGAGGTGCGCCGCCAGTTGCACGCGCGCCAGCCTGTGGGGCGCATGGGGCGACCGGAGGAGATCGCCTCTGCGGCCCTCTATCTGGCCTCCGACGAAGCGGCCTTTGTCACCGGCTCTGCGCTGGTCATCGATGGAGGCTGGACGGCGATCTAGCCTGTAGAAGAGCGAGAGACCCGCCGGCCCCCTCCTTTGAATAAATCGTCACGGTATCGGAAAGGAAGTCATAGGATGTCCCCTCAAACGGAAGCTTCTGCCGCCTGGCCCCGACGCCCGCTGGGGAGAACGGGGCTGCAGGTGACATCGATCTGCATTGGCTGCGCGCCCCTCGGGAGCATGCCCGAGACCTTCTCCTACGAGGTGCCCGAAGAGCGCGCCCTGCAGACCATTCGCGCCATCTTTGCCAGCCCGCTGAATTTCCTCGACACCGCCGCGGCCTACGGCGATGGCGAGAGCGAGCGGCGCATCGGCCTGGTGCTGCGCGAGCTGGGCGGCCTGCCCCCCGGCGTTGTACTGGCGACCAAGGCTGATCGTGATCTGCAGACGGGCGACTTCAGCGGCGCCCAGATCCGGCGCAGCGTGGAGCGCAGCCTGCGGCTCCTCGGCCTCGAGCGGCTGCAGCTCGTCTACCTGCACGACCCCGAATACATTCCCGATCCCGCCGGCGATCCCTTTGAGACAATGATGGCGCCCGCGGGACCCGTCGAGGTGCTGCTGCAGCTCAAGGAAGAGGGGCTGATCGACCATCTCGGCATCGCCGGGGGGCCGCTGGACATGATGACGCGCTTTGTAGAGACCGGCCTCTTCGATGCAGCGATCTCGCACAACCGCTACACGCTGCTCAAGCGGACGGCCTCAACCTTCTGGGATCTCTGCGTAAGCCGCGGCGTGGCGGCGGTCAACGCGGCCCCCTATGGGAGCGGCCTGCTGGCCAAAGGCCCCGACGTCTATCCACGCTACATGTACGGCGCGGCCAGCGCGGAGCTGTTGCAGAAGGCGCGGCGTATGCAGGAGGCCTGCGCGCGCCACGGCGTGCCGCTGGCAGCGGCGGCCCTGCAGTTCTCGCTGCGCGACGAGCGCATCGCCTCCACGATTGTTGGCGTGACGCGGCCGGAGCGCATCGGCGAGACGCTGACCCTGGCACAGGTGGCCATCCCGGACGAGCTATGGAGCGAGCTGGATGCAATCTACCAGGCCTCAGCCGAGCAGTAACTGGCTGACCGCTGACGCCGTGCAGAGCGCGTTCATGCCCGCTCTGTGTGGAGAGCGGAGAAAAGCGAGGGTGTCATCGTCGGTTCCGCGCTCAGGAAGCGCGCCCCCTTGACCGCTCCGTGCTCCCGATGCGATCCTGAAGGAGGGAGGGGCTGATCAGCACACAGCGCACGCCCCAGTGGGGATTGGAACATGAATGAGGAAGTACCTGATTCCTGGCCACTGCCGATCGTCGATGCGCACGTGCATTTCTGGGACCCGCAGCGCTTCAGCATGCCCTGGCTGCAGCATCTGCCAGCACTCCAGCGGTCCTATGGTCCCATGGAGTACCATGAAGAGACGCAGGGCCTGCCGATCGAGGCCCTGGTCTACGTGGAGGTCGTGGTAGCGCCAGAGGAGGCGCTGCGCGAAGCGGCCTGGGTCGTTGAGCTGGCAGGCGCCGAGCCACGCCTGCAGGCCATCGTCGCCGCCGCGCCGCTGGAGCAGGGCCTGGCGGTGCGCGAGCATCTGGAAGCGCTGCACGCGCTCTCGCCGCTGATCAAAGGGGTGCGACGCAATATCCAGGACGAGCCCGAGGACGATTGCTGCCTGCGCCCGGCCTTTGTCGACGGCGTGCGTCTGCTCGCCGACTACGGCCTCTCCTGCGACCTGTGCATTCGCCATCAGCAACTGGAGAGCGTTATCGAGCTGGTGAGGCGCTGCCCCGACACCAGTTTCGTGCTCGATCACCTGGGCAAACCGCCGATCTGCGCACGCCAGCTCGGTCCCTGGCGCCAGCAGATGCATGCTCTAGGAGCGCTGCCCAACGTGGTCTGCAAGATCAGCGGCATGGTCACCGAGGCCGATCACCGGAGCTGGCAGACAGCCGATCTGGTCCCCTATCTCGCCATAGCTCTGGCCGCCTTCGGCGACGAGCGCGTCCTCTTTGGCGGCGACTGGCCCGTGGTGCGGCTGGCAGCGAGCTACCAGCGCTGGTACGAGGCCCTGGAGGCCATGGTGTGCGCCTACCCCGAGGCAGTCAGGCGCAGACTCTGGGCAAAGAACGCCCGTCGCGTCTATCGCCTGTAAGGTGAGCTGGCTGCGGGCCGCAGAAGTGCCTGCGAGTGAGTGAGTGAGTGAGTGAGTGAGTGAGTGAGTGAGTGAGTGAGTGAGTGAGTGAGTGAGTGAGTGGCTGGCTGGCTGGCTGGCTGGCTGGCTGGCTGGCTGGCTGGCTGGCTGGCTGGCTGGCTGGGTGAGAGCGCCACGCCGACAGCGGGCGAGCGTACAGAGGCAGGCCCCTCTCCATGGGGGAGAGAAGCCTGCCTGCTATTGCGGAGAGTCTTCTGAACGAGCCTGCCTGCGGCCGAGCCGATCAGTACTCAGGAGCCGGAGCGGCAGGCGCCTTCTCCTTCTCCGGGATATCGGTGACCAGGGCCTCAGTCGTCAAGATCATAGCCGCGATGCTGGCCGCGTTCTGCAGAGCCGAGCGCGTCACCTTGGCCGGGTCGATGATCCCGGCAGCAACCAGATCCTCGTAGCGATCGCTGAGCACATTATAGCCATAGTGCTCGCTATTGTGCTCCTGCTGAGCGCGGCGCACGCCCTCAACGATCACCGAGCCGTCACGGCCGGCATTGATCGCCAGCTGGCGCATCGGCTCCTCCAGCGCGCGGCGCAGGATCGTCACGCCCGTAGCGGCGTCGCCTTCCAGCTTCACATTGTCCAGGGCGCGGATCGCATTCAGCAGAGCCACGCCACCGCCAGGGACGATACCCTCCTCAACAGCAGCGCGGGTCGCCGAGAGAGCGTCCTCGACGCGCGTCTTGCGGTACTTCAGCTCGACCTCCGTGCCAGCGCCGACCTTGATCAGGGCCACGCCGCCGGCCAGCTTAGCCAGGCGCTCCTGCAGCTTCTCACGGTCGTAGTCGCTGGTCGTCTCCTCGATCTGAGCCTTGATCTGACGGATGCGGGCCTGGATATCAGCCGGGTTGCCACGGCCCTCAACGATCGTCATGTTATCCTTGGTAGCCACCACGCGGCGAGCCTGACCGAGGTCAGCCAGGGTCGCACTATCGAGGCGGCGGCCCATCTCCTCACTGATCACCTGACCGCCAGTGAGGATCGCCATATCGCGCAGCATCTCCTTACGGCGATCGCCGAAGCCCGGGGCCTTGACAGCCAGCACATTGAGCACGCCGCGCAGCTTATTGACCACCAGCGTAGCCAGCGCCTCACCGTCGACGTCCTCGGCCACGATCACGATCTCGCGCCGGCCCTGCTGCGTCAGTTGCTCCAGCACAGGCAGAATATCCTGCACAGCGCTGATCTTCTTATCAGTGATGAGGATGTGCGGCTCGTCGATGACGGCCTCCATCTTCTCGGAGTTCGTGACGAAGTAGGGGGAGATATAGCCGCGGTCGATCTGCATACCCTCGACGTACTCGGTCTCGAAGTTAATCCCGCGGGACTCCTCGACCGTGATCACGCCGTCCTTCCCGACCTTCTCCATGACCTCGGCGATCAGATTGCCGATGGTCTCATCGGCGGCGGAGATGGTGGCAACCTGAGCGATCTCTTTCTTGCCTTCAACGGGGATAGCCTTAGAGCGGATATATTCGACGATCGCCTCGGTCCCCTTATCGATACCCAGCTTGAGCTGCATCGGGTTGGCGCCGGCCGCCAGGTTCTTCAGGCCCTCAGTGACGATGGCCTGAGCCAGAACAGTCGCCGTCGTCGTGCCATCGCCAGCGACGTCGTTGGTCTTGGTGGCCGCCTCCTTGAGGAGCTGCGCACCCATATTCTCAAAGGGGTCCTCCAGCTGGATCTCCTTGGCAACGGTCACACCATCGTGCGTGACGCTGGGCGCACCGAACTTCTTATCCAGGGCCACATTGCGCCCCTTGGGGCCGAGGGTCACCTTGACCGCCTCAGCGAGCACATCAATGCCCTTCTTCAGAGCGTGACGCGCCTGTTCGTCAAAGACAAGCTGCTTCGCCATCGCTGTACTCCACCTCGCTTTCAAGTAGTTGCTTCAAACTTAAGTGAACTGGGTGAACTATCCAAGAATCGCCAGAATATCGCTCTCTTTGAGGACCAGATATTCTTCGTTGTCGAGTTTGAACTCAGTGCCACCATACTTGGCAAAGAGGACATGATCGCCCTCGCGCACCTCCAGTGCTGCCCGATCGCCATTGTCCAGCAGACGCCCGCTGCCGACGGCGATCACCGTGCCTTCCTGGGGCTTCTCCTTCGCGGTGTCGGGGATCACGATCCCGCTCTTGGTGACTTCTTCCTTCGGTAGTGGCTTAACTACGACGCGGTCGCCAACAGGACGAATCTTTGCCATCAGAAAACACTCCCTTCACTGTTCCCGAAGTATGGTCAGAGAAGCAGGCTCACAGAAGAACGGCTCGTTCAGCCCTGCCGCCCGCCCGCTGTGGCGGGGAGGCCTGGCGTCGGTCACCGTCTCCGTTCAAGGTGTTGCTCGTGTTCTGGGATTGCTCCGCGTATACTAATGCCACATCGCTCATTAGAACAACACAAGAAAAGCGTTAGAGTTTCGTAGGAGGAATGTTAGAGAAATGTTAGAATGCCAGGGCAGCGGCCGAGGGACGGCGTGAGACGCCGGCTGGCCGGGGAGATCAGCCGAGCCGCGTCTCACGCCCGCGGTAGCGGACGACGAGGGACGAGCCGGAGCCGGCCAGGGCCACCAGCTCGATAGCCTCGCCGTACTCCGGCTCGCCGGGGTCCGCCCCCGCGTAGAGATAGGAACGCAGAAAGGCCCGCAGCAGCGGCGAATGCGTCACGCACAGGTAGCGGCGCGGACGTCCTCGCGCACCATCGGCCAGGCTGCGCACAAAGGTGAGCAGTCGCCGCGCCGCACAGAGGGCATTCTCACCGGGCGGGTCGGGGAGATTGACCCAGTAGCCAATGCGGTCCGGCACGCTCCAGAAGCGCTGCCAGAAGGGCAGACGAGCCAGGGCCTCCTCAGCGAGGTCGCAGGAGGCTGGCAGTTGCGCGCGCAGGGCAGCGGCGCTGCTGACCATCTCGACGCGCGTGCCAGCGACGTAAAGGTCCGGCGTGCGCAGAGCTGCGTTACTGCACGGCTCGTGGACAACGATCCCCTGGTGGGCCGCGTCCGGGCGGGCCTGCAGCAGGCTGGCGTGCAGGACCTCGGCGGTCTCGCCGGTGCGACGTGGCGCTGCATGCAGGATATAGACCTCTTCGGCGGGCAGCAGGCGCGCGGCGAGCTGGAGGCCGAGCTGCGCGATCTCGCGCCGTCCCTCCTCGGTCAGTGGCACATCGCCGCGGTGTGAGGCCACGCGCCCGTGTCGCAGCAGGTGGATCTGGAGCGCAGCAGGGTGCTCGCTCATGGTGTCTCCTCAGCAACCAGGGCGAAGGCGCGCGCGGGCGCGCTGTCGATGCCAGCGAAGTGGTAGAAGGGGGCAAAGAACTGACAGCGTGCTGGCAGGGCCCCCAGGTTGACCAGTCCCTCGATCAGGGGGATGCCCGCACCCAGAATCACACGATGCACCACGAACTGCTCGGCCGTCCAGCCCGGCTGGCGCGCCGCCGGCTCCTCAAAGACGTCGCAGCCGTTGCTGCGGGGCTGGTGTGCGACCAGCCAGCGGGCGGCTGCCTCCGTCAGGGCCGGCGAATGCGGGAAGTAGCGCGGCGTGCCGATCGCGCGCTGCGCCCAGTCGCTGCGCAGCAGCAGGATATCGCCGACGCGAATCTCCTCGCCGCGGGCCTGCAGCCGCTCCAGGGCCAGCTCCAGCCGTGGCACGTCGATCAGCATCTGCTCCTCGACCGGGGTGAGGTCCAGCACCACGGCGCTGCCGATGACGCGCTCCAGCGCCACCTGCTCGATGGGCGTTCCCTCCTCGAAGGAGTGCAGGGCCGACTCCACGTGACAGCCGGTGTGCAGGCTCATGGTGACCTGCCCCGATTGCCAGTAGGCGCGCTGGCCGACCGGGCCCTCACCGATCTTCTTGCGTACCTCGAACTGCACGCCGATGTTTGTCGATGGGGGTCCTTTGAAGCCAGCGGGCACCGCCGGCGTCAGATCAACGATTCTGCTCATAGCCTGCTTGCCTTTCTCTGCTCTGACTTGCGCCCCTCTAGAGGGTCACGAAAAAGTGGCGCTCGCGGCTCTCCAGATTGGGAATGGCCTCGTGCTTCACATAGCGCTCGAAGTGAGGAGTCGCCATGTGGGCCTCGTAGGCCGCCTCATCGGTATATTGCTCATAGAGGAAAAAGAGACATGGGTCGTCTGGCGAGCGGTGGGCCTGGTAGAAGAGGCAGCCCGGCTCCTGACGCGAGAGCGGTGTCAGGGTCTCCAGAATCCGAGCGATGGTCTCTTCCTGGCCGGGTCGGGCCCGCCAGTAGGCAGCGACGATATAGGCCATAACCTGTTAAGCTCCTCTCTTGCCGATACGGTTGCGTAGCACGCCGATCCCTTCGATTTCAAGCTCTACCACGTCGCCCTCGTTGAGCCAGCGGTCCAGCTCCAGGCCGGAGCCGCCCGCGGCGGTGCCGGAGCCGAAAACCTCGCCCGGGTAGAGCGTCTGGGCCTGCGAGGCGTAGGCGATCATGTCAGCGAAGGTATGGTGCATGTGGCCCGCGTTATCCTCGCCCCAGACCTCGCCGTTGACGCGCACGATCATGCGCATGTTGCGGGGATCGACCTCATCAGCGCTGACGATGCAAGGGCCGAGCACGTTGGAGCCGTCCCAGTCCTTGGCCTTGCAGGGTCCCATATTCACGGGCAGCTCGCGCGTCTGCACGTCGCGCGCCGAGACATCATTCCAGATGGTGTAACCGAAAATGTAGCTCATGGCCTCCTCGCGAGGAATGTCCTTGCCGCGCCGGCCGATGATCGCCGCCAGCTCCAGCTCATGGTCGAGGCGGGCGGTGTAGGCGGGCCAGGGAATCTCCTCATCAGGGCCGATCACGGTGTCGGGCAGGCCCTTGTAGTAGGCGGGCGTCGAGTACCACTCCTGCGCGATCGCACGCCCCAGCCGGCCCATGGCGTTCTTCAGGTGCCCCTCAAAGGCCAGGAAGTCCCGCAGCGAGCGCGGGCGCAGGGGAGCCAGCAGGCGAGCACCCACGACGGGCACCCGCCGGCCGATGGGGGCGCCGGCCTCGATAAAGGCCAGCATGTCCCCGTCGAAGCCAACATCGACGATCGTGCCCTCCTCCAGCAGGCCGACGCGCGGACCGCTGCCGGCGTCATAGGTGACATACTTCACAGAGCCACTCCTTTTGTCATGAGCATAGCACAGTTATGAGACGGCTGGCTGCGGCGCCAGCAGAGCGGCGGCGCGCTCCACCGCCGCGATGATCTTCAAATAGCAGCCACAGCGGCAGAGGTTGCCGCCAAGGGCGAGGCGGATCTCCTCCTGCGTAGGGTGCGGCTGCTCCTCCAGCAGTGCCTTGACGGTCAGGATCATCCCCGGCGTGCAGTAGCCGCACTGGAAGGCCTGCAGCTCCTCGAAGGCGCGCTGCACGGGGTGGTCGCCGCCGAGGCCCTCCACAGTGGTAATCTCGCAGCCCTCGGCCAGGGGAGCCAGCAGGATGCAGGTTGAGAGCGGCGCGCCGTTCACGAGGGCGGTGCAGGCCCCACAGATGCCCAGGCCACAGGTCTCGCGCACGCTGCGCAGGTGCAGCTCGCGGCGCAGGACCTCCAGCAGCATGTCGTCGGGGTCCGCCGTCGCCGTGACCGGCTCGCCGTTGAGGATGAAGTGTAGCTGCATGGACACGCTCCTTTCAGGTCATGCTTACTGGCTGATTCGGGCGGACATCGGGGCGGCGCGCCGCTCCAGGGCTGTCAGGATGCGCTCCGGTGAGAGCGGCAGGTCGCTGACGTGGATGCCGAGGGCGAAGAGGGCGTTGCCGATGGCGGCGGGCACGGGCGGCAGGGCCGTCTCGCCGAGACCGTGGATCGCGGCCCCTGGGCGCTCGATGAGATCGTAGCTGATCGTGGGCAGATCGCCGGCCGCCGGGATGTTGTAGTCCGAGAGATTGGCGTTAGTCACCAGCCCCTCGGCGTAGGTGATCTCCTCGAAGAGGGCGCTGCCCAGGCCCATGATCATCGAGCCTTCGTTCTGCAGTTCGGCGGCAGGCGGGTTGACAACGCGCCCGGCGTAGATCGCTGTGTGCAGGCGCACGACCTCGAGCCGGCCGGTCTCCTCGTCGACGCGCACCTCGGCGGCGGCCGCCCCCTGGTGCCAGTGCGTCGAGGCGATGCCCTGGCCGGTGTCGGGGTCGAGGCCGCCCTCGTTGATGCACTCACCGTAGCCCAGCTCGCCGTTCTGCTTGAGCTGCCGCACGGCCGCCTCGAGCGCGCGCCCCATCATATAGGTCGAGCGGCTCGAGGTGGTGCGCGTGTCGTAGGGCACGAGATCGGTGTCGGGCTGGGGAAAGTGCACCTGCTCCACAGGGACGCCGAGCTGTTCGGCGGCCAGCATGCGGATGGCGCGCCAGGCCCCCTGGCCCATCTCGGCGGTGGCGCAGTGAATCAGGTAGCTGCCATGCTCGCCGGCCTCCACCACGATCGAGGCGCGGCTCGGCGTCTGCATGCCTTTGAGGAGCACCGCCAATCCCTTGCCGCGTCGTCCCTCCTGCCAGCCGATGCGCTCGGCCACGGCCTGCAGGCACTCGGCGAAGTGCACGTCGTGCATGATCTCGCCCGTGCAGTAGCGGTCGCCGTCGACGAGGATGTTCTTGAGGCGCAGCTCCAGGGGGTCCATGCCCAGGCGCTCAGCCAGCAGGTCCATGGTGCGCTCGCCGGCCCAGACGGCCTGCGTCGCGCCGTAGCCGCGAAAGGCTCCGTTGGAGGGGAGGTTCGTGTAGATGCAGTACGAGTCGACCCAGACATGTGGCGTGCGGTACGGTCCCGGCGAGGCGAAGCCCATCTTCTGGGCCACGCCGGGGCCACAGTCGGCGTAGGCCCCCGTGTTGACCCAGCAGGTCACCTGGCGCGCGACCAGCGTGCCGTCGCGTTTTGCGCCGAGCCGGACGCGGATCGTCGCCGGATGGCGGTTCAGGGTCAGCCACTCCTCGTCGCGCCTGAGCACGATCTTGACGGGCCGGCCCGCCTTGCGTGCCAGGCAGGCGGCGATGGCCTCATAGCGCACAAAGGTCTTGGCCCCGAAGGCCCCGCCCATCGGCGGAGCGATGACGCGGATACCCTCCTCCGGCAGGCCGAAGATGGTGGCCAGCTCCATGCGCAGATTGAAGGGGGTCTGCGTGCCCGTCCAGACCTCCAGGCGGCCCTCAGGCGTCCAGCGCGCCACGCAGGCGTGTGGCTCCATCGGCACATGCTGGGCGCTCGGCGTGGTGTAGGTCTCCTCGACAATCACCTCAGCCTCGGCGAAGCCCTCCTCGATAGAGCCATGGCGGATACGAAAGCAGTGGCAGACATTGCTACTGGGCAGGGGACGCATGCCGAAGTAGGCGGCATCGTTCTGCGAGATCGCCAGGTCCTCATGCAGGAGCGGTGCCCCGGACTGGATCGCCGCGACAGCGTCGAAGACCGCTGGCAGCTCCTCATAGTCCACCTCGATCAGGTCGGCGGCCTCCTGAGCCGCCCGCGGCGTAGGCGCCGCCACGGCGGCCACGGGATCGCCGATGTAGAGGGCGCGCTCGAGAGCCAGCACGCTCTGGTCTCGGATCTGGCAGCCATAGGCGCCCAGAGCACGTACATCGGCCGGCGTCAGAGCGACGGCCTCCGGCGGCAGGGCTGCAGTAGAGACGCCCAGAATACGGGCGTGGGCGTAGGGTGAGCGCACGATATGAGCGTAGAGCATGTCGGGGAGTTCGACATCCTGGGCGTAGCGCATGGCGCCAGTGACGCGGGGATCAGCCATGGTGCGCACCTCCCGCAGTGAGCGCCTCCAGAGCGCGGCGCACCTCCACGGCGATCACCCGCCGGCGGTAGGCCGCCGAGCCGCGCGCATCGCTGATCGGCTCGATGGCGGCCGCGTAGCGCTCGCCGATCTCTCGCGCCAGGGCCGGCTCGATAGACGCCCGACCTGTGGCCAGGGCACAGATCTCCGCGAAGTACTGGGGGCGTTCGGCGACGGCCCCCACCGTGACACGCAGCCGGCCGGCGCGCCAGACGGCGGCCACGGCCACGCAGGGGCGATCCTCGTGCGAGCGCGAGCGGAACTTGCGATAGACCGCCCGTTCGGTGTCGCCGGGGACCTGAATTTCGACCAGCAGCTCGTCGGGGCGCAGCGTCGTCTCGTAGTAGCCAGTGATCAGCTCAGCCACAGAAATGCTGCGTGTGCCCTGGGGACTGCGAGCGACGACCCTGGCCTCCAGGGCGTGCAGCAGAGCAGGAGGATCAGAGGCGTAGTCGGCGTCGGCCAGCACGCCGCCCACAGTCGCCTGGTTGCGCACGCGCGGGCTGGCGACCAGGGCGAAGGTGCTGGCCAGCACAGGCCAGGTCTCCCGTACCAGAGGAGAGCGTTCCAGCGTGCGGTGGGTGGTCATGGCGCCGATGCGCAGCAGTTTTTCGTCCGTCGGCGTCGTCTCCGCCTCCAGAAAGGCCAGCTCGTGCACCTGGCGCAGGGCCAGCAGCGCCGCCGGTTGCAGCAGGCGCTGATTCATGAGAATACCGACAAACGTGCCACCGGCGACCACGGTCGCGTCCTCGGCGTAGTGAGCACGCAGCGCCAGAGCCTCCTCCAGGGAGGTCGGTGCCAGCCAGCGCGGAACAGATCTTGCCATAAGCGCTCCAACGTTCCAGAGAGAGCAGCGAAAAGACTGTCAGCCTTTACAGCGTTGTGATCGGACGCGATTGCAGAAGGTAGAGGCGCCCATCTTCGATAGCCCACTCGATATCCTGGGGCCGGCCGAAGATCTGCGTCAGCAGGGAGCCCAGCTCGGCAAGCTGGCGCAGCTCCTGGGCTGCGAGGACCCGCTCTGCTCCGACGATCTGCTCGCGCCTGACGTTGCCCGCATGATCGATCACGTAGTGGTCGGGGGTGACCTCGCCCGAGACCACCTGCTCGCCGAGGCCGAAGACGGCCTCGACAATCATGCGGTCGCGGCGGCGATTGACGGGATCGACCGTAAAGAGCACGCCCGATTTCTGCGGAGCGAGCATCTTCTGCACAACGACAGCCATGCCCAGATCGCGCAGCGACCCCTTGCGGGCGCGGTAGAAGAGCGCGCGCTCGCTGAAGAAGGAGGCCCAGCAATCGACAACGCGCTGGCAGACCGCCTCAGCCCCGCTCACATTGAGATAGGTCTCCTGCTGACCAGCGTAGCTGGCCGCCTCCGAGTCCTCAGCGCAGGCCGAGGAGCGCACCGCGACCGGTGACAGCGCTCCACAGAGGCGCTCGTAGGCGGCGACGATGGCGGCGCAGGGTGGCCGGGCCTGGTGGACCAGGGCCTGGGCCTCGGCGTAGCGCTGCTCCAGGGCCAGAGCCAGCAGGCGCTCGCCATCGAGAGAGGCAGCGAGCACGTTGGCGGGGATAACGAAGCCAGGCGGCACCGGCAGGCCCTGCGCGCACATGACGGCCAGGCTCGCCCCTTTTCCCCCGGCGAGGCGCCCATCCCGGCAGGCGTCGTCGCTGAACCAGAGAATTGGCGCTGCTTCCATCTCACTCCTCGATAATGCCGACGGCCCGCACAGGGGCCCCCGTCGTGCCGACCCACTTGATCGGGAAGACGGCCACCTTGAAGTGGCAGGGCGGGAGCTGGTCAAGGTTCGTCAGGTTCTCCAGGTGCCAGTAGTCCTCGTCCTTCATCACCAGGTGGGCCTCCCAGAACTGTTTGCGCTCGAACATCGCCCACACGGGCGGATCGAAGGTGGGGGCATCTGTCCCCATCATGCGGACGCCCTGCGAGATCAGGTAGCGCGTGGCCTCGGCGGTCATGCCGCAGTGATCCGTCAGATAGCGAGGCTCCTGGTTGTAGGCCGAGGCGCCCGTCTGAATCAGCACGATGTCTCGCGCTTTCAGCGTGTAATCAATCTTCGCCAGAGCCTCCTCGATATCAGCGCGCGTGATGCCGTAGCCAAAAGGCTTCGTACGGAAATCCAGAACCACGCCATCAGAGTAGCAGTACTCCAGAGGAATGCCCTCGGGACCCGGGGCCTCAGGGCCACGAATGTGCTTGAGAGCGTCGCAGTGCGTACCGATGTGGTCGCCCTGCATCACCAGGTAGGAGGCCGTCAACCAGGTAGCCCCGTACTGAGCGGCGCCGATGCCCTCTGCGAACTCCTCCCAGGTTTCGTAGAGCAGCAGCGCCGGCGGCACCACACGGGGAAAGGTCATCATTCCCTTATGGACCGGCATCGAGAGGTCGACAAGGCGGGTCATGCATGTGCTCCTTTCAGGACCAGTTCGCCGAAGAATTCAACGTGCTGGCGGGCGAGGCGACCAGCCAGCTCGCCATCGTTCGCCCTGAGAGCCTCCAGAATCGGGCGGTGCATCTCGGCCAGGTGGTGCGGCTCGATCTCCGTCTTCACCACGCTGATCAGCGTGCGAGCCTCGATCCGCAGCGAGCGCCAGACCTCCTGCAGCACACGGTTGCCCGAGGCTTCGACGATCAGGCGATGGAACGCGACGTCGTGCGACACCTGCTCATAGCGGTCGGCCAGCTCGGCGCCGCGGTGCATGGCGGCCAGCTCACCCTCCAGGGCACTGACGTCCCCGGCCAGGCGTGGCGCGGCCGCTCGCGCCGCCACCTCTTCGATGGCAGCGCGCACGGGATAGACCTCAGCCAGCTCTTGCTGCGTCACGGCGCGCACACGGGCGCCGCGGTAGGGAGCGGACTCCACGAAGCCCAGAGCCTCCAGCTCGCGCAGGGACTCACGCACCGGGGCCTGGCTGGTGCCGAACTCCTGGGCGATCTGCAGCTCGATCAGGCGGTCACCGGGCTGGTAGTCGCCGCGCAGGATGCGTGTCAGCAGGATCTCTTTGATCTGCACCCGCAGACTCTTGCGCGTCAGCGTCAAGCGAGGACCTCCACCACGCCTGTGGCCCCGTTCACGCGAATGCGATCACCGGTATGGATGCGCTCAGTGGCGTTGGAGGTGCCCACCACGGCCGGGATGCCGAACTCGCGCGAGACGACCGCCGGGTGAGAGGTCACGCCGCCGGCGTCGGTGACCAGGCCGACGATTTTGGTAAAGAGCACCACCCAGGCCGGGTTGGTCATACGACAGACCAGGATCTCCCCCTCTTTGACCTGGTCGAACTGGTCCAGGGAGAGCACGTTGCGCGCGATGCCTTCCACCACGCCCGGCGAGGCGGCCAGCCCGCGGATCTCACCGGTCTTCTTCGGCGGCTCCTTGTAGAACTTCTCCGGGAAGCCCCAGAGCGCGTTGTAGGGGAAGGCCAGCGCCGTTTTCGTGGCCGTGCCCACCCACTCGCGCGGACGAATCTGATAAGCGCGCTCGCGCTCGTCGCGGCGCTGAGAGACCAGCTCGCGCGCCGGAACGGCGCCGGGGTTGGTCATCAGCAGGCGCAGCTCGTTGTAGCGCAGGTACATGACGTCCTCGGGATCGTCGAGCAGGTTGGCCTGGGTCAGCTTCTTGCCGATGGCGATCAGGACGATGCGCAGCCGGGCGTTGGTCCCCTGATCGATGTAGAAGTGGTGATCCGGGGTAAGGGGGTTCATGCGCAGCGAGAGGTCGAGCGCCTGCTGCAGCCGCTCGCGGGCCTCGCCAGGCGGGACGTCGTCCATGAGTTCGTGCACGGCGCTCTCGAGATCTGCGCGCACGTGCTCGATGGTCCGCGGATAGTCGTAGTCCGTCTCCAGGTAGCCGCGCAGAATCTCGATGATCGGCGTGGCCTGCTCCTTCCAGGTGGGGAAGGCAAACTCATGTGACCAGATCGCCTTGTAGCCGAACTCCTGCTGATATGGCTCGATGCGCTCGCTGATGAGCTGTCGTCCGCGAGCCGTTTGCTGCAGGCCGCGCCAGATGTCGCCGGCGGTCTCCCCTGCAAAGATCTGACGCAGCTCGTCGTCGCCCTTGATCTCCTCCTTGATGCGCCAGAGGGCCTCGATGGAGTCCCAGTTGCGGTCACGCAGCGAGCTTTGCAGGCGCCCCATGAGATTAGGATCGACGTTGCCCTTGATCTCCTGAATGAGGGCGTTCAGGTTGAGGGTCGAGGAGAACTGAGCAAAGTTGAGCATCCAGTGGATCTTCCAGTGGCGATCGTGGATGTCAATGGCATCTTCGAGGAGGACCGCCAGCTCGATGAGGCTGGCTCGTTCTTTGTCGTAGCTATCGATGTAGGCGAAGTTGCGCTCCATTTCGGGTCGCAACCGCGTCTGCCACCAGTCCAGGAAGTTCTGGGCGTAGTGGGGAAGGACGGCCCCCATGTAGGCGCCGATCTTCTGCGCGTATTCGGGATCGCGCGGCACCCGGGGGACGTAGCGCGCCTGGTACTCGCTCGCCTCGGCGCGCAGAGCGGCGTCGGCGGGAACGGCAGCGGTGTAGACATAGCCGTTGATGTTTTTGGCGATCCAGTCGCTGGCGAAGGGGGTACCGAAGCGCCGGAACATGTGGTCGCAGGTGAGCCACCAGCCGCCGATGTCGAAGAACATCGGCGAGACGGGATTAGGGATGTGCAGGTCGTCGTAGATCCAGAAGAGATCCTGCTCTCCCTCTTCCCACTGAATGGGGAATGCCTCGTCGCCGTAGAATGTTCCCAGGACTTCCTCGTTACTGCTCATGCTGGTCTTCCTCTCTGAAAACTAGAAATAACGTCGAGAGCGATGGCCGTGGCCAGCCGGACGCTGCCCTGTGTCCTGCCTTCCCTGGTGGACGGCCCTGTCCTGCTGTGGACACAGCGTGATTGCCCGGGCTGCCTGAGCGCGGTGATCTTTATCAAGAATAAATTATCGATAAACGAAAGTCAAGTCTCTGCGCGTTGACCTGACGGAGGAAGCGCGCTGGCGAGGGTTGCTCTGGAGCTGTGGAGGGGTCTGGTGCTGGTGAGGAGGGCGGGGAATGCCCTGATTGGCTGGCTGGCTGGCTGACGAGGGTGGAACTGCCGGCCTGACGGGCAGGCCGGGCAGACGCCCTCATCAGCGTGTGCAACGCTGGAGCCGTGCAGAGAGAGCAAGCGCCAGACAGAGGCGCTGGCCTTGCTCCCTGCCTGCAGGGACCGCTGGCTGGATGTTACTTCTGACTCGCGCCAGGCAGGATGCGATTCAGTCTGGTGCCGCATACCGGGCAGGTGCCCTGCAGGGCCGCGCGGCCGTTTTTCATCGTCACCTGGTGCGCGTCCTTGATCTCGCGTTTCTCTTTGCATTTGACACAGTAGGCCATGTCTGCCATAACTCACATTCCTTTCCGTTTCAGCTTCGTTCCACAATAAACGCCCGCTGGTGGCGGTGGTTTATTGTGCCCTGCCCCTCTTACGTCATAGGGAACAGAGCCTATGAATGTACACGACAATATTACTCTCTCTGGTTCATTTCTCGAAAGCATAGAGATGGATGGGCTATGCGACCTCTCCCTTGCCCTGTGAGATCATCGGCTCCGCGCTCGGGAAGAGCGCCAGGGCCATGCCATACCCGAGCCGGAAGGCAGCGGCGGGGCGTCGCTGCCCCGGCCCGCGGCATGCGCCCGAGACCATCCCTCCCGAAGGGTGGCTCGGCCTCCCCCGCCGGCGGCGTGCGCCTGGCAGCGCGCCACCCACCTGATCCGAGCAGGTGCCTCCTGCAGCCGCCCGCGTCCGCGGCGCGCTGAGGCGGTGATCCTGCCATGAGGCTCGATCGCCGCCAGGAGGGGCGCCAGGCTCCTGCTGGCTGGCCGTATGGCCGTCTGGCAGCGTATGACAGGTAGGCAGAGGCAGGGCGCCTGGGCGTCTGGCAGAGGCAGGGCGGCTGGCAGTGGTCACGGGTCCCGCGGGTGCGAGGTCGCTGGCACGCCCTTGACAGCACATGCTCCCGATGCTATCCTGAACCGGGTCTGTCAGCACGCAGCGCATGCCCGATCGGGGATGGCAGCAAGAGTGCATCACAGATCATCACGTGGAGGATTGTCAGTGCCGGAGACTCAACCACCGCTGCCAGAGGTTGTCGGGGCAGCCGGAGCCGTGGCGTCCGCCCACCAGGACGACTCGCCCGCCCGGGCAGCGGAGGCGCGTGATCCCTATCGCGCGCTGCGCTTTCGTGATTTTCGGCTCTTCTTTATTGGTATATTTATCTCCTCGATCGGCGAGCAGATGGTCATCGTCGCCATCGGCTGGGAGCTGTACGCACGCACGCATTCAGCCCTGGCGCTCGGCGGCGTCGGACTGGTACAGATGCTGCCAGTCTTCCTGCTCGCTCTGCCGGCCGGGCATCTTGCCGATCGCTTTGATCGGCGCGCCCTCACCATCGGCGCCCAGGCGCTGCTGGCCGTGGCGTCGCTCGGCCTGGTGGCCCTCTCCTTGCTCCATGGGGCCCTCTGGCTGGTCTATGGCTGCCTCTTGCTGATGGGCATCGCAACCGCCCTGAACGAGCCAGCCAGCGCCGCGCTCCTGCCGCAGACGCTGCCCACGGCGCTCTACGCCAATGCCGCCACCTGGCAGAGCAGCTCCTGGCAGCTCGCCTCTGTTGTCGGGCCCGCCACCGGCGGTCTGCTCATCGCCCTCTTCCAGAGCGCCGCCCCGGTCTATGGTCTCAACGCAGTAGCCATCGCCATCTTTATCATCCTCCTCTGGCTGCTGCGTCTCAGGCCGCGCGAGAGCACAGGAGGAGAGCCGCACAGAGAGGAGGGCATGCTACGCTCACTGGGCGAGGGCCTGCGGTTCATGCGCGGCACGCCAGTGATTCTGGCGGCGATCACCCTGGACCTCTTTGCCGTTCTGCTCGGCGGGGCGACCACGCTCCTGCCCATCTATGCGAGTGATATTCTGCGCGTCGGCCCGGTGGGCCTGGGCTGGCTCCAGGCGGCGCCCTCGGTGGGGGCTGTCTGCGTGGCGCTGATCCTGGCCTATGCGCCGCCCTTCAAGCGGGCCGGGCGCGTTCTGCTGCTGGCCGTCGCGGGCTTCGGCCTGGCGACCGTAGTCTTTGGCATCTCGCGCTGGTTCTGGCTCTCGCTGCTCATGCTCGTAGTGCTGGGGGGACTGGACAACATCAGCGTCGTCATTCGCAGCACACTGGTGCTCACGCGAACGCCAGACACCATGCGCGGGCGCGTCTCAGCGGTGAACGGCCTCTTCATCGCCGCCTCCAACAGGCTCGGCGGCTTTGAGTCAGGGCTGGCAGCGCAGCTCCTGGGACCCGTGCTGGCCGTTGTCAGTGGGGGCATCGGCACGATCCTGGTGGTGATCTGCGTGGCCCTGCTCGCGCCAGAGATGCGCCGCCTGGGGCCGCTCTACGAACAGGCGCCGCGCTCCAAGCCGGGTCCGTGAGGGCAGCGCGTCAGTCAGACGCAGAGGCCTCGTTGAGGGGTGAGGCAGCCCGCAGCCAGGAGCCGGCCTCCTCGATGTGCTGGCGCATCGCCTGCTCCGCTGCGACGGGATCATGGCTCCGCAGGGCCTCGATGATCACACAGTGACGCTCCGCCAGCTCGTGCTGGCTGCGCTGGCTCATCGCGAAGGTGACGAAGGTCGTCATGTAGAGCTGCATGCTATCCCAGTACTGCTGCAACAGGCGATTGCCCGAGGCCTGTACGATCAAGCGATGAAAAGCGATGTTGGCCGTCACGTGGGCATGGCGGTCGTCGCGTGCGGCAGCCGCTCGCATGGCTGCGAGCTCCTCTTCGAGCTGCGCCAGCGTCGCCTCATCGATCCGCTGCGCCGCTGCGTGGGCCGCCACGCCCTCCAGGGCGGCGCGAATGGGATAGAGTTCGAGCAGATCGCGCGTCGAGATCGTGCGCACCTGCGTGCCCCGATAAGGTGAGCTGACCACAAACCCCAGCAGCTCCAGATCGCGCAGCGCCTCACGGACCGGTCCCTGGCTCACTCCCAGCTCCTGCGCAACGCGGCTCTCCACAATACGATCCCCCGGCCGGTAGGTGCCCTGAATGATGGCGTTGATCAGAAACTCCTTGATGTCCTCCCGCAGGACCCGCCGGCCCAGGAGGGGTGTGCGCATCGCCATAACCGTCTCAACACCCTTTCTCGCTCGCTGGATGGCTTATCTCATCCAATCAAGTCGCTGGCGGACGAGCCGTCCGCCGCACATGATTAATTATCGATTATAGGCGCTTCTCCAGCGGGCCGTCAAGCCGCTGACGGCCCACTTCGTGCGCCCTGACCTCCGTCGGTGTGTCTGTACATATCGATCATCTGCAGAGCCGACTGGTTGGCAGCGGTGGAGTACCCCTTTTTCAACAGCAGATAGCCATCCTGCATATCCACGACGCCATAGGCGCCACCCAGCAGAATCGCCTTGACCTCGTGCGCGTAGTCATCATAGTTCTGAAAGGGATAGTAGTAGCCTGGAGCGTCGAGCAGAATATACTCGGCGTAGCCAGCCCCGTAAGGGAAGAGGTAGATGCTCTCACGCTCGCTCAGGTGCGGGACCAGCGCGGTCTGCGTCGTCACCGAGGCCGTGGCCGGGATCTGCCCCAGGAAGCGATAGGCCAGACGGTCGTGAGCGTTCTCCTGAGGCCAGATGAAGCCTCTGGCATAGGGCATGGCGCTGTAGACATTGTAGCGCCCCGAGGCGTTGAAAACGCTCAGCAAAATAAAGGCCAGGATGAGCACCAGCGCGCCGGCTCGCAGAAGGCCCTCGGACTGGAGACGCCGGCCGGGGCGCTTTCCTGGCTGCCCTTGCTCCGCGAGAGTGGAGGACGCGGCGGTCTCCATCCCCCTGCGAAGCTGCAGGGCGCGCAGCAGCCGCTGCAGCAGCCAGAGCAGGAGGACCGTGGCCTCGATGGTCGAGAAGATCAGAATGGGCACGATCTCGGCGTTGTACTGGAAATCGCCACTGTACATGTTGGGCGTGCTGCTGAGCAAGTTGAGGGCCAGCGTGGGCAGGGCCATCACCAGGACCCAGGGGGCCAGCAGGGGCAGGTAGCCGGCCGGCGCGAGCAGCTTGCGCAGGTAGAGCTGGTGGCTCGGCTCCAGCACGTTCTGCTGGATGATCTGGATGGGATGGGTCAGGATTGTGATGACCACGGCAGCCGGTGAGTCACCCAGATCGGACCAGCGCGAGGCCAGCAGTGAATGGCCCACGGGGCTGAAGTAGTGCACGATCAGCAGCTCCAGCGCCGTCCAGCAGCAGGCCAGAGCGACGATCACCAGTCCCACACGCACCCGACGCTGGAACACGAGAATCCAGAGGCCCAGCATGGCCACGACGCCGGCGATCTCCTCCTTGCAGGCCAGCGAGAGCACCACAAAGACGAAGAGCCAGCCATTGCGCCGTACATAGGTGAAGTAGAGGGCGAAGAGGACGAGCGAGAGCGTCAGCGTGACAGCATGAAAGTCATAATCGACGGCGTACTGCTGGGCCGGATAGAGCAGGTAGAGCAGGGCGAAGGGAACGCCGGCCCAGTCGTTGCGCAGGCGCAGACGTGCCAGCAGGAAGGCCGGAAAGACACCAGTCGCCACCACCAGCACCTGAAAGACGAGCAGCGTCCTGGGATCAGGCCAGAAGACGTAGAGCAGAGAGATGGGGAAGAGGATCGGCTCGAAATGAATGGCGAAGCGGTTGACTCCATTCAGGCCATAGCAGTTTGTATCTGTCAATATATTGCAGATGGTCTGATGCAGCAGCGAGCCGTGGAGGGTGCTCCAGATGGCCTGATCCATGATGCCGAGGTCTTCGCCGTTGGTGAGGAAGGCGTTCTGTTTGCTGACGACCAGCGCGCTGAAATAAATGCTGTAGGCGATGCCGGCCAGCGTCACCAGGCCGAACGCCAGCCAGAAGGAGCGCCCCCGCGGCAGCGGCTCCGCAGGCGGATAGATCTCGCTCCGCCAGACAGCCAGCAGACGGCGTATCCCCAGGTGGAATAGTTTGACGATTTTCTTCATGAGTGCACACGCATGGGCAATGATATTGATGAGGATAACGTGCCACTATGATAGCATACATGCCCCTTGATCACCAGCTTCTAGGAACATCGTCTCTGGATAGCCCTCTTTATTTGTGCAACCCGTCTGACTGGAGCTGATATATATGCTTGTTCTTGTGTATCGATGAGTATATTTATAATAATTTTCATTTTGTATCTTGAGTACGATAGTAATGTCAGTAAGCATAGAAGGACATTCTGTATTAGATACTCAGGCAAGCGTGTTTGATCTGATACAGTCTCCGGTATGATCTACATCTGATCAATTCATGGAGAGCATACACCACTGCCAGACGGCCTGCCCTCCAGCGGGCCGTCTGGACCACCTCCTTGTCTTGCTCACAAAACGTAGTGGTGAAGGAGACGCTCAATGAACCTCTCTCGCTTCATGCCCAGGCTGGTGGCGTCCCTGGTACTGACGCTGCTGGTGGGCCTTGTCTCTGGGCTGCCCGGAACAGCCCTGGCCGCCGGACACGCTTCCGCACAGCCGGTGGCCGCTCTGGTAGGGCAGCGGCCCGCTGCGTCAGACGGCCCCGCCGTCCTGACCTTTAAATATGACAATAAGCGCAGTGGCAGCAATCCGTCAGAAACCTCACTGACCACTGAGAATGTCAATGTGAATCAGTTTGGCAGACAGGCCACCTTTGACGTCGATGGCCAGATCTATGCACAGCCCCTGTATCTGCCAGGCCTGGAGATCCACGGCCACGCGCGGAACGTGGTCTTTGTTGCCACTGAGCATGACAGCATCTACGCCTTTGACGCCGATGCCACCAGCGCATCCAGGGCACTGCTCTGGCATACCAGCTTTCTCAGACGCGGCGTCAGAGTGCCGAGCAACGGCGATGTGGCCTGCAACGACCTGCAGCCAGAGATCGGCATCACCGGCACCCCGGTGATCGATGCCGCCACCAGAACCATGTACGTGGTGGCCTTCACCAGCGAAGGAGGGCACCTCGTCTATCGCCTGCACGCCCTCGATATCAGCACCGGGCGCGATCGCAAAGGCAGCCCGGTGACCATTCAGGCCAGCGTCCACGGAGGGGGAGCCGGCAGCCACCGAGGCGTGATCACCTTCGACCCCAAATTTGAGCGTCAGCGCGCCGGCCTGCTGCTCGCCAACGGGCGTATCTACATCGCCTGGGGGTCGTTCTGTGATAATATGCCCTACCACGGCTGGATTCTGAGCTACACCTACAATGGCACTGCCTTCCATCAAGTCGCCGTCTTCAACGACACGCCCGACGGCGCGCGCGCCGGCATCTGGGGAGCCGGTGGGGCCCTGGCGGCCGACGATGATGGTTTCCTCTACTACACCAGCGGCAACGGCTCCTTCAATCTCAACAGTGGGGGGCGCAACACGGGCGATAGCGTTGTCAAGCTGGCGCCAGGCCTGCATCTGATCGACTATTTTACCCCCTTTAACCAGGCCTGCCTGGAGAGCGCTGACGCCGACCTCGGCTCCGCAGCCCCGCTGCTGCTCCCGGGAGACAACGAGCTGATCACCTCCGGGAAAGAGGGGCGTATCTACGTGATCGAGCGCAATCACATGGGCCACTATCGGACCATCGCCAACGTCTGCAGCCATCAGGGCCGCACCGACGTTGATCAGGTGCTGCAGGAGTTTCCGCCGACCACCCTGGGAGGCCTCTTCAGCACGCCGGCCTACTGGAACGGACCCGACGGCGAGTACGTCTACTTCGCCAGCGTCGGCCGCCATGTCGTTGCCTATCGACTGAGTCACGGGCGCCTCTCCGCGCGGCCGCAATCGGCGACGCCCGAAGGCCTGCCCTATCCCGGCGCCAACGTGGTGATCTCCTCCAATGGGGGCGCCCCCGGTACCGGCGTTCTCTGGCTGATCGATGCGCGCAGCGTTCTGCGAGCCTACGATGCCACCGATCTGGGGCACGAGCTGTATAACAGCAATCAGAATGCCAGGCGCGACTCCTTCACCAGCCATACGAAGTTCAGCGTGCCGACCGTGGCCGGTGGCAAGGTCTTTGTGCCGACGGCAAAGGCCCTGCTCGTCTTTTCCCTCCTGCACGAAGCTCCGTTGCAGGGCCAGAGTGCCCAGAGCCAGAGCGATCGGGACCCCCAGGGTACGCAGGACACGATGTCGCTACACATGACGCGCCCCGGGCCGGACGCCACGCCAGGAGCAGCGGCCACCCATGCCGGGCTGGGCAGAGGACCTGGCGAGGCCCGCCCTGGTCCCATCGCCGCCCCGGTGCGCTCGGGGCGCCCTGGTGGCCCGGCTGAGACGCCGACGCCCTCACCGACGCCTGTGCCCACGCCGACGGCGACCCTCGGCGAGCCTGAGCCGACGCCCTCACCGACGCCCACCGCAGCGGCGCCCGCGCTGGGACCCGCGAAAGCCCCGGCCTACAATAACACGGGCGTCAGCGATGACAGCCAGCCCGCCTCGGCCAACTTCGATCAGAGCGGCAACAGCTACTCAGCAGAGGCGCTACAGAAGGCCGGCATTAATCCGGGCGATCACGTCTTCGCCGGTGGCTTCGTCTTCGTCTGGCCCAATGCGCTCGCCGGCGAGCCTGATAACTACATCGCCGCAGGCCAGACCCTGCCGCTGCTGCGCCGTCCGCACGCCCGAGTGCTCGGCCTTCTGGGGGCCGCCGATCATGGCGCCGCCCAGGGCCAGCTCCTGATCACCTATAGCGATGGCAGCAGCGTCAAAGTACAGCTGACCTTCAGCGACTGGACCCTCAGCAAGGGCAAAGACCGCCTGGCGGCCAGCAACGCCACGGCCATCAGCCTGCCCTACTTCAACAGCCCTGGCGGCCAGGTCCAGACGCCCTGCTATGTCTACGATGTGGCCATTCCCATCCCGGCCGGCAAGACGGTGAAAAGCGTCACCCTGCCGGCTCAGGTGAAGGGCGGTAGAATGCATATCTTTGCCGTCGCGCTCAAATAACGCGACCACAGTCTGTCTACGTAGTCCACTCTGGCGTGAGGGGGAGCGGAGCACGGCAGCAGGGAAGCTGTCCGCCGCTACCTCTCGCGTCGGCCACTCCCGGCGTGGCTCTCATGGGTCTGGCTCAGCAACTGGACCACGTAGCGGCCCACAATATCACTCTCCAGGTTGAGCAGGCTGCCCGGCCGGATCTGGCCGAGATTGGTATGCGTGCGGGTATAGGGGATGAGGGCGAAGGAGAAGCGCCCATCCTGGCGCTCGATGACCGTCAGGCTGACCCCATTGAGGGCGACGAAGCCCTTGGGGATGACGTAGGCGTACAGGTGCGCCGGCAGAGCGGCCTCGCAGTGCAGAGCATTGCCGTCCTCCCTGATGCTGAGCACGGCCACCGCCGCCTCGACGTGACCCTGCACGAGATGCCCGCCGAAGCGCCCGTTGGCGGCCAGCGAGCGCTCCAGATTGACGAGCGTGCCGCGCGGGAGCTGCTGCGCAAAGCGCGTGCGACGCAGCGTTTCGGGCATGATCTCAACGCGAAACCAGTCCTCGCCACGCTCGACGACGGTCAGACAGGCCCCATCGACGGCCACACTGTCGCCGCAGACCACATCGGGCAGGCCCGAGGGCGCCTGAATCTGCAGGCCGCGCTCGTCGCAGGCGAGCACGCTGCCCATCTCCTCAACAATACCGGTAAACATCCTTCCGTATCTCTCCTTTCTCTGCAGGCCCGCTCTCAGCTCTGGCGGGTCTGCTGGACCGTCGCCTCGCTCTCCGCGAGGCGGCTGATCTCCCGGAGCGTGTGCAGCATCTCCAGAGCGGCCTCGGCGCACTCAGCGGCGCGCGGGATGCGCGCCTCAGCCTGTTGCAGGCTCTCTGCGCAGATCACTCCGAAGATCACGGGCAGGCCGCTCTCGAGGGCCACGCGCTGGATGCCCTGAGCGGCAGCATCGCTCACCAGGACGTCGTGACGAGTCTCTCCCTTCATGACGCAGCCCAGGCAGATGATCGCCTGGTAGCGCCCGCTGCTGGCCAGGGCCTGCGCCAGCAGGGGCAGCTCGAACGAGCCTGGCGCGTACCAGACGTGGAGATCCTCCTCGGCGATCCCCCGCGCCAGCAGGTGGCGGCGTGCCGTCTCCAGCATGGCCGTGGTGATCTCTGGGCGGTAGCGGGCCACGGCCAGCGCGATACGTCTGCCCCCGTCTGAGCGGGTGTGGCCGGGGCGTGTCGCGGCGGTATCAGCGAACGGCGGCATGGGCAGCCTCCTCGCTTCCGGCGTTTCCAGGCCGGGTGTGGGATGCAGCCAGGGTCGATAGCAGATGGCCGAGCCGCTCGCGCTTGGTCTCCAGGTAGCGCTGGTTGGCGGGCCCGGCGGCGATCTCCAGTCCCAGGCGCTCGACGGCGATGCCAGCGCTGAGCAGGGCGCGCACCTTGGCCGGATTATTGGTCAACAGACGTACGGCGCTCAGTTCGAGGTCCTTCAGGATCGCCACGGCGCCAGCATAGCTCCGGGCGTCGGCGGGATAGCCCAGACGCTCGTTGGCCTCGACCGTATCGTAGCCCTGGTCCTGCAGCCGGTAGGCATGCAGCTTGCCGGCCAGGCCGATGCCGCGTCCCTCCTGAGGCAGGTAGAGGAGCAAGCCGCGTCCCTCGTGGCCGATCGCCCTGAGGGCCTGCTGCAGTTGGGCCTGGCAGTCGCAGCGGCGCGAGCCGAAGATGTCGCCAGTCGTGCAGGCCGAATGCAGGCGCAGCAGCGGTGGCTGGCGCGCCGGCGTCGTCAGGTCGCCCAGCAGCAGCGCCAGGTAGTCCTCATCCGTCTGCGTATCGCGGTAGTGGCGCAGCCGAAAGATACCCTCGTCAGTGGCCAGCTCCGTCTCACTGACTAGCGTGACGCGCTGGTCGCGGCGAAAGCGCGCGATGCTCTCGATGGTGATCAGTCCCAGCTTCCAGCGCCGGGCGAAGCGCAGCAGCGTCTCGCCGCGCGCGGCATTCCCCTGCGCATCGAGGGTTTCGCAGATCACCGCGCCCGGCTCCAGGCCGGCGAGGCGCATCAGATCGACGGCGCCCTCAGTATGCCCGCGCCGTCCCAGGGTGCCCGCCGGGTGGGCGCGCAGCGGAAAGACGTGCCCCGGGCGGGCGAAGTCCTCGGCGCGCGCCCGCGGATCGACGAGCAGCCGCGCCGTCAGGGCGCGATCGTGCGCCGAGATGCCCGTCGTGGTGCCGTGGCGCGCATCGACTGGGGCCGTAAAGGCCGTGCTCTGCAGCGGCTCGTTGGCGCGCTCCGCCAGGGGAATGCCCAGGGCATCCAGGCGTGCGCCACTCAGGGCCACACAGATCAGACCCCGGGCGGCGCGCAACATGAAGTTGAGCTTCTCCGCGGTGGCGAACTGGGCCGCCAGGCAGAGATCGGCCTCGTGTTCGCGCTCCTCGTCATCGCAAATCAGGACCATCTCGCCGGCCTGCAGCGCGCGAATAGCCGCAGGCACGCTCACAAAGGGCGGCTCGGGGGGTGGATAGGTCTGGCTCTCCAGATCGTTCATCTCTATTCCTCTCTCTCTGCGTTCTCTGCGCTCTCTGCTGACTGGTCGGGCGGCCCGCTATGAGTGCCGGCCGGATAGACGACATCGCCCTCGATCAGCAGATCCTCGTCGAGCCGTTCGCTGCGCTGTCGCACCAGCCTGCAGGCCTGGGCCAGCCGCGCCACGCCCGCGCCGGCGAGCGCAGCGGGGGCGCCGGCTCCCCCGATGAGGCAGGGGGCGACCACGGCGACGACGTGATCGATGCAGCCCTCATCGAAGGCGCTCCCCAGCAGCGTCGCGCCGCCCTCCAGCAGCACATGCAGGCGGCCCTCCCGCGCCAGCAGTTGCAGGGCCGCCGTGAGGGAGACGCGCCCCAGGGCATCGCTGGCGACGCGCAGCAGGCGGACGCCGCTCTGCTCCGGAAGGCTGTGCCAGCGGGGGACCGGCTCCGCGCCGATCAGGACCCAGGTCTCGCCCTCCTCTGGCCGAGCCAGCAGGCGCAGCGTGGCGGGCAGGTCCCCGCGGCTGCTCAGGACGACGCGCAGCGGCGGCTGCGGCCGCGGAGTGCGCGCCGTGCGTCGCTCATCGGGCGGCAGGCGCACCGTCAGGGAGGGATCGTCGCGGCGCGCCGTGCCAGCCCCGATCATGATGGCGTCCACGCGGTCCCGCAGATCATGCACCCAGGTGCGGGCCGCTGGTCCGCTGATCCAGAAGGCGTCGCCCGTGTGGGTGGCGATGCGGCCATCCAGCGACATGGCCCATTTGGCCGTCACATAGGCGCGTCCGCTCCTCATGACAGTCGCGAAGGGACGCAGCAGCGCCTGCGCCGCCAGCACCTCATCGGCCGTGCAGGTGGCTGGCTCCTCCGCCAGGAGGCGCACCTCAAGGCCGGCGCTTCGCAGGCGCATGAGGCCGCGGCCGTCCACGCGCGGATTCGGGTCGCGCGCGGCAACGATCACGCGCCGGACGCCGGCGGCGATGATAGCCTCGGTGCAGGGTGGCGTATGGCCGCTGATGCAGCAGGGTTCCAGAGTCACGTAGAGATCGGCCTGACGCGCGCGGGCGCCGGCCTCCTCCAGAGCCACGACCTCGGCATGGGGACCAAAGGGCGGCGTGGTCGCGCCGCGTCCAACGATCTCACCGTTCCGCACCAGCACAGCCCCTACCGGGGGACGCGGGCTGGTGCGTCCCTCAACCGAGCGCGCCAGGTCTAGCGCCAGGCGCAGGGCAGCAAGATCAGCCATAGTGCTCCTCGCTGGTTGAGCAACAGAGCGTGCGCGTCTGCTCTTCCTCCTGCTCTGGCTCCCGGAGCAGCAGCTCGAGCAGCGTCTGGAGCTGACCGTGCTGTGCTGCCGCCCGGAAGCTCCGCACCAGACGGCTGTGCATCTGGGGCGAGACCGCAAAGCGTCCCTCGACCGCTGTCAGGTGGAGGCGGGCGCGATGCAGAATCTGGCGGCAGGTCGCCGTGCTCCTGTCGAGCAGGCGCGCAATCTCTTCATAGGGGCAGGCAAAGGCTTCGTGGAGAAGAAAGACGGCGCACTCGCGCGGGGTCAGGCGCTCCTGCAGGATGTAGAGGGCGCGCGTCAGAGCCTCCTCCTGCTCCAGCGCGCTCAGCACCAGCTCCTCGCAGGTCTCAGCCGCGCTGGCGGCATCGCGGGCGCTCACCTCCGTGGCCCAGAGGCCACAGGGCTGCTCGCGTCGCGCGCGTGCCGAGCGGAGGTAATCAAGACAGAGGCGCGTCACAATGGTCGTCAGATAGGCCCGCAGCGAGCCGATCTGCTGTGCCGCCGCTGTCGCGTAGCGGATGTAGCTTTCCTGAACGATATCCTCAATCTCAGCGCTGCTGCCCAGCAGACTGCGTGCAGTAGCGAAGAGCAGAGGATAGTAGACGTAAAACTCTTCCAATCGCCTGTCTTCTCCTATCGGACTATACCGTCGGCCCTGGAACTTCCCCAGGTCATGCCGGCGCAGGCAGATGCGCTGGCGTACGGGCTGTACCGCCGATCGGGAATTGGGAGGAGCGCGCCTGTCCTGACTGGCGGCTCTTCCCTCACCCTGCCCCGAAGACGTGTTTCTCGCTTCTATAGATTGAGACGAGACAGGGCAGCATTCTGTGACAGCGGCCGGGAGCAGCCGTGTCGGCCGATCAGGATGGGAGCGGCCTGGCGCCAGACGAATCTTGATTCTGACGGCGATCGATGCTACGGTTGCAGTGAGCAGAGAGGGCCTCGTGCCAGGCCACTCACCTCAGTGCAGCCTTGCCGTCGGTCGTCGGCGGAGGGAGTCATGCGGCGGAGCTGGAGAGGCCGAAGCATCGCCGATGGGGGGCGAGATCCCGTCGTTCGTAGATACGAGCGGCCATGCTGGTGATAACTGCTATGAATCGCGCCCACTGCCGCGGATGAGCCGGAGCGCGAAGGGAGACGCGAACCATCGCGCCCGCTGCCGCGGATGAGCCGGAGCGCGAAGGGGGACGCAATCCATCGCGATGGACAGGGGCGCGATGGATCGCGATGGACAGGGGCGCGATGGATCGCGATGGACGGGGGCGCGATGAATCGCGCCCCCCTTCGTCGGCGGCCCGCCCCGCCCGTTCGTACCCTCTTCTACGCCCTCTTCTACCGCGCCCCTTCGAGAAAGAATCCGCTCTCACAGGAGGATACGCAAGAGAGCGTCTTGGGGGTCAAGCCCAAGCGACTCGAGGCGCTCCGACTCCTCCAGCGCCAGCCGCCACTGACGTTTCTTGCAGCCTGAAGAGCCGCTGCCACTGTCCCTCCACTCTATCATATGTTTCCTATGTTGATGGGTCAGAGGCCATCCGTGTTAATCATGCGTATGCTCAGCATTTCATATTGACATGCATTGATGTATTGGCTATCATGGATATAGCGCGCCGGTCAGAATTGTTCTGGTTTTACCAGAAGAGAGAAGGATTGCTTATGGTTGATATCATTACCTATCCCACTGCAGATATGCAACGAACCGCTAAAGAGATCCGCGCCATTCTCGATGCACAATGGCAACAGCATCTCGCTCTCTTCAAAAACGCTCCTCATTCTCTCACAGCCGTCACGCGCTCGCTGGTCAATGGTCTCCCTGGTGGGCGAGGCGAGGCCCTCTTGAATCAGATGGAAGACTGGCATCTCAAGATGGCAAAAGAGTACGCCATGCTCTACGCACTGGCCGACGCGCTCGAGAGCGGAGCCATCAAGGCCGAGACCTTTGACGAGGGGCTTGAGCGCATCTTCAATCGGCTGACCGGCCATTGATCAGCCAGCGAGCGACGTTGTTGTACGCTTCCTTCCTACCAGTCAGTGCGTCTGTCTGTGGCCGTGGAGTCTGCTGTCCTGAGCGCAGGCAGGAAGCGACCAGACCGCCATGCCTGTACGGCGAGGCGTCGATGTCTTCGTAATCAGGAGCGAGAACGCTATGGGTCTGCTTGATGACCTGGGAAGCCTCTGGAACGACGTGACAGGGGCTGCCAACATGGTCTTCCATTCCATTGACGACGTAATCAGCCATCTAGGCACGCTGGGAGTGCCCTTCTTCCCCTCGCTGGCACAGTTCATCCAGTTTCTGGTCGAAGTTGGCGCCAACCCCTTCAGCGTTCTGCCGCATCTCGTCGGAGTGATCAACGGACGAGGAGGCAATCCCGTAGAGGTGCTGGAGGAAGTAGCCTCCGGGATACTCAGTCTGGGACCGCAGGGCTTTGCCCGCCAGCAGACAGAGCGCGTGATCAATCCCATCGTGGCCCAGCTCAATACGCACACCCAGGTCTCACAGGCCCTGGGAACCCTGCACCAGAGCACCGTCAAGCAGGTGCAGCAGAAGTTGAACGCCCTGCGTCAGAGCGACACCGGCTCCTATGGCCTGCAGGGAACCTTCGCCCTGACCCTCGACAGCACCTTTCAGGGAGTGCAGACCAACATCAACGCCCTCACAGCCTCGCTCGGCGCCAGCGATTCCAGTGGAGCTGATCCGCCGACGCAGTGGTACCAGCAGACGCAGGCCGCCATCAACCACGCCTATGTGCTCATTTTCGAGGGAATCATCGTCGTCGCCGTAGGACTGGCGATTCTCGACATCATTCTGCTCGTCGTCGAAATCATTCTGGCCCTGGCGGCGGGCGCAGCCACGGTCGAGGCAGGCGGTCTTGGTGGCCTGGTGGTTGGCGCGGGAGAGGCGCTGCTGGATGCCGGAGTGATCGGCGCCGAGCTCGACTTTATTGGCGCGCTGATTCTGGCCGACCTCGCGCTCTGGGCCTTGTTCTCAGCCATTGCCTGGGCGGTCTGGCAGATTCGCGAGCAACAGTATCACGCGGCCTCCTCGGCGACGCCCCTGCCCAAGGCACCCACGCTGACCCCCGAGCAGGAGCGCCTGGCCCAGGATCTGGCCAATAAGCTGGCCGCCTCGCTGGGACTCAAGGCAGCGCAGCTCGTGAAGGTTCTGCGCTGGCTGATCGCCCTGCTGGCAGGAGCCGGCTACACCAATGCCCAGATCGAGGCAATCATTCGCTGTATGTCCTCCAAGGGCTATCTCGGCTCCGGCCTACCCAAAGCCACAGCCGTCGACCAGTCGCTGCGCCAGGCCTGGAACGCTGTGATCAACCATCTAACCCCCAGCGACCTTGATGGCGCCTGGACAGAGAATAACGGCGGCACAACCAAAGGAGACCATCGAGGAGAAGTGGACGCCGCCCTGCAGGCGCTCAACGATCTGTTAACGAAGATCAACAATCGCCTGGCCTATCCGAAGATCACGCCGGCCGAGAGGAGCTTCTACGAGGGCATCAAGCAGATCGTTCAGAAAACCATCGATTATGTGAACGGTCGCATCAGCAAGGGTGCGCCAGGACCTCCTGATAGCTGGCCTGACGGAGGGGTGGTTCCCTTTATGCAGGATATGATCAACCAGTCTGGCTGTAAGATCTAGCCAGGCCGGGCCATGTGATATGCTAAGACGAAGGCAGGCCCGGGCTGAGGGCCGGCGATGAGAGAAGGAGAGCACAGCGTGCAGGAAGAGTTGAAGCAGGCACTTGTCGATCTGCGTCAGGGAAGGGAGCCAGCGATGGGCCTCTTCGATGCGATTCATGCTTTTGGCGAGCAGCAGGTGGTTGAGGCGGTTCCCGTGATTCATCCCTACCTGCAGAGCGATGATCCTGACATCCGCTATATTACACTCCACGTCCTGACCATGCATTTTCGCCTTGCCGAATATACCGACACAGCGCTGGAGATGCTGGAGCACGACCCGGATGAGACCTGCCGCCGCTGGGCAGCAGCGGGCCTGCTCTCGCTCAAGGCCGATACACAGGATCGCAGAGTGCTGGCGGCGCTGGCCCGTGTCGTCGCCAACGAGCATGAGGAGCGGATCGTGCGTCTGGCAGCCTACAGCGCAATGCGCGGCATCATGCACTACGACAGCAACGAGCAACTGGCGCTGGCCTCCGATGCAGCGTTCGACATTGAACGTGATGTCGACTGGAACTTCGTACGCTCCTTTCTGGCCTGACCGGGCCATCGGGGCGTGGTCTCATCACCTCTCATCACGCCCCTGCCCGCCAATTCCGGCCAGCCAGCGCATCCCCCGCTTGTTGTCACAGGCCCCGCCGGGCGCCATCAACGCGCCCGCTGGATGCCAGCGACGCCGGGGTGGGTGGCTCACGCTCCTCGCGTGAAGAGCTGGCCAGCGTCGGGGCTGCCTTCCCGCGCGTGTTAACCAGCAGCACCCCAGCGATGACGATCAGGCCACCCAGCAGCTCCAGCCAGGTGGGCACCTCACGCAGCCAGATCCAGGAGATCAGCAGCGCCAGCAGCGGCGAGATATTCAGAAAGCTCGTCGCCAGCGCCGCCGGCATGCGCGAGAGCGTGAAGGCCCAGGTGCCATAGGCGATGGCCGCCGGGAACAGCCCCAGGTAGACAATCGCGAGCGTCGCGCCCGGCGCAGCCTGGGGCAGCTCCTGCAGGAGCGTCGGCGCAAAGGGCAGCATAAAGAGCGTGCCCGTCCAGATCGTGTAGGCCGTCAGTTCGATACTGGTATATGTGCGCATCAAGCGCTTCTGGAAGATAAAGTAGACGCTCTCCGAGAGAGAGGCCAGCAGAACCAGCAGCGCCCCCGGCGTGAAATGCAGGCCGCCGTGGCCGCCCAGCGAGATGATACTGACGCCCGCTACGCTGATCACAACGCCCAACCAGCCCCAGATCGTCAGACGCTCCCGCAACAGCGCCAGCGCCAGCAGGGCTGTGAAGCAGGGGACCGAGGCCACCAGAAAGCTGGCCGTACCCGCAGCGACGCTCACCTCGCCAAAGGTCAGGCCGGCGTGGTAGAACGTAATGCCGATCAGGCCGAGCAGCGCCATGGCTGGCAGATCGCGCCGAGCCGGCAGACGCATGCGTGCCAGCAGCGCGTAGAGAGCCAGGGCGACCGAGGCCACCAGGAAGCGCAGGAGGATCAACGCCCCCGGCGAGTAGCTCCCCAGACCGGCGCGAATACCAGCGAAGGCCGAGGCCCAGAGCAGCAATGTGATCAGCAGGGCGCCCGCGGCCCGGCCATCGAATGAGTTCATGCGATTCTCCATCGTTGAGACCTCCAGTGAGCGACAAACGCAGCAAGTATACACCATGGCGGGGCAGAGCGGCACCGACCAACTCAGCCAGGTGCAGTCAGCCAGGCCAGCCATCCTCTCGCTACTCTTCCCAGAGGTTGCGGAACGTAATCCATGGCTGACCGTTCAGCGTATCCCTCCTACGAAGAGGACGAAGGTCGTTAGGGAAGAATGTCGCTCTGGCCTCTCAACAGCAGCGGACCCATCCCGGTTCTGTGAAAGGAGTGCATGCCGTTCCCTCCCTGGCGGCCTTCTCCGCCTTCCTGGAACTGCATGAGCGCCGCACAAAGGACCCGATAGATGGGTGCCCGGCGCGACCGTCAGCCGGCCCGCATCCCGAGCGGCCTGGGCCGGCCTGACGCCACGCCGGCATCCTGTCCATCCCGCTCTCCAGGCTCACACGCCTTCAGGCCTGCATTCCTCCAGCCGGCCGCCACGCCGTCCCGCCATCAACCCCATCAACCCTGTCAGCTCTCTCCCCCCGGCTGCCGTTGACAGGCGCAGCTCTCCGTGCTATATTTTTATCAGTTGATAAATACCGATCACGAGATTCGAGAGCAGTAGAGATCATGAGGCCCTCATCACGGCGGCCCTCGCACGAGGAGGCCGAGGAGACACGGCGTCTGATCCTGCGCGTGGCCCAGCAGCTCTTTATGGAGTATGGCTACCGCGCCGTGACCACGCGCCAGATCGCCGACGCCTGCGGCCTGACCCAGCCCGCGCTCTATCACTACTTCGCCGACAAGCAGGCCCTCTATCTGGCGATGGCCAGAGAAGAGCTGGCCAGGGTCAGGGGCGTGCTCGATCGCCTGGTGCGGCGCAACGAGCCACTCGCCGAGCGGCTGCAGCGCGTGGCGACCTACCTGCTGACGACCACGCAGCACGATCTGGCCCTCATGCTGCACGATATTCGCTATGAGCTGGCCGCCGATGTCCGCGCCCTGCTGCGCGATCTCTTTCAAGAGAGCTTCATCCAGCCCATCGCCGCGCTCTTCTCCGAAGGGCTGGAGCAGGGACTGTTGCGTCCCCCTGAGGAGGGCGGCGTCGAGGCCAGCGCTGCCGCCTATCTCTTCATGAGCATGATCTCACGCTTCCTTGTCTGGGCTCGCGAGGCGCCACCCGCCCTCTCCGAGCAGCGGCGCGAGCGTCTGGCCAACGAGCAGGCGGCGCTGCTCGTCCGGGTGCTGCTCTACGGCCTGGTGCGCCCCGCGGCGGCACCGCCAGCAGGCTAACATTTTTTTGGACCGTTCCTTATCAAGTGATAAATCAGAAGCAGTGACCAGGAGGTTCATGCTATGGAGTCCGGTGTCGAGATGGAGGATCGGGGAGCGGCACAGCCCGCGCAGGCTCCCGCCACCGATCCCAATTATCGCTGGAAAGTCCTCTTCTCGGTGGTGTTTGGCACCTTCATGGTGATCCTCGACGCTACCGCCGTCAATGTCGCCCTGCCCACCCTGCAGCGGGTCTTCAAGGCGCCAGTCGATCAGGTCGACGGTGTCCTGACGGCCTACGTGCTGGCCCTGGGCATCATCACACCCCTGGCCGGCTATCTGGCCGAGCGCTTCGGCATCAAGCGCATGTACCTGCTCTCCCTCTTTCTCTTCGTGCTCGGCTCAGTGCTCTGTGCCTTCTCCCCCTCGCTGGCCTGGCTCGTCGTCTTCCGAGCCTTACAGGGACTGGGCGGCGGCATGCTGGGGCCACTGGGCATCTCGCTGCTCTTCGGAGCCTTTCCCGAGAAGCAGCGCGGGCTGGCCTTCGGCCTCTACGGCATTCCGCTGGTCGTAGCCCCCGCGAGCGGTCCCGTGCTGGGCGGCTACTTTGTCGAGTACCTCGACTGGCGCTACATCTTTTTCATCAACATTCCCGTCGGGCTGGCGGGCATCCTGCTGGGAGCCTTCTGGCTGCGCGAGAGCCGGCGCGGCACCTCGGCACGCCTCGACATTCCGGGGGTGCTACTCTCCGTGGTCAGCTTCGGCACCCTGCTCTACGCCATTGAGCGGGGCTCGAGCGAGGGCTGGACATCGCCGCGCATCCTGACGCTACTGGCGGTCGGCCTGCTGACCTTTGCGGTCTTCGTTCTGGTGGAGCTGCGCCGGCGCGATCCCCTGCTGGACCTGCGTCTCTTCGGGCGTCGCACCTTCACCTTCGCCAGCGTCATTGGCTGGGTGAGCACGATCGCCCTCTTCGGCGCCGAGTTCCTGCTGCCGATCTATCTGCAGAGCCTGCGCGGACGCACACCCCTGCAGGCCGGCCTCCTGGTCTTGCCGCTGGCCATCAGCTCAGGGATCGTAGTGCCGCTGGCCGGCGCTCTCTACAACCGCATCGGCGCCCGCTGGCTGATCTTCGTTGGCAGCCTGCTGCTGGCGGTGAATACCTGGGGCTTTGCCCATCTCTCGCTCGACGCCAGCTACAACGAGATCATGATTCTGGCCGCCATTCGGGGAGTGGCGCTCGGCATGGTGCTGCAGACGACACTGACCGTCGCCCTCACCGGGCTGCAGCCAGCGCAACTGCCGCGCGCCAGCTCCCTGCTCAACGCGACGCGCAACGTCTTTCAATCCTTTGGCATCGCCATGCTCGGCACGATCGTCACGCACCAGCTCAGCGTCTACCAGGACAGCGCGCGCAGCGATCTGCACAACGCCGCCACCGCTCTCGGCCAGCACTTCCTGCAGCTCGTGCAGGTGCTGCAGATGCGCGGCCTGCCAGCGGCAGTGGCCCAGAAGGCCGCCGAGGGCCAGATTCTGGGGCCGCTCTTCCCCCAGCAGTTTATGAGCAGCATCAACGATGCCTACCTGGTGACCTTCTGGCTGGCCCTGGTGACAGCCCTGCTCGCCCTGACCCTGCCCGGCCGTGCCAGGCTGGCCGAGGTGCGTGCTGCCAGCGATCAGGCCAGCGGAGCCGCGCCCGCCGACCAGGGAGGCGCCGGCTAGCCGCGCGTCAGCGGGGCGCTGGCTGCTGCAGGACCGTATAGACGACCAGACGCGTGGTGGTCTGGTGCTCCGCCGGAATCCAGACGCCCGAGCAGGTGATCAGGTTGAGATAGCGGCCAGAGCGGTCGCCGAAGATCGCCTGCAGCGGCGCAGCTCTGGCCGCGTAGGCAGCGACGCGCGTCACGCGAAAGAGCCAGCGCCGGCCGCCGGCATCGACCACCTCCACCTGCGCGCCCGCCGTCAGCCGGTGCAAGTTCCAGAAGACGGCCGGGTAGCCACCGGGCCGATCGAGATGGCCAGCGATGACCGCGCTGCCCACCTGGCCGGGCGGGGGACCGGCACTATACCAGCCGACATCGTCCCAGGGACGCCGCGCAGGTGTGGCCAGATCGCCATCGGGCGCCACCCCGACCCGCTCGATCGTGGCGTTGATGGCCAGCGCCGGGATGATCAGACGCACAGGAGGCGCCACTGAGCGCTGGACCGCGGGGAGCGTGTCGACGCGGCTATCGATCGGAGTAGTGGCCGTGGCGCGTCCCGGCGGCCCACTCGCGCTGGGGGCCGGCGTGCCCAGGCAGCCACTCAGGCTCAAGGTCAGCAGCAGGAGCAGCAGCAGTACCTCTGCCGCGGATCGGAAGAGGAGGCTGGTGGCGCCGCCGCTCTGCTCTGTGCTTGCTCTTCCTTGCAAGATGGACTTCTCCCTCGGCGGCCAGCCCGGGGCGCTCAGCGACGCCCCGGGGGACCGCGTTGAACGCTGTCGGCATCCTGAAGGCCTCCGGGGTCTATGGGAAGCCGACCGACTGGTTTACCGGCGTCGTTGGCCCGCCAGGCGCAGGAGAGCGGTGCCCAGGCCCAGGCCGAGGGCTGCCAGGAGCGCCAGCGTCACGGGAATCCAGGGCAGACCCGAGGCCGGCGCCGCTGGCTGGGAGTGAGCATTGGGATCGCTGCCCGTATTGGGCATACCTGGCACGCCGCTGACGGCGGCCAGCACGAACTTCAGCGCCGGGTTTCCCTGGAAGAGGCCGACGGCGAAGACACTGTAGACCATGCCGCTCTGCAGCGTCGCCTGGACCGGCACGGTGGCGTTGGCCTGCGTTGCCGTCACCTGGAAGGTGTAGGAGCCGGGTGGCACACTCAGGTAGTCGCTGGCGTTCTTGTACGTCAGCCCGCTGATGACGGTCTTCCCGCCGGCCGCGACGTCAACGGGGCCAGCGTTGGGAGAGAGATGATAGACGCGCACCTTGGCCATGGCACCACTGAGCAGATTATTGTCGACAAAGGCCTGCAGGCCCAGCGTCGAGGCGCTGTCACCGATGGCAGCCACCGTGTAGGGCACGCCGGCGTTGACCGAGACCATCTCGTTGATCACAGCGGCCCCGATCCCCTTGCCGGCTGGTGCCACCTGGATACGATGCGGCCCCTCGGCCAGCGGTACATAGTCGGTGACCGTGCCGAAGGCGAAGTTGCTCAGCAGCTTACCGCCATCGACAAAGACATCGACGTTACCGGCCGCAGGCGAAGCATGGACGACGCGCACAAAGGCGTTGTCCTGCGCCGCTGCCCCCGCGGTCCCCGCCGGTAGAAGCAGATAGGCCAGCAGAGCGAGAAAGGTGTAGAGGACGATGACCGGTCTTACGATCATCATCATCAAACGTTGTTGCATAGCGATCCTCCTTCAGATGGGAGCGTACAGGAGGCAGGAAGCCCTGCCCTGGGCTCTACGTTTGCTTCCCGCCCTCTTCCATCTCGTCAACAGTATAGGATGACAAGACAACAGGACAGAACATGATCATCCCTGATCTCAGGAACGCAGGAACAAGAGAGGTACCTGGAATCACAAGATCCACATCTGGAGACGTAAGCCTTTTGCCAAAGTGGTATGGGTAGGTAACGTTCGCACTGGATTACCCATTTCCCATCTCATGCACGTCCAGAGAGTGGAACACCTGGATCAGAGAATCTGCCTACGAGGATCACAAGCATGGGGGCCGGAGCGCCGCCATGTGATGAACGAGAGGTACAAGTTGTGTCACAAGAACCAGTTGGAGTGGAGCGAGACTGCCAGTCGGAGCCGCCTGCTCCCCGGCCAGGAGAGGCTGGTGCCGTCTCTGAAGGAACCTGGCAGGCGGAGGTCGTCGCACGCGCGCGCGCTGGTGATGAAGAGGCCTTTGCGCGCATCGTTGATACGTATGGGGGGATCCTCTTGCGGACGGCATATTTACTGGTCAGGGATGAGGAGACGGCGAAAGATCTGGTCCAGGAGGCCTTTTTCCTGGCCTGGAAGAACATGGCGACCCTGCGCGATCCGGCCCTGCTGCGCTCCTGGCTGCTGAAGATCCTCGTCAACCAGGCGATCAGCCTCAAACGGCAGCTTGCCCGCCAGGCGGGACTGCTGCGCGAGCGGCTCGGCAGCGAGGAGAGCGAGCTCCTCATGGAGCAGGTCAGTACGCAGGGCGAGCGTGTGGAGGACTGGCTGGACGTGATCGAGGCGCTGCAGCGTCTCCCTGGCAAGCAGCGCGTGGTTCTGGTACTCTTTTACTACCATCGCCTGACGATGCCTGAGATCGCCGCCCTGCTGGGGGTGGCCGAGAACACCCTGCGCAAGCGTCTGCAACTGGCCCTCAAGAAGATGCGGCGTCTGCTGCGTGTGAAGCTACCGGAGCGCAAGGCGACGGTGCAGCAGACCAGCGGCGGGCGGCCGCCGCTCAATATTGCTTCAGGGAGGAAGGACGAGCATGAGTGACTCGCAGAACGGGCCACAGGAGGGTCTGCAGCACCTGGAGGGATCGCTCAACGATGCCCATCGCAGAGCGACCTCCTCGCGCTCTGCCAGCTCTGAGGAGCCAGTGCTGCTCCTGTTGGAAGACGCCATTCGCCACGCTCTCGAGGCGCGTGCGGCCCGCGTCCAGTTCAGCCCTGCCCTGCGCGCGCGTATTCTCAGTCAGCTTCCATCACGCCGCCGAGCTCCAACTCGTCGTTTCAGGCTCGCCCTGGCCCTCTCTGCCGTCCTGGCCCTGCTGCTCACGCTGAGCCTGGTCCTGGCCCTGCCTCTGCTGCGCCCGGTCGCCCCGGAGGTGCAGGCCATTCGCTATACGGTGCTCCAGACGCTTGCCGCGCCGCCAGCGCTGGCGCAGGGGGGGCGCCTGGTGGCCGTCGATCCCACCGGCCAGCATCTGGTCTTTCAGGCCGCCAGCGAGCCAGGTGTGATGTATACCGCCAGCCTCACCAATCCAGCGGCCACCCAGGTGCTGGCGATGCGCGAGGCCCACAACGCCGTCTGGTCTCCCGATGGCTCGGCCCTGGTCGCCATCGTGACGCCGCCCGGCGCCTCCCAGCCCTTGCTGGCCCTCATTCCCTATGGCCAGTATATGTATCCCCTCGGCAAGAGCGCCCTGGCTGCGGCCTGGACCCCCACGCCCGGCAGCGAGATCACCTACGTGACGCGCGCCGATCAGCGCACGCAGCTCTGGGAGACCACGCGCAGCGGTCAGCCGACCCATCTGCTGGCGACCATGAATCTGGAGCTGACGGTGCACGACCTCGCCTGGTCGCCGGACGGCCGCCATCTGGCTATGCTCGCCGCCAGCGGCTCCCTCGATCAGCCGGGGCGAGCCATCTACCTGATGGATCGCCAGCGCGGGAGTGTGGAGACGCTGGTCCCGCCCGGCGCGTTCTCGATCACCAGCTTCGGCTGGTCTCCGGACAGCCGTTTCCTGACCTACGAGCGCCTTGACGCGCACGGCCAGCTCTCGCTGGTGGTCCTCGACATCCAGCGCGGCCGCCAGATTCTCTCCCTGCCGATCGCCGGTCAGCTTGCTGGCTGGAGCTGGTCGCCCGATAGCGAGAATCTCGTCTACAGCGTGAACGGGCGGCTGGTGCTCCACTCCTTCGGGAGTCCGCACCTGCTGCTGCCTGCGACGAAGGCCCGCCAGCTCTTCCCCATCTGGTTGCGCGATGGACGTCTGCTCGTTGTGCAGAGCGATGCCCAGGGCCAGAGCCAGCTGGTGCTCATAGGCCGCGCCCACTGAGGAGGGCCAGCCTTTCCTCCCTGCTGATGTGATGGAGAGGCGGCGCTGGTCCACCCGCGGGCCAGTATTACCAGAAGTGGCTCAAGGGGACGTCTTATGAGGAGAACTGAGAGCAAGCGAGCCTGGTGATAGGCTGCGTCGTTTCGTCCTGTCCGGCCACACTCCTGACTGCCAGCATCAGCAGGCCTTCGGTGGTGCCCGTGGCCCCTTTCTTCCGTCGCCCTGACCCCCAGGTCAGTGGAACCAACCGGGCTGGCCCGCGCACCCTGATCAGGGGAAGGGACGGCAGGCCCGTTCGAGAGGAGCATGTATTCCCGTATGCGTGTGGTTAAGACGAGTCGTGAGCGGAGCCTGGACCCGCAGGCGGCGGAGGCAGCGGACTCCGTCGTGGTGGCAGGTCCTCTCTCAGCCGAGGAGGCCTTGCTGGCGACGCACGGGCGAACCTTTCATTTTGCAGCCCGCTTTCTGCCAGCGACATTACGGCCGACCTTTGTGACGCTCTACGCCTTTTTTCGGACCCTCGATGATCTGGTTGATGAGCGCTGCGAGGAGCAGCCGGTCGAGGGGATCGCCCAGGAGCTGCAGAGCTGGCGGGCCTGGTTTCTGCGCGATTGTACGGGGTCTGCTCCGCGCGAGCCGCTGGGAGCGCGGCTGGCGCAGATCGTTGCGGACTGTGGCCTTCCAACAGGAATCTTCCTCGATTTTCTGGAGGGGCTGGACGCTGACCTGCAGGGCTGCGAGTTCACCACCTTCGAGGAGCTACGCTGCTATTGCTATCGCGTCGCCGGCACGGTGGGCCTGGCGCTGGCCCACGTTCTGGGAGGAACCACGCCGCAGGCCCTGGGCGCGGCCGAGCAACTGGGAATCGCCATGCAGCTCACCAACATTCTACGCGATGTAGGCGGGGACCTGAATGGCGGCCGACTCTATCTGCCGCTGGAGGATCTGGCGCGCTTTGATCTCTCGCGTCCCGCGCTGCTGCGTCTCCTCCATGAGCAGCGCGGTCCTGATGAGGCCTTCCGCGGGCTGATGCGCTATGAGGTGGCGCGCGCCCACCGCTACTATATGCGCAGTCTGCCGGGCATCTGGTGGCTGCCTCCCGATCGCCGGCTCCCCATCCTGCTGGCCGGCCGCCTCTACCGCCGTATCCTGCGCGTCATCGAGCAGAGAGACTACGATGTGCTGCGGGCGCGCGCCCATACGAGCCTGTCAGAGAAGGTGCGTGAGGCCGTGCTGACCCTCACCCTGGATCGCCTCTGGCGGCGCGGCGAGTGGCCCCTCGCTCTGGCCTGCGAGGAGGTGCTCTTTGAAGAGCACTAGCCGCGGCCGCAGCGGGAGCCCCTTGCTCTGGTTGCTACTCTCTCTGCAGGCCCTGCTGGCGACGCGCGTCCTGCTGCGTCTGCTGCGCACCGCCGGCGGCGAGCCGCTCGCGCCCGTGGCTGACGAGCTGCCCGAGGGGGAGCGCCTCGCCGTGATCGTGCCCGTGCTCAACGAGCGCGAGCGCCTGGGACCCTGCCTGCAGGGCCTGATGGCCCAGGGTCCCGAGGTCGCCGAGATCATTGTGGTGGACGGTGGCTCGTGCGATGGCACGCCATCCCTGGTCTGCGCCGCCGCCCGCCGGGATGCCCGCATCCGTCTGCTCGACGCGGCGCCGGTGCCAGCCGACTGGAATGGCAAGGCCTGGGGCCTCGAGGCGGGCCTCCGCGCCATCTCGAGCCCGGTGAGGTGGATTCTGACAATCGACGCCGACGTGCGTCCCGCGGCCGCCCTGGTGCGTGCCCTGCTCGCCCGCGCCCTCCGCGACAGGCTCGAGGCCCTCAGTGTCGCCACGCTGCAGGAGCTCTCCGCCGCACCCCTGCTCGCGCTGCTCCATCCCTCGCTCCTCGCCACGCTGATCTATCGCTTCGGCAGTCCCGGCCGCCTCTTCCGTCGAGTGGAGGAGGTGCAGGCGAACGGCCAGTGTTTTCTGCTACGGCGCGCCGTGCTGGAAGAGTCTGGCGGCTTCGCAGCCGTGCGCCACTCGCTCTGCGAGGATGTGACGCTGGCGCGGCTGCTCGTCAGCGCGGGCGCGCGGGTGAGCTTTATCGAGAGCGGCGGTCTGGTCAGCGTCAGCATGTACGCCTCGGCTCGCGAGGCCTGGCAGAACTGGACGCGCTCCCTGCCCATGCACGATCAGTTCGCCGGCCTGCGCACCCTCAGCGGCTGGCTGGAGGTCGCGCTCGTGCAGGCCCTGCCTCTACCGTTCTGCCTCCTACTGCTCAGCCGGGTGCGTCGCTCGGCGCCTGGCAGTCCTGGCCGTCTGCTCCTGGCACTCAACGCCCTGCTCAGCCTGCTACGCCTCGGCGTGCTGGCCGGCCTGGCGCGCGCCTATCGCCGCCGGTCCTGGTTCTACTGGCTTTCTCCGCTGTGCGATCTGGCAGTCGCTCTGCAGCTTGCCAGAAAAGCTCTGCAGCGTCAGCACATCTGGCGCGGGCGCGTGATCGTTCGCCGACGCGCACCTGCTCCTGGAGGTCTCTGATGAGAAGCATCAAACTGCTCTTTACCCTGCACCTGGTCGCCCTGGTCTTCGGGCTGGCGGGCCTGCTGATCGCACTGCCCCATCCCGAACTCTGGAGCTTCAACCCGGCGCTCGTCGCGGTCTTCAGCTTCGGCATCCGCTACGCCGGCTCGCTGCATATTCTCTTCGGGGCCGCCACGGTGCTGCTTTTCGGCCTGCGCTTCATCGGCCCCCGCAAGACGCTGATCTTCTTTGCGGCCGCCACGCTGATCTCGCTGATCATGGAGCTGATCGGCACCACGACCGGCTTCCCCTTCGGCCCCTACTCCTACACCGACTTCCTCGGCTTCAAGATTCTCGGCCACGTGCCCTACGCGATCCCTCTCTCCTGGTTCTACATGGGCCTGACCGCCTACGTGCTGGCCCAGCTGCTGCTCGCACGGCGCATGCTGCGCCATCGTACCCTGTGGACCCTCCTGCTCGGCGCCTATCTGCTGACAGTCTGGGATCTGACGCTCGATCCGGCGATGGCCAGCGCCAACCTGCCGCTGCACTTCTGGCAATGGGGCGTGCAGGGCATCTATTTCGGCATGCCTGTCCAGAACCTCGTCGGCTGGTCCGTGACCGGCCTGCTCTACATGAGCGTCAGCCGCCTCTTCTGGCGCAGCGATCTTCCAGTGGGCACAGGGGGACGTCTGGTCGCCTGGCTTCCCTTCGGCATCTACGCCGCCAATACGCTCTTCGCCATCGCCCTCGACCTCAGCGTGGGCCTCTGGCAGCCGCCGCTGCTCGGCCTCTTCCTGGGCATCGCGCCGGCCGCCCTTGTGCTCTTTCCACCAGATGCTCCTCTCTCGCCCGTGCAGCGCCTCACCTATCGTATCGCCAGTCGCATCATGCGCAGCGGAGCGACCCTGCTGATGCGTGGGCGCGTCACCCTGGTCGTGGAGGGCGTCGACGCGGTGCCGCGTCGCGGTCCTGCGCTGATCGCCGCGCGCCACTACCATCATCTCTATGATGGCTGTGCCCTGCTGCGCACCCTCGCTCGTCCCCTGCACATCCTGGTGGCCCTCGACTGGGTGCGCACCCCCTGGCAGCGCTGGCGCATGGAGACCCTCTGCGCACTGGCAGGCTGGCCAGTGATGCTACGCGCCGAGCGCCTGCACGCCTCCGCGACCGGGCAGGCCTATCGTCCCGCGGAGAGCGCCTCCTACCTGCGTCGCTCCCTGCGTCGTGCTCTGGAGCTGCTGCAGGGCGGCGAGCTGCTGGTGGTCTTTCCCGAAGGCTACCCCCTGATCGATCCGCGGCCCTCACCGCGCGCGCCGGGGGAGGAGCTGCTTCCCTTCCGCGCAGGCTTTGCGCGCCTGGTCGAGCTGGCTGAGCAACGGACCGGGCTGACGGTGCCGGTCATTCCCGCCGGGCTGAGCATGGAGGCCGGAGAGCGTGGGCCCTTCACGCTGCGCTTCGGCGCGCCGCTCCTGAGGAGCAACTATGCGAATACGGCGCAGTTTATCGCCGCCGTCGAATCGGCAGTGCGGACCCTCTCAGCGCTCGAACGGAGGCCGCAGCCACACGCCGGAAAGGAGGCCCTGCGCTCATGAGCCAGCCGACTCTCAGCACCCCGGCCGCCGGCCTGCCCCGGATCAGCCGGCGCCAGCCGCACGTTGTCGTCATCGGAGGCGGCTTCGGCGGCCTCGCCACCGCCATTCGCCTGCAGGCCGCCGGCCAGCGGGTCACACTCGTCGAGGCGCGCGAGCGTCTCGGCGGGCGCGCCTATCAGTTGACCGCCGCCGGCTTCACCTTCGACATGGGGCCCAGCCTGCTGACGGCTCCACATCTGCTGCAGGACCTCTGGCAGTGTGCCGGCCGCCATCTGGAGGACGACCTGACACTGGTCCCGCTGCACCCCTTCTATCGCATCAACTTTGCCGATGGCCAGCACTTCGAGTACTGGGGCAGCGCGGCCGAGGATGAGGCCGAGATCGCCCGCTTTGAGCCGCGCGACGTCGCCGGCTATCGCGCCTTCCTGGCGGCGACGCAGCGCATCTACGAGCGCGCCTTTGCCGATCTGGCCGGTGAGCCATTTCTCCACCTGAGCGACTTTCTGCGCGTCGCCCCCGAGCTGCTGCGCCTGCGGGCCCAGCGCAGCGTCTACGCCTTTGTCTCCCACTACTTCCGTCATCCCCACCTGCGCATGGTCTTCTCCTTCCATCCCCTCTTTATCGGAGGGAACCCCTTTCGTGCAAGCGCGATCTACAGCATCGTGCCCTATCTGGAGCGGCTCGGCGGCGTGCATTTCACGCCGGGCGGCATGTACGCCCTCGTCGAGGCCCTGGAACGGCTCTTCCGCTCGCTCGGTGGTGAGGTGCGCTGCGGGCTGCCGGTCGAGCGCATCCTGCTCAAGAAGGGAGAGGCGCGCGGCGTGCAGGGCGTTGCGCTGGCCGACGGCACCGTCCTGGAGGCCGACGCCGTCGTAGCCAACAGCGATGTGGCCTCGACCTATCTCCACCTGCTGCCCGCCGAGCAGCGGCCGCCACGCCTGCTGCGCCGTCTGCAGCGCGCGCGCTATTCGATGAGCTGTTTCCTCCTCTACCTGGGATTGAAGCGCCAGTATCCCCAGTTGCGGCATCACACGATCTACATGCCCCAGGACTATCGCGGCATGATTCAGGCCCTCTTCGACGGACGCGGTCTGCCGGCCGATCTCGCCCTCTACCTGCACACACCCACGCGCAGCGATCCCTCGCTGGCCCCGCCGGGTGGCGAGAGCCTCTACATTCTGGCTCCCGTGCCCCATCTCGGCCACGGCGTCGACTGGGAGCGCGAGACGCCAGCCTTTCGCGAGCGCATCCTGAGCTATCTGGAAGGCCCGGGCGGCCTCGCCGGGCTGCGCGAGAGCATCGTCACCGAGCACGTCTTTACGCCGCTCGACTTCGCCTCCCAATTGCGCAGCCATCTGGGTGCGGCCTTCTCGCTCGAACCGACGCTCTTCCAGTCGGCCTACTTCCGGCCCCACAACCGCGATCCGCGCATCGGGGGTCTCTACTTCGTCGGCGCCGGCACGCATCCGGGGGCGGGTATTCCCGGCGTCCTGCTCTCGGCGGCCATTACCGCGCGGCTGGTCGCCGAGGATCTGGGCTGAGCGAAGAGCGCAGGTGACGACGAAGGAAAGGAGAACTGCATGCGTCTGGGCTATGCCTGCGTCAATCTCTCGCTCGGCCGCAGGATGCGCAGTCTGCGCCTCGCCACGCTGCGTGAGCGCGGCCTCTCCTGGCTGCAGACCCTGGTCGATGAGAATATCGCCCTGCTGATCGATATCCTGCGCTGGAACGAGGCCCGACAGATCGAGATGTTTCGCATCTCCTCGGATCTGGTGCCGCTCGGCTCGCATCCCGAAGTGGAGCTGGAGCGTGTTACCTTTGCACGGGCCTCCGAGGTGGCAGCGTTTGCCGCACGCATGCGCCTCTCGATGCATCCGGGGCAGTACACGCTGATCTCCGCCAGTGGCTCCGTCTGGGAGAGCAGCTATCGCGATCTGCTCTATCACGCCGAGGTGTTGGAGCGCCTCGGCATTGACGGCGACATCATCCTCCACGGCGGCGGCGTCTACGGCGACCGCCAGGCGACGGCGGCGCGCATGATCGCCCATATCGAGGAGCTGCCCGAGGGCGTGCGTCGCCGCCTGCGTCTCGAAAACGACGAGCGCTGCTGGTCCGTGCGCCAGCTTCTGCCGATCTGCGAGGCCACGGGGATTCCCCTGGTGGTGGACAATCTGCATCATGCCCTCAACGGCGAGGAGGAGGAGCCGCTGGCGGCCCTGCCCTGGGAGCGCATTCTGGCGACCTGGGGCGGCCGCGTGCCCAAGCTGCACTACGCCGAGCAGGATGCCGTCAAACGCCCGGGCGCCCATAGCGAGTATCTCTGCGCCGCGCGCTTTCGCGCCTTTCTGGAGGCGCTACCGCTGCCAGAGTACGACGTCATGCTGGAGTGTAAGGCCAAGGATCTCGCGCTGCTGCGCCTGCGCCGCGAGCTCGCGGGCGCTGAGGGCGTCGCTGGCGCCGCACCGGAGTGATCAAGCTCTATCACTATCAGGAGTCTCTTGATGATAGTCATTGTTGGAGCCGGCCTAGCCGGCCTGACCTGTGCGCGCTATCTGCTGCGCGCCGGCCTCCCGGTCCTGGTGCTGGAGGCCGGGGACCAGGTGGGAGGCCGGGTGCGCACCGATCGTCATCCCGAGGGCTTTCTGCTCGATCGTGGCTTCCAGGTGCTCTTCACGGCCTACCCCGCGGCCTGGCGCGAGCTGGATCTGGCAGCGCTCGATCTGAGACGCTTCGCACCGGGCGCCCTGCTTGTCAAGGACGGTCGGCGCTACGCCGTCGCTGATCCCCGCCGTCAGCCCGCGCTGCTGCTGCCCACACTCGCCAATCCCCTGCTGACGCTGGCCGATAAGTGGCGTGTGCTGCGCCTGACGCGCCTGCTGAGCCACGGTCCCCTCCCGGAGACGCCCGCGGCCCTCCCGCAGGGCTGGCCTGCCGATGAGACCAGCGAGCAGTATGTGCGCCAGTGGGGCTTTGCAGCGCAGGGCTTCCTCGCCCACTTCGCGCGCCCCTTCTTCGGCGGGATCTTTCTCGATCGCTCGCTGGGGACCAGTGCACGCCTCTTCCGCTTCATCTGGCGCATGCTGGCCAGCGGCGACACCGTGCTGCCGGCGCAGGGCATGCAGGCCGTTCCCGAACAACTGGCGGCCACCCTGCCGGCGGGTAGCCTGCGTCTGCGCGCGCCCGTCGCGGCGCTACGGCGCACCGAGGGACGGGTGTCGGGAGTACGTCTGGCGAGCGGCGAGGAGATCGAGGCCGAAGCGGTCGTTGTGGCGACCGCCAGCCCCGCGGCGGCGCGGCTGACCGGTCTGGCTCTCCCCACAGAAGGCCGCGGCTGCACCTGCCTCTATTTTGCCGGCCCTGAGCGGCTCTACGCCGAGCCCATGCTGGTGCTCAACGCCGCGCCCGTGGCAACGGTCAACCATGTCGTGCTGCTCAGCAACATCGCGCCGCATTACGCGCCGGCCGGCCAGCACCTGCTCTCCGTGACCCTCCTCGACGACGGCGACGATGGCGACGATGAGCGCCTGGCGCGCCGTGTGCTCGCTGAGCTGGCAAGCTGGTTCCCTGAGCACGATCTGGGGCGCTGGCGCTGGCTGGCAACCTATCGCCTGCCCTTTGCGCAGTTCGCGCAGCCGCCAGGTATCTTTGAACGCCTGCCCGGCGTGCGCAGCGAGGAGCGCGGCCTCTACCTGGCGGGAGACTATACCCACTCCAGCAGCATCCAGGGGGCGCTGTACAGCGGTGCCCAGGCCGCCAGGGCCATCTTGAGCGATCGCGGCCGCGCCGCACCGCGCCAGTCTGACTGAGCCCGGAGGAGGCTGGTGGCGGCTCTGCCGTGCGAGCGCGGACCACCAGCTCCAATCGGCCAAGAGGAAGGAGTGAAAGATCCGCATGCAACGAGTTCATGCCCTGCTGCCGCCGCGCTGGCGGCCTCTGCGCGCCGCCGCGGCTGGAGTCGTGGCGACCGCCGTCTACAGCCTGGTCATGGCCGCCGATCAGCGCCTGACGGGCAACCACTTCAGCGACGTCCGCTTTATCGCCGGCCTGCTGGGCCGACCCTCGCGCCAGAGAACGCTGCTGGCCTGGGGCCTGCACCTGCTCAACGGCGCTCTACTCGGCGAGGTCTACGCTGTCCTGGTACGTCCACGCCTGCCGGGGCCGCGCTGGCTGCGGGGAATCATCTTCGGCGAGGGCTTTATCGCCAGCGTCTGGTGGCTGACGCCGCTGGCCGATCGCTTCCATCCCCTCATTCGCCAGGGACGCCTGCCGCGGCTGGCGACCTGGACCTCCTTTCTGCAGAACGTCCTGCGCCACCTCGTCTTCGGACTGACGCTGGCCCTTCTCTACGATGAAGACGACCGACCCCACGGCTGAGCCACGCCCCCTGTACGCCTTTATATCAGTGTATATCGATCCTTCTGTTCAGAGAGCTGCTAGAGTGAAAACGTAAGGACAGGAAGCTGTGGATGGCAGTGGCCCAAACCATGTTCTTCAGAGAACAGAAAGGATCGTTTCATTACCATGAAACCATATGCGCATACAGAGCAGCGCAGGCCAGATGGACAAGCAAAGGCCAGAAAGACCGCGCCGGGTCCACGTCGCACCTTCCTCAAAGGCATGACGGGAGGCCTGGCCGTCACCGGTCTAACCCTGCTGGGGGGCCGTCTGCCGGTGCAGGCGCGGGGACTGCTCCCCAGCAGGCCCGTCGCGCCGGACGATGCCATCGTACAGATCCTCACCATCGCGCGCACCGCAGAGCAGCTGGCCGTGACCTTCTACAGCAACGGCATCGCCAATGCCGACAAGCTGGGGATCACAGGCGACGATCTGGCCTATCTCAAGGCGGCGCTGGTGGAGGAACAGATTCATCAGCAGTTCTTCACGGCCAACGGCGGCCAGTCCCTGGCGGACACCTTCAGCTTCCCCAAAGGGGCGCAGACCTTTGAAGACCTCAAGACCTTTATCGAGACGCAACAGCAGCTGGAGGGCGTCTTTGACTCAGCCTTCCTGGCGGCCATTCGAGAGTTTGCCGATATGGGACGGCCCGATCTGGCGCAGGTAGCCGGCCAGGTGGCCTGCATCGAAGCCGAGCATCGTGCGCTGGGGCGCGCCATTGGCGGACTGACGCCAGCGGATAACTGGGCCTTCACGCCTGTGCTCATTGCCAGGGTGGCCGATGCACCTCAGGTCGTGCAGGATGCCGGCTACCTCAGCCCCACGAGCGGCAACAGCTATCAGTATCACGAAGTCAGCACCGAGGATGCCGGTGTCGAGCAGCGCGTGCCCTTCGTCGCCAGCATGGGGGTCGGGCGCGGCTAGTCAGCTCACAGTCAGCGGCGGCCTGAGCAGGACGTAGAGAGCGGGGAGCAGAGAGGGGGGCGTGCTCAGCTCGCCGCTGATCCTGTAGGCGAGAGTGGCAGGGCCACAAAAAAGGTCGCTCCCTGGCCGGGCGCGCTCTCCACCCAGATCCGCCCATCGTGGCGCAGGACGATCTGCTGAGCCAGGTAGAGGCCGATCCCCAGTCCACTCAGCGAATCGTCGAGGTCGGAGGCGCGGTAGAAGCGCTTGAAGAGGTGCGGCTGATCCTCCGTCTTGATGCCGATGCCCTGGTCGCGGACCCAGACCAGCACGCGCGTCGGTGGTTGCCCCTCCAGGCGGATGCCGATCTCGATGGAGCCGCCCTCAGGGCTATATTTGATGGCGTTGTTCACCAGGTTGGTGAAGACCTGGCTCAAGCGGTGCTCATCCATCAGGAGCTCCTCGTCCGAGGTGCTGACATCCTCGTCTTCCAGCAGCCGGAGATCATGTTTTCTGGTAGTAGCGCGCTGGGCCTCAATGGTAGTCTGGAGGATGGCGCTCAGCTCCCGCGGCCGGCGAGGAACGAGGTGCAGCGTGAGGCAGGCCTCGTCGAGCGCGGAGAGGGTGAACAGCTCATCCACCAGCAGGGCGAGCTGCTCGGCCTGCGAGCAGATCGTGCGTGCCGCCGTCGGCAGGACTTCGAGCGTCTGCTCATCGTAGTTGCCCGCCGTGATGCGTGCGCTGAGCAAGTGAAGCAGGTCAGCGTAGCCCAGGATGGCCGCCAGAGGCGTGCGCAGCTCATGGCTGGCCAGGGCCAGGAAGGCGTTTTTATCGCGCTCCAGGCGCTTCTGGTGTGTGATGTCCTGCAGGATCAGCACAGCGCCGGCGAGGGTCTGCTGAGCACTGTGCAGGGGAGCACTCGAGCAGACGACCGGGACCTGAGTGCCGTCAGGGCGCGTCACGATCGTCTCGACGCGCCGCAGCGTGGTGCCGCTGAGAGCACGGCTCATCGCGAAGGCCCAGGAGAAGAGCGGCTCCCCGGCCGACTCGCTCGGCACGGGTGGTATGCTCAGGAGCAGCGGCTGCCCGACCAGCTCCCGGGGGCTTCTTCCCAGAATCTGGGCGGCCACCTCGTTGGCGTAGCGCACCACCCCGGAGGTTGCCTCGGCGATCACCACTCCCTCCGGCATCTGGTCCAGCAGCTCGTGCAGGCGCAGGCGCTCCTGATCGAGGGCCAGTTGCATGCGCGCGTGGGAAAGCGCCAGCGCCAGGTAGCGCCCGCAGTTGGTCAGGGTGCCCAGGTGGCGCCGGACCTCCGCAGCCGGGGCGGCGAAGCCCGCCAGGAGCAGGCCCTCCGGCTGACTGCCGTTCTGGAGGGGCAGGCAGAGACAGCTCTGCGTCTCCTCATCAAGCCAGGGCTGCAGCAGCGAGCCAGGCTCCTCACGCGCCGCGACGGCGCTCAGCAGCACGGCCGTCGCGCCACTCACTCCGTTCCCCATGCTGGCGGCCAGTCCGCGCAGGCGCTGCAGCAGGCTCTGTGTGAGTCGCTTGGGGCAGATCAGAGTGATCGGAGCCTGAGCCAGCAGCTGCAGGCAGGTGGTTCCCGGCTCGCTGGCGTAGAGGGCCAGGGTGCGCGGTGCAAAGGCCTCGCTCAACAGTTGTATGGCGTGCGTACCCAGGTGGGCGCCTCTCTCTATACCCTGTAGCTCCTCTATGAAGCGCTCAATGAAGGCTTTCTCGGCCGCGGTCCGTCCTCTCCGCCCTCTACGATTCTGCCTCACGCTCGCTCCTCACGATGGCTTCTCTTCCCCCGGTGACCGACGTCTTCTTCGTCCGTGAGTGAAGGGACCTGTTGCTCCTCTGCAGTCGTACCCGGCTCCGGCAAGGATCACAGTATTCATCCTTATGATAGCATAGAGAGAGATGGCCCGTGGATCAAGGGGTCTTCTCATCAGAAGCCGGTCAGGCACTGAAGATACTGTAACGCATGAAAGGACACCGCGATGAGTCAGCTTCCAGGGGACCGGGAGTCATCGTCCGGCTATATCATGGATGTAGACAACGTTGCTGAGATGGCGCGGCTGACGCGCCTTGCTCGTCATCTGACCGCCGGACTGGATCTCCTGCCGCCCGGTCTCCACCTTCCGGAGGATGCGCACATCCTCGACGTCGGCTGTGGTCCCGGGGAATGGATTCTGGAGATGGCGCGGCGCTTTCCGACGGCCAGGCTCAAAGGCATTGACGTCAGCCAGTCAGCCATCGCCTATGCACGCTTCTCGGCGCAGATGGAGCGCGTCACCAATGCCCAGTTTACGCAGGCCGATGCGCGCCAGCCGCTGCCCTTCCCTGCCGCCACCTTTGATCTGATCCATGCCCGTCTGACCGGTTCCTGGCTCACGACGGACCTCTGGCCAGAGGTGATGCGCGAGTACCATCGCCTGCTCAAGCCTGGGGGCCGGCTCTGTAACATCGAGTATGAGAACCTGGGGATCACCAGCAGCCCCGCCCTCACCCGCTTCAATGCGCTCAGCATCGAGGCCATGCGGCGCGCGGGTCAGTGCTTCTCACCGGATAGCGATCACTCGGGGTTGACGGTGATGCTTCCCTGGCTCCAGGAGCAGGCAGGCTTCAAGAGGGTCCAGATCGAAGCCCGGGCCGTACGCTACTCCTTCGGCACGCCGGGCTATACAGCGATGGTCGAGAATCTGGTCATCGGACTGAAGCTCATCCAGCCCTTTCTCATGCGCCAGGGGGTGGCCGTCCAGGAAGAGCTGGATATGCTCTATGAGCAGGCCGTCCAGGAGATGCGCAGCGAGGATTTTCAAGCGCTCATCTACTATCTGCGGGTCTGTGGAGAGAGATAGCGAGCTGCGCGGCCGTTGGGTCGCTCTTCCCCCTTCCTCTGTAGCACCTGGCGCCTGGCAGGATGGTCGCTGGCAGGCTCGTTAGAGGCCGTTGGAGACGGCGCTCAGGTGAGCCAGGTGAGTAGGGGTCAGCGAGAGCTGGAGTGCGGCGAAGGCGTCCTCCAGGTGAGCGGGGGCGCTGGCGCCGACGATGGGCGCGGTCACCGCCGGTTGGGCCAGCAGCCAGGCCAGTGCCACGGCGGCCGGCGTGCTCTCCGTCTCCAGGGCAATGGCGCGTACCGTCTCCAGGGTAGCCCAGGCTGCGGGCGTGTCATAGCGGCGGAGCACAGCAGCGGCGCGGGCCGCTGTGCGCGTTGATCCCCGCTGGTAGCTGCCGCTCAGGAAGCCACTGGCCAGGGGACTGTAGGGAATGGCGCCCAGCCCGTACTGCAGGCAGATCGTCTGCAGGTCCTGCTCAAATTCGGCGCGGTGAACCAGGTTGTAGTGGGGTTCCAGCAGCGTGTAGCGCGCGAGGTGCTCGCTGCGAGCGCACCAGAGGGCCTCCACCAGGCGCCAGGCGGGGTAGTTCGAGGCGCCGATATAGCGCACCTTGCCGGCGCGCTGCAGATCGTCGAAGGCTCGCAGCGTCTCCTCGATGGGAGTCTCAGCGTCGAAGGCGTGGGCCAGATAGATGTCGATGTAGTCCGTCTGCAGGCGGCGCAGCGAGGCCTCGACGGCCTCCAGGATATGCTTGCGCGAGAGACCGCGCTCGTTCGGCGCCTCCCCCATCGGCTGATAGACCTTCGTCGCGATCAGCACCTGGCTGCGGTTGCCCCGGGCGTGCAGCCAGCGACCGATGATCTCCTCAGACTCGCCGCCGAGCTTGCCAGGAATCCAGCGCGCGTAGAAGTCAGCGGTATCGAAGAAGTTGCCGCCGTGCTCGACGAAGGCATCCATGATCGCGAAGGCCGTTGGCTCATCGACCGTCCAGCCCCACTGCATGGTGCCCAGGCAGAGAGGCGAGACCTTCAAACCTGTCTGTCCTGCTGTGCGATACTCCATGTTTCCATCCCCAATCGGGCGTGCGCTGTGTGCTCAGAAGACTCCCTTCAGGATAGTAGCGGAAGCGCGGGCTGTCAAGGGGGTGCGAGCCACCCCGAACTAGCAGGCTCCCGTGACTGCTTCCTGCTGGCAGCAGAGCCAGCAGGAGCCGGGCGCCTGGCGCGCCTCGCGGCCGGGACGCCGCCTCGGCGCTTCGGGGACGCGGGCGACTGCCCGAGGCGCCCGCTCGGGTGGAAGACGCCCGGTCAGGTGTGCGCCACCCCTGGGGGGAGGTGCTCGGCAGGGGAGATGGGGTGGCCCTGGCGCTCTTCCCAAGAGCGGAACCGACGATCACTCCTCTCTCTTCGCCTCTCCATTGATGGCCTGCTGGCAAGAGCCAATCGCTGCCTCCCTCTCCTGTCTTGCCTTGCCTTGCCTTGCCGCTCAGCTCAGCTCAGCTCAGCTCACATCAGAGAGGCTCGGCGTCGGCGCGGCGCGCTGGCGGGTCTGGCTCCTCTTCTAATGGAAATGGAGAGGAAGGGGACTCGTCGCGCCTTTCCGGCTGCTCTTTGCGGCGTCGCTGCAGGAAACGTGCCTGATCCGAGAGGACGCGCCCGTGGGTGAGCGTCTCTTCGTAGTGGTGCAGCAGGTGTTGCCATGCACTGTCGATCTCCTGCCGCTGGCGCATGCGCTCGCGTCGTGGGAGGTCTGGCGTCTCGCTGCAGGCCTGGGTGAGCGTGAGCAGCCTGCGCGTCTGCAGCTCGGCATTTTGCAAGAAGAGCAGCGGCAGGTAACGGCGTGGCACGATCTCGCCGGGCAGCATCTGGTAGCGCTCCAGCAGACGGCGGAAGGCCTGCAGGGTCGTGTGGTTGCCTTTGAGCAGTGTGTGCAGCGTCTGGCACTGGTCCGGCCAGAGAAGGTGGCTCTCCTGCAGGATCTCGTTATATGCTCTGATCTGCCAAAGCTGTTGCTCGACCGCCACAAGATACTGGCTGAGGAGGCACTGAAACTCGGCGAGGGAGAGCACGTCGCCCTGCGTGCCTGCGGGTCCTGAATGCTTACCTTGTGAATCCTTCATGATTCATCTGGCGCCGCTCCCCTCAGGTTCGTGGCCAGGGGGAATGATGCGCGCTGCCTCCTTCTTGATGGGCCAGGTGTGAGCGTTCTGATCTCCCTGCTCCAGGGCAGGAGAGATACCAGCTCGTCGGGGCGAGGCCATTCTGCCCTGTGATTCTGTTCGCATTGGACAGAGCTGGTTCCGGTTGCTCTGACTTCAGTGGAACTGGCTCTCGCTGGCGCGTGCCCCTGACGCTTCGCAGCATGAGGCGGAACTGCAGGCCCCTCCGGACCTGCAGAGATGCAGTGGAGTGTGGGGACCAGCTTCCGGTCTCTGACCGGGGGTATCGGTACATAGAACCAGCCTCTCTAGTGGGCGCAACTGCATGGGGTTTCTGACTGCTACTCTAAAGATGCTGCGCTCCAGTCTTCTCGAAAAAAAGGCTGTTGCTGGTCAACGCTCTACGTGCTAAGCTCAGCGCTTCAGGAAAAAACAGCGATCGCTGCCTGGTGAAAAATATGCGTGACCTTTCTGTATCATAATCGAGGGAAGGCCCTTTCTGCAAGTAGAACATGTGTCTGGCACGCTGCTAGGCAGGCAGGCGCAGGACTGAGGCGGCGTGGCTGAGGTTCCTGGCGATCTGGGTGTAGATGTTATAGAGCCTGGTCTGATTGGCGACGCTGCGGGGCATCGTCATGATATCAAGAGCGATGTTGAGGCTCTTAATGATGTCGTGCATCACATAGAGGATTTTATCGACCGAAGGGAAGAGGCGCTGCAGCGCCGGGTAGATATCGAGCTGGTGGCAGATCTCTCGCAGTTCCGCCTCGTAGCCCCGCAGGTTTTCAGCAGTGATCTCACGTGGACTCACTTTATACAGGAAGATCCTGGATAATTCTTCAAGGCGATCGCGTATCTGTAGCACAAGGTAGCGAGCGCGTGCATCTTCAGCTTCGTCGTCGGGAGAAGCTAGAAAGCCAGGCCGTTCGGACATAGAAAGCACCCTCGCCAGAGATCAGTCTCCCTGGCGTCGTGTCTGCCAGAGCCGTGAGGTTGCCATCCGTCTAGCGGGTGTTGAACATGCACGGACGTGATCTGGAGTCTTGAGACGCTGGGAGAGGAAGTTACTGCTTGAAGTAGCGTAATCGTTGACACACCTCGTCCATAGAGTCGCGGACGCGCTGGAGAAGCTGCTGGTAGTGGCGCTGCGCAGCGCGAGAATCTTCAGGCGGGCAGTGCTGGCAGAGCTGCTCCAGGCTGTCCTGGAGGGAGGTCACGGCGTTGACCGCATTGGTCAGGCGCAGTTCCTGGACGCAATCACTCCCAGGAGCGGCCTGTGCCTCCCTGAGGGCCACCGCGAGCCGCTCTACCACGAGACGGGTCTTCTCGCACTGGTCCCTGTAGAGCGGCTGCTCACCAGCGAGGACCGCTCGGGCGCGCTGAAACGTTTCGATGTAGGAGGGGATCTCTGCCAGCACCTGCGCGATGGGGGGGAGAATGAGCGGCGCGCTGGCCGCGGGGGAGATCGTCTGTCGATCTGCGCTGGTGCGCGCGAGGAGCCACTGGTCCAGCAGGGCGCAGGCGAAGGCGCAGGCGTGGCTGACGGCCAGCTCCTGGAAGCCCTGGGCGTCGCTCTCGCTCTTGTTCTCGATGAGGTCAGAGATGCCGCGGATCGCCAGCGCGGGAACGCCATGCTGCAGAGCGGCCTCCATGAAGCCAGCGTCCTCCATCGCGGTGGCCACAGCGTCGTTGTAGTGGGTGCGCAGCCGTTCGTAGGTGGGCGAGCGTTTGGAGGTGATCACCTTCTCGCCAGCGGCGAGCGGCTTCAGATGGACGAGTGGCCGGCTGGTCGGAGGAGCGGCGAGCTGCTGCTGCCACTCGTCCCTCCTGGCGACGAGGCCCGCCAGATCTACGAGCGTCTGGGACGCGAAGTAGGTCCGGGGACGCGCCTGGAACTGGATGTCGTCTTTCCCTGACTCGTAGTCGTAGACGAGTGTGGCCACCAGGACATCGCCCAGACGGACATCGCGCAGGCCGCCAGCAACGCCTATCAGCAGGGCCAGTACTGGCTTGAAGTAGACGATGGCGTGCTCGGTCTGCCGGGCGGCAGCGCGGTTTCCCTGGCCGCTCATCACCAGCAGCACCTTCCAGCACCCGTGCTCGCTGACCAGCTCGCCAACCTCATAGAGGTGGCCCTGGAGATCCTGCTCAGGGTGCACATCTCTGAGCCGACGCCGTACCTCGTGGCACTCAAGCGGCAGTGCAGTCATGATGATGGCCCGCTCAATGGTCAACGCTCTCTTGTGCACCAGCTTCTCCCTTCCTGCAGCCAGGGCGGGAGGCTCTGCTCCTCTCCCTGGCCTGGCTCGCTTGCAGCCAGCGGGTGAGGGAAAGCCCGGTCCGCTGCAGAATGTTCTATACATGTAGATGTATGGTGTTATGGGCCAGAACCGGTCTGGCCGGGTTTTCACTTATCCTACATGTTGCTGATGAACTTGTAAATAGCGCCAGGCCGTATTCGGCTCGATTATTATCAATAATATTCATTAAAAAGCAAGCGAGCTATGTTTGGTAGGGAACGGTAGCTCTGTCTTCTTTCAAAGACGCCCTCCCGGTATCAATCATCAAAAGCCTACACAGCATCTTTCAGATGAGAGAGGTGGAATACATGCCGCTCATAGTCACTCTGGACTCAGCCTCGACAACTGGAACAGAGCCGACCGGCCGGGCACTCCTCGCTAGAAGAGACACTATTGTCCGTGCGCTGCTCATCGGCTATAATGGAGGCGCGTTGTTTGCCACGTGAGAAAGAGAGAGTGAGGCCCGGCATGGCTTTTCCGGTCAACGTCCTGTATATCTGTGCGCGCAGTGAAGAGGATGAGCGTCTGCTTGATCAGCTCAAGAAGCAGCTCCAGCCGCTCAAGACCCATGGACTGATCGATGATTGGGAGCGGCGAGACATGCTTGTGGGCGCGCCCGTGCGTGAGGAGCTGATGAGGCATCTGGAGCGTGCGCAGATCATTCTCCTAATTGTCAGTCCTGATTTCGCCGTAGATGGTCAGTGTGAGGAGCTGGTGGCGGCGGCGCTGGAGCGCTGGCGGCAGAATCGGGAGCGCGTGTCTATCATACCGCTGTTGGCGCGCTCTGTGCTCTATGAGGGGCTGCCCTTTGCGGAGCTCAAGATCTTTCCGGAGGGGGGACGCTCGCTGGCCTCGCTCTCCGCTGCGCGGCGGGCGGAGGCCCTGACGGGTCTCGTGCGCGAGGTACGGACGCTGGCGCAGCGCCTGGCGGCTGGCGAGGCCGCCGCGGACCCGAGCCAGAGCCAGAATCCGCATGCGAGGGAGCCGCTCGCCGAGGTCTCGCTCCCTCAGTTCAGCGCCGGGCCACGCTGCGATGTGCTGCTGGTGGTGGCGACGCCCCTGGAGATGCAGGCTGTGCGCGAGGCGGCGCTGGCTGAGCGGGGAGGGAGGTTTGAGCCCCAGTATGGCGAGGTCAAGACCTACTACTATCTGGGCGAGATCGGTGGGGCAGCCACCTGGCTGGTGCAGTCCGAGATGGGATCGGGGGGGGTCGGCGGCTCGACGTTGACGGTCTCGGAGAGCATTCGCCAGCTCGCGCCTGCCTCGGTCGTGATGGTCGGCATCGCCTTCGGTCTGCGTCCTGGGCAGCAGCAGATCGGCGATATTCTGGTCTCGCGCCAGCTGATGAGCTATGAATTGCAGCGCGTCGGGCTGCTGCCGTCCGGCGAGGACCGCGTGCTACCGCGCGGCGATCGCGTGACGGCCTCGCCCCTGCTGATCGACCGCTTCCGCGACGGCTGCCATGACTGGTCGGGGAGACAACCCGACTTCGGCCTGATCCTCAGCGGGGAGAAGCTGGTGGACAATCCGCGGCTGCTTGAGCGCTTGCGCAGCCTGGAGCCGGAGGCCATCGGTGGCGAGATGGAGGGCGCGGGCCTCTACGCGGCGGCGCAGCTCTATACGAAACACTGGATCGTGGTCAAGGCGATCTGCGACTGGGGCGATGGCCATAAGGACGAGCAGAAGGAGCAGAATCAGCGGCTGGCGGCCACCAATGCGGCGCGCTTCGTCTTTCACGTGCTGCGCCGCGGGGGCCTGGGACGCAAGTACGTGGGAAGGTGAGCCTGCTCAGCGGGCGAGATGGAGTCTCCCCTGGCCAGCACTACACCTGAGCCTGGCGGCCATCGAAGAGAAACTACGGTAGGGCATCCCTTCTGGCTGTCACGGAGCTGCCTCATCTCCTCTCTCCGCACCTCTTTCAGGACAAACAGGACCAGCAGGGCGCAGCCACTGCACTGAGCAACTGGCGGCCTTGGTGCAGCGGGAGCGGGATCGCTGCATGCCGGTGGCGCGGATGATCGCAAGCAAGATGACTGAGAAGACTAGAGAAAGACTACAATATGTTATGGTGTATCTCGTGGCAGTCTGGTACTGTTTATCTGTAGCGTGGCGCTACGGATGAACGCCGGCCCTTCCCAGGGAGGAATTTCTTGAAAGGAGTCAAGAATGTCTACCAGATGTCGCCTCTTTCTGAGAGCAGTGTTCGCCAGCATCTTCGTTTGGATGGTTGCCCTGGTCCCGATGGTCTCTGCCCATGCACAGTCTACCAGCCAGGAGCATACCCTGAGCACCCAGTCTACTGGCCAGGTGATCAACGTTGAACCCACGTGGGTCAGGTTGGCCCTCCCGTATGTTCATGTTGTTCACTCTACCGCGTCGATTGATCCCTCTCTCAGCCGCGTGGTCGATCCCCAGACGCTCTCTCAGGTAAAACTGGCTGTCAGCAGGTACAATGCGCTCTCGTTAGCTGCCAAGAGTCCGTCGAGTGTCTCGCTCAGCCCGACAGCGGTCAGTCCCTCCGGCGCCTGTCGAGAGCGGTTTGTGCGCTACGTGAACTGGTGGGGAACCTCCTATTATCTCAACAGTTGTCTGGTCAACGATATCGCTTTTGGCCTTCTGGGCGGGGCCGGACTGGCTGGCGTCATTGCGGCGCTCTGTCCACCTTGCGCACCGATTGCCGGAACCCTGGCGGCTGTACTGGGGATCTACAGTGGCTGGCTCTACTGGGCCGACAATCATTGCGGCGGTGCTGGAGCCTACCTCAACGAGTCCTGGTTGGGCCAGGTCTGGGTCAGTACTGTCTGCTAGATATGTTCTACTCCAGAAGAGCGCGACCAGTCGCTGGCTGTACCTCGGATCGTAACAATCCCTCTCAGGAGGAAAAGAGCTATGCTACGCGCAGTCTTCCTCATTCTCTGTCTGGTCGTTATGCTGGCAAGTGACGCCGTCCTCTGGCTGCGCGTCTGGCGCATTCCACCCGGCCAGGAGCGGACAGCGCAATTGATAGGGGCCGTGGGCGTCCTTGTCGCGTTCCTCATCGGAAGCTTCACCGTTTTTATGATGCTGACAGGGAGGTTTTGAAATGCTCTGTCCCCAGCAGGTCACCTTCATGCAGGCGATGATACCGCTGCTCTGCATCGGGCTGACAGCGACCCTGATGCGCTTCTCCTATGAGGCGCGTCTGGCCAGGATCACCAGCCAGGCCTCGCGCCGCCATCAGGGATCTCATCGAGAGATGGCTGAGTTCTTGCTCGCCCATGAGCAGGTCCTGACGCAGAACAACGCTGAGCCGTGCACCGAGCGAGAGATCGCGCTCACGGTCTGAGCTGCAACGAGCATATGAGGATAACGACTGACTTGCTCTCTTATGCTCCTCTCTCACGTCCACACCGCTCTGATCAGTCCACGGTCTCCGGTCCCCAAACCGGAGATCGTGGGTACCTCTGGACTGCACCCCACCCTGGCATCTCTTCGCAGACGTAGCGTCGCTCTGGCTGCTCGGCCAGAAGAGGCCAGACCAGGCCTGCTTGCGCCCTCACGCCAGCGCTGCGTCTAACGCAGCGTGGCCCAGAGTAGCCAGAGCATCACGATCATGGCCTCGGTATAGCCGCCGTAGGAGCGCAGTTCCAGGACGGCGTCGTAGAGGGGAGGCAAGGCAGCAATGGCTGCCGCGTGAAGACGCGGGCACGAGAAGCCAGGCCCTTATCTGGCCTGCTGTTTCAGAAGGCGCAGGCTATTTAAGGGCCCGGCGGCTGCTCGTCAGGGGGCCGGGCATAGCGCTGCAGCGCGCGCTCTCGCTCTTCCCAGTCTGGCAGATAGGCATGCATGAAGAGTTTGAAGACCCGACCATGATTGGGGGCCAGCTGGTGTACGAGTTCGTGGACGACCACCAGCTCGCCCAGGTGGCGCGGCAGCGTCAGCAGCATGGGATCCAGGGCCAGCCAGCCATTGGGGGTGATGCGCCCCCAGGCATCAGGCATGCGCTGGAAACGTACCTGGGGCTCCTTGACCCCGATGCGTGCCGCCCAGTGGCGCACAGCCCAGCGGAGTTCTTCGTCGTCATACCAGTATTGCGGCTCTTCGCCGACTTCTCGCTCTTTTTTCTTTTTGGGCGCTGTCATGCTTCTTTCACTCGTTCCAGACGTAACAGTTTTGAGGCGAGGCTCACCGCTTGCGTGATCCCACACACAGGATACAGCAGGCGATAGAGTTCGGCGCGCAGCTGGCTCTCCTCGCCAGGATTCCATTCATAGTCGGGATGATGCCGAAAGGCCGCGTCGATGGCCTGGGCTTGCTGTGGGCTGGCAGGAGCTACTTGCCGGCGCAGCTCCTGATAGATGGCGAAGGCGTTGGTGCCCAGGCCGAGGCGCTGGCGCTCCTCGCTCGCGTGCAGATATTCCTCGGCCAGCTTCTCATACTCATCGAGGGCCTGCTGTGTCGCGAGATGGCGCTCTTCGTACTCGCGCGCCACCTCCTCGGCGCGCTCGCCGATGGGGACCAGATGCGGCTCATAGCTGGCTCTGGTTTCGACGGTCACCGAGAGCAGCTTGCGCAGATTGATGATCTTCGCCGTAGAAGAGATAGAGCTCTCTTTCAGGGCACGCAGCCGCTCTGGATTCAGCTCGCGCACGGCCTCCGGGGCTGTTGGCGCGCTGCTGCTGGTGCGCGAGCGCAGCAGGGCCTTGGTTTTGGCGGTCAGCTCGCGGTCGGCAGGGGCCAGGTCGAGATCGCGGCGCACGATGGCGTACAGCTCGGCCAGGGCCTGGTAATCTGTCAGATAGGGCTGGAGGAAGGCATCGGGAGCGATGACATCGTAAAGGTTTTGCAGGCGGCGGAAGAAGGTCAGGAAATCCTGGCGCCGCTGCTTGTCGTCAAAGTAGTACTCAAGGGCCCGCTCGTAGCCCTGATCGTCCTGGAGGGCGCGGGCGTAGGTCAGGTGCTGCTACAGGCCATCGCCCGCGTCAACCGCCCTTACGAGGACAGCGAAGGCCAGGTCAAGCCCTACGGCTTCATTCTCGACTTCGTGGGCCTCTTCGACCAGCTCGAAAAGGCCCTGGCCTTCGACTCCGACGTTGTACAGAGCGTCATCCAGGATATCGAGCTCCTCAAGCAGCTCTTTGCTTCCTGGATGCAGAACGAGGCCCAGCCACACCTGACCTACGCCCGCGCCCTCCAGGACGATCAGGGCTACGAGCGGGCCCTTGAGTACTACTTTGACGACAAGCAGCGGCGCCAGGATTTCCTGACCTTCTTCCGCCGCCTGCAAAACCTTTACGATGTCATCG
>JBHOQN010000101.1:0-62986 GCA_042408965.1 Ktedonobacteraceae bacterium
GCGGCATCGCTCCAGCGGTGCCTGGCAGGTGCCGGTGCAGCCTGGTCTTCCGAAGTCTCACTGCTGCAGGTCTCAATGTACTGATGGAGCCTGGATAGTGTCGACAGAGGGGTCGAAGCCCGTCGGTTCCGCTCTCGCCACCGTTCTTCACAGACTGCTGCGTGACACGCCGAGACGAGGTGAGGTAAGCAAGATTCGGCGTCTGTCCTTTTGCTCTGCTGTTATCATGTTTTTGGAGATATCTAGCATACAAATGCGTTCCAGGCAGGATAGGATAGCAGCGCATGCCTGACTGTTGTGACCTCCATCGACTAGGGTAGTAAAAATCCTTCTCTGGCCTCGTTGTTTGGCGTTACTGGTCCTTGCCATGTTGGCGGGAGTGTTGCTTCATGAAGCCAGCGGGTCAGGAAGCGCAAAAGAGATGCTTGACAGACTGCCCTCTCTTCTGGTATGATAGCAACTGCCATGAGCGAGGCTGAAGAGATTCAGCCTCGCTGGTTGGGGAGCCGTAGTGTAGTGGCCTAACACGCCTGCCTGTCACGCAGGAGATCGCGGGTTCGAATCCCGTCGGTTCCGCTGTTGCCACTTTTCCGTGACAAGGAGGCTACCAGCCTCCTTGTTTGCTTTGGGGTGGAAAGTCTTCCCCTGAAGAAACAGCATCGCAAAGGGGGGGCGTGGGTTGATGGCTGCAATCATTTGCTGCTCCAGGTCATAGTACAACCCCTGCGGCTCTAAGAGCTGGATCACCCATTCTCGCCTCTCCTCAGGAGTGGCCTGCTCCCACAGTTGCCGTATCCGAGGAAGCTGCGCAGCGGCCTCCTGGATCTCTTCCCAGCTCACCCCGGCCAGGGAAGGCTGCTCGAGCTGATGGAGGGCCAGGTCGACGGCGGCTGCCTCGAGCTCGAACTCTCGCTCGCTCAGGTAGCCTTCGGAATAGAGCTTGATGAGACGTCGCCGCTTCTGGAGGAGCCGCTCTTTCTCTTGCGCCGGAGTCTGGTGGCATCCAGCTCCTTCCAGGGCCAGGGCGATGAGCTGCTTTCTGATCTCTTCCAGCCAGCTCTCTGGCAGGTGAATGGAATCGAGCAACTGGCCAAATTGTTGCTGCACCACCTCAGTCTTGACCATGCGGTGACCCCCGATTGGGCAAGGCAGCCGCCGTAGTTTCGCTGGATCGCGGTAGTAGCTGCTGGTGGGACGGGTTCCAGGCTTGCTCCGCAGGGGCAAGCCGCAGTGCGCACAGACGATGTACCCAGCAAATTCGTAGACTCGCCTCGCCGAGTGGGCACGGCTAGGTGCGCGCTGCATTGATGCGGTGATGGCCCGGATCTGCTGCCATTCCTCATAGGTAAAGGTCGACTGGTGCTGACCACGAAAGCGCCTCCCCTTGTACGCGACGGTTCCCCGATCATCGCCGGGGGCAAACGCTGCATAGAACTCATTGCGCAGGATGGCATTCACGGTATCTTTCGTAAAGAGGCGCTGCCCAAACCGCTTACTCCCGGTACGGTAGCCCGCCGCATTCAAGGCATCTGCAATTTCTTCGCTCGTCTTCCCTTGCATGCGCAGCTCACCGATCAGGCGCAGGCCAGGATGGGTTTCAGGATCAATCTCCGGGGGGTGCTTGGGCCCCCCGGAGCGATAGCCAAAGGGGATATCTCCATTATGCAGCCCCTGTGCAGCCCGCTCACTTTTGCCTTTGCTTGTGTGCTTCGCAAGAGTATCCGAAAAATAGGCAGCGAAGGCTGAGAGAATCGTCAACTGGAGCATGCCCTCGGGAGTGCCATAGTCGATCTGCTCCTGCACCGCGATGAACGCAACTCTATGGTCCGCGAGCAGGCGGAAGCTCTCCAGCGTGAGCGCCACGTTGCGTGACCACCGATCCAGTGAGTGCACCATGATCATGTGGACGCGCCCAGCTTCCACATCCTCCAGGAGGCACTTAAACGCCGGTCGTTTAGAGATCTGGTCGCTTCTGGCGCTCTTCTGATCGTCGATATACCAGCGTGGTTCAGGCAGGCCACGCTGACGGCAGGCCTCCTCGATGGCTCGCTTCTGGGCATCGAGGCTGTAGTTGTCTTTCTGCATTTCGCTGGAACGGCGCACGTAGCCGGCGACCTGCAGCTTGGTTGGCTGACCAGGGAGTTTGGATAGGAAAGAAGACAGCCTGCTCATTTCTCCACCTTTTGGCGAGGAAGTTGGAACGGGAGCCTGTGACTTTCCTCGCTTCCCGAGAGATCCTCGGTCGTAGCTGGACGAGCGAGTGTCTCTGTCGGCTCCCTTCGCGAACGAACATTCCCTTGCCCGGCTCTCATCCCTGCTCCGACTTCCCGCTCCGATGAGGTCTGCTGCTCCTGTAGTGTGCGGTGAATAATCCGTGCCATCAGCCGGCAAAAGGCCCACACAGCTTCTCCTGCAGAGAATCTTTGCTGCGCAGGGGCTTCCTCTTGCTTCCAGACGGCAGGGCGTCCGGGGATCTGCCCTTGTTGGATCTGCGTACCTGTTTGAATGAATGGATTTCGGTCCATCGATGAATCTGCTCCACTGATCGTGATTGATGGACTCGGGCAGCGGAACAAGCATCTCTGGCAGCAGACCACTACTATACATCGATGGGAACGAGGGGAGCATCACCTATTGGATGAGAGCGAGATAAGGGAAGAGATGCTCCGATAGTAGCAGAGAGAACGATGTTTGTCAAGACTGCAAGATAAAACGCTCGCTGTCGGCTAGAGGTGCAGCTGCACGGCTGCCGTACCGATCCATCTGTCTGTTGCAGAAGAGGACTTTGCCATCCGGGATGGCCGTTGTCTTGCCAGGAAACGATCGTTGCACAGGATCGCTCGCTGGCACGCCTGTCCCTGAGACTGTCCTTCGCGCTTCAGAAGCGAGGTTCTATCCTCTTGGTGCAGACCCGGTGCAACGGAAGAGCAAAGCATCTCTGGAGTGGAAGAGGGAACAGAGGCTAAGAGAGCTAATCGAGAGCGATCTGCCTGAGATGCAAAGGGAAAGAAGGGGGGTCACATACTGACCCCCTCTCACTGCTTCCTATCGGAAGCGCTGGAGGGAGCGTATTTGCCAGAGCTGAGGGAGGATGATGTGTGTGCGGAAGGAAGAAGCTCCCCTTCCTTCACGCTGACCAGAGGGAAGGGCCAGGAGGGGCGTGCGTCGCCTCAAAGGTCAAGGAAAGCGACCTGATCCCGGCCTGGAAGAGGCAGAATCTGGCACCAGAGCGGCGCATGGAGCACGGCGGTTCCTGCGCGCTGCACCTGCGTTGCTCCCGCGAGTCGAACGACCAGACGAACAGACGGCTGGTGTGTGGCTGCCTGCTGAACCAGGTGGCTCATGCGCGACTGTGAGCCGTCAGGACAGACAATATAGAGGAGGAGTCTGCGAGCTTGTCTCTGGCTCAACGCCAGGTAGCGACGCCACTTCGCACGATACTGCTGCGGCTTCAGCGTCCCGCAGTCCACTTCGATCCAGGCGAGCACGTGTTGCTGTGAGTCCCGATAAGCGAACAGCAGATCGGGAATAACGGTGAGGCCGTACTCGTGCTCGTGATAACAGGTGTGCGGAGCCATGTCCCACCAGACCACGCTCTGCTGTGCCGCCTGGATCAGCTGCAGGAGGAGACGACGGATCTGCTGGGTATGGTCCCATTGACGCCACAGCCCACGTACCGCTCGCTGTCCCCATCTCTCCCCTGGCCAGGCGTCAGCACGCGATGCCAGCGCAGAGAGGGGCAGCCCGGTGACCGCCGCGAGCAGTCGCAGACCCAGCTCCGTCACTCTCCAGTGGGGGCCACCTCTGCCATGCTGGTCAGGGAGCAGATGAAGAGGTGGTGCGACGGTGGTCACACAGCCCGCCCGGCGCAGCTCTGCCAACAGATGCGCAAGGGTGGCCTGGGTGCGTGCCTGCTGTTCAAAGACCTTCGCCAGCTCTTCGGTGGTGGCCAATGGGAGCATGAACACGTGACGCAGGACCTGAAGATGACGCGCCCCAAGCCGGATGCTGAGAGAAGCCAGCTCAGTGAGCGTCGCCTGCTGCGTGTGAGGAGGTGTGAGGGAGGCAACCAACCCGTGTGTGTGCCTCCGGCTCAGCGGCCTGATCACGGCCATGCGCGCTCTGGCCGCTGGCGATCGCAGGGGAGCGAACACGCCAGGAAGCAGGCCGCCGTTGCTGAGCGCGAGCGATGCCCAGGGAGAGCAGGGGCGCTCATTCCAGAGCGACTGCCAGGTGAGGGCCTGCCAGGCCACGCGCGTGCCTGGAGGGACACAGGCCACCACGACCGGTGGGGCGTCCTGGTCTGAGAGACCAAGCTGCTTGCGAGCGCGTTCCGCGGCCTGCCGCCAGAGCATGAGCCGGCGTGGCGGGGCGGCAGGCCCTGAGCCGGTCGGCAGGAGCAGCAGCACTGGTCCCACCCACGGATGAAATGGCTCCTGCTGCGCTGCACGAGCCTGGAGGGCAAACCAGCCGAGCAACTGGTGGCTCCATCGCGGCACGTCGTTAGCGAGGGGCAGCCCCGGATCGAGCAGCACAGGGATGTGCACGCTGCGAATGCTTCTGGCTAGCTGCGCTTCTGGAGCGGTGTCCAGCCTGATCCCCTCTGCTGCTCGCTGATCCAGGACACCAAGCCACAAGAGCGCCGTCGCCTGCAGGGGCCAGCGCTGCTGACCAGTCTGGAACGCGCTCCGATAGTCCCGTACCCAGGTCCAGAGCCAGCGGACCTGCCCAGGCGCTGCACTGGTTTGCGGCGGGGCCGGCAGTCGCACGGTCAGCTGCGCGGGCACGTGGCGGAGCAGGTCCTGGAAGAGCTGCTGGCAGACGCTCCAGCCAGCCAGGCGCGGCAGCCACCGGAGCAGCTGCGCTCTGGTGTAGCCATGCTGCGCAGCGAGCGTGCCAGGATCACCCTGCAGCTCCTTGGCCACCAGGATGAGCCCTCTGGGGCTGACGACATACCACTCCCCATGCCCGCTTCGGATGCGCTCAACAGCGTCGAGCGCAGTGGCCAGCGCCAGCAAGCGATGGATGGAGGCTCGGGAACAGCCCAGGGCCACGGCCAGGTCCTCGGCCCGCTGCCAGGGAAAGCGCAGCAGCCACCAGAGCAGTCGGAGGAGCTGGCGTTCCCTCTGGGGAGAGAGCGGCAGGCCCAGGCCCTCTTCAGGACCCATCGGCTGCTCCCTCCCACTCCTCTGGTCCCTCTCCTGGCTCGCGGGCGATCTCTGCGAGCGCTCCCTCTAACGCTTCGAGCAGGAACGGACGCACCTGTCCATGTCGCTGGACTTTCCTGAAAGCACCAGCCTCGGTACGCTTCCGCTGCCCTTTGCGGCCTCGCTTGAACCCTCGGGGGTGGGCAAGGGCAGGAACCTCCTCGGGTCGCCCGGTCCCAGCAGCGAGTCCAGGGGGACTCATCACCACATCGCCTGCTGTCTCCTGCTCCGGATCAGGCTCGAAGGAGGCAGGTTCTTCCGTGTGTGGAGCAGGGAGAGCGGACCTTGTTCCTTCTGCCCCGAGCAGTAGCCACTGCTGCCGCTCAGCCAGCTCCCGATCAATCTCCTGTGCCGGGCGGCAGAAGCGCTCACGACTGGTGGCTCGGATGCGCTCGGCCAGGGCCGGGTCCGCTGCGTCGGGCAGCAGCACCTGAAGCGAGCAAGTGATCCGTTCTCCCGCGATGGGTAGCCGGGCATAGCAGTGATGGCGCGGGAGGCTCTGCAGATCCTCCGCGGTGATGCCCAATTCGGGAGCGAGCGTCTGGGCCTCGTCCGCACTGCCGGCAAAAGCCAGGATGCTTTGGACATTCGCCAGGATCTGGGCAAGCACCTTGCGCTCCTGAGCTTCTTGCCGGAAGAACTCTAAGGACTGCGTTGCCAGGGCGAAGTGCGCGCCGAATTTCCTGAGCTCCGCGAGCATTCGCCAGCGCACTCCCAGGAACCACTGAAACTCGTCTACGATCACCAGCGTTCGCGTCTGGCCAGGGGGCTGTTCCTGGAAGAAGAGGCCGAGCAGATTCAGCAGCGTCGCCCCCAACAGCCGCGCCACATCCTCTCCCACGGAGCTTGCGAGTTTGACCAGGAGAATACGGCCCTCCAGACACGCTCGCAGATCCACCGTGGAGCGACTCTGGCCCAACACTCGCCGCGCGCTGACCTGCTCAAACTTGGCGAACTTGGTCAACACCGGGTCAATCCGCTCGAGTCTCATCCACGTGCTCAGCGGCTCGAAGTAGGAAGCCCACCAGCGGATCAGAAAGGGATCTGGCCGTCGAAGGAGGCGTAGGAGACGGTTTCGGACACGGTCACTGCATAACACGAGCAGGACTTCCAGCAGCGTGAGCTGTCGCTCATCGCCTTCCGTCACTAGCTGCTGGTTCACGCTGTAGATCAGCTTGAGTGCGGCCTCGCAGGCCGCCTCCATGCGTGGCCCCCAGCTCGTCGCCCAGATCTCGCGGAAGCAGGCCAGCAAATCCGCCACAGCCTTGTCTCGGTTGGGCGCAAAGTGGACATCGAGCGGATTGATCCCGGAGACATGCTCAGGGTCACTCAGATCCAGCAAGACGACATCCCCCACTCGGTCAGGCGGAATCAGCGGTAACAGCTGATCCACCAGATCATGCGGGTCGATCACAATCAGCCCGTGATTCTGGGAAAGGGCTTCCAAAGCGAGCTGGAGCAGCGCGGTGCTCTTGCCTTCCCCGCTCCGCCCCACTACGAGCAGATGGCCTGCCAGGATCTCGGGGGGCCAGGGGATGGCGACACTCTCCTGCCCCAGGAAGGCCTGGGCAACCAGCCGCCCAGGGCGGCTGACGAGAGACGGCGAAAGCGGCATGATCCGATGGGAGTGACGTGCCAGCAAGGGGGAGATCTCGGCCCGCATCTGGGCCGGGACATGCCAGAGCGTGCCCACCGTGGAGACCGGGAGCAGGTCCCATCCGTTCCAGGGCAGGTGCAGGCGCGGGCCTCGCCACCCTCCAGGCTGCAGGAGTCGGCGCAGCTGCCAGCAAGGAAGCCGGTGAGGCCGCACCGTGGCTCCGAGCCACTCGAACTGGCGATAGGCCGCGAGGAGATGAGCCAGGACAGCACGCCGATTCGCTGCGGCCTGATGCACTTGCCGCCAGCGCCGCCACCTCCGACGCCAGCGTCCTTGTGGAGACCCTGGTGAGGGGGCTTCTGGCAGCGAGTTGATAGCAAGCAGCCGCAACTGCACACGAAAAGCCTGCTGGCGTAGCGGCTCTTGATCGAGCCAGAGCAGGTCCAGCTCCTTGCAACGCTGCCAGGAGGACCAGCACTGCAATAGCAGTAGAAGCGCAATGGTCCCAAACGCAGCCAGCAGGCCTGGCTGCAAGCCAGACCCCACCGTCCAGCGTGAGGAAGCAGACCAGAACGCCAGACCCAGCAGGCTCAGAGCAAGGACCAACAGGAAGGTCATTTCTCTGCGAGCGCGAGACTGGTCAGCTGCGCTCTCGCGGCGCAGCTGCTCGATCCGACGGCGTTGCCGTCGAAACCAGCGGTTCCCCGCCGGTGCAAGCACGAGCTGCGCCACCACGCGGCATCCTCTTGGATCTCGTGGCAGGGCGGCGAGCAGACTGTGCATCGGATCGCTGCCTGTCTCGGCTCGATGGAGGCATCCGCGATGCGCGTATCCTGGCGATGGGGGAACTGCATCCCGTCGGACTTGGCCTAACAGGGACACGCGGATGCCACTCGCTCGCTCAGCTGGTGAGCGCAGCCGCAGGGGATCCTCGTCCGCGGCAACTGGCCGTAAGCGAAGCTGCGGCCAGACGGCCTGCAGCTGGCTGGTCAGTTGAGCATGGGCGGCATCAGAGGAGACGCGCACCAGCAGCCGATGCGCTCGTCCCTCCCCCACCAGTTCGAGCGCGATCACGGAAGCGCTGTCCAGCAGGAGCGTCTGGAGCACCTGCTCCCACCGGCGCTGCTCCTCTGCCTCCGCCCGGGCAAAAGGCAGCAGCTCCATCACCTGCTCAGGAGCACGCGTCATGGAGACTGCCTCCTTTCGCCGGCTGGCTGCTCTGCTCCCCCCACTCCTGCTCTCGAGGGTCGGTCGTGATGACCTGGGCCAGCTGTGGCTCAGCAGGAAAGCGCAGGTGCAAGTGATGCTGCTCGCCGAGGAGCAGGAGGCCTTCACCTTTGGGCAGAGCAGCCAGCAACCGGGCTTCCGCTTCGGAGAGCCGGAACTGTTCCACGAGCTTGCTCACAGCGGCAGGCTCTTGTCCGAGCAAGAGCACGCTCGCACAGTTGGCCAGAATCGAGCTTTCCTGCAGGATCTGCACATGCTGAGTCACGCCATAGATGGATAGATAGTACTTGCGAGCACGTTGAAACAGCTGCTCCAGGAGTAAGCGGCCACTTGGGCCTGCGGAAGCGAAGAGTCCCCACAGCTCATCGACGATCAGTAGCCGCGGGCGCGGGGAAGAACGTGCCAGGCGCCAGACCAGTTGGACAACCAGATATTGGCCGATGGCTCGCAACGAGCTGAGGCCACTCAGATCGAAGACGAGGAGCCTCTGCCGAAAATCCACGGGTGGGGTCACTGGCTCAAAGAGAGCCGCCGCGCTTCCAGCGGTGAATGGGCGCAGCCTGTCTCCCAACCCAAGGGTGTCCTCTCCACAGACGCCACTTCCGAGAATGCGGCTCAGGTCGCGGAGCCGGGGCGGCTCGATGTGATGGGTCCCCGGATCGGCGGTAATGCCTCGTTCACGATAACACTCCTGCAACGCTCGCTCCAGCAGGGACCACTCGCTGGCCGTCAGCGGCTGCTCTTTGCCAAGGAGCAGCTCCAGCAGGGCCAACAGCCACTGGACCTGCTCTGCCAGGACATCCCCTGCTGGATCTGCTGCCTGGGGTAACACGAACGGGTTCAACCCTCCCCCCCCACTTCCCGGCATGCCGGCTGCCAAGCGCACAGGCTGGCCATACGGTGCGACGGCCTTGCAGAGCGGGAGATATTCTCCCTCTGGATCGATGACAATGACCTGCAGGGAGGCCTGCTCGTACTGCTGCTCGTCTGGGGGTGCTCCCGCAGGAGTCGTCGTGAGCGCGCGGACCGCATCCCACTTGCACTTGAAGGATTTCCCACTGCCACTGGCGCCGACGATCAGACGATTCGCATTCCGCCAATTCGGCGCCCACGGGTCCAACAAGACCGGTGCGCTGACACTGACTCCCTCCAAGCGCCCCCCGGCTTGGAGGAGAGTTGGAGACACGAAGGGGAAGCAGGTCGCCACAGTCTGCGAGTCCAGGAGCACGCGCGCTTTGATTCGATCGTGTTGCCACGGCAAACAGGACTGCCAGACCTGCAGTTGCTCATAGAGAGCCGGCGGGGCCCAGAGGTTGAGCAGACGCAGCAGTGACTCCAGCCTGGCAGACCGTTCCTCCATCTGCTCGGGGGAACTCGCATGCAGGGCGAGATACACCGAGGTCAGAAACAGCTGCTCCTGGCCAGCCTCTAGAGCGTCTAATAAGCGCTCAGCGTCTTGCTGCGCAAAGGTGAGCTGCGGGTCACGCAGCCGCTGCTTTTCCCGGGCATAGGCAAGAAAGGACTGATATTCCAGCAGCTTGCGGCGGAGCAGCCGCTGCGCTGAGGTCCTGGGGACCGGCACCAGGTGAAAGCTCACCTCCAGCTCGAAGGGGGTACCAACCAGCAGGGGCCAGAGCCAGAGGCTCCGGACCTGACGCGGCCAGCCCCGCACGATCCAGTGGCGGATGAGATGATCGGCCCCCAGCACCAGCTCTTTCGCCGTCGCTCTGAGCCCCTCTGGAGCGATCCACTCCAGCGCCTGCCCGCTTTCCCACAGGGCAGCGTGGGGCTCCGGGGGAAGCGGGTGCTGACAGGCTCGCTGCGGGTGGAACAGACGGTAGAGCAGTTCCAGGATCGCGCCCCGGTGCAGTTGGGCTGCGGGCAGGCCGAGCTGCCCGAGCAGGTCCAACAGGGACTGGACGCGCTCCTCTAGCAGGTGGCGCAGGGCTGCTTCTTGCTCCTGCTCACCCCCTCGGTTGCGACGAGCAAGCCGAGCGCCCGATTGCGCTCGCCGATCCGGCTCTCCTTTCAGCACGAGATAGCAACGATGGCGGAACAGCTCGCCTCGCAACAGCTGTCGCTCCCATTCCCGCGACCGCTGCAAGAGTGGCGGCAGGGCAGCCTCCGCCTCCTGCACGGTGGTATGGGCATGGACCTCTCCAGAAGCGCTCACGTGCTCGCTCCGAACCACGATCTGGATGGCCCAGGGGAGCGCATGCAAGAGCCGAGCAAACCGCTCCTGGAACTGGTCCTGCAGCTCTGCCGGGCGCAGCAGGAGGTTCACGCCTTCGACTTCCACAATGGCCACGGGCGTGGCCGGTTGCTTGCCTGCCTGGAGGGGGGAACGCAGCCAGAGCACACCGTCCTCATCAAGCCGTTCCAGAGGCACATATTGCCAGAGGGGGGATCGGGCATGCCCCGGATGGCGCCAGGGCAGGGATGCACATTTCATGAGATGGTCTGCACTCCTCTCTTCTCCTGGATGGATGCATTGCATCGCTCGTTTGACTACGGATTGCTCACTCCCCTGCAGGCCCCTGGTCTTGACTCCTGTCTGTCTATCGCGAAGCTAGGGGCCGGCCAGAATCGCTGTCACATACGCCTGGGTTTCTGCGGGAAGACAGGCCAGCCAGTGGGTTCCACAGCGAGCGAGCGCCTGATCCACTGCCGCTGGGCCAGCGTTGTAGGCTGCTGCTGCTTGGGCATAGCTGCCGTAGCGGATCTGGTAGCTGGCCATCAGGCGCGCAGCTCCAAAGAGAGCCTGCGTCGGGTCCCAGGGATCAACCCCGAAGCGGGTAGCGGTGCCGGGCAGGAACTGAGCGATGCCCACGGCTCCCGCCGGAGAAACGGCGTCTGGGTGGAAGCCGCTTTCTCGGTTGATCTGGCGCACAAAATAGATCGGGGAAATGCCTGCATCCAGGGCAGCCTGATACGCGATGCTGACATAGGAGAACGCCGAGGGGGGGAGCTGAAGACGCTGGGCTAGCTGTGTCACCTCCTCAGCCTGCCAGCTACGGGCTTGCGGCGGCAGATGGCGGATATATCCCAGGGTCCGGTACCCGGGCCAGGTCTGCAGGTGCAGCGTCGCTGGCAGGGGGAACGTATTGATCGCTCCTGGGCCATTGGCCTGGGCAATGGTCAGCTCCCCCGCTTGCGAGCCCCTGGGGGGATCGACAGCCACCACAATGGCCAGATGGCCCACTCCCCCAAAGAATGGCGAGGCCAGAATCAGCAGGTCCCCAGGGGCAGGCAGCCCCTGGCCGTCCGCCATCTCTCTCCATCCCTGCTGCTGCAGCGCCGGCCGCTGATAGAGCGGCCAGAAATCCACCGCATTCGCCACGACGGGCAGCGGGTCCCCCGCCAGCCCATAGGCCGCCACCGCCAGCATGACGCATTGCAGATTCCCATTCTGCCACTCCGTACAGCCGGGGCATTCCTGCTGCCAGTACCTGATCGCTTGTGCCGGAAACCCACTATCCCAGCATTGATCGAGCTCTTCCGGCCCACACCGGTGCAGATGATCTGCCATCTGAAGTGCGGCGGCGACAATCTCCGGCGCGTAGGGATTGCTGCCCATCACTGCCATCGTGCTCATGCTCGTGACTCCTGCCAGCGGCAGGAGAAGCGTGAGACCAACACCAACTCCGGCCAGCAGGATCACTCGTCCCATAGGCTCTCCTCCTGTCCTCGGGATGGGGGCCCATCTGTTCTCTCCAGGAGCTGCTCGATCAAGCGTCTCCAAGCCGGATGTGGCTGCCAGGCCACGCAGCGCGGCTGTCTCCAGAAGCGCCACAGCACGAGGAACCACTGTTCTAGGGGGCGCTCCAGGGGGTGAAGCCAGCCAACAAGCCCCGCTCCAAGGAGAGGCATGCCAGCGAGTACCAAACGGGCCATCACGTCGAGGGGATCTTCTCCTAGCCAGCTGAGCGCGTGCCACCAGGAGAACGCCAGGCTGAATCCCAAGAACAGCAGGCCGCTCTGACGCCACGTCAGCTCGACATTGAACGGAAGTGTGATATGGTCCTCTACGAGCAGCCTGGGGACGGTATGCCTCAGCCGTATGGTCCCCTCACTGACCGGCTGTGGCTGTGGCCCTCCCTCTGCCGTGGCGTGATGCTGTGCCATGCCCTGTTTCATCCTTCAGTGGGAAGTAGGGGGCTGTATGGCAGAGATGAGCTGAGGAGCAATGGTCGTGGCCAGCACCACCAGCAGGAGTCCGATCACAATGGCTCCGATCGCGCGTCTCGCGTGCATTGCACGCGAGACATCATCGAATGCTGTCATATACAGCAATCCACAGATCACCAGGGCCAGGCTGGCCACACCGACCACCATGCCCGCGAATAGGCGGGCGAGACCCTGCAGCGCGTTACTCACCCCGGTGGCATCTGCTGGGGAATCTCCTAACACCATGACCCCCGCCGGACCCCGGAGCATCAGGGTCCAGAGTGGTAACATCTTGATCATAACACCTCCGCTTGCTGAGCTGTGCCTTATTGGACGTTCCTTCGCTAGAAGAGCAGGGCCACCAGTGCCGTCAGCTGCTCGCCAATGCCCGGCAGGCCGGCCTGAGCGGTATGCATGGCCCGCGACAACAGGGCGGGCACGCGCAAGGCCAGGTAGCACGCAGCCAGCCCAACCAGGAGGCTGATTGGGGTAGCCGACGCATGTCCGAACCCAGCCACCAGAGCCGCTCCCATCGCCAGGACCGCATCTTGCGCAACCTGGCAGAGCAGCACCTCGACCAGCAGGGTGCCTGCCAGACGCCCATAGGGACGCAACCCAGGTGTGGCCATCATCAGCAGCCATATAGGCATGAGTGCAATCAATAGATCAAGCAGCGCTATTTGAACAAGCCTGACGATAGACAGAAGGAGCAGCATCACCAGGGTAATGATCGCAAACAGAATCCAGGCCAGTGGTGCGGTCACGGTTCGGATGCCTGACCAGACATCCTGGAATCCCAGGGTCCCCGCAGCGCTCCCGCCGAAGATGAGGAACAGCCCGCGCGAGGCCAGATTACCGAGTTCCACTACTTGGCCGACCAGGGCGAGGCCAAAGCAAGCCAGCACCAGCACGAGGACCAGGCCCCAGAGGTGCTCCACCCAGGCCACGCTGCTCGCACCCTGCTCCCCGATCATGTGTCGGTAGCCAGTCACGACCAGGGCCAGGGAGGTCAACCCTCCCAGCAGGCTCAAGCTCCAGCGATAGCCGGTCTCAACGACGAGATGACCGTACGAGAGCGCCTTTGGGGTCTGCAAGACAAAGGTAAAGCTTCCAAACCAGTCCAGCACTTGATTCCAGAAATCCGCGACCAGATGTTCCAGACCCTCCCAGAAGCTGTCGTTCGCAAAGTTGCCTGTGTCTACCGGTGGAGCTGAGATGCTCCCCGGTCTCGTCTGAGACGGCGAGCTGGTCTGGGAAAGGCCTGGCAGCGGCCCCGCGAATCCGCAAGCTGGGTCAGGCGGCCCAATGGCCACCCGCACGCAGTGCGCAGGATCAGCTGGCTGGCAGGCCGGGTCCGCATCGTAGGGGTTCGCCGAGCCATCAGGCAACGGATGACAATCCGTCCCCTGGAGAGGAGGCTGCTCAAGAGCCTCCAGATAGGCAGGGAAGCAGCCCGGAGCAGGGGGGCCAACAGCAACGCGCACGCAGGCAGGATCAGCTGGCTGGCAGGCCGGGTCCGCATCGTAGGGGTTTGCCGAGCCATCAGGCAGCGGGTGGCAGGCCATCCCTGCCACCTTTGGGGAGGGAGGGGCCTTGAGGGCCGCCTCATAGAGCGGCAGACAAGCAGATGGAACGAGCCCGCTGGATGGGGGATGTGGGCACTGCGCCGGGTTAGCTGGCTGGCAGGCCGGGTCTGAATCCGCGGGATTGGCCGCCCCGTTGACCAGCGGATGGCATGGACCCGGGGAGGGTGAGGCTCCAGCCGCCCCGAATCCAGCAGATGATTCCCCTCGATCGCTCGCGGCGGCAGTGGAGACGGACACCGCGTGTGGTCCGCCTTCTCCACGCCCGCTGTCTCCGGCTTCGTTGGCGGAGTAGACCAGCAACAGCCCCAAGCCGATCAGGAACAGCCAGAAGAGCGCACGGCGGAGCTGCCCCTGCCAACCGTGAGAGGCTCTTTCCCGGGGGAGAGCGAGTGCTTGAGGGCCATCAGATGGGCTTGTCTGGCCAGCATGAAGGTGGTCGCGTGAGATAGACAGGAACAGGACACCTCCTCTCACAGAGTGTTGCAGAGCTTCATGCAGGCCCTTCCTCTCTCGGCCCTCGATAGAGCCGACAAAGATGGGAAGGAACCAGACACGGGCAGGGGAGCAGCTCTGGCCTTGCCGGAAGGAAGCATACACTTCCTGGAGTGAGACAGGGACGATGATTCTGGTCAGCCATGACCAGCTTTCCGTGCCTTGCGCTGATCCTGGCACCCTATCTTGAAAGAAAGCTGGCATCTGGGCCTTCGACAGACACAGGAAGCTCAGCGAGACAAGTGAAAGACATGATGACACAGACTGAGCTGCCCCTCTCCCGCTCCTGGGGCCGTCGTGACCTGCCGCTCCTCCTGGAAGCTGGTGAGCGGCTGACGTTGAACAGCAACGGACGTATCTTGAGCTGGCAGTATCACAGGCGACTCCTGGCTCAGGCACGGCTCGCCCCGAGCAGCTTCCGTCTGCTCATCCCCCTCCTGCTCGCGACTGCTCAGGGTGAGACGACCGGCTGCCCCTTTCCGCTCCTGCTGGCCTGCCTCTGGGAGGCAGACGCACTCCCTGATGACTGCCTGTTACACGTCACATTGCCTCAACTGGAGCAGAAACTTGCAGAAGATGTCCGACGATGGGAGCAGCGGTTGTCTCGTCTCAAGGGGGAAAGACGCGCATTGGAGCAGGAGAAGCGTTTGCTCAGGCGCCCTCTCACCGATCAGCGTTATGGCTTGGCAGCTCGGCTGAGACAAGCAGGCTTTCCTCTGACCATTGAGGCGTGTTATGGGTGGGGGTATCGCTTGCTCCGTGCTGACCCGTGAGAAGGGAGGGCCTCTTCCGATCATGGGCCAAAAACAAAAAAAAAGCGCGTGAGGACCCTCTCCACGCCACGCTCAGTTGGCACCCACGACCTCACCACTGGGCGATCACCACACCAGTGCATCCTGGTCACTGACCAGGATGCACTGGCAGATCGTGTCCGCAACACCGCGAGAGTCGTTGCGTCGCTCAGCAAAAGCCACACCACGGGTCGCTTGCGACCCCACGGAGAGTAGGATACTATCGCTCCTCTTTTCTCTCTACGGAGCCATCGGACCACTGGATCTCTCCTCGGACCCGACAGCCCACTCTCGCGCCCCGGCTCAACCAGTAGCGAGCAATGTGCGTGGCCGAGACCCTATCAAACGGCCCCGACTCTGGTGTGTCCAGCGCCAGGAGCCGCGCCAGATGGCGATAGACGCCCGCGCTAGTCAGATCAGCAAGTCGCAACATTTCCTCTCCTTCCAATTGCCCGTTACACAACGGACATTCCCACACCCATCGAATGATGTCGGGGCAATCCTGCAAGGGTCTCAGGTCGACCACATAGCCTCCCTCGCAGAGCAGTGGCCATACCTGGTCGAGGTCGTAGGCTTCTATCGCTGTGGAGCGGGAAGCGTCAATCGACTGACAGTCAGCGCGGATCTGCCCGGTCAGTCCAATCGTGATGAGAATGACCACCTCGTGGTTCATCGATTCCTCCTCGTAAGAGCAAGAATGAGTGATACGACTGCAGCCTTCTCCTTGAGCCAGCAGAGCTGCTGTGGCAAGGATCCCCAGTTGAAGTGGCCAGGGAGAGGAGAAGGAGGTAGGAGACCAGGGAGTGAGAAGGCCAGGTGGTGTCACTGAGCTGCTCACCCCCTTGCGAGAGCCAGGCCAGCCGTGCCCCCAGGGGCCAGTGCGGGACATCGGCTGCGCGAAGGTGCGACGATCAGCGCTCGCTCGTGGAGACAGCCCGACGCCGCTGGAGCCGCTCGATCGCTCCCTCCGCCTGCGCTGCGCTCCAGCCATCAAGAGAAGGAAGCCTGACCCCCAGCTCGCGAGCGAGCTTGCTGAGCTGGCGCCGTTGCTCTGGGGTGATCGCTGCCTCTTTGTCGGGCGGGATCGAGGAAGGCCGCTGGACGGGGCTATCGACGATACGGTGCGCTTCGTCCAGCTCTGGAGCGAATTGCGTCCCGAAGCCCAAAGCAGCGAGCGCGCGCCCGATCGCTCCCGTTTCAGCCTTTTCAATGAAATCAGGGAAGCTGGCCGCTTTCTCGGATTTGATGCCGGTGGCCATGCCTCCTTTGCCGTCCTTGACCACCGCCCGACAGATCACCAAGCCTTTGGCCCGACGGACCATGCGCTCGTTACGCCTGGTCTGGCTGTTATAGCCGATGTACTCCTCCTCGGCCTCATACTCTAGATCCAGGTGGACGATCTCAGTCTCGATGGCCCCCTGGGGACAACTCTCCCGGAACCAGACCAGGCGCCATTGGACAGGCAAGTACTCTTTTTCTTTCCCTGAGCTGCCGATGCGAATGAGGTGCTCTGATGGATTGAAATGGCCATCTTGCATACTTTATATCCTCTTATGCATGGTTCTCTTGCGTATGGGATTCCTGCCCGGACCAATCAATCTGCCAATGCCCCTCTCTCAGGGCTAGCGACTCTGCGGTGCCCAGAGGCGTGGCCCAGACTACCTCGTCCGGCAGCCAATGCCTGGCATCGGTCACCACCTGGAGGCAGTTCCTGGAAAGCAACTGCTCCAGGCAGTCCGCCAGCTCTCGTTGCAGCCGCTCTGCTGTGGAGGCAACTTCATCCCAGGACCCTCGTAGGCGCAGCGAGGGGTAGACCAGTTCTGCGTGCTGACCCAGCACGGCCACCACGGCAGCCTTCGCCGTGAAGAAGCGAATAGGCGTACGGGCGCTGCGAGCGGTGAGATGAACTGCGTAGAGCCGCTGCCTTGGTCGGGAAGGGCCACCTGACAGGTCGCGCGTGAGTTTACAGGAGTAAACGCCCTCAAAGGGAACGAGAAGGCTCCCGAAGACCTCCAGGCTGAGGCAGTGAACAGCTCCGACCTCTGGAAGTCCCTTGATCGAGGAAGAAGAGGACATGCGAACGTCTCCTTTCTTTTCTGGGCAGAAGTAACGGGCAGCACTGACCAGTGCTGCCCGTGAGAGGCCTGGGATGACTTGCGTTGGTCACAGCGTCCAGAGGCTTGTCTGGAGAGCGTGGCTCGTTCGATGAAGACGCCGACGCCGTCTGGAGGCAGTAACAGAGCCCAGCCGGGCAACATCCCCAAAGACAAGGCGTGTGCCTGCCTCTGGCTGAGGAGCGGCACTCAATGGGCTGCTGCCCGTGGGGTCGTGCTCTGGTTGCACCGCGTCTGGCTGGGCAGACGCAGAGGCTGTTGCTGGTCCCTGCTCCTGTGCGGCTTCCGAAACAGGGGAAGACACCTCTGACCGACGCGTGGACTCAAGGCTGAGGCCCTGCTCCTGCAGGCATGGCTCTGGCACGATGGCGGCCCTGGCGCACTCCTCAGGGGGGACACTCACCGGGCTGCTGCCCTTGCTGCCCGTGGGGTCGTGCTCTGGTTGCGCCTCGGCGAGGCAGGAGAGGATCAGGCGTTCTAGTGGGTCTTCCACGCCCCCAAGCCACTGTCGCCCGCTCCGGAAGGCAGCATGGCGGCGCTCGAAGGCCTGCGTGAGCTGCGCCTGCACTTGCTCTACCTCTTCTGCTGCTGCCAGCCGCATGAGCTGGAGGAGATGACCGGTCCTCTCCTCCCTGTCCGGCTCCTCCTGCTGACCAGGAGCAGCCAGATGGAGCGTGACTTGAGCGAGGGCCGTCTGGTCTGCCGCTGTTGTTTCTGTGAGCCCCCCTTGGGCCAGCAGCCCTGCGAAGGCCGAGGCGGCTCCGTGCTGCTGGCCCAACTTCATGAGCTTCGCATGTGCGGGGGTTCCGGCATACGCCAGGTAATAGACTCTCACCTCCCCCTGCCGACCCAGCCGCCAGCAGCGCCTTGATGCCTGGTCGAGCAGGAAGAGGTTCAACGGTAGCTCATACCAGACAATCGAGTCTAAGAACTGCAGGTTGAGGCCTTCAGAGAGGGCTCTGTACTGAGCGATAATGATGCGCTTGCCCTGGGCCACGGCTTCCCAGATGGCCTGCTGGCGCTCTTCTGGCTTCACCTGGTCGGGAAGCGTCCAGAGCCATGCCTGCCACTCTTGCAGGACGAAACGGAGTCGACGCGCCATACTGCGCTCGCGGGATTGTTCCACGTAGACCAGGACCCGGCGCTGTTCCGCCAGCTCCTGTCTGATGATGTCCTGGAGCTGCCGCTCCAGCGGATAGCAGTGATCCCAGGCGAGCACCGGGGTGCTCAGCACCACGCGCTGGCCTTGCTCGTCTCCCCAGGCGCTCCGTCGGACCAGAATAATCTGAAATGGCTTGTCACAGGGAAGGCAGAGGAACCAGCGGGGAAGGGTGGTGCAGGCCATGCGCACCGTTTGGTTGGTGCGCCCATCCTCTTCCATCTGCTTGCAGAGCCGCAGGTAAGCCCCGTGCAAATCGCGCACCTCTGCCCATTCCTCCAACTCCCTGGCCTCCTCCTCCAGCTCCCTGGCTTCCTCTTCGAGCTCGTCCACCTCCTCGCTCCCCGCCTCAGCACTGGCCGCCTGTCTCCGCAGGAGCCGGGCTTGCTCGCGAAGCTGGAGTGCCCTGGCCCGGGCAGTCTGCACCTGCGGGTCCGTCAGCCTCACCAGGAGAGGGATTTCTCGCAAGGGGGGCATGAGCGCCCCAATGTCCTCTAGAGAGAGGAACACCATCCGGCCCAGGAGGAAGGGGAGGAGGCGAACGGAGATCCCCGGAGCGGAGGAGGTGCTGGTATGGACAATCACATCGCCCCGGCGCTTCTTGCTCGAAGGTGGTGGTTCATATTCCCTGATCACGCACCGGAGCATGCCAAAGCGTTCCTGAGCGCGACCCAGGTCGGTCCAGCCCAGCCCCCTGCGCTTCCATAGCTCTGCATCAACGAGCCGATACCAATAGTGGAAGAGCCCTTCGATATTCCCGCCGTAGTGCGTGCCGCTGGCCAGCACGCCTTGCTGACCTGTGGCCAGCGCAAGCTGCATGCAACGGGCCAGGTCCGAGGAACGGGTGCGCGCATTGTGGCTCTCGTCAACAATGACCAGCCCAATAGCTCCCCGGGCAAAGCGGGAGAGCCATTCAAAAGGAGAGAGGGAGTGCGTCGCAGGGGCCTTGACCCATCGAACCTCCCCCCCCACCACGCTCAGCCACCAGCCATGCACGTGATCTGGCGGTCGGTGGTGCTCGATGAGACGCGACCACTCAGCAAAGGCGAGCGGCCTGAAACGCCGCTCCGTCTCAGGGCGTCGGCAGTAGGTGAACAGCGCCGTTCGCTGGCCATCAGGGCAGCAATGCCAGCGAGGCCGCAACTCAAACCAGCGCCGGCTGCCGACGGCGGAAAGGTCGGAAGGGCTTGCTGCCGGCTTCCCGAGAGCGAACTGGTCTTCCTCTTCCCCGGCAGCCTCGCCGAGCGCCTGCCAGGGTCGCGCAGTGATCACCTGCCCGCAGCCTGGGCAGCAAAAGACGGTCGTGGGGCCTCGCTTTCGCTCAAGGACGGCCGGGCGCCAACTCAGGTCGAGGGCCTGAGCGCGGGAGTGCGGCACGATCGCTATCACGGCAGGGGCACGGCTGGAGGCACAGCGCTGCAACCAGGCGCGGACCTCGTCCACCGTTCGCACGAGCAGGACTTCGGCCTCTGGCCAGCAGGCCTGCACCTCGCGCTGATACTCCAGCGCCACCCGCAGCGGGGTCGCGATAAGAACGGGCAAGCTGCAAGGCCCTGCGTCCTGGGGCCGCACCACGCGGTCCGTCTCGAGCTCGCGGTATCCCACCAGGCGTGGTGGTCGCTGCCGTTGGCCCGCACCGGACCCGCTCGATGCCCGGTCTCTGCAGAAGACCGGTTCCAGACCCAAGAGGCTCCGCAGCCACGGCTGCTTGAGCCAGGCACGACGCAGGCGTTTGATCCAGCGCTGGCCGGGCCGGCGCTGATTCCAATCGTCGGCGAGGAGGGCCGCCAGCCCCGTGCACATGCGTGTCTTGCCTGTGCCAGGCTCGGCTTGCAAGAGGACGCGGGGAAATCTCCCAAGAGCGCGGTACATCCCCAGAATGGCGTGCATCTGCTGGCTGGCCAGTCCTGGCCGGGGGGCGCCGGGTAACTGCTTATCGCGCCCGATCGTCAGGAGAATCCGAAGCTCCCGGTCTGTCGGATCGAGCGAATAGGCCACCGTGTGCGGCAGCGAGAGGAGCTGCTGCACCAGTTGCTCTTGAGCCTGGGCCAGAAACCGCAGGGCTTCGGCCCCTGTCAGGTAGTGCCAGGAATCCTGTGACAGTAGCCCTACGACCGGTAGCTCGTGTCTGAGCTGCGCATAGGCGCGCTGAACGCCCAGGCGCCTGAGCTCTTCCTCCTCCTCAGCGGAAAGGGGAGACTCGAGCCATTGCTGGATCACAAAGGCCTGGAAAAGAACCCCCTGGGCAGATCCCTGCCCCAGGCCCGCGAGCACGTGTCCATTCAAGGACCCACTGAGAATCTTGGCGGCAATGTGGGCCAAGTTGCTGCTGCTATAGGGCAGCGTTAGCTCTTGTGCTTGTTCCGCCTCTCCCTGCAGGTCCAGGCCCTCCGTGGCCCGGCGCCACTGGACCTGGTGCTCCAGCCCTGACTGTGGCACAAACTGCCAGAGGATCTGAGCATCTGTGCTCTCCACTTCAAGCAAGAGGGAGGGCATCCGCTCAACGGGCGGGACCTCGTAGGGATCGGGCAGAGGGCTGGCAGGCAGCTCAGGCGGCACCTGTTTCCGCCAGGCTCCGTTCACCCACTCCATCTCGTGCAGACGAGCAGCCTCTGCCTGGACCTTGGCGAACTGCTCTGGGGAGGCTAGTGTCACGGCCTTGGCTCGTCGGCGCCCGCAGACGAGCAGCTGGGTATAGGCACTGAAGCCAGGACCATCCGCCACCTGCTCGGGCAAGCGCCACACCCGGATGTCCTCGTAACACCTCACAAGGTGCGGGATCAGTGCAGACCAGGCGCTCCGCGCAGGGATCAGCGCCACGAGAATCCCCCCAGGGCGCAGCCATGCGCCCGCCTGTTTCACGAAGAAATGCTCTTGCCGCTGTCCTCCTGTCTGTGTCAGGTAGGGGGGGTTCAGCAGCAGCAACGAGAAACGGTGACGAGCGGTGATGGCTTCAAAAGGGGCTGCCAGGATCGTCGATCCCGGCAGCCGGGCGCGAGCCCTCTCCGCGCGCACTGTCTCGATCTCCACGCCAAAGCAGGGCATCCCGCGCCGCAGGGCAGGCAGCAACAGGTCACCCTCACCCGCCGCAGGGTCAAGGACCGGGGTCTGCGGCGGATCGCCCACGTGCAGCAGATTCGCGAAGATGGCCTCGGCCACACTCGGTGGTGTAGGAACAAAGGCCGCCTTGGCTAGATTCCCAAGGCGGCCATGTGGTAAAATAGAAACCGAGAGTGAGGAAGTCATTCTATCCTCCTGTCTTATTCAAAGATGAGCTGCCGGAGCCGTGTTGAGCGGGCGACTCCGGCAGCGTGCTTCTTGGCCGATGGGAACCGGCAGAGGGGTGATCTCTGGTGCTAGCTCCACCAGAGATCACCCCTCTTGACGCAGACGCAGACGCCTGAAGGCGCTCTGACGAAGCGGCGCGAGATCTGGCGACAGTGTTGAGCCACTGCATGGATGGCCCTCAGAGTCGTAGAAGCAGAGGAGATACTGATCTGAGGCATAGTCATACCAGATCATCGCGATCTCATCTGTGCCGGGGATGAGGAGCGGGGCGAGTCTGCGCCGCTCGCGATGCTCGAACCAGGAACAGACGACCTCGAAGAGCGCCGACAGCGCTGCCTCTTTGGTCGCCCCTTCTCCTGTCCAGCGCTCGGCAAGCAGGCCCAGCTCCAGCATGGCCGTGAAGCGATAGCCGTGTTGCTGCTTCTTCCTTTGAAGCGTGAAGCGATGCATCAGCTCCTCTAACGGTGCTGCGCGCAATCCTTCAGCTTGGCCAAGACAGCTTGGCTCGATGGCGGAGGATGAGATCATTCCACCTTCCTGCCTGACCGGCCACCTTCCACGCCTGGATGCCGGCTGCCGCGGTCAGAGGCTGAATAAGGCCCTCCTGCACGCCGGCCTCCCAGAGGACATCAGCCCACTGGGCAAGCAGCGCCCCCGAAGGCAAGATGACGTGCACCGCCTTGAGAAACGTGAGAAAGGTCTGGAGAGCAGGCCGGCGTTCTCCCGCATTCCCCAGCAGGATGCCCTCTCCTAAGACAGGGGCCAGAGGTGCTGACGCCTGCGCCTCGGATGGCTGGGAAGAGGGAACGTGCTGAGGGAAGGTGGGAGTGCGAGAGCATACGTCCTGCAGGTCGAGGGAATGGCTCAGCAGGACAGCGACCACGCCCCGCGTGCATGCAAGGGGGACGGCGATCTGCCGATATCTTCCAGAGGCACGCACCCAGCTCTCTGGAGGCAGGGCCTCCTCTGTCGTGAAGGAGGAGAACCAGACCCTCTTCCCCTGCAGGAGCTGGGCAAAAATGGCGGCGACGGTGGCCCGCGGCCCTACCAGGGCCGCGAGGAGGAGGACCTCCTGCTGGTCATCGAGCAGGAGGGAACCCACTGGGGCCTGGAAGCCGTCGGCCTGCATCATCCCCACGGGGCCGCGGGGATCATAGGGGCAGACGGGGGTTGTTCCCCAAGCTGAGGTACCTTCCACCTCTACGCCTCCCTTTCCTGAACGCCAAGCAGTTGGAGAGGAGGAAGACGCAGCAGGTCCCTCGCAAGGATGCGGGGAAAGGAATCGGGATCGAGAGGAGTGTGAACCTCCCCAGCGAGATCCATTAAAGCCGTGGCGATCTCGCGCGCCACTTGATGCGCGGCCAGATAGCTCATGGCAGCCGCAGCCACATGATGGGCCAAAGGCAGCGGGGTCCCCTCCAGCAGCAGCTGCCCAAGCTCGCGATGATCCGTATAGCGCACAGCAGGCACGTACAGTACCCACAGGGGAGGCTCGGGGCTGCTGAGCAACATCGTCATGAGCGTGGGATCAATGATGCCCCCAGGGCCGTCCTGCTGCTCTTCCACCTCCAGCCAGCCATGCACGCTCAACGTCAGTGTGGCATTCAGCAGCAAACGCTGCCCGCTGTGAGCAGCCTCGTTGGTGGTCATCACGAGATACCATCCCTCCACATAGTGCGTAGGAATATGATCGTGCCAGCGCTGCAGGAGCTGAAGAGCAGTGTCAAAGCAGCGCCCTGGAGCAACGCGGCCCAGGCAGGCCAGTCCCTCGATAGACACGCGCATCAGAACCTGCTGATGGGTACGCGGAACAAAGCTATCTGGCGAAGAAACAAGGAGATCCATAGTATACCTCCAAAATGAGTTTGAGTTTTATATGGGGTATATAAAGAAATTTGAAGATGAGATTTGTGTGGGAGCGGAAAGAAAAGCGCAACGGCCATGACCTTGGGCTTGTCAGGCCATGACAGTTGCGCTTGCTAGGCCCAGCAGTGCACAATCACTGCTGCGATCTCTGTCGGAGACGCATCACGAGTGATGAGGGCGCTGGCGTCTCTGAGATCTGGTGTATGCCGTCTTATTGGAGGCAGGTGCACAACGAAGGTGCGCTTGGAGCTGAACGAGGCGTACCTCAAGATGTCTGCACTCGTCTTCCAGCCGTCGGATCGCAGTGGTGAGCGTCTGCTGCTCGGCAAGCAGCTCGTCGAGCTCCTGGCGACTGTGCCACCACCGCTCTTGCAACACACGCAGAATGATCCAGAACGGGAGTGCGAGCATGAGCGAGAAGCGGCCGCTTCTTAAGAGGGTCAAGCGATCATGGTGCTGCTGAATCTGGCGTTCCAGCTCCCTGATTCTCGAACGGAGCTTCTGTGCAGCCGCTGCAGAAGCACTCCGCTTCTCCCTGATTCTGGCCAGATGCAGCAGCTTGGTGAGAAGCTGCTCATTGAGCTCGCGGGACAGCTCACGCATGCTCCGAGGCTGTCGGCGGGGCGAGTCGTTCACCAGCAAGCTTTGAGGCCTCTGCTGTTCCCGGAAAGCTGCTCTCATTTGCAATCCTCCTTGGTCATTGTCAGTGGGAGATGAGATGACAATGGACGTCAGGAGGAATGCCTCCTGAGGCATGCTCTTACCAGGCCTGGTTTACTTCACGACTCGCTCATATCCTGTCTTCTCTCTTCTCCTCCTTTCGTCCATTGTCAGTCGGTCTGGGATAGGGATCTTGCTCTCCTCAAGTGATCACATAAAGGCAATGGAGAGGGAGAGCTTGCTGGAGCCTCTCACTCGACACACGGTGCTTTGACCGACTGCTCCAGCCACGGGAGATCCAACCCGCGGGACCCTTCGCAGCAGGGTCCACTCTTCTTTCTCCTCAACGCTTTGTCTGATACCACATCCCGAGAGGGGCTCACAAGCCCAGTGGTTGCCAGAGGGCAGCAAGAAAGGCAGAAGATTCGCTGAGTCTATGCGGGGGATATGAACAGAGGAGCCTGCGGGACTTTGGGCAAGCCATCTGGCTTGCCAGGCCAATCGAAGGCGCTCCGGGAGAACATGGGGCGCCTGAAATAGGCGCATCCTGGGAAGGGAGGAATACTCGCCACTTTTTCCTCAAGATCTGGGGAAATACTGCGAAGAGGCTGTGCCAGCGCTCCCCGCTGGCCGCCCTGTGTCTCTGTGCTGGAGAGGAGCAGAGGACATCTGTCTTTGCCTCAGCAGGCGACACAGGCTAGACTGACCGCTGTATCAGCCCAGCATCACGGGAGAGAGCAGCATGCATGATTTGGATGGCAACACTTCCACGGACAGCATGGACATGCTCGTTGACCTGGGAGCCAGCCGGCTCCACCTGCAACTCGTAGAGCCGCGCCATCTCTTACTCATCGACCAGCGAGTGGTCCCGCTGACCCCAACAGAGTACCGCCTGCTGGTTCCTCAGATCCGGCAGGCCCCACATCTCCCTGCGACAGAGACGGAGCAGAAAGGGCCACGCCTCTCATGTCCTGGTACAACGCCTCAGCGACTGCATCTCCTGCTCTCGCGCTGCGTCCACCGGACGACGTTACAGCGGGCGGCACAGCTGAAACGCTCACCGAGCGTGATCGAGCATCTCAGCCGCGCGGCTCGCAAACTGGAAGTGTGGGGGATCACGATTGCTCGCGGAGGGGCAGGCTTCTGTCTCTGCTCGTACCTGCCCTGGCAGGAAGCAGAGGAGGCAGCAAAATCGCTCATGGAGTGAGACATGGAATGCCCCAGCAAGAAGAGGAACAAGGGATGCGGGTGCCGCAAACCAGGATATCCCCCGCGGCTCTTCCCGTCTGGGAAGTGTGTGAGGGGACGGAGCAGCGATGAGGCCCTTGCCTTCCTCCCTCTGCCTGCTGGGGAGGCGGTGATCGCTCATGCCCTCTCCGAGGCACCAGGAACTCGGTTCTGCGGGGTGAGCCAGACCCTCTCTGTCCTTAGAGGACCCTTTTCCTCCTCCTATCCGTTTGGGCGGGCAGGGAAGGGAAGCTGTCATTGCAAACGCCTTGAGAAGGAGAGAAAACCCTCAATGGATAGGGAAGAAACAGCGCATCCTGGTGGATCGCCATCGGTATCCCCTGAACTGCAGATCTTGCACTGCATTGCCACCGGTATCGTGCGCTATCAGGAGCAGTGTGTCGCTGGTCCTGGTGGACGCATGATCGTGGATGGCACCTATCCTGAGCCGCTGCAGAGGGGGCTTGACTTGCTGAATGTGCTGCGCTATCGGAAGGGCTTGCCGCTCGTCAAAAGTGTGGAGGACCTGCTGGCCTGGTGTCGCAAGCCCCTGGCGGAGTGGTCGCTCGATCTTGACCTGGAGGCACTGGGTTGGGAGCTGACGGGCGCCGAACGATTGCTGGAAGGGACAGAGCCGTCTGGGTGCTGCCTGAAGCTGGCATCGTTACCGCTAGCAGAGGACCCGCCTCGCGAGAGTAGAGATGGGAGCCAGCACACCCCGCACACTGCGCTGGCGGAGTGGTGCCTGAGCCCGCGCCCATCTCCAGGACCCGCATCCTCGACCCGGCTGCAGAGCGGTCAGCTTGCGAGCGACCAGTGAGGGCTGGGAGCTGGACGAGAGCGTCCGCCCCCTGTGCATCCACGGGAACGGGCTGCGCCTGGGCAGCCGCCACCAGGCGCTCGGCCCACAGGCTCCAGTGGGCAGACCCAGCTGCTTCCGTCATGGGACTCCCTCCTCTCCCACGACTGCTGGCAGGACAGGCCAGGGGCACGGTTCGGCCTGGCCGGCCAGCAACGTGGCGAGTGCCACTCCGAGGGGTAACCCCGTGGCGTCTTCCAGTCAGCCCCAATGGCCAGTGGGGTTCAGTTCCAGGAACACCTCTTCGCCCTCGGGCGTCAGCGGCGGTCGATCGCGGCGCATGGGTGTCGACACCAGCCGACCAGCCCCAGACAGGCCGCCGCCTGGGTGGCTGGCAGAGGGTGCACCGCAGAGCACCATGCTCCTTCGTCGAGGTCGAGACGAAAGTCAATCTGCGTCGGGGAATCCTCGGGCGCGCTCATCGCGCCGGCCAACAGGCGGGCTCCGATCACCGTCACCCGCACATCTGCTCGCTTGAGAATGGCCTCCTGGAAGAGATTCAGCGTGAGGGGAAGCGCGGACGATGCGCTGCGAGCTCCTGCCGGGTAAGCCTGCTGGGAGGGATTCCTCCTTGCCAGGGCTGCCCGGCGGCAGGACGAGGAAGCCCCTGGCTGAGCGGCTTGGAGACGACCTTCCCCTCACAGCCCACAAAGCTGTCCAGCGCCGCCTGGGGATCATGCGTGAGCGGCGTGCGCGGCAGGCGCCAGCCCAGGCGTTGCGTCTCCGCCAGCTGCTGTGACTTCCAGCAGGCAGTTCGGCTGGCGTCAGGATGGCTGCCCCTCAGGCAGGGCAGACGACGCAACAGACGCCCCTAGACCGTGTCGGGCTTCTGCCGCCGCGAAGATGGTCCTCCGTCGTCAATCCAGCTCGCAATCCACATTGGCGGCTGGGGCGGCAATACCACAGGCTGGATAGCTCTGCCGGCGGAAGCGACTCGGAGAGCCGGTGGATGAGCAGAGGCCCCTACACCAACGGCGTGCGTCTCCTGGCTGGCCAGTTCAGCGGCGGGCTGCAGGGCCACTGGAAAGTCGGCGGCATCGAAAGGAAACCACCGGCAGCCCTGCTGGTGCAAAGCGGTGATCACGCGTGCACTATGGCTATCGTCTGGTGACGAAGAGATCCCCAGGAATGGAGGAGCCGGGTTCCGCTTCCTTCTCCCTGCTCCAGACAGACAGGCTGTGATTTCCACAGCCTCTGCTTCCTCCTCGTCATGCTCTTGCGCATCTGCATCGGGGAGCCAGTCGCTGTCGAGCTGGTCCGGGCCATTGCCATCGCCGGTGGTCATTGCTGGTTCCCAGGTGCTTTGGACCCGTGTGCCTGTCTGAGCGGGCCAGCGGTGAAACAACAGCCCAAAGGGGTGGACGGCTAGCTCAGCTGAGAGCGCAGGCCTGATGACCACCTCGTTTTCCAATACAACTCTGCCCTCCCTTCTCCGCCTCGCCTCCCAAAGAGCAGGAAGCAGGCCACGGCCTGGACGAGCAGCACGGTGAGCCAGGCTACCTACGGCACCTCATCCGTGGCAACGCGTTGATTCCTTGCGCTGCCTGTGGGTCCCTGCCACCGAGCGGATGGGAGCCGCTGAAGCGAAGGCGGAGCACACGAGGAAGGAAGGACGGCCCGTGCCGCTTCGGGAGCAGGATACCTGCTGTGGGGAGGGCGGTGCCCAAGCCAGCACCGCCTCTCGCGTGGAGAGGAGGAGGCACGAGGCCACGCTCCCGGAAATGCGCACGAAGGGGATGCAAGCATCTCATGCTGTTTTGCTGATCATTTGCTCGTCGCTTCGAGGATCTCAGTACCCGGGATCGCACGCAGCGATCCTCGAAGGGCTTCCCAGGCCGTTGGATGGCCACAGTGGCTGGCATGATGACCGCGCAACAGCGGTCACTGCTGACCGCTTTTTTGGGATGCTCGAAACGGCTTGACGGAGGCGGCTCCAGATGCTACTCTAGAGGGGGGGGCAGTCAGAAGCAGCGAAGTAGCCCGTCTGGGATTGAAACTCGATCCCGCGGGCCGGAGGGAGAATGCATCTCTGGGTCAGAAGCAGCGAAGTAGCCCGTCTGGGATTGAAACTACCCTGACTGGCATGCCGACAACCCACTCGACGTAGCGTCAGAAGCAGCGAAGTAGCCCGTCTGGGATTGAAACTGTTACTGGTGTGTCAACACTAACAAGCTTGATTAAGTCAGAAGCAGCGAAGTAGCCCGTCTGGGATTGAAACGCTATGGCCGCCTCGGCATCGACGTGAGCCAACAGCGTCAGAAGCAGCGAAGTAGCCCGTCTGGGATTGAAACAACAGGCCCTTCCTCTTCGCGTTCCTCCAGCGCGGAGTCAGAAGCAGCGAAGTAGCCCGTCTGGGATTGAAACATAAGCAAGCGAACAGTAGGGGATTCAACTATCCCCCATAGTCAGAAGCAGCGAAGTAGCCCGTCTGGGATTGAAACCTCTATGCAAACTGCTGTCGCAGGGCCTCAGCCGAGTCAGAAGCAGCGAAGTAGCCCGTCTGGGATTGAAACCGACTTTGTTACCGGTTGCAGCCGCCGGAGTCTCACAGCGGTCAGAAGCAGCGAAGTAGCCCGTCTGGGATTGAAACCGATGAGAGGATAGGGCTTCCCATAAGAGCGGCCAATCGCGTCAGCAGAGAAGAAGCCTGTTGGGGATGGAAACGCAGCATCGACCCCTGGCCCTCCAGCCCGGCGGGCTGGTTGCCTGAGCACACCCTACCGCCTCTCTCCAGACTCTTCTGGCTGGGAGTGCCTGCTGGAGGGACAGGGGAAGCCTGCTCCGTTCACCGAGGGTGAGCCTGGCAGAGACAGGAGCCCCCTCCGGACGCGGGCCTCCCCACCCGAGGCGCACCAGGCGATCTTCACCCGCGGTGGCGAGGCGCATGCCAGGTGATCAGGCCACCGCCCTGATCGCCCCGCTCTGCCCCCGCAGGGGGACCAGCTCCTGGCCGCTGTTGTCATCCCACAGCCGCCTTGCCCTGCTCTCATCACCGGTAGCCAGAAGCTTCCCGTCGGACGACCAGGCAGCCATCGCCCAGCCGCCTGGTCGCAGCCAGACCGCCACCGCCAGCTCCTGACCACTCCTTCCCTCCCACAGATGCCCCGCTCCGTCCTCTCCCCAGGAGATCAGACGTATTTCGTCGGGCGACCAGCAGAGCCGCTCCAGGCTGAGGCGGCTGAACGCTGGGCCTGGCCCTTGCAAGACAGCCAGTTCCCTGCCGTTGGAGCCATCCCACAGGCGCGCGCGCTGGGCGTTCTCGCTCGGCGACCGTCACCAGACGCGTTCCATCCAGCGACCAAGCAATGCCGTCATCAGGTCTTTATGGCCCTTCAACACAGTCAGTTGCTTGCCGATGGTCCCATCCAAGAGCAGCCCTGCCATCAAGGGCGCGGAGCGCCAGGCGTCTTCCTCCGAGTGACCACCACGGGCTTCCGCCGAGAAGGAGGACCAGTTCTGTGTCGCTGACTCCCTCCCACCAGCGTACGAACATGCCTGCGCCGCTCGTGGTCAGGCGCACCCCATCTGCCGACCAGGCCACTGCTCCTCCTGCCCCTGGATGCTCTTCCAGCCTGGCCAGTTGGTGCCAGCCGCTGCCATCCCACCGGTGGGCTACCCCTGCCTTGCCTCCGGCAGTCGCCAAGCGGGTCCCATCCGGCGACCAGCGTGGTCCGCTGCCCGGCAGCGTCGCCAGCGCGTGACCACTGGTGCCATCCCACAGTCGTCCTGCCCCCTCCTTGTCGGCGGAGGCCACACGCATCCCACCCCATCCGGTGACCAGGTCACTTCCACAACCGCGCTGCATGCCCCTGGAGCACATGGAGCAGGGTCCCTGGTGTCCCTGCCGCGGCTTGGAGCGCCTCCGCTGGCTGTGGACGGACGCGGGGAGACGCTGCGGCTGGCTGGGCCTGCACGGGCTTCGCCGCCTGTTCGAACGCCTGCGCGCACGCGTTTCTCCTCCCATCGCGCTGCCGCCAGTCCTTGGCCAACGCTCCCATCACGACCGCCTCGACGGCGGCAGGCAGCTCAGGAACCGGCTCCCGGAGCGGCGGCGGGGGCGGCGTCTCGTGCTGATCTCCATAGGCCACAACATCCGGTCCAGCAAACGGGCCCTTCTCCGTCAGCCACTCGTAGACGACCACTCCCACGGCATCCTGATCGCTGGCACGGTGCACTGCTCCTCGAAACTGCCCCGAGCCATAGAGGGCGCTGTCCCTGCTCTGGCACGCGGATGCACATCTTGGGGCACCAGCGTGGCGCTCCCAACGTCGCTCAGCAGCATCTCCCCTTGCCGACCGATGAGCATCTTGTGCGGCTTGATATCTCGATGCCCCACTGGTGGCTGCTGCTCAGGGGCCTCCTGCAAGGCCGAGGCGACCTGCTGCACGGAGGCCACCTCTGTCTCTAGCGGCATGCGCGTCCCTGGCGGGTGCCGCTGCCGGTGTGTGCCCCCAGGCGCGTATGCCAGCACCAGACAGGGCTGCCCTCTCTTACCATCGTCATCCAGGACGGGCAGGATAGGGGGGTGGCTTGATGAGAGACGCGCCATCAGTTGGGCCTCACGCCGAAAGAGGGCCAGCTCATCGGGGTCCAGGGAGCGCTTGAGCCGTTTCACCGCTGCCGGTGTGCCCAAGGCCACATGCTCTCCCAGCTAAGCGACAGCCAAACCGCCCTCGCCTACCAGCCCGATGAGCCAGTCACGTCCTCCTTGCTTACCGGGCTGGTCTCTCATGAAGCTCCTCTCTGTGGACGGCTCTCCTACTCGTTGGGAGCCGATCGCTTGTCACACTGCTGTATCAGGTGCTGTACCATTCAGTGTCAACCCAGTCAAGCGGTGGTGGTCAGCCTGGATGCCTCTGCCAGAGGAAGCTGGGCCGAGGCAGCGGGCTGGCTGCCCGTCTCTGTCTGGCGAGGGATGACAGGCTCGTCGCGCTCCCGCCCACCTGCGTCTTCGTCCGCGCTCGCATCCCGGAGGGCCTGCCCTTCCCTGCCGTCGTCCGGGAACGGGTGCGCGTCACCCGCCCTGGTGGCTGGATCGAACTGGTGGAAGCTCCCTGCTCCTGCTGAGGCCCTGCTCCTGCTGAGGCCCTGCCCCTGCCAGCAGGACCAGGGAGCGGCTGACTCCAGTCGCATGGAGCCAGCTGTGGCCCTCCAGACGCCACGCGCTGCCAGGCCCGTTTCTGCCTGGCCTTGCCGCCAGTCTGCGGAGTCCCTCGCCACTCCCTCGGCAGCCAGAGCGGAAGCCAGTCCGTCCAGGGAGGTGACCCAGATGTCCTGCTGGAGGCATCTCCGACGCACCAACCTGGTTCCCGCTGCTCTCAGCGGCGGGAACCAGGGACCCGGCCCCGCGGATCGGTCCGTATGCACGGCGATCCCCCCGGTCTCCGCCGCCTGGCCGACCTGCCCTCTGTGCTCCCTCACGATCAAGAGGAACCCACGCGTCTGGACGCACAGAGCCGTCGGGAACCGACTGGCTCCCCGGTCACCAGGCAGGTCTCCCCTCTCCAGCTTGCACCCGCTGTCGAATCTGGAGGATACTGCTTCACGAGAAGCGCCTTGCACGCTGGCAGGTGAAGGGAGGAGGGGCCATCGCCGCACACGCGCCGCCCTGCTCCCCCGAAAGGAGACGATATGGGAAAGCGCATCAGCTGTCCCAATTGCCAGGGGACCGGCTTCACTGCTGATGTCATGTGTCCCCGGTGCCAGGGGACGGGCCACGTCGAGCTCATCGATGACTGGGGGCAACGCCGTACCGTCACGTGTTTCCGGTGCCTGGGCACCGGTTTGGTGAAGGAAGGCGACACCTGCAAGATGGGTGGCGGCTCTGGCGAGGTGGAGGTCTGAGATGTCGGTTCTTCTCACGCTGGACTGGGCCGGTGTGAGTTGGCAGGAAGCCTGTGCCGCCTTCGCTCAGCAGACAGATGCGCTCGGGACCCCCATCGACCCCGGCATCTTTGAGACGGTCGTGCTGCTCAACCTCCTCGGCTTCCCCACGGTGCAATCCTGCGAAGGCCATCTGGATCACGGCACGCCCTACTCCTGGGTCACGGTGGTCGATCGCGCGCTGCAGCGGCGCTATCTGCATCAGTGGCAGCAGGTCTGCCAGCTCCAAGAGCAGGCATACCGGAGCGGCGACCCTGCCGCGCTCGATGGCTCCTACCGTGCGCTGGCCGAGCTGCAGCTGGCCCAGGCGCAGTGGAACCAGGAGGAAACGCTGCGCGCGCGGCTGATGGAGCTGCTGGACGCGTTCTATGACCAGCAGCCCTGCCGCTGTCCCGCCACGCGGCTGCTGGTGCAGCGGCATCATCCGGGACTGTACCGGATCAGGCCGGTCTATGCAGCAGATCCGCCGCCGGAGGCGCTGCGCGCCAGCTCTCTGGAGCGAGGGCAGGAAGAGATGCGCGCCTGGACACGCGCTCTGCGCCAGTGCTGGGAGAGGCAACGGGCCGAACGGGCTGCACCAGCCCAGCGAGCCGTGCCCTGAGCGCGGCCCTGCGCCATCCGGGAAGAGCGAGGGAGATTCTTCCTGCTCACCCCATGTGGGGGCCTGGTCTGGGAGGAAGGGCAGCGCATGGCGTTGGGTCAGCACATCCCTGCCTGCAGCAGGTGATGGCCTGGTGGCAGCAGCTGAGCGCCGCCCGCGGTATGAATGCCAGTCCGCTCTTCCTGCGAGCGCGGATCGGCTACCGCAAAACGCCCCTGTCTCTGCCCCGCCACGCGCTGCGCGCCAGCGAACTGACGACACCAGAGAAGAGCTGCCCCAGATCCGCAGGCGAGCGCAGTAGACCCAGCGGCCTCAACTCCACGAGCAGATCATGACCAAGATCAGCATCGAGCCTTTCTCGCCTGAAGCGGTGCACCAGCCCAGTGCCAGGCTCCTGCTCACGCGTGAACAGCAGAAAATGCGGCGTCTCCTGCAGGCGATAGCCGCCCGCCGCGCATCGTGCCCTCAGCGAGGGAAGAGCGGCACGATGCCCATCTACCGCGATGAGACCGTCGACCCGGAGAGCACGTTCCCAGATGGGCACGCGCCGTCTGTTTGCCGTCCGCGGCTGCGACTCCGCCAGAGATCATGGCCTTACAGGGCACTTGCTCCTCATGATCGGACGACAGGGCGACGCAAGGCCAACAGATCCGGCCAGACCGTTAGGCCTGACTCCCTCTGGTTGGCCTGAATTGCCCGCAGGATTGGTGGCAACTCCCAGTGACAACCAGGCACAGCTCCTGTACCATTGGCGCGTGGAGCACCTACCAGTCCTTGCAATCCCAAAGAAGAAAGGGGATCTGCCCTCTATGAGTCCACGTGAGAAAGCACTCTATCACCAGATCCATCCGCTGAAATTGCTGACAGATATCAGCGCCGAGATCCTCTCTATCTAGTACTGCTAGCAGCGGCGCTTGCTGAGCGGCCTGCTGATCGCCGTGCTGCCACCGGTCGTGGCCTCTTTCCTGATCATGCGCCTGGCCGACCTGGAACCGTACCGACGCTCTGCAGTGGGGGCCTACCTGAAACGCCATATGACGCCAACAGCGGTCGCCATGCGCATGCTCGGCACCTGCATGACGCACCTGGGTGCCTGGCTCCGCTGGCCAACGCTGATGGGTTCGGGCTATGGTCTCATCCTGTTCGCCTGGTCCCACGGCTTGCTGTCACTGCCGCGGCGCTGCAAGAGGGACATGGCCCGGCAGGAGAGAGCCGGGACGGCATAGCGCGTGCGTCACTCCGCCTTGAGCACCTTGCCCATCGCGTGGCGCGGCAGCGCTTCCGCCACAATCACCCGCCGCGGAATCTTAAACCGTGCCAGCTTGTCTGCACCCGCACACAAGCCAGCATCTCCTCAGCACTCAGTATACCGAGCAGGCACGGTACCACTCTGGCCACTCCCACCTTACCCCAGCGCTCATCAGGCTGCGCAATCACCTCCGCCTCGACAATCCCCTGGCAGCATCACGCCGAAGCAGATCACCTCAAGATTGCTGCCATCCGGCTGCAGGAGCGGCCATAGTTGTGCGCGTCGATCTCCATTGAGGGCCGGAGGGCCGGGGATCCCGGCGTGGTAGTCTGGCACTGCTCCTTAAGGAGCAGCACAGGATGAGCCAGCCAGCCAGTCCTCTTTCCAACACCAGGGCGCTCGATGATCAGGGGATCTGGCGGGTGATGAATGATGACGGTCAGCGAGGCCGGCTTCTTGGAAGTCAGCTTCTTGTCCATTCGGTCTATCAGACCGGCTCGCTCGCCCATCAATCCGGCCACTGGGGCAGGGGCGGAGACGTTTGAAAAGCCCGCCCTGGAGAGAGGAGAACGGGCAGAGAGGGGCCAGGGGAATCGGGGCCTCACCACTCGTGCTCTCTGAGTTGCTCGTGCCGTGCCAAATCGCTACCAGGGCGGTGGGCTTCTGGTCGCGCGCGATAGGGCCTACTTCCCCGACACACGCTCTAACACCCCAGGCAGCGCTGCATCCAGCGGGGGGCCGCGCGAGCTCCTGGCAGGAGCGGCTCCGGTTCTCTAGAGAGCACGCTCCTTCCCCCGGCAGCATTGCTGCCGCTGCCTTCGCTTTGCCGGAGAGCCGCCCTCCCCCGGTGGCGCAGGACCGCCCCGAGTCCGAGCAGCGAAACGAAGCTGGAGCTGCTCCAGCCTGCTCGAAGCGGATCTGGCGTCCCCTTCTCTGCAGCACTCGCTGGCTGTTACAATACCAGCAGGGTAATCAAGAAGACACCAGAGGGCCTGACAGGAGAAAGCGGTTCAGGGGGACCGGAGCGCAGCACGCTCCCCCGAGTGGCCCAAGGGAGTCCCCCAGTGCAGCAAGAGAGGAGCAAGCGTGATGACCCCGTCCGACAACACCTACCCGATCGATCCGGAACATGTCGGCGAGCTGGCCCGCCTGATGCAGCAGGATCGCCTGCTCACTGAGGCCATGGGCGGCCTGCTGCCCGAGGAGGGGATCAGCCTCCCAGAGACCGGTCGTGTCCTCGATCTGGCCTGTGGCCCCGGCGGCTGGGCCTTAGAACTGGCTTTTCGCTTCCCCAAGGCGGAAATCCTTGGGGTCGACATCAGTCCGCAGGTGATCGAGTACGCCCGTGCCCAGGCCTGGTCACGTGGCCTGAGCAACGTCTCCTTCCAGGTCATGGACGTCATGGAGCCGCTCGCCTTCCCGGATGGCTCCTTCGACCTGATCAATGGCCGCCTCTTGTGCGGCTTCATGTTCCCGTCAGCCTGGCCTCGGCTCGTGCAGGACTGCTTTCGTCTGCTCAGGCCCGGCGGCGTGCTCCGCCTGACGGAGACCGAGGGACCACTCACCAGCAGCGTGGCCACCGAGCGCTATTTGCACCTGATCTGGCGGGCTCTCCAGCAAGCGGGCCAGAGCTGCTCGCCCGATGGCCGCCATATCGGTATCACGCCGGTGCTGCCGCGGCTGGTGCGGCAGGCGGGCTTTCAGGAGGTGCAGCTGCGGGCCACGGCCATCGACTGGTCCATGGGCACGGACATGTACTACCCTGTCTTTAAAGATCATCTGATCGCGATGGACCTGCTGCAGCCCTTTCTGGTGAAGATGCAACTGGCTAGCAAAGAGGAGCTGGAGCGTTTGTACCAGCAAGCGCTTGCCGAGATGCAACAGGAGGACTTCGGTGCAGTCTGGACCCTGCTCACCGTCTGGGGACGCAAACCCGCGCCTGCGACAGCGGCATTCCCAGCAGCCTCCCCTGCAGCCGAGTAATGCCGCCGCGCCAGCGTCCCGGCCCGACCGCTCCCTGATTCTGCCGCCGATCTTCCCGCAGCTTCGCTCACGGGAGGGTGAGCCGGGGTCGACTCCGAGGCAGTGAGCAGGCATGGTGATGGGACGCTCAAGCTCAAGGGGTGTCCGCTTCCTTCACCTCGTCGATCCGGTCAAACTCGCTGAGCCTTCCCAGCGATCGGCTTCCAACTTCGATGCTATTCAGGATGCCTGTCGCCACTGACGCTTGTGGGCCTCCCACCCCACACCGCCAGCGGCGGCCCGTAGGGAGCCGCACGACCTTGACCGGCCTGGGAGACTCGCGAGAGCGAGAGCGAGAGCGACCTGGCAGTGCACAGGCTCATGATGCATTCCCAGGTCGCTCTCGGCGCGCAGCGCTCTCCCAGGCCAGGCCAAGGTGGAGACGGCCAGCCGCTCTTGTACAGGCCTCCCTCCTAGGTGAGGAGCAGATCAGTGAGCTCCCTCACCTGTCGTTCGTGTGGCCAGCGGGAGAGGGCTTGTTTGAATACCAGGATCGAAGGCGGCTCCCAGGACAACTCCGGAGCCGCCGTTCGTCACCCTGTCACCAGCTGTGGATGGGACTCCAGCAACTCTTGACCAAGCGAGGTAATTTCTTTGGAGCGCCGGTACTTTTGCCGGAGCTGCTGGTAGACTAAGGCTACGCTGGCGATGTGAAACTCCGACTTCACTGGCCGTGACGTCAGCAGCGCATCCTTCGCCGCCAGTGCCGCTTCGATGGGTTCTCCGAGAGCAAGATGTGCCTGAGTGCGTCTGGAGGACGTGCCCTCTCTCTTGCCCAAGGACCCGCTGGAAGACCAGCGCTTGAACGATCAGCATCACGCCCTCTATCGCACGCTCAGCAATCATTCTCTGGCCCCGCTCACCGCGGAGAGCACCCGCACCATCCTCGATGTGGGCACCGGCACCGGCATCTGGGCCGTCGAGCTGCAGGCCCTCTTTCCCCACGCCCTCGCGGTGGGGATCGACGTCTCCCTCGCTACAGTCCCTGCCGCAGCCGGTGCCGCCCACCTGCCTCTTCGTGCGCGCCAACGTGGTGGAAGGGCTGCCGTTCCCTGACGGCCAGTTCACCTCCACCCATCAGCGCCTGCTGGTCGCGGCCATCCCGGCGCGCTCCTGGCCTGGCGTCGTCCCGGAGCGGGTGACACGTACCCGCTCCGGCGGCTGGATCGCTATGGGGAGGGACAGGAGAGCCTGGCAAGCCTTGCCACTGCCGAGGTCCCCAACAGGTTGGTTCTCCGCCAGCGAGCATGGGCAGGGAACCGAAGGATCTGGCCTGCTCTTCGCTTGCCGGGTCCAGGCCAGGGCCTGGCTGAGGACGCACTTCCCCTCAGTGAGGCGAACCTGCCGGGAGCAGGTCTCCCCCCTCGCCAGTCTCCCAGGTTCCGCATTCACTGGGCCGCCTGGGGCCTAGAGCCAGGAAGGGGGATTCGTCACCATCCGGTCCAGCCGAATCCGGCAACGACGCCATTCTGCCTCCGACAGGCTGATGATCTGGGTGTCTTGCAGCACCCAGTGTCCCCCAGGCTGCTGCTCGCAGAGCACCACCTCGACCTTCCCCGGCAGGGCCCGCCACAACAAGGCGAGCCCTCGCGGGGTCTCAATGACAAAGGGCTTGCGATTGTATGGCCCCCCGGCCTCCGTTCCGAGTGCTCGCGCGAGCCGGGCCCGGGCAATCTCAAAGTCCCGGTAGGGACTCTCGTGCTCCCAAGGAGCCAGAAAGGGGCGGTAGGGCGTGGGGTCAAGCGCCTCCTCCTCGCTCAGCAGCTCCTCTGCCGAGACCTCTCGAATCTGCAGCACATAGCGCTCAGCCATTGGGGGTCCTCCTCGACCAGAAGACGACGGGATTGGGTGCCAGGCAGTCACTCCTCATCCTCATCCTCCTCGTCTGGGGCCGGGCGCTCTTCGCCTTCATCTTCTCCCCCTGGTTCTGGAAGCGGATCTGGTACATCGAAATAGCCAGCAGCTGGGGCATCGTAATCGTCGTCGCCCTTCCCGTGCGTGAGCTGGGCCACCAAACCGATCTCTACCAGCAGCGGGTCCTCTGTCCGCGCAGGAGCCTTGCCCTGAGCTGCTGCGTGTTCCTTCCCCCTCCCATGTCCAAGGAAAGGCACGGAGGGCTTCCAAGTGAATCGCATGAGGTGCTCCTCCTTCTTACGTGTTGGGTGGGTTGCTTGCTTGCTTGCTGCCTTCACGTCAGCTGATGTGAGCAAGGGCAGCGTTGATCATGAAACGGTGATCGGTGCGCGCTCTCTCCAAAGCAGCACCTGTCTTCCACAACCTGTTCCGCTCTGCCCACAGATGCCGCATGGCTCACGGGATCGCAGGACCACAGGAGCAGCAGGAAGTTCTCTCAGTGATTCCAGGCAAGCCCCTGTTGCTCCCCCCTGCTTTCCCCACAAGGCCAGTGCAAGGCTGCTGAACAGGACGGGCTGCGCTCCCGGGAAGAAGGGGAGCCGGTCCAGCTGCTCGCGCAGGCAGAGGCGATCCAGATACGGGTCCAGCTCTGCAGGCCCCGTGCCCAGCTCATCCTGCAGCCAGCTCTGCTGCTCGCGCAGGGCACAGAAGATGGCTCGCGCGATCCGCCCTTTGGTGGCTCGCAGACGGATCGTCTCAGGAAGCTGCCCCCGCATTACCTCACGGAGGAATCCCTTGGGTGGCAGACCAGGGGGAACCAGCAAGGCGAGCGGTATCGCCATGACCTGCTCCACCACTCGCGGATCGGTATAGGGATCGGTGCTGCTGAGTCCAGCCTCCCCCAGGGGACGGGCTGCCGCTAACGCCGCAGTCTCGGCAAAGCGGTCCATCCAGCGAAGCCATTCCCACACCTGGACTGGCCCTCTCCGGCGCAAGCGCTGGCGCTCCGCCTCCTCCACCTGCAGGACTCGCTGCCATACCAGTGGCCGAAGCCACGGAGCTGGCGGACGTCGCCGCCAGGAAGGTTCATCAGGAGACCAGAGAGCGCTTGCCTGGGTCCAGGCCACCTGGCTCCAGGACAGTCCCAGGTGATGCCAGTGCCACAGTGTGCGTAGGATAGTTCCCATTGCGTGCTCTTGCCACCATTCCCGCAGGATGGTTCGCCACGCCGGGTCCCAGAGTGCATCCCCAAAGGTCCCGCGCAGGTACACGCGCATCCGCTGGGTCCGCGCCAGCTGGCCCAGGCACCGATACCAGCTGCCAAAGAAGAGCATCGCTGTCAAGGGCACTGGGGCCAGCCGGGCAAGCCATCTCGCCTCCTGCAGGAGGGGAGCCTCTTCCTCCGTCCAGATCCGCAGCGGGATGCCCAACGCTCGCGCCACCCGTTGGGCAAAGCGCCGTTCATCGGCCTCCGGCAGGCGGTGACAAGAAAAATGGACGCCCAGCAGGACGGTGGACGGTGCCTGCTCCTGCGCAGCCAGCGCGGCACAGCTGGAGGAATCCAGTCCCCCACTCAGATCGACCAGGACGGAGGGCTGTCCCTCCACTCGCTGCCGTACAGCTGCTCGCAGGACGTGAGCAACCTGTTCCCTTGCCTCCTGCAGGGTGCGCGGCGCGACCAGACGCGCTGGCCGAGGGGACCAGAACTGCCCCATCTGGAGCTGCCCTGCTTGCCACCGAATCCAGCCCCCGGGGGGGACCTCCTGCACCATCCGCCAGGGCGAGCCGCGGAGAAACTGCCCCGTGGCCAGATACCAGCAGACCCAGTCCGGGTCGAGATCGCCGGGGTCCCCGGTGGCCACCAAGAGCCAGGCCGGGTCAGAGGCCAGCACCAGTGCCTGGCCATCGGCCTGGAGCCGGTAGAAGAGGGGACGCCACCCAAAAGGACTGCGCGCCGCCAGGACTGTCTGGTGCGCTTCGTCCCAGAACACGCAGGCGTAATCTCCCTCCAGTCGGCGAAGGCACTCCTCTCCCCAGCAGCGGTAACTCCAGGCCAGATATTCCAGATCCGTCAGCGCCGCTGGGACGGCTTCGTGGGCCCGAAGCGCCTCCAGCAGGGTAGTCCGATAGTACAGACGAGCATCGGCAGCGACCCAGGGAGAGAGACAGCGCTCCCAGGATCGCGGGCAGGCTTCTGACTCGAGCGCTTGCCAACACCAGCAGCCATGACTCCGCCAGGAGAACAGCCGCTCGCCTCGCTGGCAGACCAGTGCTCCCACCCGCTTCCAGTGAAGGGGATCAATGGGCGCCTCTGCCGGGACAAGGCTCGCCTCCAGCGAGGCCCAGAGACAGAGGCCGCTCATTGACGTACCTCCTGCCCCAACGCCCCTTGCAGGGAATCCCGTCCACTATGGAAGAGGGGCTGCAACGTCGCCAGCATGGCGCGGTGGGCCAGCCAGCCAAGTCCTTCCTTCCAGACGAGAGGACCATCAGGTCCCTCCACCCAGGCATGGGCCGTGAAGGGAGCCGTTGAGATCCCCAGGACGACGTGCGCCGTGACCCCGCGTTTGCAGAGCAGCCACCAGAGCGCAAGACTGCGTTCCAGACAGGTGAGTGGGCGCCGCTGGAGCAGGCTGGCCCACTTGAGCCAGCGGCACAGGCGCCTGACCAGCAGCCGAGGAGGTCTCCCCGGTGGCTTCGACCTCTCTCCTTGCGTCTGTCCCAGAGCGATGATCTGCAGCAATCCATCCGTCTGGTGGAGCAGCCGTCGAATCCCTCCCAGGGTCAGCAAGGCATCGAGCGGCTCCCAGCAGAGAGGACAACAACGCAACACCCACAGCAGGAACGAGGAAGTCCCTCGCCTCAGCCGAGATGGCTCTGGGTCGGGCAGCGCCAGGCGGGCCATTTCTTGCTCAAACCGGCAGACCGTTGCCCTGGCCAATTCTTCTGCCATCCCCTGCTGTTGCAGCAAGGCAAGCTGCAAGTCCTGACCGCGTTTGCCAGCCTGAAAGGCAGTCCACAGCCGCCACCCACAAGGGGTGACCCCCAGATAGCGTCCGCGGCGCAGGTCCAACAGGACTCCTCCCTCAGGGGTGGGAGCAGCGAAGATCAGCGGGGGGGGAAGCTGGGGCCAGCTGCTCTGGTTCTACGGCACGCATCCGCTCTGCCTCCTTTCCTTGTGACGCTTGAAGGACCAACGACAGTTCTCATCCTGCTTCCCTTTCCTCCTCATCCCCAGTGACTTCGCTCGTCTACAAGGACCAGCCAGGAGCGCGCGGTGCCGCGTCACCTTGGTTGGGAGCACTCCCATACGGCGAAGCTGCCAGCTGCTCCACCAGCTGGCGAATTTTGGCAAGATTGAGGCGACTATGAAGCTGCGCCATTTGCCTCACGGCCTCCTGCGCCAGCACCGCGCTCATCTCATACTGGCCCAGGTCAGCATAGGCCCGGGCTTCCAGCAGATCCGTGTACGCGGTTCTGCAAGGCATCCCGTCCTTGCGGGTGGCGGGAAGCGCCCTCAGCGCTTCCCGTGGCCATCCGACGGGCCGCCGCTTGCGCCGGCGAAAGGAGCGGACCACCTGGCCGGCATGGGGCCAACCAGCCTCGTCTGCCTCAAAAGGGGGAGAGCCTTGCTGCACCCACCACGGACAGGCCGCAGCAGGCTCCCCCTCCCCCCACGCAGTGGTACCTGCAGGCTGCTGCATTACCTGTCGACTCCCTTCTCTTCTTGACACATCCTATGACGACGAGACCTCTCCCGCCATCATGACTTTCTTCAGTATAGAAGAAGATCTGTGCCCCTGCAAGTGCGGCAGCGGAAGTTGCTCTTCCGCTCCGATGGGGGATTCCTCGCTGCTGCTCCCACGTCGCTCGGGCAGAGAGGGAAGAGCAGATCGTCAGCAGCCGGGGGTGAACGATGCTATCACCAGGCAGTCAAGACAGAGAAAGCGCAGCGAGAGATAAGAAGTTCTACAAGAAGCTCTCTAGGAAGATCATGTTCCTCTCCTGTTGATCTGCCTTGGCGGCACGAGGAGCACCGATCTATGCTGTTAATGGTCGCGGCTTGCAAGGGAGCTGTGACCAGGGGGTAAGCGACCGACTGGCCTGCTGACTAGGAGCCAGAGCTAGAGGAAGGAGGAGCAGTCGCTGATGGCCACCGCTGTCCAACCGCTGAGGGGATCTCCCCTGCCCCAGCCACCCTGTCCGCGCTGCCGCCCGCGGCAGGGGCAGGCCGAGATGGCTGCCCCAGGCGAACGGGCACAGGTGGCCTCTCTGCCCATGAGCCACAGCGAGAGCGCCGAGCATGCTGCTTCTCCTGATATGCGATTGTCTGTATCTTCCTGATGGGAGGACGAGTATGGCCTTGTTGCGTCGCCTCTTCGCTCGCCGCCGGCCCGGGGTTCAGGCGGCGGACGTAGCGGAAGCCGCCAGCCAGGCCGCGGCGGGCACGGTCCTCGAGCCGGGGCGGCCCTCGGTGCGCCAGCGCCACTACCTGGAGGACGTGCCCTCTCTCTTGCCCAAGGACCCGTTGGAAGACCAGCGCTTGAACCATCAGCATCACGCCCTCTATCGCACGCTGAGCAATCACTACCTGGCCCCGCTCACCGCGGAGAGCACCCGTACCATGCTGGACGTGGGCACCGGCACCGGTATCTGGGCCTTCGAGATGCACGCCCTCTTTCCCCACGCCCTCGTGGTGGGGGTCGACGTCTCGCTGCGGTCCCTGCCGCAGCCGGTGCCGCCTACCTGTATCTTCGCCTGTGCCAACGTGCTAGAAGGCCAGAGGCAGGGGGCCTGGCGTCTCTCCCTGTGATGGCCTTCCTCCCTGTTGCAGGATCGTGCCTTCGGGGATATCATATCCTCTTGAGAAGAGCACACGCCCATGCTGGGAAAGGAGCAGCCATGAGATCAGCGCAGGAGCCTAGTGAAGGAACTGCTGTCTCTCCCCCTTCACATATGCATCGCCGTCGCATTGCCGTCTCGATTCAAGAACGCTCCGCTCGCGTCGGCGAGTATCTTGTGGTCGATGGCTCTCGCGCTCACCTAGAGAGCCTTATCCACCGCTTGAGCGAGGGAGGCTACCAGTGTCAGAAGACACCCCACTTTCTGCTCTTCAGCCGAGACTGCCCTCCGAAGACCGTGGTGGTTCACCTCTTTGCCCCTGAGGTCTCTCCTGAGACGATCCTCCATGCCCTGCAGACAGAACTGGCCCCGTGTGGCCTGTCACTCGATGAGGAAGAGGCCAGACGCCTCCTGGAAGGCATCCAGGCGTCGTGTGATCCCTTGACTGTCCGCTGCTATCAGCGCTCGTTGCAGATTGGGGGCTGGACAGTGATGGACGCAGCAGGTCTGGATCAGCGCTGGCTCGCCAGAAGATACCGTCAACGCGGCTACCAGGTGGAGATCACCCCGCATTTTCTCGTCTGTACACGAGCGAATCCTCCCTCTCCGATTTTGTTGCACTGGTGTCGCCCCGAGCAGGTGCATACGGGCCTAGCAGGCTATCTCGTTGATGAACTGGGCCCCCGCGGCTGGCTGGTTGACCAGCAGCAACTCAGTCACCTGATGACCGCGATTGTTGGAACCGCCTGTCCCGGGGATCTTTGCCAAGCCTGGCGCTATTTCGGCGCCAATACCCTGCTCCACTTGCTGACGTTCGTGACCACCGCAACTCCCCGCCTGCCCTCTGAGTCTGCCGACATCAGCACGTTGGAATTCACCGCCACGCTCTATCAACGGGTGCTGGAGCTCTGTACGGGTAAACGTTTCCTGGATGCCGGGTGCAATGCTGGCTTCTTCCCGCTCTTGCTGGCGGAGCGACGCCCCTTTGTTGAGGAGGTGATCGGCCTGGATCTCGACGGGAGTGTCTTTCGTGTGGCAGAGGAGTTAGCCACGCAGCGCGGATTGCATGTCGTCCGCTTTGTGCAAGGCGACTTGCGCTCGGCAGATTTGGTCCGCCTGGGTTGCTTTGACACCGTTACCGCCTTACATGTCATCGAGCATTTTACAGAAGCAGAGATGTATCAGGTTCTGAAACATCTGCTGGACGTGACCCGTCATCATTTGATCCTGGCAGTCCCGTATGAGGAGCGGCCTACGACAGGCTACGGACATCGGCAGTGTTTCTCGCCAGAGCGGCTGCGACAGGTCGGGCAATGGTGTCTGGAGCAGATGCGGGGGGCTGGGCAGCTCTGGTATGAGGACGTGGCCCGTGGTGGTCTCCTGCTCCTTGAACGCACTGCCCCGTAACGGCGCGACGTGCAGCGATCTGGCACGCGCTTTCTCCTCCTGTCAGATCGCTGCGGTCAGCTGCCTCGATAGTCAAGAGGCTGCGGGTGAGGTCAGGGACGGCAGGATTGTGTTTACGAGATCGCTCACTGGCTTCTCATGAGGAAAGGCAGTGAGAAACCCTCCAAGCACGTCCTGGAGCGGACGAGCGAACGAAGGAAGATAAGTAGTAGGGAGCAGTGTCTGTACCAGCTCCAGTCCTCGCAAACCTTCATCTCGTTCCCGCAGGCAGCAACATGCTGTGAGGAAAGGAAGAAGAACAAACAGCTGTCTGAGCACGGAAGGAATGGAAAGTGCTTGCAATGCCTGTTTGCCGTGCTGGAGCGCGCGAGGGAAATCGCCCGTGAGGATCGCCAGCTTTCCAGAAAGATGGTACCAGTTAGCGCGATCAAAGGATTCATTTGGCGTGATCTCTTCCTGCTCCAGGCAGAGGCCGATTCGATCTAAGAGTTGAGAGGCCAAACGATAGTCCTCCAAGGCCAGAGCGCTCTCAGCCCACAAGCCCAGAAGATGGGCACGGAGCGTCGGTGGGGGGGAACCAGGGAGCTGATCAAAGAGACGGAGCAGTTGTTGTGCGCTGAGTATCGCTTGTTGATACTCCCCCTGCCCGTACAATGCATTGACCTGTCCAAGTCGGCTGTAGCAGAGTGTGAGCAAGTCTCCAGCCTCTAAGGCCGCAAGGGAGGCACTTTGATGCGCTTGGAAAGCTTCATGGTAGCGTCCATGGAGACACCATGCGCTCCCTAGCAGATTATAGGTACCTGCGAAAAGCAAGGCCCGCTCTGTTGGGGAAAACCAGGAATGCACGTGGCGGAGCAAAACCATACTGATCTGCCCCATAGCTAATGCCTGGCCAGCTTGTCCAGCGTAGAAGAAATGCCATCCCTGTTGGAGGCCAGTCCTTAGGGCTTCCGCCATCTGTGCTCCCTCCTCGGCACCAGGGTCTGTGTGAGACAGGGGGGGCAATGTGCCTCCCCAGAGGAAGAGAGCACCTACCTGCTGTAGGAACTGACGCCGAAGGAGTTCGAACATAGAGGCTCCTGTCTGAGGAAAGGAAGTAGTGACTTGCAAAATTTGCTCAAGACTCCAGCCTTGAGCCTGAAGATGAGAAAAGGCTATCATGCTCTGGAGTAGCCACTTTCCGGGACCCTCCGCTTCTAGAAGGAGGGGGTCCATCCCTAGAGCCGGGGGATTCTGAGTCATCGGTGAAGAAAAAGGAGGCTGAAGCCGCTGAGAGTGCCCTGACTGGCTGGCTGCTTCTTCTAATGTAGTGGAAAGTGGAGTCCCTGCAGCCTTTGCGCGCCGCTGAGCCGTAAGGAACACCTGCCGAGCAGTGGCGCGCAGTCCCTGCTGGTGATAGAGCTGCATCAGCCGTTGTAGAGCATCCTCATCTGTGGGGTCCTGTCTTACCGCCTGAGCGAGCACCTTTCTTGCAAGCCAGATCCGTCCTTGCATCACATAGGTGTCGGCTAGCCAGAGCCGGCAAAGGCGGCGAATACCTTTGTACTCCTGCCGAAGTGATTTACACCAGTGTCCCTCCTCGTCTTCCAGAAATTCTCCCCGTTCGAGATATCGCATGGCTTCTTCAAGCAAAGGCAACCGCTCAGCAGCATCGTGACGATGTTGATCAGCTTCCTGGAGCAGCTGCTGAACAGCATCGCTATCGCACCAGATCACATCTTGGGAGGCAAGTTCATAACAGGGAGGGTGGTTAAGTGAATGCAGCAAAGATCCCTGATAGTTAGGAATCTCCTCACGGAATGTCCGCCGAAGGCGGTGAGCGGCATCTGTCAGATTGCGATCTGCTGCCTCGGGCCAGAGATCTTCCAGCAATGTGCCGCGACGTAGGCGCCGATTCGGAGCACATAGAAGACGTTTGAGCAGACGTCGGCTCCCAGTGCCCTGGCCCCAGGCTTCCGACGGAATAGGGCGCCAGCGCCCCTCTGAATCACGACACTCGACCTGGAAGGGCCCAAGCAGCCAAACCCGCACGAGAGGCTGTCGTTTTGGCAGCGTTCGATCACCTATGGGTTCCATAAGGGTTCCCCTTTCCTCGAAGCCACAACAAACAAAACCACAGCCTCAGTGTAGCACATTAAGAAAACGGGAAAAAGTCCCGATCCTTCTCCCGAGGAGACTCACGAGTCAGATCACGAGAGCTCAGAGGGGAATAGTCAAGCCAAGAAGCCAGCGAGAAAGCTGCAGAAAGACCTCACGTCCATCCTCTCGATGCTTCTATGCAGGGTAGGCTGTTAAACTCCTCTCTGATGCCTGGAGCTCCGGTCACCTGAATGGCAATTGAGAGAAGCAAACAAAGGGATGAGCATTCTTACGCGACAGCCACTACCATCTTACTTAACGAGCAATGATAGGGCTTGTAAGAGCAGGGCCTTTGAGAGAGAACCCAGAGTATTGCCAACCAGGAGTAAGCACGTAAGATCAGGGGACCGCACTGCTCGAGGTGCGAAGCAAGAGACGGAGCAACGCGGGAGCAGGAACGCAAGCACACACTCTGATCTGCTTCTCTCAGCCAGAGGCCTGCTGCAGGCACAGGTCACACTCTCCAGAGAGAAACTCGGGGCAGAGGAAGAGGGGGCCCCTAGTTTTGGACCCAGTGAAGATGGCATGGGGCTGGCTTTGGGTGCAACCAGAGAAAGAGGAAGGAGCACGAGCTGATGGCAACCGCCCTCCAACTGCTGAGGGGATCTCCCATGCCTCAGCCACCCTGTCCGCGCTGCCGCCCGCGGCAGGGGCAGGCCGAGAGAGACGGCGGCCCGGCCCAGTCCACCCCGGCCCAGGCGGCGGCCTCCCTGGCCCAAGCCTGCCGGCGAGGCGCCAAGCAGCTTGCTCATACTGATGAGAAGATGCCCATTGCTCAACGAAGGGAGTGCTAACCTACCATGACCTTTTTGCGTCACCTCTTCCCACGCCGCCGTGCCCGCGCGGCCCTGGCCCAGGCCGTCCCCACGGACCTGGCTGCCCCTGGCGGGTGGAGGGAGGCCCGCCAGCGTCGCTATCTGGAGGATGTGCCGTATCTGTTACCCAAGGACCCGCTGGAAGACCAGCGCCTGAACTATCAGCATCACGCGCTCTATCGGACGCTCAGCAACCATTATCTGACCCCGCTCACCGCGGAGAGCACGCGCACCATGCTGGACGTGGGCACCGGTACCGGCATCTGGGCCTTCGAGATGCAGGCCCTCTTCCCCCACGCTCTTGTGGTGGGGGTCGACGTCTCGCTGCAGTCCCTGCCGCAGCCGGTGCCGCCCACCTGCCTCTTCGTGCGCGCCAACGTGTTGGAAGGGTTGCCCTTCCCTGACGGCCAGTTTTGCTACACCCATCAGCGCCTGCTGGTGGCAGCCATCCCGGCCCGCTCCTGGCCCGGCGTTGTCCAGGAGCTGGTGCGCGTCACCCGCCCCGGCGGCTGGATCGAACTCTTGGAACTCAGCGATGTCATCCAGCCCGCTGGGCCGGCCACCCGGCGCCTGTTGGACTGGTTCGTCGGCATCAGCCGCCAGCTCGGCTTTGAGATGGAGGTCCTGCGCCGCCTGGGGGAGCTGCTCCAGCAGGCTGGCTGTCAGGACGTGGTCAGCCAGGACATTCCCGTCCCCCTGGGCCGCTGGGCCGGAGCCGCCGGGCAGCTCTTGCTCACGGATGTGCTCCACGGCCTCGACGCCCTCAAAGAGGCCTACTGTGCCCGCACCAGCACGCCGTCGGAGGTTGTCGAGACCATGCTGCGGGAGGCCGCCCAGGAGTGGGAGCGGCTGCAGGCCCGCTACGTCTTCCATGCCGCCTACGGGAGGAGGCCTCAGTCATGAGCCACCCCGATCCGGATGGCGACCCGGCTGCTCCCCGTCTCCACTTCGGGAAGGCCGCCTCGGCCTCGGACGGGCCGGCCGGCCCTGGGCGGACTCTGCTGATCCTGTCCCAGGAGCAGGTGGCCGCCCTGCGGGCGGTGCTGGCAGGCTACCGGCAGGAGGCGTTCCAGCAGCTGCTGCCCACCCCCGAGCGCAACGAGCGGCTGCGCCAGACCCAGGCGCTGCTGGGCTGGCTGTACGCGCTGGAGCCCCCGCCAGGCGGCCAGTGCTGGCTCAGCCTCTCGCCCGAGGAGGGGAGCTGCCTGCAGCAGGTGCTGCAGGCCGTCCGCACGCAGCCGGCGCTGCAGGAGCGCTGGCGCCAGGAGCTGCAGGCCCTGGCTCCGCTCTTGGGCCAGGACCCCGGAACCCCGTGACCATCAGCTCTCACTGAGAAAGGAGGAGGGACTGCTGCCGTGCCGTGCTTCGGTGCTTCACCCCGTGCGTCCCGTCCCAGGGCTTGCCCTGGCGAGCGGGCCAGGGCCCGCTCCCGACTCGCCCAGCGTCCGCGGGTCCTCGTGGCCCGTCGTCGCCGCGTTCGAGCACGTCGCCGGCAGGTCGTGCCGCCGCGCCCGTCTGCCGAGTCCGGCACAGGCGGTGCCCCATGGCCTGCTCTGCCCGCTCCAGCCCTCCGCCGGCGCCGCCGGAGCCGGCCACGCCCGACTTGGGGCTGACCGCCCGCCCGCCGTGCCTGCTGGCCCGGGAGGGGGAGGAAGGCCGGGGGGCCTCCGCGGACTCCGCCGCCTGGGGGAGGAAGCCATGAGCCGGTCCCCCTCGCCACGCCGCCGCCGACGCGGGCGCGGGCGCCTGCTGGCGGGCCCGGCCCCGCTGCCCTGGATCTCCCTGCCGGACTGGCAGCGGGTCCCCGTCGTCCTGCAGGCGGTCCTCCCCCTGCTCGCCGACGAGCTGGCGCGTTTCAGCGCCCCAGAGCGAGCCGCCGACGCCAGCGCTGGGCCACTCGCCCAGTCGCCGCCGGGCCCGCTCACCGGGCACGATCACGCCATCCTGCGGCAGATCCAGCAGGCGCTGGAGCAGGCCAGCACCCTGCTGGCCCCGCGCCTCCGCGAGGCCGAGGAGACTGGCTGGGGCTGGCTGCCCGTGGGCCGAGGCGGAGGTCGCTCCCCTGCGCTGGCGGCCGCGACGCGAGCGCCTCCATTGAGAGAGGCGCTGTCATGCTCTGTCACTCTGCAAGAAACAAGAAACAAGAAAGGAGAAGCCCCATGCGATGAGGAACACCGTGCAACTGGTGCACCTCCCCGTGGAAGGGGGCACCGCCGAAACCGGAGCCATCAGCTGCGAGCAGATTCTGGAAGCCTGGCAAGCCATCGAGCAAGCCTTGATCCACCTGGACCACTTGCCGCGGCGCGAAGCCTGGCAGGTGCTGCTGGCCCCCTTTGGCCTGCAGGTCCTGCCGCCGCACGTGCCTGCCGAGCCAGCCCCTGCAGGAGGAACCCGATGAACGCCTTCGGCAGCCCTCCGCCGGCGCCGGCGTCAACGCCAGTCCCCAGGCTCACGGCCCCCCAGCAGCGCAAGCTGGCCCGGCTGCGCCCCACCGATTGGCTCGTGGTGCTGCTGCGCCGCCACGGCTGGCCCGTCGGCGCGATTGCCACCGCTCTGGGCGTCAGTCCCGGGCGGATTTCTCAACGCCTCCACCGGGTCCGGTTCGCGCTGGACGTGCCCCGCTCCACGGCCCGTCTGTTGGAGGCCGTCCCCTGGCAGCAGTGTCCCGAGGAAGCCCGGGCGGCCTGTGAGCGGCTGCTGGCCCGCTGGCGGCAGGGACCCCCGCCCGTCACCCCCTGGGGTCCGTCCCACCCGCTGCCGTGGACTGCCGACGAGCCACCCCAGCCCGAGGGAGGTGCGCGCCATGCCGCTTCGTGACCATGACGCCCGTTTCGTCATCGGGCTGGACCTGCTCTTCGTCGATGCGGCCCGCCAGCACGTCGCCCTGATCCGCCGCCAGGACGAGGGCCAGCTCGCCATGCTGGGCGAGAAGCTGCGCTGGGGCGAGCCTGCCGCCACGGGCATCCTGCGTGCCCTGCGCGAGGAGCTGGGCCTCGCGAGCACCGACTGGCACCTGCACGGGGCCGGCCTGCGCTCCTGGCGCCTGGGCGGCCTCTTCGGCCTGGACCGGCCAGCGCGTGACCCGCGCTTCCTGGGGGCGGCTTCGCTGGTCGGGCGCGCCCAGGTCCTCTCGTTGCTCGTGCTGATCGAGGCCGACCTGGCCCAGCTCGTGCGCGTCGCCCAGCCCGGCCCCACGAGCAGCGTCCTCGGCCTGGAGGTGCTCCCAGTCGCGGAGCTGGACCAGCAGCCGCTCTTTCTCGATCATGCCAGCCTCATCCGGCAGGTGCTTGAGGCTGAACGCACAGGCCGCCTGCCCCTGCTGCCCGTCGGGGACGCCTGGCCCCTGCGCCGGGCCGCCCCAGCGCCAGCCCCAGCCCCCCCCTCGGCGGGGGGCATCCCAGAAAGGAGACAGCCATGAGTTCTGTGGAGGGTCCTTCCGACCCCATCCGCCCACCGCAGCGCGGACGCTCGACCTACCTCATCGACGCCGAGAACGCCGGAGAGCTGGCCCGCCTGATGCAGCAGGACCGCCTGCTCACCGAGGCCCTGGGGGGCCTCTTGCCCGAGGAGGGGATCAGCCTGCCTGAGACGGGCCGCGTGCTGGATCTGGCCTGTGGCCCGGGCGGCTGGCTGCTCGAGCTGGCCTTCTGCTTCCCACAGGCCACCCTGATTGGCGTCGACCTCAGCCCCAGTGTCGTCGAGTATGCCACCGCCCAGGCTCGCTCCCGCGGCCTCTCCAACCTCTCCTTCCAGGTCATGGATGTCATGGAGCCGCTGGCCTTCGAGGACGGCTCCTTTGATCTCATCAACGGGCGGCTCCTGTGGAGCTTCATGCTGCCGGCGGCCTGGCCCCGCCTCCTCGCGGAGTGCCGGCGCCTGCTCCGGCCTGGGGGCTTCCTGCGCCTGACCGAGATGGAGGAGCCGCTGACGACCAGTCCCGCCTTCGAACGGTTCATGGCGTTGGGCTGCCAGGCCCTCGCGAAGGCGGGCCAGAGCTGCTCGCCAGATGGGCGGCATCTGGGCATCACGCCGGTGCTGCCCCGTCTGGTGCGCCAGGCCGGCTTTGTCGCCGTCCGCCTGCGGCCCACCACCATCGAGTGGTCGGCGGGCACCCCGATGCACTATCCCGTCTTCAAGGACTCTCTCATCGGGTTGGAGCTGGTCCAGCCCTTCCTGCTCAAGATGGGCGTGGCTGACAAGGAGGCGCTGGAGCGCCTCTACCAGCAGGCGGTGGCCGAGATGCAGGCCGAGGACTTCTGTGCCCTCTGGCCCCTGCTGACCGTCTGGGGCCGGGCCCCAGCTCCGTCGGACCCCGTGCCGCCGCCCAGGCCCAGCCGCCCGGCCCAGGAGGCGGCGCAGACGCCGGCGGACCGCCTGTCCAGGCCGCCTGCTGGGGAGGCGAGGGAGGAGGGTCCCCATGCCTGCTGAGCTGCTCCTGCATCCCGCTGCCTGGCGCCAGCTGGAGGCTGCGCTCCAGCGCCTGGCGGGGGAGGCACCGTCGGCGGGGGGATCAGGGTGATCGAACTCTGCGGGCTGGCTGGCAGCGGCAGGACGACCCTGCTCCGCCAGGTCGAGCACCGGGCCCGGGCGCTCGGCTTGCCCGTGTTCTGGCGGAGCCTGCCGGCGCCGGCAGAGGCCGGCGTGGACCCGGCAGCCGGGACGGGGGCGGCGGCAGCCATCCTGGCAGCGCTGCCGCCGGAGCTGGAGGCGTGTCTGCAGCAGCAGGGGCGGGCCGTGCTCCTGCTCGATGACGTCGACCCCAACGACCGGCAGCTGCTCCAGGTGCTGGAGCAGCTCCTGCGCCCGCGCGAGCCGGCCTCCTCGCTCCTGCTTGTGCTCGCCGCAGGGCATCCCCTTCCCTCGTGCGCTGAGCCGCGTGATCCTCGCCTCCGCCTCCGCCTCGGGCGAGGGCGAGGGCGAGGGCGAGGGCGAGGATCAGACGGCGCCCCCGCGCTCCGAAACCGAGGCGGCCTGACAGGCGAGCCAGGTGGAACGGCTCGCGCAGCGCCTGGAACTGGATCGCGAGGAGGGTCTGCACTGGTTCGAGCGCCTCTTCTCGCGGGCCTGCCTGAGCTGGCGCCGCGGCTTTGCCCGCACGCTGCTGGAGACGGTGCGCGCAGATGAGCCGGCCTTGACACCTGCCCAGCGCTGGCAGCTCCGCCTCTGGGAGGTCCAACTGCTGCGCCTGGAGGACCAGCCAGCGCGGGCTCAGGCGCTCCTGGAACGCGTGCAGCAGGAGGCGGACCCCTCCTGGCTGGCGACCCACCAGGCAGAGCTGGCCTATGAGTTCGCGCGCTGTGCCTTGCAGCAACAGCAGCTGCTGCAGACGCTTCGCTCGTACGAGCAGTGTCTGGATCTGGCTCAGCGTCGCGGGGATGAGGAAGAGGCCAGCACGCTGCAGGGCCAGCTCGGCTACGTCTATCGCCGGCTGGGGCAGTGGGACGAGGCGCTGCGCTGCTATCGCGCCTCGCTCGCCTATCATCAGCAGCGCGGGAGTCGGGCCTGGTCTGCCAACCTGCTCAATAGCATCGGGCAGGTCTCCCGCCTGCAGGGACGCCTCGAGGAGGCCCTGCGCTCTTGCCTGCTGGGCCTGCGGGTGCGAGAGGAGCTGTGGAGTCAGGGCAAGCTGGACGAACGGGCGATCGGCCTCTCCCAGAGCACGCTGGCGCTCATCTCTCTGGAGAGCGGGGATCTCTTGCAGGCCGAGCGGCGCTTTCGCCATGCCTGTGAGTGCTATGCCCATGTGGGCGATCGCACAGGGCTGGCGGCCACCGCTAACCGCCTGGGGCAGGTCGCGCTCGCGAAGGGGCAGCTGGAGGAGGCCAGCGCCTGGTTCAAGCAGGCCGAGGCGCTGGTGACCAGCTTCGAGGGAGGGGTCTTGGATGAGGAGGTCTTCATCACCAGCCAGTCCTCCCAGGGGCGAGTCGCGGCAGAGCAGGGACACTGGCAGGAGGCGCTCACGCACTGGCAGTGCGCCTGTGAGCATGCGCGTCACGTGCACGATCGCTATCAGCTGGCGGCCAGCCTCTGCGACCTGATGGAAGCGCTTTCCCACCTGGGACGACACGAGGAGGCGCAGGCCGCCTGGAGGGAGGCGCGCACGATCGCGGAGGAGGGGGGCTATCGCCGGCTGCTGGGGCAGGGCGAGGAAGTGCTGGGCGACCTGGCCTTGGCAGAGCAGCGTGTCGAGGAGGCTTTCCAGCATTATGTGGACAGTTGTGCCTGGATGACTCAACATAATTTTCTGGAATATCACAAGGCGCAACGGCGCTTGTTAGGGCGGTTGCTCTCTCTCCCCCTGGAACAGGTCCCTCCGACTGCGCATCTGGTGCGCGAGAGCTGGCGCCAGCGGGGGCTGGCCGAGGCGTATCCGGAGCTGGCTCAGGCGTGTGAGGAGATCCTGCAGCTGCTGCCGACGCCTGACCGCTGGCCAGGCGCCAGTCCCAGCCCCTGACCTGCGCGAGCTGCGAGGGGGCGAGCGCCGCCCGGCCTCAGCACAGGCCGGGCGGCGCCGCCTGGCCCCGCGTGCCGGGGCTGGCGAGACGCCAGGGGGAAGCAGGCTATCCCCCGCAGGGGGAGCGGGACGGCGGAAGCACGATGGCTCGCTTGACGGCTGTGGTGGCTCGCTGCTCAGCGTGGCCTGCCTGGGCACGTCGCTGCGCGAGAGCGTGGCATCTGGCTGGCTGCCGACGCAGCGATCCTCGAATCGAAGGGCTTCCCAGGCCGTTAGATGGTCCCAGGAGCCGTCAAGAGCGGTCAGCAGTGACCGCTTGGGTGAGGTCAGCGAAACGGCTTGACGGAGGCGGCGCCAGCTGCTCCCCTAGAGGAAGTACCGTCAGAAGCAGCAACGCAGCCTGTCTGGGATGGCAACACGAACACGGAACGCGTGCCTGACGCTTGCCATTGTGCCGCTGGTTCCGGTATACTTCCCCACCAGAGAGCACCTCTCTGCCCAGTGGCAGGAGGCTCATCTCGCAGCTCTGGAGGAGAAGAGGATGCCTGTGCCTGTGGACCCCTTGCAGACCTACCGCACGACCGTGGAACAGCTCGCCCAGACCGGCACCGCGACCGAGCACTCCTATCGTGCTGCGCTGGCGCGATTGCTGGAAACCCTGGCTCCCGGAACGACGGTCATCAACGAACCACGTCGCATTGCCTGCGGAGCACCTGATCTGGCGGTGACGGCGGTCATGGGAATGACACGCCTTACGGTGGGTTACGTGGAGACCAAGGATCTCGGGCTGGATCTGGAAAGCCTGCAGCGAGATGCTACACAAGCCCGTCCGCGCACAGAGAACGGGCGCCAGCTTCAGCGCTATCTCCGCTCCTTAGAGAACCTGGTCCTGACGAACTATCTCGACTTTCGCTGGTATGTGGAAGGAACACTGCGTCTGCAGGCACAGCTGGCGACCATTGACCGGCAGCGACGTCTGACGACCACGCCCCAGGCTCAGCAGGAGGTTCGCGCGCTCCTGGAGGGCTTTCTCTCTCATCGTGCTGCACCGATCAGCCGCCCCGCCGAGTTAGCCCAACGGATGGCTCGGCTAGCCCATCTGATCCGTGATATCGTCGTGGAAGCATTCCAGCGCCAGCAAGCATCTCCCTTGCTGCGCGACTTGTATCATTCCTTTCGCGAGGTCCTGCTGCCTGATTTGACCGAGTCGGCCTTTGCGGATATGTTTGCGCAGACGCTCACCTATGGCCTCTTCGCCGCGCGCTTCCATCACCGAGGAGCACAGCCCTTCCGTCGCACCGATGCGGCCCGGGAGATTCCCCGGACGAATCCGTTTCTGCGCAGGCTCTTTGGCGCCATTGCGGGCGTCGAGCTTGACGACGAACCGTTCGTCGGCTTTGTCGATGAATTGGCAGAGTTGCTGGCTCTCACCGATCTTGATCAGGTGCTAGCTCACTTTGGCAAACGCAGCCGGCGAGAAGATCCGATGGTCCACTTCTACGAAACGTTTCTCGCGGCCTACGATCCGCAGCTGCGCGAAGTCCGTGGCGTCTACTATACCCCCGACCCGGTGGTTTCCTATATGGTGCGCTCCGTCGATCACCTGTTGCGTGAGCAGTTTGGGTGTCCAGAGGGATTGGCCGAGGCCAGTCAGGTGGAGGTGACGCTGAGCGATGAGCAGGGTGAACCACGCCGCGAGACGGTCCCGCGCGTCTTGATTTTGGACCCGGCCTGTGGAACAGGGACGTTTCTGTACCATACGATCGCTCTGATTCGTGAGCGGTATCGCCAAACGGGGAACGCGGGGCTGTGGTCAAGCTATGTGCGGGAGATGCTCCTGCCACGTCTGTTCGGATTTGAGCTATTAATGGCGCCCTATGCGATGGCGCACCTGAAGCTGGGGATGCAGCTCTCGGGGTTGGATCTACCGCCGGAGGAACGGGCCCACTGGGCCTATGACTTTCATTCGGAGGATCGGCTGCGCATTTACCTGACCAACACGCTCGAGGAGGCTCTCAAGCGGGCCGAGCTGACCTTCGGCCATTATATTTCGGAGGAGGCTAACCAGGCAGCGACGGTCAAGCGCGGGTACCCGGTCATGGTGGTGCTGGGCAATCCACCCTATTCGGGGCACTCGGCAAACCAGGGGGCCTGGATCAGGGACCTGCTGCATGGCAAGGAGCACGGCAGTGAGCGCCGGAGTGCGAATTATTTCGAGGTGGATGGACAGCCGTTGCGGGAACGCAATCCCAAGTGGCTCAACGATGATTATGTGAAGTTCATCCGCTTTGGGCAGTGGCGCATTGAGCAGACGGGCTATGGGATTCTGGCCTTCATTACCAATCATGGGTACCTGGACAACCCCACCTTCCGCGGGATGCGCCAGAGTCTGCTGCAGAGCTTCGATGAGATCTACGTGCTGAATCTGCATGGCAACAGCAAGAAGCGCGAGCGTGCCCCCGACGGTTCACGGGATGAGAACGTCTTCGATATTCAGCAGGGGGTGGCCATTGGGATCTTTGTGAAGCGGCAGCGGCCTGCAACAGCGGAGCGGAAGCCGCCAGCCCGGGTCTTCTATGCGGATCTGTGGGGGCCGCGGGAGATCTATGAGCAGGGCGGAGAGGAGCGTCGGCTGGTGGGAGGCAAGTATGCCTGGCTGGCGGAGCACGATGTGCAAACGACCCCGTGGGAGGAGCTGGCTCCCTGTGCCCCTCTCTATCTGTTTATCCCGCAGCGCCAGGATCTGAGCCAGGAATATACCCAGGGCGTAAGCCTGCCGGCGCTCTTTCCAGTGAATAGCGTGGGGATTGTGACAGCACGCGACGGCTTAACCATCCACTGGACGGCTGAAGAGGTCTGGCAGACAGTGCAAACGTTCGTGGCACTGCCCCCGGAGGAGGCTCGTGAGCGCTATCAGCTCGGACCCGATGTGAGAGATTGGCAGGTCGCTGCGGCTCAGCGCGATCTGAAGCAGTCAGGTCCCTCCAAAGAGCATCTGGTGCCCATCCTGTATCGTCCCTTTGATGTGCGCTATACCTACTACACAGGGCGCTCGCGTGGATTCCATTGTATGCCTCGTGGCGAGGTGATGCAGCATCTGATCGGAAGCGAAAACAAAGCGCTAGTGACGACACGGTCTGTTGAGATTGGGCAGGGGTGGGAACATATCTTCTGTTCCAGTCACATCGTCCAGCATCATACGGTCTCCCTCAAAGAAGTTAACTATCTGTTTCCCCTCTATCTCTGTCCTCAACCTCGACCATCTCAGCACGCTTTGCCAGAACTCCAGATCGCGAGAAATCAGGGATCACGCCGCCCGAATCTTGCCGCCTCACTGCTGGCAGACTGGTCAGCTCGACTGGGCCTGGCCTTTGTCCAGGAGGGAGTCGGTGATCGGGAGCAGACCTTCGGTCCCGAAGATGTCTTCGCCTATCTTTATGCCATCCTGCATGCGCCCAGCTATCGCGAGCGCTACGCTGAATTCCTCAAGAGCGATTTCCCCCGGGTGCCTTTCACCAGCAACCGCGAGCTGTTCGCCACGCTCTGTCGGCTGGGAGAGCGGCTGGTGACGCTGCATTTGCTGCGTAGCAGCGACCCGGCGCGTCGCCCCACCTATCCCGTTGCTGGCTCCAACCGGGTCGAGCGGGTGGCCTTCGTCGCCGGCCCCTCGCCGGAGCAGGGAAGGGTCTTCATCAATGCCACCCAATACTTCGCCGGCGTCCCAGAGGCTGTCTGGACCTTCGAAGTCGGCGGCTATCAGGTCTGTGCCAAATGGCTCAAAGATCGCAAGGGCCGTGTGCTGTCTTTCCAGGATATCGTGCAGTATCAGCAGATTGTCGCAGCGCTGGCGGAAACCCTGCACGTCATGGAGCAGATCGACGAGGCCATAGAAGAGCATGGGGGTTGGCCGCTCCACTAACGGCTGGCCAGGCAGGAAGGCGACGCGCGGGGGAACCAACGCGCTCCCCAGGAGGACCGTCCGATGCTCCTGTTGTCGTTTCCCCAGGCGAGACACACGCACGTCAGAGGGTGGGCCGGCTCAGGCATTACGCCTGAGCGTGGTGACGACAGTCAGCTGTCCTGCTGCCGACACGCTGGCTCAGGCGGCGCCACGCTCAGCTCTCCACCGGACGCCTATCTGCGCTGAGCCTCCGCTGCCAGGTTGTGGGTCCACGGCAGAAACGGGCCAGAGACCTCCCTCATTGCTGCTGTGGACCCACTGTCACCAGATCTCCTCCGTGCCAGAGCCAGGCGCCCAGAGGAGAGCGAGCGCTTGGCCCACCTCCAGGGACACGACTGCTGGGCCTCTCCCCAGCCAGCCACGCAGAGCACATCACGCCTGGCGTCGCCTCACCTGACCCGCGGGACCCCCGCAAGGGAGCCCGAGGCCTGACTCAGCCGTCACGTCATGATGCAAGCTGCGGCGCGAAGCGGAGAGAGCAGGGAAGGGGATCTACTCATGCTGGTCATCCGTTCGGGGCAGCAGGCGGAATATGCCCCATTCGAGGGCGGTCCGGGCTGCCACCGCCTGTTCATGGATCAGCCGACCTGAGAGCAGAGAGAGAAACTCATAGGTGCGCTCCGAGAGCCGCCGCCGGCTATTGGCGGGACGTTGCACGCGCGGCTGGAACAGCGCTTCGAGGAGCAGGAAATCCTCTTCGCGCAAGGGCCAGTGAATAAGCGCCGCCAGACGCTGACAACGCTCTCGGTCGAGCTCCAACGCCAATGGGGGAGTGAAACGCTCCACGAAGTGTAGGACCTCCTTATCCCAGTCAACAGCCTCAACAGGCACGGGGAAAGAACTCCTTTCTCATCGAAATAGAGAGATATAACGTGATAGATAGTAACCATCATAATAGATAAATAAAACCTTGTCAATCATCTTGAAAAGGCAAACTGTTCACATCTGGTGAGCGATGATCGGAAATGGATAAGAGGAAAGAGAAGAGATGCCTTCCAGAGCGCTGCAGTCATCGGCAACGAGAACGACCAGCGACTGGAAGCCGCTGGCAGGTGAACCACCCAACGTGCTGACGAGCGAGGGGCCCCCGCTTGCGGGCAGACTGGCCTTGCTCTCGGTTGGTCTGCCCGCAAGCAGCGGTATGGTTGCTACACTGAAGAACTCAGCAAGATGACAGCCCTGAGCAGCTCTAGCGAGGCCTCCACGGGCTGGAGGCGGCGCTTACTTAGGCTGGAAGCTGGGTTGGAGCGGACCTCGGTGAGGGACAACAGTGCTGCTGGAGAAACAAGGTGAGCTCCCTGTTAAAGCGCTCCGGCTCCTCGAGGAAGGGGGCATGCCCAGAGGTGGAATAGAGCGAGAGCGTGACCGGCACACCGAGTCGCTCTAGCCACGCCGCGAGCCGCTGAGCGTGCATCGGCGGGAGGAGTTGATCCTGCTCACCATGAATGATGAGCGTTGGAAGCTGGTGGAGGGGGAGGCCTGGCTCACTCTCTGGTGAGTCAGGAGCCAGCTGAACGAGCAGGCTTCCCAGCGAAGTCTGCTCGCCGAATGACTGGAGCAGTCTTGTCAGCGCCAGGCAGCTTCCTCCCAGATGCCGTTCGAACTCTGCTGGGGGCAGTGGCTGGGCACTGAGCAGGGTGGTGAACTGGACTAACCAGCGGGCGGTGAGAGGCTCAGAGAGCTGGAGAGGAAAATGATCCTCCGCGAAAGGCTCACCAGAGCTTGTTGGAGGCAAAGACGTGCCTACGAGGACCAAGCCAGCGACGTTCCATCTGAGAGCTGCTTCCCGTCGGAGAAACTCCTGCACGAGCATGCCTCCCAACGACCAACCGACGAGCACCACGGGCAAATGAGCCGAGAACGGCGAAGCCGCCAGCACGGCAGCGAGCTCCGCGGTCCAGTGACGAAGGCTCTCCGTCCAGCCGCCCTGGAGCGACCAAGAAGGGTCCCACGTGAGCACGTTCCAGGTCTCAGTCAGGGGGCCGATCTGCTTGCGCCAGCAGTAAGCGGGCTGAAGGAAGCCTGGCACCAGCATCACGGTGCCCAAGGCAGGGGAGTGCCCGGCAGGGGCGTAGTAAACGGGAAGCTGCACTGCCGGGCGGTCAGGGAGCGCGAGCGAGAAGCGAGCCAGCTCGTCGAAAGAGGGCTGCTCTCCCGACAAGAGAGGCTGCGTGTGGAAGTTCTCAGGAATCATGGTTCCTCCTCTGATCTAAGGATCGGGGTGAGCAGGCGAGGCGCCCAGGTGCGCCAGGTGCCCCGCCGCTCACGGCTGTGCTGGCAGCACAGGTACCTGGCTTGAGATGGCATGGCTCACGGCCAGATGCCTGCGGGTCCACCAGCACCATTGCTGGCGAGAGGATAAGGAAAGGCCAGCAAAGAAGACAAGGAAGATGAGCCTGCCCAGGCGGTCAAGGCACGTAGAAGAGCCACCTGTCCACGATGGGGCTGACGACCAGAAGCCGTTACTGAGAGACGCTCGCTTGTCTCGCTCCGCCGTTCTGCAACGAGCCAATCTGGGAGGCTTCCTGGCCGCACCGTACCAGGAACGCATGGCTGCCGCGCGCAGCCGGGCGGCCATCTGGGTCTAGGGGGCTGCAGGGAAAGAGGTGATCAGCCCTGCGCTGCCCAGGTCGCCGTGGGGCGGGAGACCTCCCTGGCGGCCATGTGCACGGGCAATCTTCCCGCACTTGCATACTTGTGTGAAAGATTCTATATTGTATTATAGTGCATGATTTCATTTCATATTGGTACATATAGAGGGGAGAGAGTATGCTCATCAATCCAGAGGCAGTCGAGAAACTGAGAGACGTCACCAGAATTGGATGGTACCCAGAAATCAGACACAGCCAAAGAAATGAGGCGATTCGGAGCTTCCTCGCTGAGGCGGGGCACTTGCTGGATCGGCAAGCCGAGTCCACGGCCAAACACGCCGTCGAGCGCTATTGTGCTGGGGAGCTTTCCTATGAGGCCTATCAGGCGATCCTTGAGCAGGTGAGCGCGGAAGAGGCGAAGCGAGGGGCGGCCCTTGGGGAGACCTCTGCCCACAATCGGGTGTTTGAGGTGGCGCAACGCTTCCTGGACCAGGCGCAGGAGCACGCGCGTCAACTCCAACTGATCGAGGCCAGAAAGCAGCTGGAACAGGAGCAGCAGAAAACGGAGCATCTGCTGCGTGAGTTGATGCAGCAGTACACAGAAGAGCTGCAGCGGTATGCTCAGCAAAGTAAGGAGGACCTGATCAGCATGCATGAGCAAACAAAGGAAAGCCTGCTCAGCATGCATCAGACGCTCCTCGAACAGACCCGGCAACAAGTTGATCGAGTCATCCTCCAGTACTTGCAAGAGGAAAGAGAGCGACAGCAGCGGGAAATCCGCGAGCAAGAAGAGCAGCGACCCGCCAGAGAGGCCGTGAGAGCTGCGATCGAGCGCGTGAGGCTCCAGGAAAAGCGGCATATCCATCATCAGTGGCGTCTCCGGGGAATGATTGGGCTAGGCCTGGGGGGCTTTCTCGTGTCCCTGGTCTTGCTGTTCTTTGCTGCCCCCCTCTGGATTGAGGTCAGTACCTCCCTCATTGCTGTGGCTCTGCTCGTCAGTGCTGCGCTCTGGAGCAATCCTGTTCCCGAGGAGAGGCTAGCTGCAGCCAGGCGGGAGATAGCTCTCTATCAGGCCAGAAGCGGAGAGTATGCCCCCCTCTCAGAAGAGGAGCGGCGGGCCTTGCTGCTCCAGCGGATTGCTTGACCTATGCCCCGCGCAGGGAACGGCTCGCTTCGTCCCAGAGAGAGCAGCGTGTGACGAGGCGAGAGGGGTACGAGTGCGAAGCAGGCCCTCTCTCCCTGCTCAGGAGGAGATAGCGGTCATCACCCTGCTCTCCTGAGCAGGGCACCTGGCATGAGAGACTGATTCTGCTCGGCGGGGCCGCCGGTGGTACCGCTCACTCCTGTCCCATCGCGCGGCTGTTTTTGATTCCTCTGCCAGGCAACCGTGTGCTCAGTCCGCTTCCTCTTGCACCGAGCCGGCTGGTGGCTGACTCGTATGCGGCAGAAGATCATTTGCTGTTCCTCTCTCTCCCAGGAAGCGATAACCAACGCCGCGCACCGTTGGGAGAGAGCGAGGGTGAGACAGATCAGGCTCTAGCCTGGCGCGGAGTCGATAGAGCGCCGCGTCCACCAACCGCTCTTCTGCCGCTGTTTGGTTGCCCCAGAGAGCCAGGGCAATTTCGCCGCGCTGAAGCACGACGCCGCGCCTCCTGATCAGGGAGACTAACAGGTCGAACAGCAGCGTTGACAGCTGGAGTTCCTGCGTCCCGCGGAAGACTCGTCGCCCGATAAGATCAACCTGGAGATCAGCGACGGTGACCATCCGCGGCTGGCGCTGACGCGGAAAGATTGTCAAGGAGGGACAGCAAGCCTGACAGCGCCGGAGGAGCGCTTTGAGCTGAGCGCGGACCAGGGGCCACCAGAGCGGAGCCGCCAGGTAGCCATCGGCTCCTACCTCCAAAGCGACCACCGCATCCATACTGTCATCATGTTTGCCGATCAACAGGATGGACACTGCTTGCGTGGCTTCCCGGCTTCGCGGCAGGCGACAGAGTTCCAGGCCATCTCTGCCGCTCAGCGTGAGTTCTGCCATGACGCCCAGCAAGGGCTGCTGCTGCCCTGAGTCCTTATGCCTACCAGATCCATCAAGCCTCTGCTGGTTCGCTGGTGCTCCTGGGCCTGGTAATCCTGGCTTCGCTTCTGATTCGCTGGGTGTTGCGCTGGACCTTGCCCGGCCAGCTCTGAGGAGGCCGCTGGCTGATGGTGATGGTCAGCGCTTGCAGACCCTAAGCCAGCAGCCTCCTTTCGAGAGAGCCTCCCTCTGGCGCGCAGGCCTGCCTGTAAGCTAGCTGCTGTGGGAACGGGGGAAGCTCCTAGATCTTCTCCATCGGCGGGAGGTGTTTCGGCCCTTCCCTGCAAGGGCCAAGCCAGCTCGGTGGCTGCAACAGGGGCAGGGTACCGCTCTGCCTCGCTGCCGTTCTCTCCAGACCAAGGAGAAGCCTATCACCACCATTCTTCTTGCCAGAGAGACCCCTCCTGGTGTAACTCGCGCCAGGCACGTTGCACGCGCCGCACACTTTCGTAGGAGACGCCGTACTGCGCTGCGACTTGCCGCAAGGAGACCCCTTGTTTCAGGAGGGCCAACACATGGGGCCACTCGGAGAGAGGGATACGGAAGCGGGCAAGGCGGGCGGCATCGCTCCAGCGGTGCCTGGCAGGGGCCGGTGCTGCCTGGTCTGCCGAAGCCTCACTGTTGCTGATCTCAACGTACTGATGGAGCCTGGATAGTGTCGACAACGGAACCGACGCCCGTCGGTTCCGCTTTGGGTAAAATTCCAAGAATCTCCCTCCGCGACGAGATGAGGAGTCTTCGCGGAGGGGGATTCTCGTCTTCTCTTCTTCCTCCTCCTCTCCCTCTCTATCCATTCTCTCGGCTTGGTATCGCTCTGACCCCCTGAGTCTGCCCGCTTCCATCCCTGCCAGGCC
>JBHOQN010000102.1:0-14052 GCA_042408965.1 Ktedonobacteraceae bacterium
GTCGGGTTGAGTTGTACGACGATCGTCCTATCCATGCACATAGCATATCATATATGTCAGGCGATGGTCAAGCACAGAAAGGAGGGGGCGCATTCCTCCCCACGCCTGAAGGCGGGGGTCTCCTGCGCCTATATGATGAAATGCTGTTGGTAAATAGGCATTTATTCCTATTCTTCACAGAAAAGGTGGAGGCCAGCAGGGGCGCGACGGCGTTGACGCTGGCGGCCGTTATCTGCTATGCTGAATCTAGATACGATCTGAAACCGCGCTCATGCACGACTTCCGCCTGCACCCGTACCCGGTCGCACAGATCAGCGCACACAGCGTCAGCTTATCTCTAACGTCATCCGGGTACTGTTATCATCGCTAGCAGAGAGCGAGGAACACCGATGAAGTATCTCTCCGCACTCCTCAGCGCTTGCAGCCGGGCTGTGATTGCAAGCATCCTCTGGATAGGCGTCCGACTAGCACACAGCATCGAGGTTCACGGCCTGGAGCACCTGCCGGACACAGGTCCAGCCTACTTCGCCATGGCCCACAAGCGCGATCAAGACCCGATAGTCGAGGTGCCCACCATCCTGGCACGCTGGAGCTGGCGCGCGCTCATGCGGGACGTCCTCTTTGCGATTCGCAGCGACGCCTTCGCACCACGCTTTCTGAGTCGCATTGTACCAGAGCCGGGCTGGCTATCGCGTCCACTGGGCCTGCTCTCCCTCGGAGGTATTCTGCGGGCCATCGGGCTGCGCCCGATCGAGAACATTCACCTACGGCCAGTGGAAATGTGGCTGCGCAACGCCCTGCAGATCGAGGGCGATCGCCCGGCGGGTGAGATCCTGCTCCCGGCCTTTCTGCAGCAGTGGGCCCACAGCGTTGGAGAGCAGGTTCAGCGGCTGGCAGCCCTGCCCCTCTCGCGCCTGTTCTCCTGGAAGTATCGCACCATGCTGCGCAGCCTCAGCAGTGCCGAGATCTTCCAGCCAGAGATTTACCTGCGCATCAAGCAGCACGTCCTGAACGAACTGCGCCAGCAACTGAGCGAGCTTGCGGCCTGGCTGGCCCACGGCGGCTCACTCTGGGGCGCGCCCGAAGGCCAGCTCTCAGCGGACGGCCGTCTCAGCCCCATCACGGCCGCGCTGCAGCGCCTGCTACAGGGCGGAAGGCCAGAGACGTGCGTCGTGCCCATCGCCATCATCTACGATTTCATGAGCACGCGCCGACGCAAGCGAGTCTTCGTCGACCTGGCCCCCCGCATCGAGCGCGTTCCCCAGCTCGGACAGCGCGATCTCCACGAGCGCCTGCGCCGCGCCTGGCTGCTAAGCGCCCACTTCACCTGTACCCAGCTCGCCAGCGGTTTTCTGGTGCAGAAGAGCAAAGAGGGACACAGCAGCTTCACCCTGGAGGAGCTGGCCAGCGCCATCAACAGGGCGGCCCTCCAGCTCGGACTGGCCGGGCGGCGCGTCGATCGGCGTCTGCTGGACCGGCGCAAGGTACGGCGCCTGGCTCGCAGCTACCTGAAGTACGCCGTCCGGCGGCGGCTGGTGCGGCGCGCCGGGCGACGCACATGGAGGGCCACACCCGGCAGCCTGACGATCCAGGTCGCCCGCGGCGAGGCCGGCTATCGCCAGGCACCGCTGGCCTACGCCTGGAACGAGCTGCAGGAGATGCTCAGCGTGAGCAGCGCCGAGGTCAGCGATGCCCTCCGTGGTCAGCGCCAGCCGCCTTTCTCAGTCAGCGAGACCGGTCAGGCCAGTTGAGGAGCAGAGAGCGCGCCGAGCCAGCACCTCCGCCTGCACTACTGACGCAGGAGAAGGCGCGCCAGCGAGCGCTTATGGACCTCGTCGGGTCCGTCGACAATATGTAGCGTACGGCCATGGGCCCACATCGAGGCCAGCGGGAAATCATCGCTCACGCCGGCCGCGCCAAAGACCTGCATGGCACGATTGACCACCGTCGTCAGCACCTGCGGGGCAACAATCTTGATCATAGCGATCTCCTTTTGAGCAGCCTTCTTGCCCAGGGTGTCCATCATCCAGGCAGCCTTGAGCGTCAGCAGGCGCGCCTGCTCAATCTCCAGGTGCGACAGGGCAATCCACTCCTGGATCACTCCCTGCTCCGCCAGCGGCCGTCCGAAGGCAATCCGCTCCTGGGCGCGGCGGCACATCAGCTCAAGCGCGTACTGGGCCGCGCCAATCGCGCGCATGCAGTGGTGAATGCGCCCCGGCCCCAGGCGCGCCTGGGCGATGGCGAAGCCGCTGCCCTCCTCGCCAAGCAGGTTGCTCACCGGCACACGCACGTTCTCAAAGAGCACCTCGCAGTGACTCTCGTTGTCCAGATAGCCCATGACCGGCAGGCTCCGTACAATGGTCACGCCCGGCGTATCGCGTGGCACAAGAATCATGCTCTGCTGGCGGTGGCGATCAGGATGCTGCGGAGCGGTCTTCCCCATCACAATGAAGATCGCGCAGCGCGGGCGCGCCGCCCCCGAAATCCACCATTTGCGTCCATTGAGGACGTAGCTATCGCCCTGGCGCTCGATGGTCAGCTGAATGTTAGTGGCGTCGGAGCTGGCCACATCCGGCTCGGTCATGGCGAAGGCCGAACGAATCTTTCCTTCCAGCAGCGGCAACAGCCACTGCTCCTTCTGCTCTGGAGTGCCGAACTCGGCCAGGATCTCCATGTTGCCCGTATCGGGGGCCGCACAGTTGAAGACCTCCGAGGCCCAGCCCACGCGCCCCATGATCTCCGCCAGAGGAGCGTACTCCAGGTTGGTCAGGCCCGCTCCATAGCGCGCATCGGGGAGAAAGAGGTTCCAGAGTCCCTCGGCCCTGGCGCGCTCTTTGAGTTCATCGACGATCTCGGCATGATGGTGCGGGTTGCCAGAGGCCGCAATCTGGCGCCGGTAGGTCTCTTGATTGGGGTAGATATAGCGCTCCATGAAGTCACTGAGTTGCTCGCGCAGAGCGTTTACGCGGTCAGAGTAGGCAAAATCCATTGGTATGTTCTCCCTGTAAGGTAGGTTCCTCATGAGCAGACTCGGCGCGGCGTAACCTCGACAACCAGCGTGTCTGCAGGAGGAATGTTTCAGCGGCGCCGTCAGGTCAGACGCCATGGGGCTGACGCGCGCGCACGTGCTCCTGGAAGAAGGCCAGCACACGCTGCCAGGCGTCCTGAGCAGCCTCGGCGCTGTAGTTCGCGCCGCGATCATTGAAGAAGGAGTGTTTCGCTCCAGGATAGATCTTGATATCGTGCGGAACCCCGTGGCGCTCCAGCTCAACGGCGAGCTTGCGGCCAGCGCCGGCGGTGAAGTCCCGCTCGGGATAGGAACCAACCACCGGACAGGCACGAGCTACGGCTGAAAGAGGGCGGGGATTGCTGCCATAGAAGGGTGCAACAGCCCGCAGACGAGCGTCCGTACAGGCCCAGGCGATCGCCAGACCGCCACCCATGCAGAAGCCGATGGCGCCAAGCCGCTGGCTATCGACACCAGGCTGCTGCGCCAGAAAATCCAGCGCATGGCGCAGATCGCGCACACCTCTATGATCGAGCGGATTGAGCGCCTGACCACTCATCAGACGAAACATGCAGAGCGTGCGATTGCCCGCCGAGAAGAGATCGGCCGCCAGCGCCGCGTAGCCCTCGGCAGCGAAGCGCTGTGCGATCTCCTTGATGTTCTCGTTCAGCCCGAAGATCTCGTGAATGACCACCACGCCAGGGAACGGACCCTCACCCTCGGGCAGCGCCAGAAAGCCAGCCAACTGCCGATGCTCAGAGGGAAAAGTGACCATCTGCGTCACCGATTGAGTCATGTAGCCGTCTCCTTTCCATGGCTGAAATTGCTCACGCTTTCTCATTATACATTCTTGCCGGCCCGCTCAGCAGATGGAGGTCCGGCCTCCGGGCCAGGGTCACTTGCGCAGGCCCCCGTCAGGGGCTATACTGAGCATAGCCTGCTTGCTCAGAGCAGCATATGGAGTCAGATTGGTGAGGCCTTCGATGCACCCAGCGCACCCAGCGCCACAGGAAGACAAGCAAACGACGCCAGCCAGCGCCAGGCCGTCCCTCAAAGCCGTCCTCTTCGACCTCGACGACACTCTGTTTGACCACAGCCACAGCATCCTCTGCGCGGTCGAGGCCCTTCGGGAGGGCTATCCCACTCTGGAGGCGGCTCCACTGGAGGAGCTGGTCTACCACTACAGCCGTCTGCTTGACGAGCTGCATCCACAGGTGATGGCGGGGCACCTGACGCTCGACGAGAGCCGCATGGAGCGCACACGCCGGCTCTTCGCCAGGTACGGGGTCACGCTCTCAGAGGCAGAGGCCGCGCGGCTGGCGGCACACTATCGAGCGGTCTATCAGGCGACACGGCGGGCAGTGCCGGGAGCACACGCCCTGCTGGAGCGGCTGCGGCCTCATGTGAGGATCGTCCTGGTGACCAACAACCTGATCGAGGAGCAGCGGGACAAGGTACACCAGTGCGGACTGGAGGGACTGATCGACGAGCTGGTCACCTGGGAGGAGACGGGGATCGCCAAGCCTGACCCCCGAATGTTTCAGATCGCGCTCAGCCGCGTGCCCTGCAGCGTGACCGAGGCCGTGATGATCGGTGACAACTGGGAGGCCGATATCTGCGGCGCGCAGCGGGCCGGTCTGCGCGCCATCTGGCTCAACCGCCAGGGAATCGCCTGTCCCGACCCATCGCTGGCCAGAGAGATTCGCGCGCTGGAGCCAGTTGAGGCGATTCTGGATCTGCTCGCCATCAACGCCGGCTGAGGGCGAACAGCTACGAGTGAAATAAGCAAGCCAGAGCGGGCCTGCTGGAGAGGCAGGGCTGCTTACCTGAAGCGCCAGATCTCCAGGGCAATGGCGGTCGCCTCGTCCTCTCCGACGAGCCTGGCCAATTTCTTGTGGCAGCGCTCCATATTGCGGATGCGCGCTGTGATGAAGCGATGTTGCGCCGCCCCGGTCGCCAGGCCGGTCAACCCCCAGCGCGCCGCCTCGTACTCTTGCTCCAATCGCTTTCTGAGTCGCATGATCTCACTCTCACTCATCGTCTCTCTCTCCCGAAGTTGCACAAGATAGATGCTGGCACAACTGTCTTCAGTTTCATCACAATCTATGCTACAATCTCCATCAGCGAATGTGATGGCTTCTATTTAGAAGCATAGAATCGCTGTGCACCTTTGCAAACAAACAGAATAGTTAGTAAACCCGGCGTACTCATGATGGTCAACACCTACCAATGGGAGGGTAGTGTAGAAAGGAGTCTGACATGTCCGAAGGTGGCTATCACTATGGGAAGACCATCAGGAAATACCGCGAGAAGCGCGGTCTGACGCAACAGGAGCTGGCGGAGCGCTGGCCGAGGTCCCACGGAGGGACAGGCGTCGACTGGCGCTACGTGCAGGCCGTCGAGTACGGTAAGAAGCGTCTCGCCGATCCCTCCACCCTGCGCAAGCTCTGCGACCTGCTGGAGATTCCTCCCTGGGAATTCGGGCTTTCCGATTACGATCCCTTCGACCCCCAGGGGCTAACGGGTCACGGCGGTCGTCTGCTGGAGGAGACTCTCAACATCGCTGAGGCCCTGCTCCGGCAGACGCTGGCCATGCGGAGCCTGGCACCACTGCCGGCGGTCGAAAAGAACGCTGCGCGCCTGCACAGTCTTTTCAACTACCTGAGCACGCAACTCCCCCCACCGGTGCGTCTGGAGCGGCGCCTGCTGAGCCTCTACGCCCAGGAGCAGAGCCTGAGCGGCCTGATGCACTTCGAGCACCGCCGCTACAGGCAGGCCCTGGCAACATTCCGCGCGATGCATCGAACGGCTCTCGAGCTCAACGATTCCGTTCTGACCGTACACGCGCTGCAGAAGGTCGGTGTTGAACTCAAGCGCATCGGTCGCTACCAGGAGGCCATTCAGGCGCTGGAGAAGGCCCGCGATCTCTCATTCAAAACCAGCCGACAGGTGACGGCCTTCAGCAGCGCCTACCTGAGCCAGATGTACGCCGCCGCCGGGGACACGCTGCGCTTCGAGCGCGCCATCAACACGGCCATCGCCCTGGCTGAGCCGCTCAAGAGCAGCTACGGAGACGGCACAGATTTCGTCTTTCACAAATTGAGCGGTATCTTTCTACTGCGGAGCCGGGGCTATCTCTACACGCACCAGCCCGAGAAGACGCTGGCCTTGCACGAGGAGCTACAGCGCCAGATCGCCCTCGATACCAATCTCTGGCTCGACCATCGTCTGCACCTCTATCGAGCGCGGGCCTTGTTGATGCTGAAAGAGGTGGAGGCCTCCATCGCAGCCGCGCGCGAGTTTCTACGCTCCGTCACTGGCTGGCAGTCACCGCACCAGCTGGCCAAGGGCCGGGCCTTTCTGGAGGCCCTGGAGCGGGCCGGCTACGGCCAGGTGGCGAGCGTACGCGATTTTGGCGCCGAGCTGCAGGAGGCCCTGCATCAGACCAACAGATAGCGCAGAGCGAGCCAGGTGCGGGCAACGCTCACTCAGCACGAGTGCTGGCCGTGGTCTCCTCAGGCGGATGGCAACGTATCCAGAGCGGCTGGATCTGCTCCAGCGGCTTGAGCGCCTCAAAGAGGCTCAGCTGCGTATCCTCACGAAAGAGCAGCTCAAAGTCGGCGGGCGCGAAGGCCTTGCGCAGACGTGCTGCGTAGGAGGTGGTGAGCAGGCGCACATAGTATTCGACATCGTAGTCGCGGCGCTCGGCCAGCTCATGGGCCTGGGCGCCAGTGCGCCAGTCATCACCCACAGGGGACTCGGCGTTCTCATCCGGCAGCCAGACTGCATGTTTATCGGCCGTGCGGTAAAAGCGCACGCGCTCGCCGGGGGACCAGCGGCGGCGGCCCGCGCGGATCAGGGCCTCGTAGGCCGGCTCTACATGGGTGGTGCGCGTGGCGAAGTAGCTCTCAGGCGGCTTTGTCAGGCGCACCTGCGTGGCCAGAGCCGCCGCTGGCAGCGCGCGGTTGCGCAGAGCCGTCACCGTTTCCAGGTAGGCCGCACGCACCTCCTGCACATTGCCCAGCATCGTGGCCACCAGGGCGCGCCGCAGGAAGCGCTCGCCGAACGGCTCCGCACGGCTCGAGCGCAGGGCCACGCCATGTACGATGAGCCGGCCATCGTAGGTCAGCAGCGCATAATTTTTAACCTCGTGGCTGAACATGGCTCGATAGCGCCCCTCATATTCGAGGCGGATGCCGGGCGGCAGCGTGGAGCCGATGGCCGCGACCAGCGCGCGCTCCTCGGCCTCATCCCAGTGGGAGGGCACCGCGAAGTAAACGCCGTCTGTATCAGCCTCAATCAGGGCCATGCCGCGCTGACGCAGAGCCGCCAGCACCTGATCGAGAATGGCGCGTCCGCGTCGAGTCACCTCGCCAGCAGCGCGGGCATCAGCAAAGAGCGCCATGGGGCCGGCTCCCATATAGCCGTAAGCCGCATTGATCAGGATCTTCATCGCCGCCTGGGTGGCAGCGTGGTGGTTGGCCTCGACCGAGCCAGGAGCGGCCAGGCGGGCCGCCTCCTTGTGCTGCAGACGCAGATCCGTCAGGCGGCCCAGAATGCTGAGCAGCACCCCCAGGCGGTCGCAGGCCGGGCCGATCTGAAAGGTGCGCATCAGAGAGGGGTAGAGCGAGGCCACATCAGCTTTGACCACGTGCTCAGCCACACCAGTGGCGAAGAGGTGCACCGCGCCACCCTCATGCAGACCCTCAGCGCTGCTGCCCTGCTGCTCTGGGGTCTGGCGAGGCAGGGCAGCGCCCGCACGCAGATAGCTGCGCACCAGGATCGGCTCGAGGATGCCCATGGCGGGACCGGCCGCCGCCAGGCGCTCGTAGCGACGTGGCGCCATGCTCGCCAGAGCGAAGGGCGCCCCCAGCAAGCGGCGCGAGAGGCCATCGACCTCCGCCACGTCGTCCAGGGCGTAACGCCGTACCCGCTCCGGATCGCGGCGATAGGTCTCGAAAATATCCATGCCTGCGATATAAGTGCGTTCCTCCGAAGCAATCCCAAAGTAGCGCGCCACCTCCTTCAGGGCGTAGCTCGGCATATCGCGCACCACAAAATCGTGGCGGCGCACGGCATCCAGCGTATCGATCAACTCACGCCCAGCCACACTGTAGCGCGTGCGCCGGCGCGCCTCCGGCCCGATCGCCAGGGTCTCCTGATAGCTGCGCAGGCGCAACGGCCCACCCGCGCGCCCGATCTCCAGGGGAATGCCATGCACCCGCGCCCGTTCCTCCAGAAAGGGCAGATCAAAGCCGAAGAGGTTATGATTCTCGATCACATCGGGATCGCGCTGGCGGACCAGCGCACAGAGCTGACTGATCAGGCCTGGCTCATCCACCAGCTCTGGCGCCTCCAGCGTCGTCGCCAGGCCACGATTGTCGCGCACCGCCGCCAGGAAGATGCGCCCGCGGCGAGGGTCCAGAGCGGTCGTCTCCAGATCGATCTGCAGGCGGTGCAGGGCCTCGTAGGGGAGATCACGAAAATACACCTGGCCGCTCTGCATGAGATACTGCTCGACCGGCCCCACGATGTAGCAGGTGTCCAGCTCGGAAAGGGTCTTGACAGTGCGCCCCAGACGGCGTGAGGCCCCGGTGAGGAGCGCGCGCTCCAGGTGGCTCAAATCGTCGCTCAGGAGTAAGAAGCGATAGGTGCCATCAGGGCCATCCAGCTCGCGATAGAGGAGCTGTCCCGCTCTGGGCAGAGCCGGAACCGAGGAGGCCGGGAGAGGAGGTTCGGAGAGATGGGTGAGATCCTCCAGCGTCGTTGTCAGCAGCCAGGGAGCATAGCGCCGCGACGAGCAGAGCACGCGCTCCCCTTCGCGCCGCCAGATGACAGCCTCGCCGTGGCGGTCGGCCCAGACCGAGACAATGCCCGGCGTGGGGTCCCAGCCAAAGAGATACTCATCGTGTGCGCGTGCTGAGAGCAGATCGGCCTCAGTCGTATCAATCATCCAGCAACTGCCCCGGTCAGTTCACAAGAGACGTTTGTTCTAAGGATACCACACAACCAGGGCGCTGGCAAGCTTCCATCCCATCAGCCAGAAGAAGTCGGAGCAGAAGGGCCGCCAGAGTGGCAACCCTTCTGCTCCGACGCTGGAGAGGGAGGCAGACCGCCGGGAATACAAAAGGAGTGGTATCTGCTCTCCTGCGCCCGGCGAGCACTGCCTGGGCCCGGCTGCACTGCTACGCCTGCGGTTTCTGACCTCCCTGAGGACACTGAATGACCACCTGATTGTTGGCCTGATCGAGCGCCAGTGTGCAGGTGGCGCCATTGATCGTGGTCGTGCCGGAGCAGCCCTGGATCACCTGGCCATTGACCGAGCAGTTGACCGGCGTGGCCTGCCCGTTGCCGTTCCCATTCCCATTGGGAACGTTGATCGTTGCCGCGGTGGCCACACCATTGGCATCGGTGGTCACGCTGATCGGATCGGGCTGATTGATCAGAGCCTGACAGTTGAGATTCTGATAGCTGGCGACAAAGCGCTGCGCCAGGAAGGTGAAGAGCGAGTTCGCCGCTCCGGCATCGGGCGAAGGGCGGCCCTGCGTCAATTGCTGATCGAGCTGGAGGCGCGCCGGCGCGATGTTGACCATATTCTGACAGTAGGTAGCCGTACTGGCACCGGCCTGTGAGCGGGCCGGCTGCTGGTCAACGCCACGGCGATAGGCATTGAGTTTGTTGAGGCTGGGCCGATTGTTATTGAGCACCATCGGGTCGCCCAGCGGCACCAGGGCCACGGGCGCGGCCTGATGGGCGGCCGCCTGCAACTCGTTGAGCGGCAGCGCTGGCACCGTATGGCCTGGATCGGCCAGATCGGGCGCCATCCAGGGCGTACAGCCAAGCGCGCTGTCAACGGCCACCGAGAGCAGGCGCTCATCGCTGCCGTTCGTCTGCACCTGCGCCCCCTGCAGCGCCGCCACGTTGGCGGCCGTCATCTGCGCGATGCGGCCATCAGCCGTCACCAGATACTCCGTGACGACGTTGTCGCTCTGGTCCTGATCGACAATACTGAAGTCGCGCGACGTGGGACACGGCTGACCATCCTTCGCTGTACCGATCGCGGGCACCTTCAGCCGGCCGATGCGGATGTCGAAGTTGGCCGCCGCGAAGAAGGCGGGAGCGTTACAGTAGGCGAACTGACCAAAGATGCTCCCGTTGACTCCGTTGACACAGCGCCCCTGGTTGAGGCTGCCATTGTCATCCTGCAACATCAGGTTATTGCCGTTGAAGCCGAACCAGAGAGCGACAACGGCTCCCTGCGGCAGATTCGGCGGCGTGGGCTGGATAGCCGGCTGGCTTCCCTGGTCGATGACCAGCGGATTATACACCGAGATCTGGCCAGTACGCGGATCGATAATGGCCCCCTGAACGAAAGCGGCCTGCGCAGGATTGGCCTCATGACACGGGCCATTGGCAGGATTAGTAGCCACTAGCTGATAGGGCGTCGCCAGACCCTGAGCCGTGAGCGGATTGGGTGGTACGATGAGCGAACAATCGGTATTATCGTTGGCCGCATGAGAGGTCAGATGGGGAACGACAAAGACCCCTGCTGCGATCAACACCAGCAGCAGCGATATACTTAGCCCCACCAGAAGCGGCCAGTGGCGACGGCGCCGCCGTGAGCCAGCGTACATAGATAGCGGTGCTTGCTTTCTGAACATAGTGACTAGCTACCCTTTCTCTTGTGAGCTGTCGAGCGCATGTTGCTGAAAAGGCACCTGAATTAAGCACTGGATGCACTCGGCTCTGCCCCGATCTTCTCCCGGCAGAGTGAGCCACCAGGATGCATCCCGAAATAGCCTGCTTCTTCTTCAGCTAACCCTATACGAAGGATACTGCACGGGGGCATATGGATATGCATCCACCAATTGAGCGCTAATAGAAAAGTACCGCCATAGAGTTAAGAAATCTCAACCTGAGGATGGCGATTTTCAGGAAATCTGTACCAGGGAAAGAGGTCCTGTAAAGGCGGACGAGATGGAACGTGTAGGAGCTTCTCGCACCCTCCAGCCGGCCACCCGGCCCAAAATTAATGGAACGTTAACCCAGTGATGGATCACATCCTGCGGCCTTCGTGGTATAATGTGAGTGTGATCGGGGATCAACCAATCCTTCAGTAGCAGATCAGGTGCTCCTCCCCTGCCGCTCAGGACCTTCCCCAGGCAAGATCACCACGCGACAGACCTTCTGGCGGAAACCAGGCGAAAAGTATCTGCAGCCGGACCGTAACAGTCGGTTGATTTTAGCACAGCTGTGTTCCGAGGAGCGAACGCAGAGTTCAAAAGAGGTTTTTTTACCCATGATGTCTTACGAAGAGTACCAGGATCGTTTCCTAACCTGCCGTGATTGTGGCCAGGAATTTACCTTCACAGCCGGTGAGCAGGCTTTTTTCGCCAGTAAGGGATTGACCAATCCCCCGGCGCGCTGCCCCGATTGCCGCGCCGCCCGCCGCAACGGCTCTCGCAGCCAGTCGGCATCCGCCCGCCCGCAGCGAGAGCAGTACGAGGCCGTTTGTTCCAACTGTGGGCGTCAGACGACTGTGCCTTTCATGCCGCGCGACGATCGTCCCGTCTATTGTAGCGATTGTTACCAGGAAGTACGCTCCTCACGCGGCTCGCGGCGTGAGGAGGGGCGCGGCTATAGCTATTCGGGAGGCTACGAGAGCGGCCACTCACGCGGGCGTGAGCGGCGTGGTGGTGGTCGGCGCTGGTAGGCTCCTGACCAGACCGGAGCTCCCGGCGATCTTCCGCTAACGAAGGCCAGATGTTCTTTCGCTGAATCAGTGCAGAACAACAAGGGAAGCTGTGATCAACAGCTTCCCTTTTGCGTTCCCTGGGGACCTGGCCTGCGCTGTGGAGGTCGCTGCAAGCTCATGGCAATGCACTTCTCCCCCCTCACCTCAAACACTCTGCGAGTCGCTCCAGTCCTGCTGAAAGGTTGTCTGGAGCGTCGAGAGGACCTGCGGATCGGCCACGAGCACGCCCAGCTCGCGATTCTGATCCAGGGAGGCCGTAGAGAAATTCTCTGATCCCACGAAGGCCTCCTGCCCGTCCACCACGAACATCTTAGCGTGCATATAGAGCTTCGGATCCTCGCGCACCTGCACACCGCCCTGATCGAGGGTGGTGATGCCGCTGGCATTGGGATCGTTGGAGCCAGAGGGGGTAGGCAGAATGACCATGACGGCGACGCCGCGCTGCTGCGCTGCGACGAGGGCCTGCTCGATGGCGCTGTCCTGCATCTCCTCAGCCTCGATGATCAGGCTGCTGTGCGCGCCGTTGAGCAGGTCCAGCAGGCCGCTGCGCGCATTGACGGGGCTGACGACCAGATTGGCATCGTCGGGCGCATAGGTAGCCCGATTCCAGTCGGCATCAAAGATGGCACTGACGCTGCTGACGTCGGCAGGCAGGGCATCGATGATGCCGTACTCGCGGTTGGTCGTGCTGCTGCTGCCCCCCAATGCGGAGCGAGTGAAGTTACAGGTCATGATGTAGGCGCTGCGGCTATCGATGATCATAGCTTTTTCATGCGTCAGAGTGAAGGCGGGGCTGGTGTAGCGTGTGATGACCCCATAGGCGCTCAGCTCCTGCATGGTGCGATCGGGCGAGCCGCCGCCGTAGGGATGGGGTTCCAGCATGACGCGCACCGTCAAGCCGCGCGAAGCCGCCTGCTCCAGGGCATGGATCACGCTGGTATCGGTCAGCAAATAGATCTCGAGGTCAATCGAGCGCTGCGCTCCATTGATGGCGTTGAGAATCACCTGCTCGCCGGCTGTCGGCTCAATGAAGAGCTGCACACCGTTAACTCCCGGCCCTGGTGTGGCACCGGCCGTCGGCGGGGCTGCCGCTGTTGGCGTGACGCTAGCAGCGGCGCGCGGCAGCGCACGATCGGCCAGGCTCGGTCCGGGATGAAGCGTCAGCAGAGCAGCGAGTGAGGCCGCCAGCAAGAGCAGCGAGACAGCAATACTGCACGCACCAGTGCGTGTAACGGAGGTATTACGATACATACGCACTCCTGACTATCACTGGTTTGAGAGCCTGCCGGCTATAGCCAGTATATGGCCCATATCCAAATGAACGGTGGTGCGCGGCCGTCTGGACGATGGCTCAGCCAGCGTCACGCATTGGCGCAATGAGGGGTGCGCAGGAGAGGGCAGAGACATGAGGAGCCACACGGGAGCGGGTGTGAGCATACCGCCCAGCCTGGAGAGGGCGTGAGGACGGAACAGCGTGCTCCGTGCTGCTCCGTCCTCCGCCGTTCACTCAGGTGGTACGCTCACACCCGCTCAGGAGTGGGTATCGTTGAGTGCCACATCGTCGACAAAGAAGTTCGTCACCAGGGAGGAATCGGTGGTGCCCTCGAAGTAGACCTGGATCTGCTTGCCGTAATAGCTGCTCAGAGCCGAGGTCAGATCGAAGGTGTACTGGGTCCAACCGCTGGCGTTGGCGTTACACTTCGTCTGCACGGTGGTAATCGTAGAGCCACTGGAGGTACGAATCTTCGCGTAGAAGTAGTCGTAGCAGGTGCTCCCCGATTCCTGGGTGCTGATGTAGAGCCAGTAGCTCAGAACAACCTTCGTGGTCGTACTGGACAGGGTCACGGTCTGCCAGATCTGATCGGTACAGTTGTTGTAGCCACAGAGGTAGGCGCTATAGCTACCGGTGTGAGGGTTCGTCGAATCGACGATCTCGTAGCCGCCAGATGAGGACTCCTGCCAGGGCGAGCTGCCACTCTCAAAGCCAGCGTTGCTCAGGAGCTGGGTGGTGGTACCACCACCACCGCCGCCACCACCTCCGCCAGAGGTGCCAGCGACGTCGCGGGCCAGGTTCCAGGCATCGGGTGAGCCGATGCCGGTCGCCAGATCGTAGCCTGTCGTGGCCGAGTAGTAGAGGTTGTTGCCCGTGGTGATGTCGTGGTAGGCGCTGTAGGTCTGGCTGGAGTCCTCATCCGGCGGCTACGAGATCGTCGATTCGACGAACCCTCACACCGGTAGCTATAGCGCCTACCTCTGTGGCTACAACAACTGTACCGATCAGATCTGGCAG
>JBHOQN010000104.1:0-5766 GCA_042408965.1 Ktedonobacteraceae bacterium
CGCCGTCGAATCTTTGCCCCCAGACACTGAAACAACCCGGAGTGTCTCCATACCCTTCAAGAAAATAATTGAGGCAGGCCCGAATGGGCCTGCCCTCTGGCTCCTGCAAAAAAACGCTTTCCGCGCTTATATGCTACCGATTCTTCGCAGTCTGTCAACTCTCCGGGAACACTCAGGAGCTTGAGCGTCAGGATGTTTAGGTATCTAGACGTCCAGGCTCTCAGATGCCGGACACCTGCCCCAGATGGTCAGCAGCGTCCAGATGGCACAGAATTCCTCTCGCGTCGAAACGTTGCCAGTGTTGTGCCATCGATGCGGAGCCAGAAGAACGCTGGGGTATCCTGGCGTGGCTGCGCAGCCAGGATCTTTAACGCTTCCAGTAGTTCATGCGGCAACATAGATTCAATCATCATATGATATACTCTTCGCCATCAGGCAGCAAAGGCAGCCGGCCTGCCTGCTCCGCCTGCAACACCTGCCTGATGATGGACGAGTGGTCCAGAAAAAGCGGCGGAAGGCGATCCAGGTCGGCCATTTCCAGGGCTACCACACTGCTGCCTGGACGGGCTGCTTTCTGCAGCCTATCCAGGTCGGCCTCGATCAAATAAACAAGCGAAAGGATTTGGGCTTTCTCTGTTCCATCGTCTCCTTGCAGGAAACGCGGATCGCGATCCGGGACATGCAATCCAAAGAGGCCCGCCAGCCTCCAACTTTTAATACCTGCATCCATCATGTCGATGATTCCCAGCTCCTCGCAAAAGGCGCGGCGGAACCCCATTGCCCCAGTTTCATTCCATTGAAGCTTCTCTCCCACAAGCGCGAGCACTTTCTCATTTTCGCGCCGGATGAGCGCAATACGGCTTCGCCCCTCATCCACCAGCATCAGGTCAACAGCTACTGCCCAGCGGGCATCATGCTTTCGTATCGGCATACCGTTCCCCTCTTTCCAGTGCAGCTCTTCCTCCCCCGGTTTGCTGCCGTTCCAGCAAGCGGGCCAGTTGCTCTCGCGCAGATGCCGGACACCGATCCCAGGGGACACGCGCCAGTAGTTCCTGCCGGGAGCATTTTATAGCTCTGAATGCCAACTGGGCGCGCTGTAACCTCTGGTAAATGCGGCTTGTGCTTGTTCCCAGGGCCTGGGCAATCCTGCTGACCTTCCAGTCCTGTGCTACGAGCAGAAGCACCAGCCAGTCCGTTTCCTTGAGCCAGTCTAGCCGCCAGGGGATATCTGTCGTTTCCATGATCCCGTACTTCTCCTCTCCTCTGGTTTGCGTGCCCAAACAGCCACTCCGCCGCAGCCAGTGCCGTAGTGTTCCCATTCGGTGCTCAGCCTCGCTAATGTTTCCTGGACTTTCTCCAAGGGAACCTGGTTAACGCTGGCCAGAATAGGGGCCACTCCCTGCAGAGAGGCCAGCAGATCTTTGCGAAAGAGCGGAGCGCCGCGTTGCTGGCCAGCCAGGGGAGCTATGAAGGGGCGCACGATGGGATCGAGGTCCAGGGAACGCAGCCAGTCCGGCAAGAGCAAAGGTGCGTCCATTCGCAAGCCCTTTCTTGCCGCCACCGCCTCGAACCAGGCGCGAACTTGTGCGTGCAGTGGTCCCTCCTGAACAACCTCGCCAGTGGCTTCGACAAATTCAAGCCACCCGCCGGAACGGGTGATGCGCAACAGATCGGCGAGCACGCCGCGCCAGGCAGTGACGGGAATAGCCGCCACCAGCAGCCGCTGATGGACATAATCAAAAGAATGCTCTGGGAACGGCAGGCCATTGAGCAAATCAGCCTTGATGGCCTGGCACGTTGCCGGGAGGGGCCGCAGGAGCGAGAGATCTTTGTCGAGGGCGATGATGCGGGCTGTAGGCCAGCAACGAGCGACCTCGCGGACCCAGATGCCAGTGCCGGTACCGACGTCGAGGATCTGGCGAGGGTTTTGAACAGGAGCCAGAAAGTGGGTACCGAGCAATTGGCGCAGGGCAAAGTGTTGCAGCTCCAGGCGGTTCTGCTCACCCCGCGTACGCGGCAGGATATAGGTCTCCTCAACGCCTGGAGCAGTAGTGCCGGATACGCGGGATGAGCCGCCAAATAAGCGGCCAAGCCAGTTTATCATGGCTGTTTCACCTCTCTGCCACAGCGGACAGGTGGAGGACCAGGGAGCGTGTTGCAGGCCGCCGGGCTGCTGTATAGCTATTGTGCGGCCTTAACCTGTCCGTCCACCGGGTTTCCCTGTGACGAGCGGAAAGGTTGCCCGGTCTGAGTGGCAATGGCTGCAGTGATGTGGCCATAAGCACTTTCCTTTCTTTCAGGGCGTTGATCTCCAGCAATGAACAGGAGGCCCAGGCGCCCGGCCCAGGCACCAACGGGCAGCCAGAGGGTGTGTGTGTAGATCTGACGGCAGCCAGCTTGCTGGAGCCATTCGCCCAGGCGGCTCATCTGGGTGCCGTCGATGCCGCGCGGGGCAGCGAGCTGGCGCCCCCAGGCGATGAGCTGCTCCAGGCAAGGGCCGGCGTTGCGTGTCTCGGCGCCGACTTCGATCAGCTCGACCCAGCCGCTCGGGGCGGTGACGCGGTACAGCTCGCGGACTACCCGCGGCCACTGTTCCAGAGGAATAGCTGCCACAAGGAAGCGCTGATGAGTGTAGTGAAAGGTGCTGGCGGCGAAGGGCAGGCCCTCAAGAATGTTTCCCTGAACAAAGCGGTAGTTGGGGGGTGCCGTCGTCGCTTTAGCCTGTTCCAGGTCCAGGCCCGTGACGCGAGTGAGCGGGTAGAGCCGGGCGATTTCGATGGCCCAGCGGCCCGTTCCGCAGCCGACGTCAAGTACGTGCCCCCCATGCCGAAGCTGCTCTTCGACGGGGGCAAAGGTGAGCCGTCCCAGGGCCAGGCGCAGGACATAATGCTGAAAGTCCAGACGGTTGATCTCGTCGAGATCCTTGGGCAGCAGGTAGGGGACGTTTGGCAGGCGCCGGCGCCCGTCGCTCTCGCCGGCTGGGGCGGCCCCAGGCTGGTCCTCATCGCTGACTGCTTGCTGTTGCTCTGCCCGCGAGAGGAGCAGCCATTTCCAAAGGCGGGTAAGCATGGTCAGTCTCCTTTTGCTTCAGAGCGAGACGGTCACGGGGTCTGCGAGGGCGCTTTCTTCGCCACGCAGGTGCGCGGCTAGCTCCTCCTTGCTGATCGGCTGGGGCCGGAGTGCGGCGGGCGTGGTAATGATCTGCCAGGCGCGTTCCTCCCCGAAGCGGCCGATCAAAAGATCGATGGTTTCCCACATGTCGAGAAGCCAGTCAGTGAGGTGCTCAGTCCCTTCGTTCGGTCCGAGCTCTGTCCGAAGGGCAGTGATGATGTCCTGGCGGCTTGTGGTTCTGCCGCTTTCAGAGGGTAGATACACGGGGGCCGTCGCCATGAGAGATCTCCTTTCCTTTCATATCGTCAACCTGACGTCCTGAAGATATATAGGCTATGAGTGTACAGAGGCTCTCTAGAGCTGCCTTTCTTGTCTTGCAATGGTGGCTATCACCGAATCTACTGTAGTCTCTTGTGTCTTGACAGTAAAGGGGTTCTGTTCCAAGTTTGATTTCAACTACATATCAGTCAAAACCGGAGATCTTGAATAGGGTGATGCACGCTGCTATACTGACTCCTAGGGGGAGAGAAGGTGTTTCCTGGCTGGCTCTTCCGTGAAGAGGAAATGAAGAGGAGGGTGGAATGAACCTTTTGCGAGAGCTGCGCATGCAGCAGCTTGCCAGCTTAAGAGAGCAGGCGGAGAAGATAGGGATTGCAGTAGGGACGCTGCTAGCAGCAGAGCAGGGGAAACCCTTGCGAGCAGATACCATCCAGTTGATCTGTCAGTACTACGGCAAGACAGCGGCAGAGTTGGGGCTGGTCTGCCAGCGGAGAGGGAAGATCAAAACGGCCCCAGAGGAGGATGACATGCAGCGGCGAGAGGCATTGACCCTGCTCGTGGGCGGCAGCGGGCTGACACTGCTCGCTGGCAGCGGTCTGAGCCTGACGGGAGAGGAGGCGCTCACAATAGCGCGCACCCTGGTAGGTGCGCTGTGGCGATCGTCGGAGTCTGAGAACGTTACCACAGTGGCTCGAATAGCCTCCTGGTTGATCGCGGCCCTGGAAAAGGAGCCAGGGGGGATAAAACTGCAGAAGGAGACAGCGCGCATAGTGGCAGAGGTCCACCTGATTAGCGCCATTGCTGCGCGTCACCTCATGAAACCTGGGGAGCGGCTACAACATTTACAACAGGCGGGACATTATGCGCTTCAGGCAGGAGATATAACTCTACAGAAGGCATTACCCTATTACGAGGGGTATAGTTACCTCTGGGGCCTAGCACTGGGGGCAGGGGAGTATGAGCCACAACCGGAGGCGGCGCTCTCGTGGTTCCAGCGTGGGCTGGCCGTCCAGGGAGGGCCGGCCTCGCCGGCCCTGGAGGCGAGTTTACTGACAGGGTTGGCGGAAGCTTATAGCCTGCTCCAGGAGCCGCGGCAGGCGGCCAAAGCGCTGGCACGGGCTGAGCAACGCTACGCCGTTACCTCGCCTCGGCATGACCCCGGCTATGCACTGGCTGACCGCCCATCCTATGCAGTGCCTCTGTGCCGGGCGAGGATTCTTTTGAACCTGGGGCAGACGAAGGAAGCGCTGACGGCGCTAGAGGAGAGTCAGCGGCTCTATGAGGCGCAGTGGCCCCAGACGAGAGGGAGAGGGCTGGCCGACTTACAGCCGAAGCGAGCAGCAGTAGCATTAGCGTTGGGAGACCAGGAGCTATTTGTGGAGGCGCTGGGGACCAGTGTCGAGGGCATACAGCGCAGCAAAAGCCGCTACGGGCGGGCGGAAGTCAAGCAGTTGCTCAGGCAGGGGCAGGCGCGCTGGCCACAGGCGAAGCAGCTCTCTGAGTGGGAGGCACTCATTGAGCCATCGGCATGACTGAATGTGAACAGGAGAGCACACATGGATGCTGAGACACCCAAGGAGAGCAGGCCCAGGCAGAGCACCTATGTGATCGATTCAGAGAACGCGGGCGAGCTGGCACGTCTGACGCACCAGGGCCAGATGCTGACCAGAGGCATGGGGGGTCTCTTCCCGGAATTGCCTGCCGGGCCGCCGTTGTCCGAGGGGGGGCGGGGGCGCGTGCTCGATCTGGCCTGTGGCCCTGGCGAGTGGGCGTTGGAGGTGGCCTTTACCTATCCGAAGGTCGAGGTCATCGGCGTCGATCTGAGCGCCAACGTCATCGAGTATGCCAGAGCACAGGCCTGGTCACGCGGTCTGGAGAACGTTCAGTTCCAGGTGATGAACGTCATGCAGCCGCTGGACTTCCCAGATGCCTCCTTCGACCTGATCAATGGGCGTCTGCTGTTGGGCTTCATGCTGCCGGAGGCCTGGCCGCGGCTGCTCACCGAGTGCCGGCGCCTCCTCAAGCCGGGTGGCATCGTCAGACTCACCGAAGCAGAGATGCCGCTCTCCACCAGCCCGGCGCTGGAGCGCCTGCATGCCCTGTTCTGTGAAGCGCTCAAAAAGGCGGGCCAAAGCTTTTCGGTGGATGGGCGCCATGTGGGCATTACCCCGGTCCTGCCGCGGCTGGTGCGCCAGGCGGGCTTTGTCGAGGTACGACAGAGAGCCAGCGCTGTCGAGTGGTCGATGGGAACCGAGGCCCATTATGCCGTCTTCAAAGGCTATCTGATGTTCCTGGGACTCATCCAGCCATTCCTGACCAAGATGGGAGTGGGCACTCCCCAGGAGCTAGAGCATTTAGCTCAGCTCGCTGTGGCAG
>JBHOQN010000108.1:0-6704 GCA_042408965.1 Ktedonobacteraceae bacterium
CCATCATAGGCGACGATCACTTCGTACGCTCCCTGGAGATTGACCGCATATTTGATTAACTCAACAATCGTCGGATTGTCGTCGATAACCAGCACTTTCTTCATGGTCTTTTCCGCCGTATAAAGCCGTCTTGCTCAGGCGTTGCACTTTATCTCTCCTCAACAGCAAAGACGACCCACCCCTTTGCATTGTAACACACCTGCGGGCCACTGCCAACTGATGCCCTCAGGAGTACTAGCAACGGAGCGTGAGCCAGTGATTCCCTCTCTCAGCCCGCACGCGGTCAACGTCAGTCCGCTCATCCCTCCTCAGCCGGCTCCGCCTCTGATCGGGCTGTCCGATGAGGGCTGTTCTCCTCTCTCGCTTGCCGAGATGTGTTACAATGAGAGACGTCACGACCAGACTGCATGGTCAGCATCTCGTCATCCGCTGCCTCGCTCGTTGTCCTGGAGGATTCGTCTGCTATGACAGAATTTGACCGCTACTCGCGACAAACGCTCTTTCAACCCATCGGTGTGGCCGGCCAGGAGCGCCTGCTGGCCTCAAGCGTCGCTATCATTGGCTGCGGAGCGCTGGGCACCATGCTGGCCAATCACCTCTGTCGCGCCGGGGTGGGACACCTCCTGATCATCGATCGCGATTATGTTGAATTGAACAACCTGCAGCGCCAGATCCTCTTTGACGAGGAGGACGTCGCAGCTCGCCTGCCGAAGGCTATTGCGGCCAGGCGCAAGCTGCAGTGCGTCAACAGCCAGATCGAGATCGAGGCCCTGGTGGAGGACATCGATGCCGAGGGAATTGAAGCGCTGGTCCAGCGCGTGGACCTGGTGTTGGATGCCACCGATAACTTTGAGACGCGCTATCTCCTCAATGACGCCTGCGTGAAACACGGGCGTCCCTGGATCTACAGCGGGGTGATTGCCTCCTATGGAGTGACGATGAATATCCTCCCGGGCGAGACTCCTTGCCTGCGCTGCGTCTTTCCTGAGATGCCTGCACCGGGGACCACGCCAACCTGTGATACCGCCGGGGTGCTCAATGGCATCGTCAGCGCCATCACTGGCCTCGCCTCGACAGAGGCCTTGAAGATCCTGCTACAGAGTGAGGCCATCAGCCGCTCCATGCTCTGGCTGGATGTCTGGACGAATACGATCGATCGCCTTGAGCTACCACGCCAGCCTGATTGCCCTGCCTGCGCACTTCAGCGCTACGAGTTTCTGACAGCCGCCCTGGAGGACGGCGGCCGCAGCGCCGTCACCCTCTGCGGCCGCAACGCTGTTCAGGTGCGCAACAGACAGCAGCACCGCCGGCTGGACCTGGAGGCCCTGGCTGTCCGCCTGCAGTCGGCTGGCTCTGTTCAGCAGAACACCTACCTGCTGCGTTTCTGCGTCGATGGCTATGAGATGACTGTCTTCCCCGACGGACGCGCGATCATCAAAGGGACGGAGAATGAACAGATCGCCCGCTCGCTCTACGCACGCTACATCGGTACGTAGGCCACCCAGGCTGGGTTCGTGGCGGCCGGGCCGGGGACTTGCCTCCCCGACAATCTATGCTATAATAGGCACAATCTGCTTTAAGGAACTTTCCTCACACCAGACAGCAATCTCCGTCAGCAAGGGAGACATTTTTTATGGCTGAATATATCCTGGTCTGCGTGGCCTGGCCTTATGCGAAAAGCTCGACCCATGTCGGACAGATTGTGGGCGCCTACCTTCCGGCGGACACCTTCGCTCGCTATCACCGCATGGCCGGTAACCATGTGCTGATGGTCTCGGGCAGCGATGAACATGGTACGCCGATCCTCGTGGAGGCCGAGCGGCTGGGCATCTCGCCGCGCGAATTTGTCGCCTCCTATCATCGCCAGATCTGCGAGGTCTGGGAGCGGCTGGGAATCTCCTGGGACCTGTATACTGAGACGGGCACTGAGAACCACTATCGCATTACCCAGGATTTCTTCCTGACCCTCTACGACAAGGGTTATATCTACAAAGATACCATGCAGTCTCCCTACTGCCCAACGGATCGCCGCTTTCTGCCGGACCGCTACGTCGAGGGAACCTGCCCGCACTGTGGCTATCCGCAGGCTCGCGGCGACCAGTGCGATAACTGCGGACGTGTGCTCGATCCCGTCGATCTCATCCAGCCCCATTGCCGGCTCTGCGGCAGTAAGGAGCAGCCCCTGGAGATCCGCGACACAGAGCACTTCTTCCTGGACCTGCCCAAACTCCAGGAGCCGATTCTACAGTGGCTCTCTCAGGGCAAAGAGCACTGGCGTCCTAACGTCTATGCCTTTACTATGAACTGGCTGAAGGAGGGTCTACGGCCGCGCGCCATCACTCGTGACCTCGACTGGGGAGTTCCTATCCCTCTCGAAGGCTACGAAGATAAGCGCATCTATGTCTGGTTCGATGCGGTCATCGGCTACTTCTCGGCTACCGTGGAATGGGCCCAGCGCCAGGGCGATCCCGAGGCCTGGAAGCTCTGGTGGGTGCCCGGTATGAGCAAGCCTGCGGTGAAACCCTACTACTTTATTGGGAAGGATAATATCCCCTTCCATACCATTATCTGGCCGGCTATGTTAATGGGCTACGGGAACCGCAACTTGCCTTATGATGTCCCCGCCAATGAGTTTATGACCATGCGCGGTAGCAAGGCTTCAAGCAGCCGCGGTAATGTGATCTGGACCAGGGATGTCCTCGACCTCTATGGGGCTGATCCGCTGCGCTACTACCTCTCGGCGACAGCGCCTGAGGGTCGCGACAGCGATTTTACCTTCGAGGAGCTGGTACGGCGCAACAACGATGAGCTGGTGGCGACCTACGGCAATGTGGTACATCGGACGCTGACCTTTCTCCAGAGCCGTTTTGGTGGGGTGCTACCGGAGCCTCTGGCGCTCTCGGAGGCCGACCAGGCTATGCTTGCTGAGGTCGAGCGGGGCTTTCAATTGGTGGGCGACTACATCAGCCGCTGCCGCTTCAAGGACGGTCTGCAGGCGGCCATGGCGGTGGCCCATGCAGCGAACCGCTACCTGGATGAACAGGCGCCCTGGAAACGCATCAAGGAGGATCGCGGAGCTGCCGGCACAACGCTCTACGTGATGGCACAGGTCCTGAGTGGGCTGCGCGTGCTGCTCTGCCCCTATCTGCCTTTCTCTTCACAGAAGCTGCATGAGTACCTGGGCTTCACAGGCGACGTCAGCGCCGTCCGCTGGGAGTTAGCCACGGTTTCCGCTGGCACAGCACTGCCGGCACCACGACCTCTCTTCGCCAAGCTGGAGGAGCCTACGGAGGAGTAATCCAGTCCACTATGGCCAGCGGACCGCCAGCAGATCTGCGCCGATCGGAGCATGACAGGCATACAACCGGCGACACTGGGAGGGTGGAGGCTTGCTCCATCTTCCCCCGCGAGGCGGCCGTGTGCTCGCTGGTCAGTCTCCACGCTCAGGTGAGCAGGCGCTTCCCCATAAACAGTGCTACCTCGTGCTCGTACGGGCCAGGCGGATAAAAGTGGCGATTGATGCTCCAGATCTGCAATCCGTTACGCAGGTAGAACTGAATGGCCGGATAGTTGGTGTTCTGCGTCTCCAGCAGGATAGCCCAGCATCCCTGGTTGCGTGCCCAATCGCAGGCGCAGGAGAGCAGCAGTGAGCCAATGCCGTAGCGGCGAAACTGACGGCCGACGATGATGTCTTCGACACGCGCCACCGCGCGCCAGGTCTCTACATTGAGCAGGACCACCCCAGCGATTTCACCATCGGCCAGGGCCACATAGCCCCCGGCGGCGGCGCGCAGGCGCACCTCGACCCCCTCCTGCGTCGATTCAAATGCGCTCAGATCCTTATAGAGAGGTGGATCAACGGGAGTCTCGACCAGGGAGAAGGTCAGGACCGCTTCCTGCTGCGTACAGGCTGTCGCCGCATTCCGGCTGAGATGCTCATGCTCATAGACCTTGAGCGTATAGATACGATCGGTCTCAAAGCTATAGTCAAGCCGGTGGAGTGCCGCAGCATCGGCAACAGAGACAGCACGCACTTCGATATGTGATTTGTCTGTTTGCATAGAGCGACTCGCTTCCTCTGCTCCGGCACAGCGGCCACTACTCATCAGAGGGGAAACGATATCCCGCGGCCTCCGCCGCCAGACAGGCTGCGCCCACGACGCCGGAGAAGTCGCCCAGCCTGGTACGCAGAATGGGTGTCTCACGCGCGGGCAAGGCCAGCGCTACCGTACGGGCCCGCCGTACGGCGCGCTCAAAGAGGAGGTCTACGGCCTCGATCACTCCTCCACCGAGAATGATGGCCTCGGGATTGTAAAAGTTCATCACTGAAGCCAGCCCATAGCCCAGGTAATCTGCCGCCTCACTGACGACCTCAATCACCAGCTCGTCCTTCTGCTGGATCGCACTGGCCAGCAGACCAGAGCGAATGATGGCCTCGCCGCCTTTGAGCTGGAGCGCCGCCTCATCAGCCAGGACGGATTTACGGCCGTGATGAATCTCGGCCATCACCGCTCTGGTGATAGCGGTACGCGAGGCATAGGCCTCGAGACACCCACGCGCGCCACAGCCACAGATACGGCCGCTGGCCTCCACCGTGAGGTGACCAATCTCCCCAGCAGTTCCGGAGAGACCCGTGTAGAGGCGTCCGTTCTGGATAATACCGGCCCCAATCCCCGTGCCGATAAAGACACAGACAAAGTTCTTATAGGAGTGCCCTGATCCGTAGAGATACTCACCCAGAGCCGCGACCTCGACATCGTTGCCCACCGCTACCGGACAGCCAAACTCCGAGCCGAGCAGCTCACGCAGCGGCATATCTTTCACACCGAGGTTGGGCGCATCGAGAATGACCCCCGCCTGACGATCAATCTGCCCGGCGGCGCCGATCCCCACCGCCAGCAAGTGCGCGCCGTTCTGCAGATCGGCGGCCTCCAGCGCGGCCCGCGCCACCTCAATGGTACGATGAGCGACGAAGTCCTGACCGCGTCCGGCCTTTGTACGCTTGCGCGCCGAGGCCAGCACCTCGCCGCTGGTTACATCTACCACCGCCGCCAGGGTCTTGGTTCCCCCAAGATCGATACCAAGGGCGTAGACTCCCGTGTTACGCTTCGCCATAGCTTCTCCTTAGCAGATGGGCGCGGCAGGCATTGCCCCACCCTCACGTTTTGAATGGCAGACTCAGGCCCGGCGCGACGTCGAGATCCAGGCCATGCTGCTCGCCACGGGCCAGATGAAAAAAGGCGGCCGCGGCGATCATCGCGGCATTGTCAGTGCAGAATTCGATGGGCGGATACTGCAAACGGATACGCAGTGGAGTCAGCTCCTGCTCCAGACGGGCGCGCAGGGCCATATTCGCAGCGACCCCTCCCGCCAGCAAGACCTGTTTGACGTGGTACTCCTGCGCGGCAAGACGGGTCTTGACAGCCAGTACCTCGACAATGGCCTCCTGGAAACTGGCGGCCAGCAAACCGACGTTGACGCTGCCACGGTGGGCGGCCTGGCTGCCCATCGCGGTATAACGGCTGACCTGGCGACCACCACTGGGCAGGGGACGAGCTGGCTGCTCTTCTGCCACGAGACCCTCCGCCAGATGGAGCATGGCCGTTTTGAGGCCGCTGAAGCTGAAGTCATAGGTACCCCGCAGCCAGGCCCGAGGCAGACGATAGGCATTGCGCGCCTGCAGAGCGGATTTCTGCTGACCCAGTTCCTCCTCAGCCTGACGGGCCGCTCGCTGAATGGCGGGTCCGCCGGGATAGCCCAGCCCTAGAATACGGGCGACTTTATCAAAGGCCTCACCGGCCGCATCATCCCGGGTGCGTCCCAGCAGCTCGTAATCTCCGTGGTCACGCACCAGCACCAGCTCGCTGTGCGCACCAGAGATCACCAGCGAGATCAGCGGGAAGAGCGGATCCCCAGGCTGCTGCGCCCAGCCCTCCTGGCGCTGCTCGACCCGCTCTTCCTCTGGAGAGGTGTGCTGAGACTCCTGAGCAGTGCGCAGCCAGTTGGCATAGATATGGGCCTCCAGGTGGTTGACGCCGAGAAAGGGCAGTCCTCGCGCCAGAGCCAGGGTCTTGCCAACCGTCAGGCCGACCAGCAGCGAGCCGGCCAGCCCTGGTCCGTAGGTCGCCGCCACGGCATCGATCTGCTCCCAGGTACAGCCAGCCTGCTGAAGGGCGGTCTCAATGACAGGCAGGATGCTCGCCAGTTGCTGGCGCGAGGCAACCTCGGGCACCACGCCACCGTAACGATCGTGAATCTCTGTCTGAGAAGCAACGACGTTAGAGAGCAGGTAACGGCCATCGCGCACAATGGCCGCCCCCGTCTCGTCACAAGAGCTCTCGATACCAAGAACAAGCATACTTCCACCACCCTTCTGTCAGGTGGACCCCACGCCTGAAGGCGGGGGCTTGCATCTCACCCCGAAGGGTGGACACGAGAGGCCGCCTGACAGGTCGGCCCACTCAGGACAGCTATACCATCCTGAGCAAGAGCAGCCAGGTACTTCTCTCGAATGTTATAAGCAGCATTCAGGTCTGCATTGAGTTGATAGCCACAGGAACGACAGAGGAAGAGGCCTTGAGAACGACGATTGCCACGATGCTGGTAGCCACAGCGAGAGCAGGTCTGCGAGGTATGTCGGGGGTCAACTCTGACGACCCTGATCCCTCTGGCCTGCGCTTTGTACTCGACAAACGAGAACAGTT
>JBHOQN010000109.1:0-15672 GCA_042408965.1 Ktedonobacteraceae bacterium
GTGCACTCATGAGAATAGTATACAGCATGAAGCCATATACTGTCAAGCGACACGTTTACCCCGCCGCCCAGGCCACCTTAACAGGAACGCGCCTGATATCCCTGGGGCTCAAGCCCAGAGTTTTACGGCGCGGTTTGATAACAGTAGTAGAGCAGCCAGGTTAATAGCCTGTTATCGGAAGGGTACAAGCATGCTAAGCTGATCCTAAATTTCTGGGGAAGGGCGCGTGGAGAACCGTCAGCCAGCCCTGGCCGACCCTGCTCCAGGCAGAGCGAGAGCAGAGAAGAGACAGTGCTCACAGAACCGAACAGAAGCGGCAGGTTCCATCGTCCTTTGCAGACCCACAAGGAGAGAGGAACACAGCCCAGAGCAAGGGCTGGCTCGCTCTCTCCCCCAGGGGAGAGCATGGGGATAAGACAACCGCAGGAGAGGGCGATATGGACTCAGGCGCCACGCACCCAATCAATCACCGCCACAGCCGCCTTGCCAGCCAGCGCTCCGCCACGCCAGGCCACGTGCTGATCAGGCCGCACCAGCAAGAGAGGGGCGCCATAGAGGTCTTCGAGGGAACGACCTTGCCGGTCGCGTTGATTCTCAAGCGCAACCACCTGCAGCGGCACGCCGGCAACGTGGGCTGCCTCAAGCAGCGGAGCCACCTCAACATCGCCACGCAGCCGGAGCAGCGTCAGGCCCTCTCCCAGATGATCATACAGGGCGGTACCATCCGGTAACCAGAGATGGGGCAGACGAGACCCGGGGCGGGCTGAGGGATGATAGTGATAGTCCTGGGGCACAGCTTCAGGCGGCGTGCCATCATCGACAATCACCGGCGAGTGCACATACTGGTAGCCCAGAACCAGCCCCAGGCTGTGGAACTCACGATCCTTCGCCTGGCGAATCACCTCAGCGGCAGCTCGCCGGGCGCGCTCGCCAGTGGGTCCCTCAGCAAGCAGATCAGGGCTGGCCAGCTCAGGGGAGAGCACCCGCATGTTGGCCGTCGCCTCCTCAATGGTGCGCTGTGCAACCGGCCGCCGCTCAGCTTCGTAGCTGCTCAGCAGGCGCTCCCCACCCCAGCCTTGCAACACCGCCGCCAGCTTCCAGCCGATATTGACTGCATCGCCGACGCCCGTATTGAAGCCATGTCCACCCCAGGGAGGATTCAGATGCGCCGCGTCCCCAGCCAGAAAGACACGGCCACAACGATACTGCTCAGCCAGCAGCATGCGCGCCACCCAGGGATCAGTCGCCAGCACTTCCATCTGCACGGGAGCACCGATCAGCTCCTGCATCAGGCGCGCTGGATTGGCCTCTCCCACATCGGCCGGGATCCCGTTCACCATCCCCCACCAGCGATCCTCCAGATCCATACGGCCGAGCAGACCCGGACAGGCGGGATTGAGGACCCAGTACTGAACCGCCGGGCCGTGAGGTTGGCGCTCCGCCAGTCCGGGGGCGCGAAAGACCACCCCGAAGTTCGGCCGCTCGTCCGAGACGCCCAGGTAGCGCGACCCGATGGCTGTCCGCACAGCGCTGCGGGCACCATCACAACCCAGTACATAGGCGGCCTCGATCTGCCACTGCCGACCCTCTTCATTGACAATCGTCGCCACCACCGCATCCTCGCGCTGGCGCAGCTCACGCAGCGACCAGCCAGGACAGAGACGAGAGACCTCCAGCTCGGCCACGGCCTCGCGCAGCACCTCCTCGACAAGCGGCTGAGCAATCTGCTGTCCAGACTCAGCGAAGAGATCATTGCGCTGCGGCGCCAGGCCAAAACAATCGTGGAAGCGCATGATCTCCTGGCCCAGGAGGGTGGTGCAGAAGACGACATCCTGCGACCAGTCCACCTTGAGCGGGGCAACCGCGCGAATGCGCGCGGCCAGTCCCCACCTGCGGAAATGCTCCATGGTACGCACACTGGTCGTTTTGGCACGTGGTTTCAGCCGCGAGACGGTCCGACGCGGCTCAACTACCAGCGCCTGCACCCCCCGTCGCCCCAGTTCGATGGCCGCGCTCAATCCGACAGGCCCTCCTCCAACGATCAGAACCTGCGTCTCATGGGGAAGCGCCGCGCTGCGCGCTGCAACATCACCAGCCGGCATGGCTCACCTTCTTTCCCTTCGGAGAAGACCCGACAACGCTGAGGGCCTTCAGGCAGTTCAGCTTGCTCCATCTGCCAGAGCCTCACGTAGCGCAGCCGCAAAGGCTGCAGGCTCACTCATGAACGAGAGATGATGACCCGGAAACTCAACGTAGCGACAGGGGAGACGCTCAGCAATCAGGCGCGCCGTACGCGCGTAATAGGCATCGCCACTCAGACGGCCAGCAGCGGTCACCAGGCCCACTCGATTGCGCGCGATCCGTTCAAGATCGGGCCGGTAGCTGCTGATGGGCAGTAACTCGTGCGCGAGAAAGAACTCCATCGTCGGGCCAGCTCCAACGCCGCTTCTCATCTCAGCAGTACCCAGATCCAGCCCGGTCAGTGATCCAATGAAAAGGCGTATGGCCGCCGGACCTCCTTCTGTACGATAGGTCTCATAGATCCTGTGAGTCAACGCCTGCCACTGCTCGCCATCAGGGAGAAGCGCCGCCACTGGCGGCTCATGGGCCACCACTGTAGCAACCAGCTCTGGAGCGTCCTCAGCCAGCTTAAGTGCGATATTGGCGCCGCCGCTATTTCCAAAGATACAGGCCCGCTCCGCGCCCAGCGCGCGAATAACGGCCGCGGCATCGCGGGCAGACTGCGCCATATCCAGATCGGCCGAGAGGTCGCCCGTGCTGCGTCCGTTACCACGGCGATCATAGCGCACAACCGTATAGCGATCGGCCAGCACATGCGAGAGGTCAGCATAACGCATGCCATCGCCACCAGCTCCGGCGATGGTGAGCAGCAGCGGACCCGTGCCCTCGTAGTCATAGGCGATCTGCGCGCCCTCAGTATAGACTGTAGCTGTTCCAGCCATAGAAATGCGCTTCCTTCCTTCAGAATAGGCTCGCTCTCACCAGGCCTCAGATACCACGCTCAAAGCGCGGAAGAGCGGGACTTACTGCCAGATCTGCGCGCCTGAATCACCGCCTGCAGGGCCGTGCGCACCAGCAGGGGATCATACTCCGGCGCCAGCACGGCAAGAATGCCCAGCACAACAGACGAGTAATGACGGGCAAGCTGCTCGGCCGCAGCTCCGGGATCACGCGCCTGGCAGGCATCGAGAATGGCCCGATGCTCGCGCATACCACGCTCATAGGCCCGCGGGGTCTCCGTACTATAGAAGCGCCGATAGCGCTCGGCATGGTCGGAGAGCTGAGAGGCCATCTTCACAATACGCTCTCCCGCATGCGCGATGAGAGCCAGATGAAAGGCCCGATGAAATACCTCCCAGCGCTCATAGGCCCCAACCATCTGCGGCTCAGCCATCTGCGCAAAGAGATCCTCCAGCCGCGCCAGATCCTCTGCCTCAAAGCAGGGCACCGAGAGGCGGATTGCCAGCGTCTCCACACTGATGCGCAGGGCATAGAGCTGCTCCAGGTCGGGAAAGGAGAATGTCGTCACACGGATGCGATGATTCGGCTCAGCCTCCACCAGCCCCTCACGCTGCAGCATACGCAGAGCCTCACGCAGAGGCGTACGGCCAATCTGAAAGCGCTCTTCAAGCTCGCGCTGCGCGAAGCGTTCGCCGGCAGGTAACTCGTTACGCAGAATGGCGCGTCTCAACTGGAGATAGGCCGCCTCGGTACTGTCTCTTCCACTGACCGTATAGTCGTACATATCGAGGCATGCCATAGAAGAAGTGGGTACCCTGGGCAGCGCGTTCTGTCTTGTCATTGCCTCCCTCCTGGAAGGAGGATATATAATATCGGCATTTTTGTCAAGGGGTCACGAGAGGGTACTCCGGCTCTCTACATCCCTCAAGCTGGCTTCCAGTCGGTGATATTCCATCGGTTCCCTTCGCTGTCGTCGGCACATTCTGGATATACTTTGCTTGACATGACATGGATATCTGGATATACTTTGGGCAGGATAGCGGCAACACCGGGTCGAGCAGCGCCGGACCCGGTGGGTCTGGAAGGAGGTGCGCTATGTTTCTGGTGAGCTACCGCATACGTGGCTCACAGGCCGCCTGGAAAGCTGGGATCGCCCACGCCGGCTCTGTGGTCGACCTGACATGCCTGCCGTCACGGCAGACGGGCGAGAGGGCCATGGGGAACGCTCTCTCCGTCCGCCAGTTGCTCGAGCAGGGACCTGCAGCCCTGGCAGGGGTATTCGCCGAAGCCGAAGCGTGCCTGGCAGCTGGCACCCATCTTGTGCCTCTCGACCAGGTGGAGCTGGGCCCACCCGTTCCCGATCCCGATAAAATCCTTTGCCTGGGCCTCAACTACCGCGACCATGCGGCCGAAGCCGGGCAGGCGCTCCCCAGCGTTCCCATGTTCTTCGCCAAGTTCCGCAACTGTCTGATCGGGCCAGAGAACGCCATCGAGCTGCCTCGCGTCAGCACTCAGGTTGATTATGAGGGAGAGCTGGCGGTGGTGATCGGCCGCCGCTGCAAGGATGTTCCGGAGCGGGAGGCTCTGCAGTGTGTGGCCGGTTACACGATCATGAACGACGTGAGCGCCCGCGATCTGCAGATGCAGACGAGCCAGTGGACGGCGGGCAAGGCCCTGGATACTTTTGCCCCGCTGGGACCGGGGATCGTGCCGGCGACGAGCGTGGCCAATCCCCAGGCGCTGACGCTCACTACACGGCTCAATGGAGCGGTGGTCCAGCATGCCAGTACTGCTGACATGATCTTCCCAGTGGCCAGGATCATCGCCTTCCTGAGCTCTCTGATGACGCTGATGCCCGGCGATATCATCGCTACCGGCACACCAGCCGGTGTCGGCTTCAAACGCAACCCTCCCCTCTTCTTACAGGATGGGGACTATGTTGAGATCGAGATCGAGGACCTCGGCCGTCTGGGTAATCCGGTGAGAGACGCTCTGCGCTGAACGCCCCCAGCCGGCAAGACGACAGGCAGACCTTTTTTGCGGGACAAGCGCTCCCAGCATGAACAGTAGACCAGAGCAGAGGAGGAGATCTATGTCAGCACTCTCTGAGGACAGAGTAGTCATTCGGCCAACGTTGCACCATGTCAATCTCAAGACAACCAGACTCCAGGAAATGATCAACTGGTACTCCAGCGTAGTGGGTATGCACCTCATGTTTCAGTTCCCCGGGGGGGCCTGGCTGACCAACGACACGGCTAACCATCGCCTCGCCCTCCTCACGACGCCTCACATGAGCGACGATCCTGAAAAGATTGCCCATACAGGCCTGCACCACTTCGCTTTTGAGTACGCCTCGCTGGACGACCTGCTGGCGACCTATAGGCGTTTGAAGGCCCTGGGTATCGCGCCACATGCCTGCCTGGACCACGGCATGACGACCTCGCTCTACTACATTGATCCAGACGGCAACGGCGTGGAGCTGCAGGTCGATAACTTCGGAAGCTGGGAAGCGTCGAGTACGTGGATGCGCACCTCGCCAGAGTTCGCCGCCGATCCGATCGGCATGCCCTTCGACCCCGAACAGCTCGTCCGAGAGCGCGCAGCCGGAGTCTCTTTCGAGGAACTTCACCGGCGAGCCTACGCTGGCGAGTTTCGGCCCGCCACCCCTCTGGACCTGCGGCTGCCAACCGGCGAACCTTCCACCTCCGAATAAACCCGGCCTTTCGCCGGCAGAGAGGGCTGCGCCATCCACGTAGCCCTCTCACGGCGCCTGGAAGGCTTTCTCGCACCCGCGCGGGTCAGGCTGATCAGACTTCCTCCAGCAGCACTTCCGCAGCGGCCGCCAGCCATCATCCATCACGCCATTCCCCTGGCAAGCAGAGGGTAGCCCCCCGGCCCGCGCTCCGACCCACGCCGACAGCGGTAGTTCCCTGCGCTTGCTGAGGGCTTCCCCAGACGACTTTGAGTACGGGCATACCACGAGGAGCCTGGGAGCTGGCTGCCCCGAAGGGAGTGGCCCACGCAACCTTGCAATCGCACGCAACGACGACCGATTCGCAACCATTGGAAACATTCCGTCACTACCACTGGATGCTACAGTGTGATTGATCTCTATCACTCCCTACACGCGGTACACCGCACGATGAGGAAGGAGAATGGTTACGCAGCGTTTTCATACACGCAAGTCCTGGCTACTGAGCGGTCTGATCCTGATGATGCTCCTGAGCCTCGCTGCATGCTCCCCTCCCTGGGCTACCAGCACCTCTTCCGCCACCCCTGGCAAACCCAGGTCGCTCCCGCTATTGCCAGGCCAGCAGATCTGGAAGAATGGGGTTTCTTCCTTGCTCTTTGGTACCAACGATACCCAGGAATGGGACAGCAACAATATTGAGACCAACGCCTCTTTTCAGCAGGCCCTCAGGGATGCACACTTCACCCTGATGCGCACCTTCTTCTTCGATAAAAGTCTGGCCGACAATCACCCGACCAGCGATGCCGAGATCGAGCAGCGCCTGCGCACCGTGGAGAACAGCGGTATGACCTGTCTGGGGGTCCTCTTCAATATCTTCAATGTCGCCTTCATGAAGCATGTCGTCGCCTATGCCGGTTCACGCTGCCTGCTCTACGAATTTGGGAACGAGCCAGACTACAATGGGATCTCCAGCCAGGCCTACCTCAAGCAATGGAACAGCGTCATCCCTCAGTTGCGCCACCTGAACCCACAGGCACGCTTCATTGGCCCGGCTGGCAGCTCTGCCAGCTCCTCTGACTTTCTGCGCGAGTTTCTAACCGGGGTCAAGGCCTCCGGAGTGCTGCCGGACGCCATCAGCTTCCACTGGTATCCCTGCTGGCAGAACAGCGAGAGCGACTGCTTGCAGATGGCCGGCAACGCTGGCCAGGAGGCCCTCGGTGTGCGAGCGCTGGTCAGGCAGGTACTCGGCAGGGAGCTGCCCGTGGGCATCACGGAATGGAACTACGACCCTGGTAATCCTCCTCCCGCCTACGGAGATAACACGGACTTTATGTCTACCTTCACGACACGCGCGCTCCAGGCCATGATCAGCGCCGGCGTGGCCTTCGCCTGCCAGTTCGATGCCGCCAGCTACGGCGGCTATGGGCGGCTCGATATGTTCAATATCAGCAGCAACACTCCCAAGCCCCAGTACTTCGCCATCAAAACGCTGATCGCACAGTACCGCCCCTCGGGCGGCGCCGCCACCAGCGGGAGCAATCCAGGACCGAACCCCACCAGTCCGCTGATCTCACGTGGCAAGCCGGTCTTCTGCTCGGCCAACGACGGGCCAGGCGGGCCAGAGGCTATCGTGGACGGCCACTACGGCAACTGGGCTTTCTGGCACGGCGCCCAGAGCACGCTGCCCGGCTGGTGCGCCATCCACGTTGGCAGCGGTCCAACCCGCCTGCTCTTCATCTGGGATAGCGACTATGTCTTCGATTACCTCAGCAACGGCGGCTCAGGCCCACGCAACTACAGCATCGCTGTCTCCGCCGACAGCACTGACGGCGCTGACGGAACCTGGAAGACACTGGTGACGGTCACCAACAATCAGACACGCAACCGCGAGCACCTGCTCGACTTCGCTGGCATGTCCTGGGTCAAGATGACCGTCACCGGCGTGCAGCCACAGAACAGCAACCACGATTTCGTAGTCGACGAGATCGACCTCTTCGACGTCTCCACTCAGACCGCCCTCGACGACAGCTTCTTCTGTGCGGGCGCCTCGATCACCGCTACAGCCTTCAACCGCTTCGACGATAGCCAGCCCTCCCTGGCCGAGGATGTGCATGCCGCCTCCCCCCAGTACTTCCCTGCGATGGTCAACGGCGGCGTCGGCGGCTGGACCTCCGGCGATCTCCTGCAGAACCTGGGGCTGTTGCTCTCGCTCAATCCGGACATGCACTACTGGCTGATCGGCGTGGGCACCAACGACGCCTTCGGGAATGCGAACCCGGCTGCCTACCGCGCCAATCTGGAGGCGATCGTTGCCCGCCTGAAACAGGCCGGCCATGTCCCTATCATCGCCCATATCCCCTATACCAACGAGTCGGGGAACAACGGGCAGCTCAACCAGGAGATCCAGGCGTTGAACGCGGTCATCGACCAAGTCACCAGGGCTGATCATCTCATCCCCGGACCAGACCTTTACCAGCTCTTCCGCGCCCATCCCGGTTATCTCAGCTCAGACGGCGTTCATCCCAATCCCGCCGGCTCGGTAGCGATTAACCGTGCCTGGTTCGAGGCCCTGCGCCCCTATCTCTGGCGGTGACGTACCCCGCTCCGGCCTGCAGGCCGTCAGCCTCTGGCCTGCAGGTTAAAAGCAAATACGGACGGAACACAACCAGGACCCACCAGTCTGCGACAGTGTCGCCACTGGATCAGCCAGCTCGGCTCCCTCTGAATTTGAATTCCTTATGGCTATAAGAAATTTCGCCCTGGCCGAGGGCCAGGTACCCCCTCTCGCCGACCATCCCCCCAGCGCATCCGACCTCCACCGTCTTCTCCACGGAAGACAATCCAGGGGCGCAGGCGAGGCACTCAGTCCGCTTCACATCCTCCAGAGAAAGGCTCACCGTGGGCGCAGGCAGGTCCCGCCTCTCACCACGGCCCGCGCCCCTGGCCTCCCCGAGTCAACAGGTGGCCAGACTGAGAGAGAGTTCCGCGGTCAGCACCGTCTCGAAGGCCCGTCTCCAGGCATCCCAGCTGAGACGCTGATCGTAGGCAGCCCGGCACGAGCGCACGAGGGCGGCATAGCGTTCATGATCACGGTAGACCTCGGCAATGAGCTGTGCGTAGGCAGCCCCGCGCGCCTCGTAGGAGAGCGTAAAGCCGTTCTCAGCCTCCCGCACGACATCAGGCACCCCCCCGGTGCGTGTTGCCAGGACCGGCAGCGCGAAGGCTGCAGCCTCGGAGCAGACCACAGGGGTACAGTCGTTGCGCGTTGGCAGCACGAGGAAGTCCGAGGTCATATAGAGACGGGCCAGCCGCTGGCGCTGTTGCTCATCGTTCTTGTCCAGAAAAGGGATCACTGTCATGCGCGGATGGGTGACGCCGGCTGGAGGGATGCAGCCGCAGACCGTCAGTTCCGCCTCCAGGCCGAGCCGCTCCAGCTCGCAGAGCGCTTCCAGCACGATGTCGCCCCCTTTGGTCTGCCAGTTGACCCCCACGAAGAGGAGGCGGCAGCGATCGGTCCTCGTTCGCGCCATCACCACCTCAGCAGGGGGAATATCATCAAAGTTGGCGCCGAACGGAATGACATGCACCCTGGACGCCTCCACATGGTAGTCGTCAATGACCGATCGGGCAGCCCACGCCGAGGAAGAGACGATCACGCGGGCCTTCTTGAGAGCCAGCCTCTCCAGAACATCCATCTCATGCATGGAGCGCTTCAGAAGGTTCGAGTAGGCAGGATAATAATTCTGCAACTGCGCATAGGTGGCATCCTCTATCAACACGATTGGAATATCCGTCTCCAGAAAGGGGATCACCGTTGCACCAGCGGGGGCGACGATCAGATCGTAGGGCCGCTCCGCCGCGGCCAGCTTCTGCGCCACCTCGCGAGCGTACTTCCGGGCTACCAGAAAGCAGTGGCTCGTCATATAGCTCTTGCGGAAGAAGAGCAGCGCACCGCGATTAATCAGACGCGCCACGCGCTCCTCACGCGCAGCATGCAGGGGTCCCAGGAACGTCACGTCCTTGCAGAGCTTCTGCAGGGCCTGGGCCATATAGTAGTAGGTACCCGACCAGGTGCGCCGATCGCGGGGATCACGCATAGTGACATAGGCGATCCGGGCACCCTTGAAGCTGTCAACCATCGCACAATCTCCCTCTAGGAACTGACATTCTCCAACGGACTATCAAGGATCTCGCCCCCCGCAAGCGGCTGCAGCGACGCGCGCTCGCCGCGCTCCTCGACCTGCTCCCGCATCCCCTTTCTGCGCAGAGCCTCATAGAGCGCCCCCAGGTCCGAGCGCGGAATGGTGCGCAGCAGGCTGGCAGTGACCAGATAGACGAGGACCGCCACCGGCAGGATCTCCAGAATCATCAGGTGACGCAGGAACCAGACCACCAGGGCCATCACCAGACTGGCGATCAACACCTTGAGAGCGACGCCCAGACTCCCCAGGGGCCAGAAATCACGGGGGATAAAGAGGAGAAACGGGACAATAAAGAGCAGCTCGGTCAGCGAGGTCATCAACGCGGCCCCGGCCTCCTGATAGAGGGGGATCAGGACCAGATTCAAGCTGAGATTGAAGACCAGCGCCACCCCGGCCATCAGCGTCGTCTTGCGCTCCTGGTGAATACTCACCAGCACCGTGCCCAGCACCGTATTGATGTAGAGAAAGACCAGCCCTGGCGCCAGCCACTGCAGCACGGCATAGGTGCGATCAAACTCAGGACGGTGATAGAGGAAGCCGATGATATTGGGCGCCGCCACGATCATCAGCACAGCAGTGGGAATCCCGCAGAAGAGCAGAAAGTTCAAGGACTTCTCAATCGCCAGCTTCAGCGAAGCCCGCGAGGCCATAGCCAGCTTGGAGAAGACGGGATACATAATGGCAGCAATCACCAGCGTTGGCAGAAAGGTCAGCGTATCGAAGAGGCGATACCCCGCACCGTACCAGCCCACCACGGCATCGTTCTCCATCAGCGAGAGCAGAACTACATCCAGGCGATAGTAGAGGACCCCCATGACGCCGTAGACGAGAAAGGGCACACTCGAACGCAGGAGGCGGCGAATCGTGGTGCCATCGATCAGCAAACCGAGACCGGTACGCCTGAAACACCAGATGGCCTGCCAGAGGGTGTTCAGCAGGGAACCGCCCAGCAACACCCAGGCCATCGTCACCACGCTGGCACCGCCTCTGAGCAGGAGGAAACCTATCAGTGCCGAGGAGCCTTTCTCAAGGATCGTCCCCATAACCGGGGCGATGGTGTTCTCAAAAGCGTAATGCAGCGCAGAGAAGGCGCTGCCCAGACCCGTACTCAGGAGGATCAGGCCGCTGATCATGACCAGCGAGCGCACCTCCTGGTCGTAGTTCAACAGGCGCACAACCAGCAGAAGCACTCCGTACAGCCCACACCAGAGCACCAGCTTGATCAGCAGCGTCGCAGAAAGATAGCGCAAGGCCCGCCGCGGCTCCTGAGCAACATCGCGCGTGAGCTGCTGGTTAAAGCCGCGCTCCATCGGAACGCCGACCAGCAGGGCCAGAGTGGCAGCGAAGTAGAGTTCGCCGAACTTGAGATCACCCAGAAAACGGCCATAGGCAATGGTGAGCAGCAGGGTTGACGTCCAGGTCACCATCTGCCCGGCCAGTGAGATGAGGGTGTTGTAGACCACCCGGCGCAGTCTATGCATACCTGAACACCTTCAATGGAGGCCTCCCCACAAGATCAGTTCATGGTAATAGGTATACTCGCGCAACGTCATGAAGAGATGCTGATGACGGTAGAGAACGAGTGAGTGTCTCTCCGGGAAGTGGACAAAAGGGGATGGTTACCACTACCTGGTGGACGAATGGAGAATCTCGCTCCACGGCGAGCGAGCGAGTATGGGGACTGGCTGTACGGCAGACTGCCAGCCAGGGGTACTCATGAGATCAGATCTTGACGCAACCCATTAGCGCGCGCTAATATCATAGTAGTTTACTTGGATATAGGGCTACACCACTCGCTGGGTTGGCAATACAGGAGGGAAGGAAAGGTTCATGCCTGCAGGAACTATCATGTTGCTGGGCGCTTTCGCTGGACTGACGATCTTTCTGGGATTACCTATCGTTCTGCTCAAACACCTGTCCCAGTCGCTGAGGATCTTTCTTACGATGCTGGCAACCGGCATCCTTATTTTTCTGTTCTTTGATGTGATCAGTCAGGCCAGTGAGCCGATCAATAGCGCCCTCGATGAGCTGCGAACAGCCCATACGGGCGGTGGGATCTTTGCGCTGGATGTCCTTCTGCTCGCCCTGGGTACAGGGCTGGGTTCGGTCGGGCTGGCTTATTTCAATCGCCTGATCTTTGGGCAGGCAAAGGCGCGTGCGATCAGCGCAGCCCCGGCTCAGGCCTCACCATCAGGGACCGCGGCTGGCTTGACCATTGCGGCGCTGCCTGAGAAGGTTGAACATACGCCACAGACGCTGGCTCTGCTGATCGCTACCGGCATCGGCTTGCATAACTTCTCTGAGGGCCTGGCGATTGGCCAATCGGCAGCTACGGGCGCACTCCAGCTCGCCGTGGTGCTGATCATTGGCTTCGGCCTGCACAATATGACTGAGGGCTTTGGCATCGCCGGTCCCTTAAGCGGTCAGCCTGTCTCCTGGAGATGGCTGCTCCTTCTGGGACTGATCGGTGGCGGTCCAACCTTTCTGGGCACGGTGCTGGGTATGGTCTTTCACTCGCCGCAGATCTTCATCCTCTTTCTTGCTCTGGCTGCGGGCGCTATCGTCTATGTCATCGCTGAACTGCTTGGCCAGGCCAGAAAGTTCCGCGCTCCGGAGCTGGTAATGTGGGGCTTGCTGATTGGCTTCCTGCTGGGATACGCCACGGACCTGATCGTCACCTACGGAGGGGCTTAGGTTGCCTGGTTCTGCTCTACCAGCAGCACCTCTCCCACTCCTGCAGGGTACACCCTGTTCGCTCTGGATACTGCCTCACTGACTTGACAGGAGCGTCGGCGTCGGCATATACTGGAATCATACAGAAGGTGACCGGTCACCCATTTATTATTAGCGGTCGGGCAGGAATCCCTGCAGGCCAGGGGAGAGTGCATGCCCAAAATCGTCGATGAGCAGATGCGGGAAGCCACTCGCCAGCGTATTCTGCGTGTGGCTGCCAGGGAGTTCGCCCGCCTCGGTTTCGATCAGGCGAATATCAATACAATCGCCGAAGAGGCTGGGATCGGCAAGGGCACCATTTATCTCTACTTCGCGAATAAACGCGACCTCTTCCTGGAGATGCTCCGCTCCATCGCTCAGGCTCATCTGCAGGCCGTTCGCGCAGCCCTGGCGCCCGAAGGGATGCTGCATGAACGGCTGGAACGTCTTTTCCATGCCTTTGTCCAACTCGCGGAAGAGGAGAGCGATGGCTTCCATGTGTACATGAGTGCACTCTATGGAGTCAATCGAGCGTTCCAGTCGGAAGCGACCAGGCTGCTGCGTGACTATGTGGCTGTCATCGCCCTGACCCTGGAGCAGAGTCAGGCGCGTGGTGAGATTCGCCCTGCTCAGGTCGAGGCTATTGCCTTGATGGTCCTCTCCCTCACGGAATCATATATTCTTTCTGCCCGAGTCCTGGGCCAGCCTCCACACGTGCTCGCCCAGCAGGCGAAAGTGGTTGCTGATCTCATTCTGCGGGGAATTGGCACACATAGCTGAGCGACTGCTTCTCTTTTTTATGGTTTATTATTGAACGACTGCCCACCCATTTACGATGCTGATGAGATGGGTGAGGCACAGCGTAGGAGGGTCAGCGTTCATGCAGATGCAGAGTCTGCTAGGATTCTTTCAACGCCTTTTGTTCCCTGGCTCCAGGGGGCTGGGCTTCGCGAAGCCTCGCTCCTGGCTGAAATGGTTGTTGATCAGCACGGCCATCGGTCTGGTGGCCGGCGTGGGAGCCGCCCTCTTCTCTCTGGCCATCCGGCTCTCAACGGCGTTCTTCCTGGGCACGCTGGTCGGGTATTTCCCTCCGGACCCTGCAGGAGAGGGTCCGCACGGCCTGATGTCTCTTTGGGCGGCACCTCGTCCCTGGCTGCTGCCCGTTGTTACTGGTGCCGGAGGACTTATTGCGGGGATTATCGTCTTCAATCTGGCTCCGGAGGCTGAGGGACACGGCACTGATGCTGCCATCGCCGCCTTCCATCAGGGCAAAGCGATACGTGCCCGCATTCCATTGATCAAGCTGGTGGCCTCGGCAATCACCATCGGTTCCGGTGGCTCAGGGGGACGTGAGGGACCTTCAGCCCAGATCAGCGCTGGCTTTGGCTCGCTGCTCAGCGATCTGCTGCACCTGGATACCCGGGACCGACGCCTTGCCATTGCGACGGGCATCGGAGCGGGCGTTGGAGCTATCTTCCGCGCTCCCCTGGGAGGGGCTGTGCTCGCTGCAGAAATCCTCTATCGACACGATCTCGAGGTGGAAGTGATCATTCCCGCACTGATTGCTTCTATCGTAGGTTATAGTGTATCTGGCTCTTTCTCAGGGTGGCACACTATCTTCTCTGTCCAGGGGAACCTGGCCTTCACCTCTCCACCCCAGTTGCTCTACTATGCGCTGCTTGGACTACTCTGCGGCAGCATCGGGCGCTGGTATGCAACGGGCTTTTACGCGATCACCCACTTCTTTGAACGCCTGACGCTTCCGCGCTGGATGAAGCCCGGTATTGGAGGCCTGCTCGTAGGATTGATCGGGCTGCTCCTACCACAAACGCTGAGCATGGGCTACGGCTGGGTACAGATCAGTATGGGACCCGGTCTGCTCTCATTACCGCTCTGGGTCATTCTGCTGCTGCCATTCGCCAGAATACTCACGACGGGTCTCTCTATCGGTTCTGGTGGGTCTGGCGGTGTCTTTGGCCCGGGTATGGTGATCGGCGCCGCTGTCGGTGCATCTATCTGGCGCATTGGCTATCATCTCCTACCCGGCCTTCCCGCGACACCTGCTCCGTTCGTCATCGTCGGCATGATGGCACTTTTTGGAGGAATCGCCCACGCACCACTGGCGGTGATGCTCATGGTTGCAGAGATGAGCGGGAACCTCTCTATGCTAGCGCCAGCCATGATCGCAGTCGGCCTCTCTTCCCTGATCAGCGGCAACCATTCCATCTACACCAGTCAGGTGGCCACCCGCGCCGATTCGCCTGCTCACCACCAGCCACATGCACGGCCTCTCCTTTCAGCTCTCACGGTGTCCCAGGCAATGATCCCTTCACCTGTGCGTCTGACTCCACAGCAATTGATCGTCGAGGCTGAGCATGAACTGCTCGTCCATGCTGTCAGTGGCGCGCCTGTCCTCGATGCCAGTGATCTCCTCGTGGGCACACTTACTCTCGCCGACCTTCAGCAACTCCCCCTAGAGCAGCGCACTCAGAGCCGCGTTGAGGAGGTCCTGAAAGAGGATACGCCGGTCGCGCACCCCGAAGATACCCTGGACACGATCCTGGATCACTTCTTCAGGTGTGGCGTCGACTGGATGCCCGTGATTGTGGATGAAGCAGGGCGTCGACACCTCCTGGGAGCGATCACTGTGCAGGCGGTGATGCATCTCTACCGCGAGAGGCTGGAAAACCTCTCACAGTGCCCAGACTCTCCAGCGGTCGGCGCTGGCACCCGCACCGGAGCAGCGGAACGCGCTCGAGGCAGTGGCTCCCTGTCGCACGGCGGGCCTCTCTCTGGCCCGTGATGCTCTTTCGCTGCCGCTCCCTGAGAGACAGGCTGTCCAGCAACTCGGAGCCAGGCTCAAGGCATCTGTGGGGGTGATCAGGGCGCCGGACACCACCCCCCTGCCGAGCTACCTGAACAGGTGCCACCGTTCCTGAGATCGTTCATCATATAGGCGCAGGAGACCCCCGCCTTCAGGCGTGGGGAGGAATGCGCCCCCTCCTTTCTGTGCTTGACCATCGCCTGACATATATGATATGCTATGTGCATGGATAGGACGATCGTCGTACAACTCAACCCGAC
>JBHOQN010000110.1:0-16537 GCA_042408965.1 Ktedonobacteraceae bacterium
GTGCACTCATGAGAATAGTATACAGCATGAAGCCATATACTGTCAAGCGACACGTTTACCCCGCCGCCCAGGCCACCTTAACAGGAACGCGCCTGATATCCCTGGGGCTCAAGCCCAGAGTTTTACGGCGCGGTTTGATAAAACCCTCCGGCTCCTTCACCTCATCTCATTCCGCGAAACCGACCTTCCCAGATAGGATCGCCGGTCGCTTCTCACTTTGATAGTCAAACTATCTTATATACTAACTATAATATATTCAAACTAAAGGATCAAGGGCCGCCGCAGAAAAGGTCCGGGCCTGATCGCACCACAGGTAGACTCCCGCTTAGAACACGCAGCAGCCCGGACCAGGGTTTTTGTTCGCTCCGCAGCCGCACGGGAGGGGAATCTCTGGTCAGAGGACGTTGAGAAGCTAAGGGCGGGGCCGTCTCTCCCAGGTATTCGCTCGCTATCCATCACGCCAGACCTGGACGATCCTGTGCTGCCAGACACAGCCTGCCCTGACGGGGCCATTGCAGCAGGGAATCACAGGCACAGGCTACCTGTTTCCTTCAGCCATATCGAGTGACATGTGTTACATTCTGCTATCTTTTATCTCTGTCTCTCCACTCCATGCTGATCTATACGCCGGCGAGCTACAGACCTCCTTTGCCGCTCCCGCGGATGGCAGCCTTTCCTGGCGAGCTGGAAGACGCGAGAAAAGTCCTCTGACCGCGGTTTCTTCTCATAGACTGTCAGCGGTGATCGGAGACCAGGCCGCCTTAAGGGGAAGAGAGGACTGGCAGGCGCCTCGCTCGCATGCTCTTCTATCGCCAGACAGCAAGAACACGCTCGGTCAGTGTGTTACACAGACTTCGGCATCCTTCTTGCATATGATAGAGAGTGTAGAGGAGCGTGCCATGCTGTGCTCTCTCCTCGCCGAGCAGTAGGAGTCTGGCTCACCCGAGTCACTGGTTGAGCAAAAGGAGATGCTCATGGGGAGCAATAAACAAGGCGCAACACATTCGTTAAGCGGCCTCAGGCCCGGCCGCGCCACCTGGATCTTTCGCCTCGGCAGCCACGGTGGCCTGTTACTGGTGCTGATCGCCGTGTTACTCGCAGGCGCAGGGCGTGTGCAGGCCGCCGGCGGCACTGCCCCGAACGGGCCAGGATTGTCTTCAACCTGGGCCCCCTCGAACAATGCCTTCCTGGGCACCGCGGCTAACACTACCAGCGATGTCTGGTTCACGGGCTTCAATGGCATCATTGGAGAGGTCTTCTTCCCAACAGCCGATACTGCCAATACGACCGATTTGCAGTTCATGGTCGGCGACAGTGGCCATACCTGGGTCGATGAGGAGAAGGTTGCCACGACCTCCACAGTGCAGCTCTACAACAACCACTCGCTGGCCTGGCAGGTGACCAACACCGCCAGCAGCGGCCGCTATCGGATTACTAAGATCATCTATACTGATCCCGCGCGTAACTCGCTGATCCAGCAGGTGACCTTCACTGCGCTCAGCGGTACACTCTCAAACTACCTGCTCTACGTGCTCTACAACCCGGCCATCCACAATGCCGGTAACAACAACACCAGCTCGACGCAGAGCTACAACGGCCGCACCATGCTGGTGACCACCGACAGCTCGGGCACCTATGCCAGCGCCCTGGGCGCCTCGATCCCCTATGTCTCTGGCATGACGAGCTCGGGCTTCGTGGGCGTGAACGACGGCTGGACCGATCTCAAATCCTCCAGCAACTGTGGCGGGAGCACCTGTCCCGACTATACGATGTCTTACACCTACAGCCTGGCAAGCAACGGCAACACCGCCCAGATGGGTCAGCTCGATCTCTCCAACGGCGGCACTATCAATACCACCACCGCCACCTCGCTGACCTTTAATCTGGTGCTCTCCTTCGGCCAGACCAGCGGCAGTACCTCCGCCGCGAGCGTCGCCGAGCAGACGCTCGACGCCACGCTGGGCGACACCTCTAATCTGCTGGCCACCTATGTCTCACAGTGGAACAGCTTTGATAACAGCCTCAACAGCCCGCCCGCCGTCGGAGGCACCACAGCTATTCAGCAGGCCCGCCAGCAGGAATACTACCTGGCCGCTAACGTCCTCAAAGCCTCCCAGGATAAGCAGACCGGGGCCTTCGTGGCTGGCCTGGGGACCCCCTGGGGCGACACCAATGGCGATGGTGACGCCGGCTATCACCTGGTCTGGGAACGCGACATGTACAAATTCGCCAGTGCCCTCATCGTCGCTGGCGATAGCGCCGACGCCCTGCGCGCTGTGCAGTGGGCCTTTAACACGCAGCAGCAGTCGGACGGCCACTTCCCTCAGAACAGCTACGTCAATGGCACTCCCTACTGGAATGGCATCCAGATGGATGAGCAGGCTTTCCCGATCGTGCTGGCCTGGAAACTGGGCCTGACCGATAGCAGCACCTTCCAGAATCACATCAAGAAAGCAGCGGACTACATCGTCAATAACGGTCCACGCACCGGCCAGGAGCGCTGGGAGGAGAACAGCGGCTACAGTCCCTCCACCATTGCGGCCGAGATTGCCGGCCTCCTCTGCGCCGCCGATATCGCGCGCGTCAACGGGGACACCACCGATCAGACGCGCTACACGAACACCGCTGACTACTACCAGGGCATGGTCCAGAACTGGACCTTCACGACCACTGGTCCCCTGGGCAATGGCTACTACTTCGAGCGTATCGACGGAGATGGCAACCCCAACGATAGCAACACCATCACTATCGCGAATGGCGGCGGCACCTACGACGAACGCTCCATTGTTGATGCTGGCTTCCTCGAACTGGTGCGCCAGGGCGTGATGTCTGCCAGCTCGCCCTATATCACGCTCTCACTGCCGGTGATCGATGCCACCATCAAGCAGACCATCAACGGCAATCCCTACTGGTACCGCTATAACCATGATGGCTACGGTGAGCACAGCGATGGTTCCAACTACAATGGCACAGGCATCGGCCGGCTCTGGCCTATCCTGACGGCCGAGCGCGGCCTCTACACTATCGCCGCGGGTGGCGATGCCGACGCCTATCTGACCGCGCTGCTGGCTGCGGCCAATTCCTCGGGGATGATCCCTGAGCAGATCTGGGATACATCAGCTCCCTCTGGCTATACGCCCGGCACGCCCACCAAGTCGATGGACCCGCTGAACTGGGCGATGGGGGAATATATCGTCCTGCTCTTCTCAGAGGCCAATCACAAGGTGGTCGATATGCCCTCGATCACCTACAGCCGCTATGTGAGCGGTGCCTATCAGCCGCATGCGGGCTGGGTCGTGGATTATGACCCCAACCAGCTTCACCAGGGCAAGGCGCTGACTATCTACTATAACGGCTGGCTGGCGTCGCACTCCCACGTCTATATTCGCTGGGGTGAGAACGGCTGGCAGAATATCCCGCCGGACGCCGCTCTTGTGAAGCGCAGCGACGGCTTCTGGCAGGTGACGATCAGTGTGCCCTCCAACGCCACGCAGATCAACTTCGCCTTCCACGACGACGCGAACAATTGGGATAACAACGGTGGCGGTAACTGGAACGTCAGCATCGCCCCCTGAGCAGCGCTCTCCTGGTGGCGTGGGACCACCTGAGCGGGCTGAGCGCTCGTGTTGTGCAGCCAGAGCCCTCCTCACAACGAGCACAGCCTGCCTGTTACAGTCGAACGTGGCACGGAGGTGACAGCTCCGCGTCACGTTCGACTCCGCCGTCCCCTCCTCTCGTCTTTCGCCTTTGCCTTCCGCATGGTCTTCACTGCCGAATGAAGAGGCGCACCACTCCCTCGTGCCGCACGGCGTCGGGCGTGCGTACCTCCAGGCGTATCTGCCAGCTCCCGCCCATCGGGATAATGCCGCTGGCGCTGAAATTGCCACGGCCGTCAGGTTGAAGATTGAGGGTGATCGTACCCATGTCCATCGCCGGCAGCGTGGCGTAGAGCGAGACCCCCACGGCGGTGACGACGCGGCGCGCCCGATCAACGATGCGCACCGTAAAGACGTTGCTCCCCTGATGACTCGGGCTGACCGTCAGGGTGGCTGTGTAGAGACGATCGCTGGTGGTGACCTGAAGCACTGTCGGCGTGGCAACGGCGGTCGGCGTCGCTGTGGCGGTCAGTCTTCCGACGCCAGCCGCTGCTGTCGGCAGTGTGCCGGCCATGAGGCTCAAGAGGCCAGAGCAGGCCAGCACGGCCACCCCCAGCAGTGGCTCCCAGCGCAAGACAGTCAGCAGGCGTCGGCACTGCGCCTCCATCTGGGTTTTGAGCCTCACCAGCTCACGAGCGTCCTCGCCCTCCTGCACTGTCCGCAGCATACCCAGATAGCGGCGATAGCTGCTCCTCAAGCGTGGACGCAGGTAGCAGACGTGCACGGCGCTGGTCAGCAACAGGCCACCGACGAGCGCCGCCTTGAGCAGCAGCGTTCGACCATAGAGCGTCGTCAGAAGCTGGGCCGGTGCCAGACGAGCTGCGGCGTCGAGTGGCCCGGTCAGCGCCATGAGCACCACGCCGGCGATGGCCAGCGGCGCATAGCGCGCCAGGAGATCGAGCAGCCAGGGAACACGCTCGTTCAAGCTCCGCCGCCTGACGAGCGGCAGACAGACTATCGCCAGATAGAGCATGCCTCCCACCCACAGCGAGGCGGCCAGCAGATGCAACCAGTCGCCCAGCACAAACAGCGGCGCACCACTGCCAGCCACGGCGGCCTCATGTCCCGTGAGAGCCTGCGTCATCAGCAAGGTCGAGGCAAGCGCCAGGTTGACCCAGACGCAGACCCGGCGCACAGCCGGCGCCAGACGCCTGGCACGCCAGAGCCAGCAGGCGAGCAGCAGTGCCAGGAGCAGCACACCCTCGCGCAGCAACCACCAGGCACCAGAGGGCGTCGGCGTCAGGCTGCCCTGCAGCGTCTGCAGCAATCCAGCAGACCACGCGCCATCGCTCCCCATCAGCGTCTCTCCCAGCAGCAGGCCTACATTCGCGCACAGGAGCACCAGCAAGGTTGGTACGCCAAAACAGCGCACAAAACGCTGCTCAATCTCCTGTCGTCCCTCCATAGCAGCCTCACCTCCACCTGTTGTCGAGGCAGAACGCGCCTCAAGTACCAGCGGAGGCCAGAACTGGGCTCCCACCCAGAAGGTCGCCCCCAGATCGAGTAGCATGAGCATGAGCAGGGTCAGGAGACTGGCCCCGTCGAAGCGCAGCGTCGGCTCCGTCGAGGCCAGCGCTGGCAGGCCCCCCTCCAGAGCGGGCACGGTTCCATTAGCCTCAGCGACGGTGAACAGGAAAGCCCCGCTAAGGGTATGACCGTCATCTGCGGAACGAGAGCGATAGACGACCAGATAGACGGCGGGGGGCAGCGCCGGTTTCAGCGAGAGCACGAACTCTCTGGGATCAGCAGCAGCCACATGCCCATCGCCCAGATCAACGTGCGTCGCACGCTCGCCGAGACTGCTGACGCTGGCTGTCTCCGCCCTGACCACGTAGGCCGTGGAGAAGGCGGGATCAAGGCGCTCGCTGAACCAGAGCAGCACACGCGCCGGCGGAATCCTCAACATGGCATTCGGCGCAGGGCTGGCACGGACGAGAATCGCATGGGCACTGACAGGCCGCGCCGATTCCAGTCCGCACAGCAAAAGCAAGCAGACGGCAGGCCAGAGCCACTGCCGGCGTGAGAGCGTTGTACGTAGCATAGACCGCCCCTTTGTATTGAAGACGGTCGATCGCTGGGGAGCGATCGACCGGGCCGCTCCTCTAGAGACCACGAGCAGACCAGCGCCTGCCAGGCTGCCGATGGCGAAAAGCACAGAGCAGCTCGACAGGCACCGGCGTGGCATGCAGGACTAGGGAAGCGGAGCATAGGGGCGCATCATTTCATTATCCTCATGGTCGAGGATATGGCAGTGCCAGACATAGCCCGGCCCGCTGGTCGGATCAAAGGGGAAGAGGTTCTGCCCCGGAGCCACGCCCTTGATAGCGGTAGCCGTCGGTGCCCAGCGCAGGATAATGCGTGTCACCTGGCCAGGATACATCTTCAGCGTATCCTTCCACCCGGCCTCATTGGGATCGGGCAGGATCAGCGGGCCTTGCAGATAAGGCGTGACATCGGGATTCCCTCCCAGAGCGCCGGCTGCGTTGGGCTGGTTCGCAGGCAGTGGCGGCCCGTAACCAGGAATATAGACCCCCGGTGCGTACTGCACAGGTCCCCAGCTTCCATCGGGCAGCACCCCGGAGTAGGTTCCACCCGGGAACTGAGCATCGTAGTGGGCACGATATCTCTCGACGTCAAAGGCCTGCCGGTTCATCAACTGGAACTGAATCAGATGGACATGAATGGGATGGGCATCCTCGGTCAGGTTGATAATCTCCCAGATCTCCGTCGAGCCAACCCGCGGCAGCTCGGTCAGGTAGATACCCTGACCCATCGCGTCGGGCCGCGAACCGGGTACAGGCAGACCACTTGTGTCGCGCAGCCCTTTCCAGCGCGTGTTATTGACAAGCACTTCGACTGGCCCGCCAGGACCCTCCACCTCAACCAGGACGAGCTGGCGCCTGGCCGCCAGGTTGACGCCAGTCCCCGGCTGACCAGAGCGAGGATCGGCGAGTCGCACAATCACTGGCGGCTGATTGGCTCCACCGCGCAGCGGCTGGCCAGCCGCCGGATTGTAAGTTTCATCGGGACTGGAGAGCGGGAGGGTCACACGGAACTGCATGATGCGACCGGTCGTCGCCGGATCGGGCGGATCGCCGCCGGGGAAAGGCGCTGGCGCACTGTTGATCAGCGTCAACGTGCGACCTGCGTAGGGCGCAAAGTCGATAATCACGTCCGCCCGCTCAGCCGGAGCCAGCAAGAGCTGCAGAGCGTTGCTGTCCAGGGGATCATTCAACTTGACGGGCCGATCGAGCAGCCCCCCATCGGTGCCAATCTGCCAGAAGGCCGGCCCGCGGGCCTGGCTCACAGCATCGACCAGGCGCATCTGCAGGAAGCGGGCATTGGAGGCATTTAACACGCGAAAGCGATAGCGGCGTGGCTCAACGCGCAGATAGGGCCAGGTTTTGCCATTGACCACCATCGCATCGCCAAAGAACTCGGGTATCCAGAAGGGATGAATGGCAGGATTGGGCGGTGGCCCGTTGAGGCCTGTCGGATTGTCCGCAGGGGTTCCATCAGGGAAGAGGAGCTGCCCGCTGGTGTCAAACTGACGGTCCTGAATCATCAGCTCGATCTCCTGCGCGCACGCAGGTAGACCCAGCGGATTATCTGGACGGCCGGTGTCATAGCGATCGCGTAGCAGGTAGAAGGCGGCCAGTCCGGAGAAGACCATCAGCCGGGTAATGCCCAGGGCATGGTCGTGGAACCAGAGTGTCGTCGCAGGCTGCGAATTGGGATACCAGTAGACCGCGGCATTCGCTTTGCTGGAGGCAAAGGTGCTGTAGCCCTTGCCATGGCGGCCATCGGCCGTAAACCAGGCCTCGGGGGCCCCATCAAAGGCCGAAGGATTCTCGGCTCCATGGAGATGGACCACGGTTGGAAAGGCCCCCTCGAAGGGCCTGGTCGACCCCATCTGATTGAAAGGATCAGCCCAGTGCACCGTTTGATCAACGGTGAGCAACGGGGCCAGCTGCGATTGGGGAGGAAGAGGAAGCTGGTTGATGTAGGTAATCACAGTGGGCCTGCCCTGCTTCGCCTCCACCGTATACCCTGGGTAAAAGGGTGCGCGATTACTCACCTGGTAGCCCCATACATAGGTCCCGTCTTTGAAGGGGGCACTCAGATGCGCATAGAGGCTGGCTGGCAGAATCTTTTGCTGAAACTCCTGCATCCTGACGGTAAAAGCGGTGGCGCCGACCCTGGCGCCCACAAAGGTCGGCAGAGGCTCTACAAACTGAGGAATCTCCGCTCCTGGCAGGGGCGTCTGAGCGGTTTGAACAGAGCCAGAGACGCGCGAAGCCGTGAATAGTGAGATAGGAAGGAGCGTCCCTATCCCCAGGGCGGCACCGACCTTGAGCAACTGTCTTCGAGTCGTCATGACGATGGCTCTCCTTTCGGAAAAGGTATCCCACGCGAGGGTCCCCATGCAGCGCACGCAGAGTGGAGAGAACGCGCAAGCTGCATCAACCATGAATCAGCTCGCACGGTCCTGAAATGGCGACAGAGAGAAAGCGAAAGAGGTGACTGAGCAGCGATTGGGGTACGCCCTGAGGGGGAAGGCCGGGTCAGAAGCTTCCACAGCGGGCAATGGAGTCGACACCGTTGGGGTTCAGCGTCCGTTGCCTGTCTCCTCCGTACCAGATATCTCCGCTTGCGAAATCCTTTCGCATCATTACCGTTGATTCATGCGTGAATACATGGTTCACTCGTATTATTTGTGGACGCTCTCTGTTCCCTAATGGCCCGATGACAACTCAGGAGAACTCTTGCTCGATTGCACCTCCTTACCTCTTCAATTCGGAAAACTGCCTTACAGTGACCATACCTCTCTCTTTCTTCCCAGTGTAATACAAGATATTACCGTTTGTCAAGCAAAAGATCCCTTCTTTTGGATCTATTCAAAAGTCACAAGTTTCAGAGAGTGCCATCCAGTACGAGCATGGCATATAGCCTCACCTCACTTCAGAGAGCCAATCGAAACTTTATTGAATCTTTTCCGGTTGTACCTGGAACAATATAGAACAGATATGCTACAGTTTCCATATTATTATAGCGTTCAGGCTCTCCCCACCTCGATGCGCCCGCTGGTCAATCTCCAACCGACCGGTCTGGTACGCTCCCCTCGGGATGACATCCAGGACGGCCAGGCTGCACCTGAGATCGACCGCGATCGCCAATGCAGAGAGCGGGAGCCATCAGACAGGCAGACCCGGAGGAAGGTGGTGGTATAATAGACACCCGGACATGATCCGCGCCCGGTGAGATCACTCTCAGCAGGTGCCAGGTTGGAGGATCTGCTGCAGATGGCTTTCCGGCGCGCTAGAGGGATGTGTTCATCGCTGCGGAAACGGCTTGTCGACAGGTGAATCCAGTGCAGAAAGCAGGCTCGCATGATACGACTAGAACTGGAGACGATGCTCTGCGAAGTAGACGGTCCTCTGGCGCGTCTACGCCTCAATCGCCCAGAGGTGCTCAATGCTGCCAACTGGCCCTGGGTGCGCGATCTCGTCAGCGTCACAGAGCATCTGGCGCAAAGCAGCACCGTGCGCGTTGTCATTCTCAGCGGAGAGGGACGCGCCTTTTGTAGCGGGCTGGACGTGAAGGAGCTGGCCCAGGGGCATCTGAGCCTCGAATGGTTCGTGACCTGGGAACGGGGAGTGACGGCGCTGGCACGTCTACCAGCGATCACCATCGCCTCCGTCCACGGCTACTGTCTGGGCGGGGGCCTGCAGATCGTGCTGGCCTGCGATCTGGTGGTGGCCTCTTCCGATGCGGTCTTCAGCATCCCCGCTGTCCGCGAGGGCGTGGTGGCTGCCCTCGGCCCGATGCGTCTGACGCGCCTGGTCGGGGCCTCCCGCGCCAGGTTCCTCTGTCTGCTCGGCAGACGCTTCAGCGCCGAAGAAGGAAAGGCCTGGGGTCTGCTTCATGAGGTAGTAGCTCCAGAGGAGCGTGAGGAACGCACCCTCGCCCTGGCCCAGGAGCTACTCAGCATCCCCTTCACAGCCCTGCTACACACCAAACGTCAGATCGACCTCGCCTTTGAACGCGATACCGACTTCCTGCTGGAACAACTGGCCGCCGCTCAGGCCGATTGCCTGGCCTCGCCAGAGCACGCCGCCGCCATGGCGCAGTATCGCCTTGAAGAGGCCCGCAAGCAGGCTCGCAAAGCTCGCCAGCAAGATCAACAGGCATAGTCCATACCCCGACCAGAGGGGACCAGCTCAGGGACCTGCCAGACAGAGCGCGGGACTATCCCGAGACCAGCGACGTCTTCCACGAGCTAGCTGAGGCAGAGCTGGCCGCCCTGCAGGAGAGGGTGGGCGCAGCTCTGCGCCAGACGCTGGGACTGCACACCCATGTCTCAGTTGTGGAGCCGCACTGCCTGCCACCCAGCGAGGGGCGGATCAGGCGCCGCGTTGATCGGCACCAGCTCTCAGGGAGCGCGAAGCTGGCTGATGCCGCGCGAAACCGGGCCGCGCTCGGACTCGAAGGAAGCTCCTCTGACGGCTCCCACGGCACTGGAGGCCGCTCAGGGACGTCGCCCAAGCTTGCCAGCCTCCACGAGCGTCGCCAGCACCTCCATAATGACTCGTCCAGCCAGCAGGGCGGTGATGTCCGCCACATCGTAGGGCGGCGAGACCTCAACCACCTCCATTCCCTGCAGGCCCTCGCGCGCCACCAGGCGCAGCATCTTGAAGACCTCTCGCGGCTGCAGGCCGCCTGGCTCCGGCGTGCCCGTTCCAGGGGCAAAGGCTGGATCAACGGAGTCGATATCGAACGAGAGCCAGACCGTGCGTGCTCCTTTCCAGGCGATCTCGAGGGCATACTCCATCACGCGCTCAATGCCATAGTGCTCGATATCAGCAATGGTGATGACCGTCGCCTGGCGCTCACGGGCGACGCGCATACCCCCCTTCGAGCCGGTCCAGCCTCCGATGCCGATCTGCACCAGATTGCTGGCCGGAGCGTTGGAAATGTTGGTCGCATGAAAGAAAGGCGAGGCGTGCATACGCTCGTCGTAGGTCTTCTCACTCAGGTCGCTGTGGCGATCAAAATGGATAATGCCGATGTTGCCATCAATATGGGGCGCCACGCCTCGGATGGTCGGATAGCCAATGGAGTGATCTCCTCCCAGGACGACCGGAAAGACTCCTCGCTCGGTGATGTAGCTGAGCGCCAGGGCGATCTGATCAAAGCTCTTCTCAATGTTGGCGGGAATCACCTGCACATCCCCTGCGTCAACCATTGTCAGGGCCTCGCGCAGGTCGACCTCGTGCTCAGGGTTATAGCCATAGCCCAGCGAGGAGACGCGCCGAATGGCCTCAGGCCCGAAGCGCGTCCCGGCGCGGTAGGTCGTGCCCGTGTCAAGCGGTACGCCCACGACAACTACATCCTGGCCGCCAAGCTGACGCATGTCCTCTAGAAAGGGGGCCTGCATGAAGGTCGGTCCCCCCCCCAGCGTCCACGGCTCGCGCCGAAAGAGCGTCAGCGCCCGATCGACAATGCTCGGCGCTGCCTCCAGTCCGTAGCGCTTCGCGCGCTCGGCTCGCTCCCTGGCCCGCGCACTGCCCAACTGATCCACCTGCTCCATCGCCTGCGTGCCGCGCAGATCTTCGCGCTCGATCTTCCCTTGCTCCTCGTGATGACCTTGTTCGCTCAATGCCATAGATTCTCCTGACTAGCCGGAGGTGAGTTGATAGCGCCTGACCTGGCTTCCTTCAAGCGTGATCAGCGCGCCGCGCAGGATACCCTCGCCGTACTCGCTGCCGGGATTGATACAGAGCGTACGCCCCAGCCTGGCCGCCGCCGGCGATTCGTGAATGTGACCGTGCAGCCCCAGCAGCGGCTGGTAGGTCTCGATCGCTTTGCGCACGGCGATGCTCCCCGCCGCATGCATGACGATCTGACCGCCACGCATCACCTGCCTTGGTGGATCGCTATTCCAGTCCAGCAGCGGACAGATATCGAGCGTCGAATCGAACGGCGGATCATGCAGGTTGAAGATGCAGCGGCTCAGATCTGCCACTCGTTCTGCCATTTCCGCGATCATGCGCCCCAGCGTCTCCTCATCGGTCTCGCGCGGGGTCTTCCAGGGCGTGGGGCCGCTGAAGCCCAGACTGATCATCGTATACTGCTCAGCAACAGGGACCTCCCGGCCCTCGCAGCCAACAACGACCTCCAGGCCTGGGGCCTGCAGAGGCAGCAGCGTATCGGCGTAGTCATCGTTGCCACCTGTAATATAGCACCTGACGCCAGTTCCCTTCAGGCGCGTCTCGGCAAAATCGACCCACTCCTCGAGACGACGACGCGCCAGGGTGTGGAAGAGCGCCTCCAGGGCGGCGGGATCGGCCTCGAGCTGCTGATACTCTTCCTGGCTCATCACCTGTGTGTAGGCTCCCTGGTCCGCGATGCGTCCCAGGAGCTGTTGCAGCTCCTCCTCCGTGTTCGCCTCCTCGCGCTCCCCCTGCAGTGTGGCATGGTAGCGGCCGCTGGCATCCTTGACGACCGGCACGATCATCTTCCCCAGCACATCGCCGCCCATGATGAGCACACGGACGTCATAGAACTTCGCGGCATTGATAAACTTGCGGAAGGCGCGCTGCGAGCCGTGCAGATCAGTCGCGAAGAAGAGACGCAGCGTCTGCTCGCTCCCCTTCTTTCCTAGAAACCAGGCCATCAACTCCTCCTTCTCCAGAAGATTCGGCAGCGGGCACCCGCCCTCTACTCAACGGGGATCTCCTTGTAGGAGAGATCGACGTCCATGCCGCGTCGTGACTGCACGGCCCTGGCGATAAAGTAGAGCAGCAGTCCGGAGAGGAAGATCGCTACGTTAAACCAGGCCATGCCGTAGGGAATCTGCGAGAAGAACGGGGCCGTTGTCGATTGCAAACCAGCATAGGGATCGTTGAGATAGATCCACTCCATGACAGCGCACATGATCAGACTCACCGCTCCAACGAGGGTGATCACTGGAATACCGGCCAGCCGCCAGCGCACCGGCGAACTGTCAAAGATGGCCTTCGCACGATAGGGAAGCAGCATGGCCGCGATCGAGGTTAGCCCGAAGGTCAGAATAAAGCCAAAGATGCCGACCAGCGTCGCAAAGTAGGGGGTATAGACGTAGATCGCTAGTGAAATAATCGAGGCGATGCACATGACCCCCAGGCTGAAGGCCGGCGTGTGGAAACGTGGATTGACCTCGCTGAAGCGCTGCGGCAGCAGGCCATCGATCGAGTAGGCCACCAGGTTGCGCGAGCCGTTGAGAATCTGACCCGGTAACCAGGCGTAGGACCAGAACAGAAAACCGAACATGATCAGAAAGGCGACGACGATATTGCCGGCGCTGTAGGCCGCCAGCTCGCTGAAGGTGGGAGGAAACGAGAGGCCGAGTTTGCCCCAGTCAGCGACTCCGACAGCACCAATGAAGTTTATACCAACGGCGTGATCGGCGGCGAAGATGGTGAGCATGACGATCGCCGCGACAATCAGAATGGCCGCCGGCGACGCCCACAACTGCAACCGCCGCGCGTTTTTGATCTCACCGCCAATGTAGGCCGACGAGAAGGAGAAACCCAGATTGAGATAGATCCAGGTGATCGGCAGCAGCGTCTCGTAGAAGGAGAACGGTGCGGGCTTGTAGCCTGCCGCCTGGGCAGAGCTGAGAATGGCGTTGTAGAGACCAGGTTGAGCCGCCACCCTGCCCAGCGATCCATTCAGCGCCACCTTGAAGGCTGCAGGATCGGCAAAGAGCCAGATGGCGATCACCAGGATGGTGCTCACCAGTGCCAGCAAGAACAGGACGTTCTGCACCACAAAGAATCGCTTCAGGCCTACGACAAAGATCACTGTCAGCACCACCAGCAGTGCGGTTCCGAAGAGAAAGGTACCCGTCGGTGAGGAAACCCAGTCGGCGGCCGAGAGCAGACTACTGCTATTCGTGTAGGCCCCCAGCACGCGCAGCAGCGGCGCAATACCAAAGCGTGCGAAAAAGGCCGATGGCACACCTCCGTAGAAAAACCACCAGATGGTGACGTTCCAGTTGGCCATCGTCCCCCAGGCAGGTCCGAGAATGCGGCTGACATAGACGTAGTCACCGCCCGAACGCGGCATGCTGGCCGCCAGGAAGCCATAGACCAGTGAGGTCGGCACCCCGATCAAGACGGCGATGAGCGTGGAGAGATACATATTGACGCCCGGATAGAGCGAGGGCATCTCCAGAAACATGAAGGTCAGCAGGAGGCCTATGGAAATAAAGTTGATGTTGTAGGTCACAACGTCCAGAGGTCCTGCTGTACGGACGAGACCCGATGATTTGCGCACGAACGTGCCCGGGCGCGCAGGCTGCGATTGAGCGGACATTGCCTCTCCTTCTTATCTGGTAAAGCAAGCAGACAACAAAGGGCCTCTCTCGGGAGCTGCCAACCAGGCCTGCTACACTGAGGACTGGCGCCAGGCAATGGCGCGTACGGGAGAACCATCCAGCCCCAGTAGTGGGAGAGGAAGAAAAGCAAACTGATAGACGATGCCTGAGGTCAGCAGATTCAGGCGTGTGAGGTTCTCCACGATCAGGATATCATTCCCCAGCAGGGCTGCGTGGGCATGCTCCGTTCCCTGCACAGTGGAGTCCACGTTGAGGGCATCAATGCCCACCAGGGAGAGGCCAGCCCGCGCCAGCAGTTGCGCCGCCTCCGCGCTGAGATAGGGATGACGCAGATAACGCTCTGTTTTCCAGTGGCGATCCCATCCCGTGCGGATCAGCAGTGCTCCACCGGGTGGCAGCAGCGAGAGCGAGGGCGCCAGAGCTTCCTCCTGGATCGCCTCATCATCGGTAGAGCCCTCGACCGCAACGACAATTCCCGAGAGCAAGAAGCGTTCTGGAGGGTAATCGCTGATCGCCTTCCCCTGCGGAAGGAAATGCGCCGCCGCATCGATGTGCGTGCCAGTATGCGTTCCCAGGTGCAACTGCGATACACGCCAGGGGGCAGCCAGCGGGACTGCCTCAATGCGCGGTTCGGGATCGCCGGGAAAGAAGGTCATACCGCTTTCGATGGGCTGCGAGAGATCGAGAAACTGCGTCACGGCACTCCCCCCAGAGCATCTTTATCAATAAGTATGCCCGCCTCTGTTCGATTAGCAAGGGCAGATATGAACACTTCAGCGACCGCCAATGTAGATATTTTGTCCGCCAGGAGCGGGTCCGCTGGGGCTTCTCTTCTTCAGGCGAGTGCTGCTTTCATCATTCCCTGGATGAAGCGCAGCTCATTTCGATTGACGGTATGCCCCAGGTGCGGATAGAGGCGCGTGGTGACCACCGCCCCCAGACGCCGGAGCACCCCGGCGCTCTCCAGCACACGCTGCCGTGGAATATGCGGATCTTCAGTGCTGCAGCCTAGAAAAACGGGGGTACCAGCAAGCGACCCGGTATCATCACGCGCTGTTGCGTCAGGGCCGATCAGGCCGCCGCTCAGACCGGCGACGCCCGCATAGCGGCGAGCATTGCGCGCCACAAACTCTAGCGCCAGGCAGGCGCCCTGAGAGAACCCCAGCAACAGGGTGCGCTCCGCAGGAATCCCTGCGGCAGCCAGTTGCGTGAGCAGCGTTTCCACCAGGGCCAGCGCCGAGGAGAGGTGTGGCTCGTTGCTTTCAAGCGGCGCCAGAAAGCGATTGGGGTACCAGCTCTGATGGGCTGCCCGGGGCGCCAGAAAGATATACCCTGGCTGCTGCAGCTCTTGCGCCAGCTCAAGAATATCTTCAGCGTCGGCCCCGCGTCCATGCAGGAGCAGCAGCGCCGCGCGGGCCTGCTGCAGCGGCTCTCCGGCCAGCAGGACCGGCTGGCCCCGATGGGGACCGGGCACATGGTCGGTCGTGAGTTCGCCTGTCATGGTCGTCACTCAGCCTCCTGAGAGAGTACTTCGATTCCTGGCAGCGCGCGGCAGAGATCGGCCAGCAGCGCCGCGGAGACACCAGACCGGCCGCGGAGCACGAGCCGCGTGCTACCGGCAGGCGCGCTGAACACGTCCGCTACTGGCACGAAGCCGGCGCGCGCCATGCCACGGTTGGAGGCCTCATTATCCGCATCGGCGCCGATCCAGACACGCTCAATACCCTGCTCACGCAGCACACCAGCTATATAGACGAGCAGCGCGGGATAGAGATGCTGCCCACGATAGGCAGGAAGCGTGGCACAATCCCAGATGTAGGCCGTCCCTCTGGGCAGATACAGGGTCAGGTTCAGCTCTCCAATGTGCTCTCGATCAAAGGAGACCCAGCCATAGACGGCCAGCACCGCTCCCCCCTCAACGTAGCCCGCGTAGCAGCGCCGTCCTGCCGCAAAGCGCTGCAGCAGGGGTTCCAGGCGCGCCAGCCCCATGGCGCGTGCCAGCTCCGGAGCACCCTCTGGGCCCACCTCCCTGAACTGTACTGCCATACGCGCCGGCGAAGGACTCGCCAGAGATCTGGCCAGGTCCATCACCCAGAACGTTCCCGTCGGTTGCCCTCCGGGAGCGACCAGTGAATTCATTGCGCGGGCGCCTCCGCCCTGGTCAGCCGCGGAGCACGGCGTCGCGTGAGTTCCGCAATGGCATCGGCCAGGTGTTCATCGCCAATGTTATAGGCTCCGGCCGCCACCCGCAGACGGTGGGCCTCGGCCAGCACATCCACCACTGTGTAGCCCTCCGGTGGCTCGAACTTATAGCAGGCCATTTCGAGCAACTGTCCGTTGGGATCGCGAAAGTAGATGGAGTCCGTCAGGTGGACCCCACGCCTGAAGGCGGGGGCTTGCATCTCACCCCGAAGGGTGGACACGAGAGGCCGCCTGACAGGTCGGCCCACTCAGGACAGCTATACCATCCTGAGCAAGAGAAGCCAGGTACTTCTCTCGA
>JBHOQN010000111.1:0-52541 GCA_042408965.1 Ktedonobacteraceae bacterium
GCCTTGCCCTGCGCACTCAGGTACTGGTTGGTATCCGCTGCCAGGCCGGCCCACAGGGGCGCCGCGGCGCTGGTGCCACCGACCGAGAGCCAGCCAGAGCAGCCGGCCGCGGACACGCTACAGTAGACCGAATAACCAGTGTTGGGGTCGGCATCTGCGGAGACGTCCGGCACCATGCGATTGGCGTTGGTCAGATTGGGGCCGCTCTGATAGGAGGGACGCGCAAAGTAGGAGCTGATGCCCCCGCCGCCGCCAGCTCCGTTGGGGCTGCGCTGCGTATCGCTGGGATTGGACCAGGCAGACTCGCTGCTGTAGGTGCCACCGCTGCCAGTGTTGAGCGTGGTGCCGCCGACACCGACGACATTGGGGTCATCGGCCGGAGAATCGACCGCCAGGCTGTTGTTATTGCAGTCGTAGGCGCCGGAGTCTCCAGAGGCAGCGAAGAAGGCCTGACCCTGGGCCGCGCCCTGCTTGAAGATGTTATCGAGGGTCGCCAGCTCAGAGTTGCCCGCCGCAGCCTCGCACTCGCCCCAGCTTGTGCTGACGACTTTCGCGAGGTTGTCGGTGACGATGCGATTGTAGGTATCATTGACGCCGCTGGTGCTGTTGGGACCGATGTAGATCTTCTGGGTGGCGCCCGGCGCGATGGCCGAGACGACCTCCATGTCCAGCTCAACCTCGATGGCTCCCGAACCAGCGGTGTTGGTGGCTCCATCCACGAGCACGTTGGAGTATTTCGCCGACCCCAGGCCGTACTGGCTGAGGTAGGTGTTGACGTCGGAGGATTTGTAGCCGTCAAGCTCGAAAATGGCGACGGTCTGGCCGGAGCCATTGGCTGAGGAGATGAGGGAGTTCATGTCGTAGGCGGTGCGCAATTCGCTGGGGGTGTAGCCACCGCCAGGACCGGTCTGCGGCATGCGCAGGCCGCTGAGGCGCTGCAGGCCCAGCGGGTGGTACTGCGCAACGTTGTTGAGGCCAGCGATATTGAGGATCAGGCCGCCCAGTGAGGCCGGGACGGAGGGTTCAGAGGTCGGCGCGTACACGGTGCGCCCGCCAACCTGATAATCGGCAATGGTGACGGCAAAGGCCTTCTCGACCTGCGCCACGGTCCCCGCGGCGCTGATGAGGGTGCGGTTGGCAGAGACCTGCTCAACACGCAACCCCTGGGAGCGCAGGTACCTCACGACGCGCTCTACGGTCGCTGGCGTGGGACCAAAGAGGGCGGTGAATTGCTGCGGCGTGAGGTAGTGATGGTAGAGGGAGGAATGGGGATTGTTCTGCGCGGCGATCAGGGCGTCCAGAGCTGCTGTATTGCGCAGATTGAGCGCGATGGAGAGCTGCAACGTGCGGCCTGCGCTCTCCGTATGCAGCGGCTTCTGGTGCTGCAAGAGCGGTACGATATGCCCACGAATGGAAGAGCGATCGGAGGGGGTTCCGCCAGCCGGCTGAGCATGCACGGTGAGCGGGAACATGAGCAGGAAAGCTGTGGAGAGGCTCGCTGCAAGCGCGACCAGGACGGCAAAGAGACGGCGCAGCGAGGTGGAAAACAACTTGCTGTTCATCGGCACCTCAAGTTGATATCGCCGACACGTCAATGGGTCGGGCTACTGACCGGACAACATTGTCATGTCTGGTCAATACCTACAAGAACGTTAAAACATGCATGTGAGAGAAAACGTGAGCATGTCTTTTGAAGCTGTGTTCCCTGAAGGAGCACAGAAGTGACTGGGGATACCTCCTTTTTATGCATGTTTGCTCGTCGCAGCAGGATGAGCAATCCTGTAGCAGAGGAAGCTACAAGGCATAGCAGGGAGTACACCTGTATGGTTGTGATATGGAAGCATACTGGCACCTGGGGCTATGACCCCATCATGCTTCCTTACACAAGACGAGCCTATACTTAATAATACCGATGCACATCATGACTGTCAAGTATATGGGCTATCGAGCACGGGAACTGTCATCTCCGCTGCTCTCCCTGAAAGCTGAGAGAGCACAGCGAGGCAGCGACGGGATATATGGAGATAGGTATAATAATATTAGCAGATCTTACACGCGTGTGCAGTCAGCGCCCGAGGGGAAGGGCCAGGACGAGTGGTGAGCGGTCAGCGCGTTCTCTGGTAGGGGTGGAGATGGTGCCCTTCATCGGCACGCGAGAGAGCGCACCTGTCTGCTATCAGTTCCGGGGAGCGAGGAGCAGGGAGATCTCTCCGGCGCCCCTGGCAGCGAAGAGGAGCGCGCGCTCGCCTCGCCTCCCATGGCAGCCCACCAGCCACCAGCCCGTAAGCGAAAGAAGAGTTTGATCCTGTGAACACATCAACCCCGACCCGGCGCCGGCACGACGATGAAGAGGCCGGCCTCAGCCGCAGAGCATCAGGCACATTCCGCGCCCTGCGCTATCGTGACTATCGACTACTGTGGATCAGCCTGATTGTCTCCTCCATCGGCACCTGGATGCAGATCGTCGCCCAGAGCCTTCTGGTACTCAAAATTACCGGCAACTCAGCGCCGGCGCTGGGACTGGTCTCCCTGGCTCAGGCCTCGTCATTCTTCCTCTTCGCCCTGATCGGCGGCAGCATCGCCGACCGCATCAATAAGCGGCGTCTGCTGCTCTGCACACAGAGCCTCTCGATGGGACTGGCCTTTCTGCTGGGCCTGCTCACCCTCCTGGGAGTCATTCAGGTCTGGATGATCGTCTTGATCGCCTTCTGCAACGGCACCGTCCTCAGCTTCGACCAGCCGACGCGCTCCTCGCTGATTCCACAGCTTGTGCCACGCGAGGACCTTATGAACGCCATCTCACTGCAATCGGTCATCTTCAACGGGGCAGCGGTCATTGGACCCTCGCTGGCCGGCCTGACGATTGGCTTGATCCAGTACGCTGGCAATTTCTTTCTCAACGCCCTCAGCTACCTGGGTGTGCTCATCGTGCTCTTCATGATGCACAGTCCCGCCACCGCTGCCGAGGAGCGCCGCCAGCCACTGTCCCAGGCGATCGGCGCCTCGCTGGCCGTTGTACGACGCGATGAGGTCCTGCCATGGGTACTTTCGGCTTATTGCTTCTTGCTCTTTCTCAATCCATCAGCGGCTATTATTCTACCGATTTTTTCCGTAAAAATACTACATCTGAATCCGTTCCAGCTTGGCTTGCTGTTTTCAGCCTCGGGCGTGGGAACAGTGGCAGGGGCACTCGGCGTCGCCTCCCTGGGAGACTTCCGTTACAAGGGAGCGCTTCTGCTGGGCGCCTTCACCGCCTGGACCTGTGGGCTCCTGCTCTTCGCCTCCAGCCGCCTCCTCTGGCTCTCACTGCTGGCGCTGCTGCTGGTCGGCGCCATGCAGAACGTCATTGCCGCCACAGTGATCACACTCATGCAGACGCGCGTGCCACCAGAGATGCGTGGCCGCATCATGAGTTTAAACACGCTTATGATCATGGGCGTCCGGCCGCTGGGCGATTTTGCTGCCAGCGGCCTGATTGCCCTGATCGGAGGTCCTCTGACCGTAGCGGGCGCCGGGACGCTGATCGGCCTCTACACGCTCTACCTGCTCTATGGCCGGCCGGCGATCCGCCGGCTCGAGTGAGCGGCCAGTGGCTGGAGCCACTGGCCGCCTCTTGCCGGCATCGGCAGAGTCCGGTTCTCCGCGGTGCAGGCGCCGCCCCCTAACTGGGACTGACAGTCACTGCAATCACCTGCGGACTGCTCTGCAGGGCGCTCTGCGTCCTATCAACGGCCGTAATCGTGATCTGCCCGTGCAGCGCTTTGAGGAGCAGACGGGGCGGAGTTACATAGACTGTAATCACACTGCCCGAGCCGCTGTCGCTGCCACTGGTCTGGGTAAGATGCAGCCAGGAGAGGCTACCAGAGTCGACGACGGCGCTCCAGCTCAGCGGGCGCTGGCAGCCGCCATCAGCAAGCAGCATGAGGGTCTGCGGCGGCGGATCAGGCTGCAGCAGGGGCGCAGAGAACGTCAGGCTGGTGGGTGTCACCTCCAGAACGCAGGGCGCCAGCAGCGTGAGGGAGACCGTCAGTGCCTGCGCGACCGCGTTGCCGGGGGAGGAGACAGGAGCGACCATCAGGACGAGCTGGGCGGCATACGAGCCGGACGTCAGACCCTGGGTCTGGACACTGACAGCAATGCGCGCTGTCTCTCCAGCTGCCAGTGTCCCCGAGGCAGGCGACACCTGCAGCCAGGGATACGACGAGCCATTGAAGGAGAGCGACCAGACCAGGGGCTGGCTGGTGGCGGTTAGCGACACAGAGCGTGGAGGCGGAGCTGGCCCTTTCTGCTGTGCCGTGAAGCTCAGGCTGGTTGGTGAGAGCACAGCCCCCAGGGTGCTCATGCCCTGGGCCTGCGCCGGCGTTGTCACCGAGCCGCCTCCCGGCAGGACCGTCACGGAGGCCAGCACATTCAACTGGACAGCCACGGTCTGTGTGCGCTGGGAGGTTGAGAAGAGGACAAACCCGCTGTAGCTTCCCACGCCCAGGGCATCAGGATCGACACTCACCAGCACCCTGGAGGAACCGGAGGCGGCCACCCGTCCGCTGGCGGGATTCACGCTCAGCCAGCTAGCGGAGGTGAAGGCCTGCCAGCTCACGCTGGTGGCACAGCCGGCCACGAGTCCGAGATCGATCTCCTGACTGGTGAGGGCCGCGTGTCCCGGCGCCGTGCTGAAAGAGAGATTCTGCAGGCTCAGCGCCAGCCGGCAGGAGGGGAGCACGGTCAGCGAGGCCACGAAGAGTTGAGGGGTGTCGAGGCTCACCCGGGAGTCACCCAGCACAAGCTCCAGCAGATAGAGGCCGGGCAATAGATGCCTACCATGCGCGGTCACCTCTAGCGAGGCCTGGGCGCCTGGCGCCAGCGTTCCATGCATGGGACTGACCTGCAACCAGGAGGCCACCGCAGGCAGTGGCTGATCCTGCTCGGCCACTGGCGGTACCACTGTCCGGATTGACCAGCCCGCAGGACGGCTGCCAGGGTTGGTCAGCAGCACAAACTGCGAGGCTGGATCGGGACCATCGTCGGTCATGGAGAAGGAGAGGGCTGGCGGAGTCAGCTCCAGCAGGGGCACTGGTAGCGAGGCGGTCAGCACCTGCATCTCAACCTGCACATGCTGGGGAGACCCGGCATCTGAGGTGAGCGTGAGCGTGGCATGATAGCTGCCGGGGCGCAGATTGGCCCGGCTGACCGCCACGAGGATCGTCTGGTGATCGCTGAGCACTCCCTGCGCCGGCGTCGCGGAGAGCCAGGGTTGATCGCTGCTGGCCGTCCAGGAGATGGCGCCATCGCCACCGTTGCGCAGCGACAAGGGCAGCGCGCTATTCGCCCCCTCTGCGGCCGCGCCCATGTTCAGACTGCGCTGATCGATCTCCAGTGCCGGGGGCCGCAAGGGACCTGCCGCCAGCACCTGCAGGGCTGCACTGGCGGTGTAGTGGCTGTTGATATCCTCGGCCTGGATGGTATGGCTGCCAGGATTCCAGTCGCGCCCGATGACGACGGAAACATCGGTGCTACCGCTGGCACCCAGACGAATCAGGGCCGACATGCCGGCCGGAGCCAGGGCCTGGCCGACATCATGGCTGACATAGACCTGGGCAAAGGCGGGAAAATGATCGAGGTGCAGATGCACCGTCTGACCAGCGTAGACCACCGCTGGGGCGGCCGTCAGAAATGGCGGCTGCTCCATGCTTACCGTCTGCTGATGCAGATGCGAAAAGCCAGAGCGCATGAGCAGACCATTGAAGATGATCAAGAGCAGCGCCAGCATCGTTAACAGCAGGAATAGCCAGCGCAGACGCCGGGCGCGGGGCGGCTTCACTGGCTTCGGCCGCCGGTCTGGCGCAAGCCCCATCCCGCCGCCAGCGCACGCGGCCACCTCCGACAGCTCCAGCTCTTCTCCAGGGGTGCGCCTCGCTGGCGCCGCGCCATCGATGGGAAGCGCCTCCACCTGAGGGGGATCATCGATTCCCCTCAAGAGCGGCCAGCCCTCCTCAAAGAGCAAGGGAGCGGCAGAAAATAGCTCTGCCGGGTCGCTGGCACCTCTCGACGCCTCCGCCTCCTCCGCAGCGCTCATCGGCACCGTGGGAAACCCGCGCATAGTGTTCGGTGGCCACTCCTCGAACAGCACGGGCATCTTTCTGGGAAATGAGGGCCTCTGCTCATCTGCTGCATGACGCTGCAGCAGGAGCGCGCGACACTCGTCGCAGAAGACCACTCCTTCCTCACATGGCCTATCACAATAGAGGCAGCGGTTCATAACTAGACCCTTCCTACATGCTCAAACCGCATCCTGTAATCAAGCACAGAAGAACGCTTACAGTTCCACTATGAATAGATAACGAAGAATTCACTGCTGAGTCACTCCAGAGCCAGATATAGCCCATCAGTCCACATATTAGCAGCAGAAGGATCTGTTGTCATCCCCCATTTATCCATTCCATTGACAGAGCACAGAAGTGCTGGTTATACTCTCCTTGCTTTGGTTTTGCTAGAGGTAATCATCATGAGAGGGTAGAACGTGGGAAGAGGCAGGGACCCCTTTGGAAGCTGGCCGGTAAGCGGCCGTCGCTGTTTGCCGATTCCCCCGTGCTCCGGGTGGAGGAGTTATGCTGAGTCACAATAAGTATATTGATATAGTGATCGGCAACTATCGCACGATTACCGGCCTCGGCAGGAAAGCCTCGAGTAGTGTCTATCTGGCGCAACACGTCCTGTTAGCGGGCAACACCGTCGCCATCAAGTTCTTTCACGCCCCGTTTCCGCGCAATCGCGAACAGTTCTTCCGCGAGGTGCGCCTGCTTAAAATGCTGAAGCACCCCCACATCCTCGCTCCTCTGGAGAGCGGCACCTATCAGGAGGAGGCCTATCTGATCAGCGAATACGCGGCGCGGGGCACACTGCGTCAGCGCCTCGCTCGTCTTGAATCGGGCCTGCTACCCTTCGCGGAGACGATCGCACTCTTACAGAAGATCGCCGATGCCCTGGCCTACGCCCATCATTTTAATGTGATTCATGGGAATCTCAAGCCAGAGAATATTCTCTTCAACGCAGCCGGGGAGCCGCTGCTGAGCGACTTCAGCTGGGCGACCGCGACGGATGGGGAGCCAGAGCAGCGGCCCAGCAGCCTGCCATACCTGGCCCCCGAGCAGTTCAGCGGGGTGGCCACGCGCGAAAGCGATCAGTACGCCCTCGGCTGCATCGCCTACGAACTCTTCACGGGGCGTCCTCCCTTCAGTAGCGGTGATTTTGCTACGATGGCGCGCCGGCACGCCCGGGAGCTGCCGCTCGCCCCCACGCAGGTGAATCTCCTCCTGCCACCACGCATCGAACAGGCGCTGCTCACAGCCCTGGCCAAGCGCAGCAGCGAGCGCTTTCCCGGCGTCAAGGAGTTTGTGGCCGCGCTCCAGGCCCCCGGCACGAGCGTCACGCCGATGCCTGCTCTGCCAGCTCCCGATCAGAGTCTGGTGGAACGGCAGCGAGCAGGTTCACCTTCCTCACCAAGGCACGAGCCACTCCTCGGCGACGGGAACAAAGGCGGCTCTGCACAGAGCGAGGTGGTCGCGCCGCCCTTTGCCCTGGAGACGCTGGCCACGGAACTCCTCCCGGGGCTGCCAACGACCGATCCGGCTGCCGTCGCCCGCCAGGAGACGGGCCAGCCGGCTACGGCTGAGTCTCCAGAGGCAGCGCCAGCGGCGGAGGCGGTCCCCTCCCTGGAGACGAGCGCTGCTCCAGATGCCACAGAGGCCCATGAGACCCCTGCGGGAACGGCGCGCATTGCCCTCACAGCAACACCAACGCTCTCGCCCGTTCCGCTCGAGCCGTCTATCGAGGAGCAGGCCACCGTTCCCATGCCAGGCCTGCCATCCAGCGCGATCGTGTCAGCTGGACCACCAGCCTCGGAGGAGGGAATGGCTGAGGAGGCCTCGCCAGCGGAGGCGCTCGCTGCGAGCGGGTCAGCCTCCTCGGCAGCAACGGTCAGCCCTGACGCAGAAACGCTGAAGGTTCCCTTGATCGCTGCTCTGGGCAGCGCGCCGGCCCTCAACCCAGGCTCACCACCCACGCGGCCAGCGTTGCCCCCCCTGCGTGGCGCGACACGTGCACAGCGCCTCGGCAGCGAGAGCGTGGGCCAGACTCGCCATGTCTGGATGTTCATGGGCATCCTGAGCATTGTCGTGGTTCTCAGCCTGCTCACCATCCTGCTGCTGCCTCTGCTCTCGGCGAGCATCAGCAGACACGCGACGGGGCACACAGCCCTCGTGGCGACGGCTACCGCCACGGCCACGCCCTCTCCCACACCTTCACCTACCCCTACGCCTTCACCCACCCCTACCCCCACACCTACCCCACGTCCCTCGCCTACGCCTACGCCTACGCCCAGTCCTACGCCCACACCATCGCCTACGCCCACGACGCCGCCCGTCTCGAGCGCTTTGAGCGTCAACCCGACCCAGATGAACGGCAAAAGCGACTGCGTGCGTGACAACTCGGCCTATCGCTGTACAGTCACGCTGACCCTGCCTTCGTCTGCCTCTGGGAACGAGCAATGGTCCGCGGTCAGCACAGGCTTCTACGCTTTCTTCAGTCCGCAACATGGCTGGCTCTCGCCAGGCAATCAGCAACAGGTGATCGTCTACGTCTATACCTCCTGTCCACGCTCAGGCGCCCTGATCTTCAGCGCGCAGGACGGCACCCAGGCCCAGGTCGCCTGGAGCTGCTAAGCCTGCCGCAGAGAACCTGAGCACGAAACACCGCGCGTGGCACAGCACGGTGAGCAGCCCTCACTGATAACGCAGCGCCTCCACAGGAGTCACACGCCCCGCCTGCCAGGCCGGCAGCAGCGCTGCCAGCAGGCAGGCCAGGAGTGCCACACCCACTATCAGGCCCAGCGATCCCCAGGGGATCACAAAGACCAGCCCGGTCTGATAGCGCTCGAAGAAGTTCGCCGCGAAAAGATTGCGGGCCAGCACCAGGCCGAGTCCCACGCCAATCAGACTGCCGAAGAAACCTACCAGCAGCGACTCACAGAGAAAGGCTGCCTGCACCAGGCGCCGACTGCAGCCCAGGGCCCGCAACATCCCGATCTGCTGACGCCGTTCGAGCACCGCGCGTGTTCCCGTAATCGCCAGGGCGGCAACTCCCAGCAGCAGGGCCAGACCCACAATGCCGATCATGATATCGCTGAGCAAGATACGCGGTCCGCGCACTTCCCAGACGGCATCTTCGAGGACCGTCGTCTCCAGACCATCGTCCAGAAAGGCAGAGCCGAGCTGCAGGGCCAGGGCACGCTTATCCTCTCCCGGCGCCACCTTGAAGTAGTAGGCCTGGGTCTCGGGATTGGTCGGATCAAGCGCAACGTCACCGTAGAGGGCCTGGGAAATGTAGAGGCCAAAATGGTCGCCATTGCTGTTGTCGACAACTCCGATCACCTTCAGCTTGATAGCTGTGGCGTCCAGCACATTGCCGCTTTCCGGCGCGCGCGTCACCCAGACCGTCTGAGGCGCAAAACCGCTCTCTCCCCGAACCACTCCGCTGAGCGAGAAGGTGTAGTAGGGATCGAGGCCGGGTGGCGTGAGCGCAACGCCGGCCTGGCTCGCGGAGGGAGCCGAGGGATCATAGACGCCGGCTGGTTCGGTCAGGGCGTCGGCCGCGGCGAGGGCGCTGCTATCGATGAGGACATCCTCGGGATGCTGCTGCAACGCCTGCCAGACAGCGTTGTCGCTGTTAAAACCTCGCGCACGCGCTGTGAGATGGAGGCCATAGCCCTGCAGGAAAGCGCCGCTGATGATCTGGGCTGGATAGAGATGCCAGGCTGGCTCTGGCGCGGCTGGCTGGATCACTCCCACCAGGGTAGTGGTACGCACTCCGATGGCTGCAAAGGCTGCGGGGGCGAGACCGCGCTGCGCCAGCAGGGCACGCACCTGCTCGTCCGGCGCGAGGCGCGTGCCGCGCCTGCCAGCGCTCCCCGCCAGCGCGAGCGGCAGCGGCCGGAAATATGGCACGGCCTGAATATCATAGCCACCAGTCTGCAGGTTGATATCGGCATAGCTCTGCTGCATGGCACTGGTGATGACCGTCATAATCGTCAGTGCAAAGACTACCAGACTGAACATGGCCACGCTCAGCCCCAGGCGAAAGCGATAGTGAAGGGGATAGGAGGCGGCCAGGCGGGCCAGCAGATGCCAGCGAGCCCGCAGGCGCGACAGCGCCAGCATGGGTTTGATGAAGAGATCAGCGCTGGGAATCACCGCCCAGACGACACCCAGGGTCATCATCAGGCCAGCCAGGAAGAAGACCTCAATACTGGAGCGAAAACGCACCAGGCCCAGCGAGGCGAAGAGGTCGAACGGCGCCGCCCAGTAGCCGCACAGGGCCAGACCCGCCACCGCTGGTATCAGACGCGCACTGACACGCCGCGCCTGCGGCTGCCGCGCGGGCGCGTAGCAGCGCTCCACCAGAGCTTTGAGCAGCAGACAGCCTCCAATGATCAGCAAGGAGAGGCCTAGCGAGAAGGGAGCCACCAGCCGCTCGCTCAGCCCATACCCGAGCAAGAGCAGACCCGCCAGCACAGCCAGGGGTCCCCGCAGCAGCAGCACCCGCGCACCGGCGATCAGCAGCTCACCGAGAGAGGAGAGAGCCTGGCTGCCACTCCTGCCCAGAACCTGCCAGAGCCGCGCCCCCCTCTTCGCCAGGTCCGCCAGGGAAGGGAGAGGCTGCTCCGGCTCTGGCAGATTGCGCAGGGCCTCCACCACGGTCATGCGACTGACCAGCCAGGAGGCCAGCGCAAGCGAGCAGAAGGTGAAGATCGTCCCCAGGCAGTAGGCGAGCACCAGGCTGCGTATCTGAAAGGTCAGCTTGAGCGGGAAATCAAAACGCTGCAGAACCGGCCCCAGCAGCAGGACCAGCAAGGCGCCGATGCCGAGACCGAAGAGCAGGCCAACGAAGGAGGCCAGCAGATCGTAGACCACGCCCTCGAAGAGGAAGGTCAGAATCAACTGCCCCCGCAATACACCGATGGCGCGCGCCACCCCCATCTCCACACGCCGCTCTGCAGCCAGCAGCACAAAGATCAAAAAGATCAACAGCGTTCCTATTGCAATAATAAAGAGTGTGAAGAGAGCAAAGATACGTGAGAAAATATCCTGGGCCTTCTCGGAATTCTGAATGGCCAGCTTCTTGACCTCAATCACATGAACGCTGCGCGGCAGCCAGCGCTCCAGTTGCTCCTCCACACGATCAGAGATAGCGATGCTTTCGGGACCATCGCTCCCACGGTTGGCGACAAAAATCTGCGTGATGTCATCGTGGCGTCCCTCAATGCTGCGGAAGAGCTGCAGCTGGCTGACAAGAAAAGGCACATCGCCGATCATTCCGCCGCTGGCGACGATGGCGTGCACATGCAGCGGATAGCGGCGCCCTGGCCAGCGTTGCGAATAGAGATAGAGCGTATCACCGGCATGGGCATTGAGCAGGAGCGCCAGAGAGTGATTGAGGTAGACCTCATTGGGACCCAGAGAGCGCAGGCTCAGATGGTGCTTCCTGCTATCATCCAGGATGCCACCAAAGCCATCTTCGCTGCCTGGCAGGGCCGCCAGGGCGGTGACGCTGGAGCGCACCTGACGGGAGGTCTCATCGGCCAGCAGCAGGTTCCGCTCGATAATGGCCGCTCCCAGCGCGGCGATGTCGGGGTCGTGGCGCACATGGCGCAGCAGGTTGTAGTAGATGGAGTCATCGAAGAAGCCCAGGTCGCCCGAGCCACCCTCGATGGTCTCATCGACGTTGCCGACATTGTAGGTTGCCACGCTCTGCACCGCACCCGTAATCACATCGCCGGTCGCCAGGGCGCTGGAGAAGAGCGTCGTCGAGAGCATGAGGGCGAAGATAATCAGCAGCATCTGCGCACGTCGCCGCGGCACATTGCGAAGACCGATTTTGAAGAAGAGGGCGTTGGTGAGCGCCAGCAGCACCACGAGGGCGGTGAGCGCCAGGGCTATGCCCAGCAATATGGCGGTGAACGTATCGAGCGAAATGCCAAAAAGCTGTGTCATGCCACCTTCTCAGGTCATTGCCAGCGCCCCCGCGCAGGGCCGGCAAGCCGGCTGGCCGGGAGATGGCCGTCCGCCGGGCGCCAGCATCTCAGCAGCATGCCTGCAGCCGCCACTCGCTGACTCGCGCACGGCCGACCCTCCTCACGTGAGCGCCTGATAAAACAGATCAGCCAGGGCCACATAGCCAATCACGCTCGGATGTAACCCGTCAGCACTGATGTACTCTGGATGCTGGGCCAGATTGTAGCTCTGCGTCGAGAGGTCGACCAGCAGGACATGATGGCGGCTGACGCTGGCAGCGATGGCCGCATTGTAGGCCTGGATCTGGGTGCGCAGCCACTGCTGATCGAAGGCCCTAAAATGTGGTAGCAGCGTCAGGTCGGGCACATTGGCGAGAGCGATACGTGCGTGCGGCGCACCGGCCTGCAGGCGGGTCAACAACAGATCAAGATTATGTGCATAGGCCTCGACTGGCACGTGATCGGCAAGATCGTTCACCGCCAGCCAGATGGTGACCAGGTCGGGATGGACATCCAGCGCAATGGGCAGCTCAAGACGAAGCGCCTGCTCCACATGAATGCCAGGAATACCAAGATTGACCAGGTGAACGGAGGGGCCAAGCCTGTGGGCCAGCTCCGTTGGCCAGTTGTCGGCGTAGGGGTCGCTGGTTCCGAAGCCAAAGGTATCGGAGGCTCCGATGGCGGCGTAGACCAGGGCCCGGTGCCTGACCACCGGGCCGGGGCCAGCGGACCCCTGCGGCGCGGCAACAGCGCAGCCGGAGAGAATGACGAGCCAGCAGCCGATCAACAGCCACAGGAGCGGGCGCAGCCGGCGCGCGCTCTTGCAGCGCAACCACTTGCGAGAGGTCCGAAGATCGAACCCATGAGATGGTCTGCTCATATGCAAGTACGCAGTGTGTTCCCCTCATCCATGACTACCGCTCTACGAGAATCATAGCACCAGCAATAGTATCATAACATATCAATATATGGCCTGGCGTTTCATTCGGGGCGAGATGCAAGCTCCCGCCTTGAGGCATGGGGCTCACCTGACCTGGAAGCAGAGAAAAGCGCAGGGCCAGCGCACGGCGAGCAGGCTGTACAGCTGGCCCTGCCTGCAGTGAAGCGAGTCTAATCAAGAGGAAGCAAGGCAGCCAGGAGAGCACTACCTTGCGCAGGCCTTACTTACGACCCTCAGCCTGGGCAAAGGCCTCATCGGTCCTGGCAGCCATAATGAAATCGTTCTGGTGCAGCCCACCGACGGCATGCGTCCAGAAGACGACCTTCACGCGCCCCCATTCGGTGGTCAGGACGGGGTGGTGGTCCTGCTCCTCAGCCAGAGCACCCACGCGATCGGTGAATGCCAGCGCGTGAGCAAAATTATCAAAGTCAAAGGTCTTTTCAAGACGTTTGACGCCTTCCGCCTCGACGACGTGCCAGCCCGGCACCTGCGCGAGCAGGGCCGTCACCTCAGCCTCGCTCAAGGCCGGCTCTCCACCTCGACAGGGCACGCAGCGCATCTGTGCCAGTGGTTCCATTGATAGCGATCCTCCAATCACTCTTCTCCAGACAGCAATACGCAACAGCATCTCTCTAGAGTATATGCGAGGGGCAGTCCATTCCGCCAGAGAGCCAAAAAAAGGCGCGCCCGACGAGGCAGTGCTCGTCCAGCGCGCCCGCCACACCCACCGGGCGCCACTCCAGCACAACAGACCGCCACCGTATTGCTCCACTCCCGGCCCACGCGCAACCCTGCAGAGCAGAGGAGCAGCCAGGCGTCAGCACTGACCCTGGTGCTCAGCCCTCCAGTCCAAGCAGCCTGCGAGCGAGCGCAGTGCTGTCAACTGTGTAATCGCCGCTGGCCACCCGCACACGCAGCGCCTCGACCGTTGCCGCACGCCGCTGCTCCTCAAAGCGGGCCAGAGCCGCGCCGCGCTCGGAGGCACGCGCGTCTTCCTGAGTCGCGGAGGAACGAGAGCGCAGTGGTCCACGTCGCGCGCGGCGTGTCGCCGGCGCGAGGTAGGTATCATCATCTCTGAGCCAGGGGCCAAAGGTTGTCTCCCCCCCACCTGCGAGTGGGGGCTGGGGACCCGCTCCTGCAGCCAGCGCTTGCGGAGCTGGCGCCGGCCGCGGCCCCGCCGGGCTGCGTTTCCCCCGCCCACCCGTATGTCGAATGCGCATCTCGATACGAACTCCTCTCTGCGCTGCATCATCGCTGAGGGCAGCCAGGTCATCGCTCTTGATCTTGTTTTGAGAGCACGCAGAACCGCTAGCGACACCGCCGCAGCCAGGCTCTCTCATGCAGAGTGTAAGCAGAGATCGTCCTCCCGACAAGAGGTATTAGTCGCTGACTGACAGGCCCAGAAGTCCCTGATGCTGGCCCTACTGGCAGTAGGCAGGCAGGCTTCCGCTGAAGCGATCAGGGTGCAGCAGTTGAGCCAGGCAGCGCAGGCCATCGACCAGGCGCGGGCCTGGCCGCTGCATGAGGGCCGTGTTGAGATGATAGACATGATGCAGCCGGACAGCCGCGATCACTCCCCAGTTGGGGCGACGATAGACCAGTTGCGGATCACCACCATAGTGTGGGTCCTCGGTCAGGATGATGTACTGCGGGTTGGCGCTGATCACGGCCTCATCAGTCACCTGAGGATAGCCCCCATTGCTGGTATCGTTATGAAAGACGTTCACCGCGCTGGCATCCTGTACCAGCTCATCGCCGAAGGTGCCACCACCAAAGACGTAGGGCTTGCCGGGCGTGCTGTCGTCGGCTTCCAGCAGCACTGTGGGGGCACTGGTGCCACGCACCGCTTGACGGATCTGGTCGATGCGTTGCTGGAGCTGGTGGACCAGGGCATCCGCGGTGCTCTGCGTGAAGGTCAGACGGCCCACGGTCTCAATCTCAGCCAGCATCAGCGCAATGGTGCTATCGCGCAGATCAACGACATGCAGACCCAGTCTGGTGAGCTCGGCGTCGTACTTCTGGGTCAGGCCCCCGGAGCTGAGGACGAGGTCGGGATGCAGAGCCACGATGCGCTCGACATTATAGTTGCCGTTGGCGTCTGAGATACGTGGCAGGGTCGTCAGTTGCGGCGGGTAGTCTGTGTAGTAGTCCACGGCGATCACCCGCTTCTGCAGATTCAGGGCCGCCAGAATCTCGCTGATGCTGGGAACCAGGGAAATAATGCGCTGCGGGGCCGTCTGGGGAAAGACGACCGGCGTTCCATAGATATCGCGGACGACCGTCGGCGTGGGGGTTGGCTGCTGTGCAGCGCCGCCGCTGGAGCCGCAGGCCGTCAGCAGGAGCAGCAGCGCCAGGGCGCCGAGGGCGTACAGCGTGGAGAGCCGCCGCGAGCGCCTGGGTAGCAACGTTTTCGGGGTTGGGACGACAGGGGTGTACATAGGCATCGCTCCTCCACAGAACAGGATAGATTGCCCGATGTCACCTCGCGTACAGGGGAACACAATCAGGCAGCAATCGGAGCCAGGAAGAAGCGACGCTTGAGAACAACGCCTGCCCCTTTGACGCGAAGGAACATGAGCCACAGGCATCAGGCAGGTCTCCTGGCTTCTGGCTCGAACGCCGCTCATTCGGCCTTCCCGTTCGCTGCTCGAACAGTGGCTTCCTTCCGCCTGCGCAGCTTGCTGTCTGGAAAGAGCGCTGCACAGGCCAGGGAGAATGAGTTGCTCGCCAGTCACAGTAGCGCGACTGCGCCGGAATCGCACCGGCTTCCCTATTCTGCCAGCAACGGCTCAGCGTTGCCAGCCACCTGATACCGCAAACAAGGTCTGCTTGCACAGGCAGTATATGCAAGCCGACGGCCGACTGTCAAGCCGAGGAGATCGGGGCCGGCCGCAGAAGAAAGAGCGCTCCGGATCGGGCAGGGTCCGGAGCGCTCCACACACGTGAGAGAGCACAGCTACTCTGGTGGTAGCTCGCTATAGATTAAATCTAGATTGATGCCCTGGCTGCGGCGTACCAGGCGCGCCGTCAGGTAGATGAGCAGGCCGATCACCACCAGGGCCCCCATGAAGAGCAGGCCATTGAGTGGCCCGCTGGTCGTCGTAGCAATGCCCAACTGCGGATAGGAGAGCACCACCCAGGCCAGAGCCAGCGCCACCAGGATGGAGAGCAGGCCAAAGATGGGCAAGACAGGAAGGCCGCCCAGGCGGATGTTCGCCGGCGAATTATTGAAGAGCTCGGGACGGCGGAAGGGAAAGACCACGGCCGCGACGCCCACCGTCACAATCGTCACCACGCCGGCCAGCACGCCCATCGAGAGCAGGGTGAAGAACGAGGTCGAAAGCACCGACCAGGTGAGGATCGCCAGGACAACCAGCGAGGCTGTGATAATCGCAGGAACGGGGGCATGTGTGCGCTCGCTGACCTCGGAGAGCTTCTCCGGCAAGATGCGATCGAAGGCCCAGGCGAAGATCGTGCGCACAGGCATGAACGTATTGGGGAACATCGCCGGCAGATTCCAGAAGAGGAAGCTCACAGCAATCAGGAGGGCGAAGATCGGATTATTCGCCACAATGCTCGCCATCAGGTTGTAGTAGGGCTGCACCGGCAGCGTGTAACCCGTGGTCCCCACCAGCGCGTTGATGCTGGCGACGAACTGCTCTCCGGCACTGCGATAGAGCAGCAGCACACCGATGATCATGAAGAGAGTATCCCAGACCAGTGCGCCGATCATAATCGCCAGCTGGCGCCGCAGATTGCCCGCCGACTTCAGCTCACCTGCAATATAGACCGACCACCAGTTCCACATCATGAAGGTCATGATAATAGCTACAACGGGCAGGGTCGAGGAGAAGGGATGCGCCCCCGTGAAGAGAAAGCCAGCCTTGCGGGCAGCGTCCTGAATGGCCTGATAGGAGTTGGCGCTGTGGGTGAAGGGCTGAGCAAAGGCGTTAAAGCGAGCGATAAAGTCAGCACGTGAGCCGATCAGCAGGGCAATAAAGGCCAGGAACGTCCCTACACTGGCAATGATCCAGCAGACGTTCTGCAGGCGGAACGAGGCCCTGGTTCCCAGCGACATGGTGACAGCCAGAATGACAATCAGCAGCAGACCCAGGCCGAAGGTCCACCACTGGCCGATCGCATCGCTGCCACTGACGGCATTGCCCGCATTGATCAGCGCCGCGTTGCTGGTCACAGCGCCGAAGACGGCGAGGGTCGGGCCCAGCGCCAGCACAGCGAAGGAACGCGCCCAGAAGGCCGCCCCGATCAGCGCTGAGGCTGCCGCGGAGAAGTTGCTGAATACAGCCGCCGCCGGATGCAGAATGCGGCTGATCCAGACATAGTCGCCCCCGGTGCGCGGCATGGCCGAGGCCATCATGGACATCGTGACGCAGACAGGAATGTTGACCGCAAAGGCGATCAGCAGCGCCACCACCAGATCAGCGCCGGGAAAGGTCCCCAGCGCATAAAAGATCCCGAAGGCCAGGGTGGCTCCGACGGGAGCAGAAAAGACCGCGTTGAAGATCATGGCGTCCAGCGCCGAGGCTTCACGCACCAGCCCCGAGGACTGCCGCACAAAGAGGGAAGTGGGCGCAGATGGTGTTGACATGACGTACTCCTTGATCTATCAGATACGGGCGGCTTCGCCCTCCAGAACAGACGCCAGAAGCAATGGCCGCAGATACGCCAGGTGTCAGAACAGACCGCTCACCCTCCCACTCCCCATCAGCCCGGCCTCTCAACTTGACAATAAAGAGGATATTGGTTACAGTATACAGCATCAAACATCGCTCGTCAACATTTTCCTGTTCGGAGTATGTTCGTTGTTGTCATCAGCGGAGAGCGACATGGGAGACTCACGGATAGACGCCAGCACCCGGCGCAGGCTGATTCTTGAGCGTGTGGCCGAGCAGCAGTCCATTGAGGCACAGGCCCTGGCTGACGAGCTGGGGGTGTCCGTGATGACCATTCGGCGGGACATCAAGCGCCTGGAGCAGGACGGCTTTCTGCGCCAGACCTATGGCGGAGCCACGGCCCACATTACCAGGAGCATCGAGCTGGGGATCAACAGCCGCGCGCTCCAGTACTCGACGCAGAAGCGCCTCATCGGCATGCACGCTGCCCACCTCATCGAGCCGGGGCAGACCCTCTTTCTGGGAGAAGGCACGACCACCGCGCAGTTTGCACAGTTCCTGCCGCCACTGCCGCGTCTGCTGGTCGTTACCACATCGCTCTCACAGGCCAGCCTGCTCTGTTCACGCAAGATTCGCGTGGTGGTCACCGGAGGGAACCTGCACGAGGACGAGCTGATCATGACGGGGTCCATTGCCGAGGCTGCCATCGCGCGCTTTCACGCTGACATGTGCGTTCTGGGAGCTGCGGGAATCGATCCAGCCGTCGGCGTCACCGAGCTGGATCATGAGGCCGCCGCTCTGCACCGCCTGATGATCGAGCGCGCACGCCACACGATGATTCTGGCGGACCACAGCAAACTGGGCTTTTCCACGGCCGCCGTCGTGGCGCCTGTGGAGGCCATCGATACGTTGATCACCGACGAAGAGGCCCCGGCGGCTCTGGTGAGCCAGCTACGCGCCCACGGCATCGAGGTTGTCTTCGCCGGCACCAAAGCCCCCTTCGGTCGCAGCGGAGGGGAGCGCTAGAAGGGAGGGCCGAGCTGCGATGACCACGACCATTTACTATGCCAGCGATGTGCACGGCTCGGAGCGCTGCTTCCGCAAGTTCCTCAATGCCGCTCGCTACTATCGCGCACAGGTGTTGATCATGGGTGGCGATATTCTGGGGAAGGCTATCGTCTTTCTGGAGGAGGTACGTCCAGGTGTCTATACGACCGAGGCGCACGGACGCCGCCTGGAACTGCAGGGCGAGGAGGTTCAGGCCTTCGAGAAGCGCGTCGCCGACATGGGCCTCTACCCCTATCGCTGCCGTCCCGGCGAGCCCGAGGCGCTGCAGGCCAGTGGTGAGATTGAGAGCCTCTTCGAGCGTCTGATGAAAGAGCGGCTGGAACAGTGGGTGGCGCTGGCCGATGAGCGCCTGGCCGGCAGTGGCGTGCGCTGCTATGTGATGGGGGGCAACGACGATCCACCGGCTGTGCTGGAGGCGCTGAAGCAGGCACGGCTGCTCATCGACCCGGAGGAGCGCGTTGTTCAGATTGACGACGACAGCCAGATGATCAGTTACGGCTGGTCTAACCCCACTCCCTGGCACACTCCGCGCGAGTGCAGCGAAGAGGAGCTGACGCGCCGCATCGACGCGCTCATGGCCGGTGTCGCTCACCCGGAGACAGCGATCTTCAACCTGCACGTTCCCCCCTTCCAGACCGGCCTCGACGATGCACCAGAGCTGGACGCCTCCCTGAAGGTCCAGACCAGCATGGGCCAGACACGCTTCAAGCCGGTCGGCTCAACGGCAGTGCGCGCCGCCATCGAACGCTATCAACCGCTGCTGGGCCTCCACGGTCATGTGCATGAGGCCCACGCTACCTGCAGACTGGGGCGCACGCTCTGCATCAACCCCGGCAGTGACTACGGCGAAGGGGTCCTGCATGGCGTGCTGGTCACGCTCAACAAGGGAAAGCTCAAGGGCTACCAGATGGTCAGTGGCTAGCGCCCTAACCAGGAGAGGAGACGCCGCTGATGGCCCCTCACGCGAGGGAGGCGCTGCACCCGAGCAGAGAGAAAGGAGCACACAGCATGCCAGCGATCCATCTTGGCATTAATAACTGTTTTGCCGTCAAGCGCTGGCCAGAGCCGGAACGCTGGACCAGCATCATCTGCGAGGAGCTGGGACTGGAGTGCTGCCAGTTCAGTTTCGATCTCGCCGATCCTCTGCTCGACGAGGCGGCCCTGGAGGCCTACGCCGCCAGCGTACGCCGGGAGGCGGCCGCCAGGAATCTGGAGATTCACAGCGCCTTCACGGGGCTGGCAGCCTATTCATGGAGCCAGCTTCTGCACCCCGCCGAGCAGATGCGCGAGGCTGCACAGCGCTGGTACGAGCGGGCGATCGAGTTCAGCGCGCTCCTGGGGACGAAAGGCTGCGGCGGCCACCTCGGCGCGCTGAGCGTCGCCGATGCGGTCGATCCTGCACGGCGCACCCGCCTCCTGGGCGAGCTGGAGAGACGGCTGGCAGCGCTGGCGCGCCGCGCGGCCGAACGGGGACTGCACTTTCTGCTCTTCGAGAACATGGCGGTGACGCGCGAGTGGGGCTTCAGTCTCGAGGAGGCGGGCATGATCTGCGGACTCGAGTTCAGCGCTGGCGTGCCGCTGGTGCTCTGCCTGGACGTTGGCCATCCCTGTGCGCTCCAGACCGCCACAGCCAGCGACGACTACCGCGTCTGGCTGCAACAGCCCTGGCCACACACACCTGTCCTGCACCTGCAACAGACCGAGCGCGGCAGCGATCATCACTGGCCCTTCACCGCTGCCTGCAACCGCCGCGGTCTGGTCGACCCCGCAACGGTCGTGGGGATCGTACGCTCCTGGCCGGCGGAGGAGGTCTACCTCTTCCTGGAGGTGATCCATCCCTTTGAAACCCCCGATGACGTGGTTCTGGCTGATCTGCGTGAGAGCGTGGCCTGCTGGCAGCAGGCGCTGCAGGCCTGAGCAAGGGAGCGAGTCAGGGGGAACGGCACCGCGATCAGGGCCCGGGCTACCACGCAGTCAGCCGGTCAGCCAGTCAGCTTGAGACGAGTGTGCTGAGCCTGAGGCTAAGGCGGCCACGGCCCGGCGCCAGATGAACGAGGGCGGCGCCGACTAGCGCCGCACCTCCTCCGGCAATTCATACCACTGCATGCGTCTCCCCACAACAGCGCGCAGCTTCCAGGCGGCCGACTTGGGCGCCTCGGCGAGCTGGCGGAGCAGCAGATCGACGCGACGCCCTACCAGCGCCGCCTCATCGGGCTGCAGATAGCTCTCCGCTTCCTGGCGCATGCGCTCCAGATTATCGCTGACCGTCGTGTACCAGCCCCAGTCCTGCGCACAGATCTGCGTGATGATGCGCATGTCGAGCTGCTCACCAGGATCAGCGGGCGCCGGCTGGGGCTCAAAATCCAGCAAGATGGCCAGCATATCCTGGATATCCTTGGCGTTCAGCTGCACAATCTGAAGCTTGGTCAGCAAGAGGTCCGCCGGACTCAAGGTCAGTGGGTGCAGATTCAGGCGCGGCTCCAGCACGAGCTTATGGCACATCTCAAAGACCCCCAGAAAGATATCGACCTGGCGCTGATGGGCTTCGTCGAAGAAGAGCAGGCGCCGCTCCCCATGCAGAGCATTGAAGCGGCGATCGGCCGTATAGCCGCAGGCCTCCAGGGCATCGCGCAGGGGCCGCGCCTGCTTTCGCAACGCCACGAAATCCAGATCGGCATAGGAGCGGTTCAGCGCACGATGCCTGGCGCTGGGACAGCGCAGGCTCACCGCCAGGCCGCCGAGTAGACGCAGGGTCAGGCCTTTCTCTTGCAGGGCCGCGATCACCCGCCGCGCCTCCACCTCACCCTCAGCCAGCGTCGCAGCGGCCCCGCTCTCAGGAGCGGGAAGCCGGGTCTCGGAGTCTCGTTGCATTGCCATCGCTTTCTTTTCCCTTTCATCCGGTAATAAGCTGATAACTGAGGAGCTTATTGCCCTTTAGATTGACCAGCGCCGCACGCAGGTTGCCATCGCCATACTCGCTGCCCGGATTGATGCAGGTGGTACGCCCGATCTTGCCCACTGCGCGCGATTCATGAATGTGCCCGTGCAGCGAGACCAGCGGCTGATAGCGCTCGATCGCCGTTCGTACTGCCTGGCTGCCGACCGGCCCCGTTGCAATCTCGCCACCTACCACTACTGGCTTTAGATTATCGTCCAGAAGCGGTGCAATATCAAGTCCCGTGGCATAGGGGGGCACATGAATATTAAAGATAGCGCGCTCCGGGTGCTGCAAACGCCGGGCCATCGTCTCGATGAAGGCAGCCAGCTCCTCATCGGGGATGTCGCGCGGGGCGCGCCAGGGAGTCAGATTAGCAAAGCCCGAACTGACCATCTCATGCTCATCATCGATCAGCACCACCTGGCCCTCTGGCATCTCAACATAGCTCGCCTGTTTGAGCACCTCCACGATCTCCGGCTCATCATCGTTGCCAGCATCGATAAAGCAGCGCGTCCCACTGCCGCGCAGGCGTTGCTCGGCCAGTTCGCACCAGCGCTGCACACTCTCGACCATCAGGCGCGTAAAGAGCCGGTCCACCAGGGCGCGGTCCGCCTCCATCGCGGCCAGCTCCTCCTGCGTCGTACGGAAGGGATAGGCGCCCGCATGGCGTACCTGGCGCTCAAAGGCCTCCAGCGCCTCCTGCGATTCCAGTGTCACGCTATCGCCGAGGAAGGTGGCCTGGTAGCTGGCACCGTTGCTGCTGCGCACCACCGGCACGAGGGCCTTCCCGGTGATATCACCCCCCAGGATCAAGACATCGGCGTGGTAGAACCTGGCGCTGTTGATAAATTTCATAAAACAGCGCTCCGATCCATGGATATCTGTGGCGAAGAAAATGGTCGTTCGGCGACTCATAGACAGGAAACTCCAGCGTGAGAAGATAACAGGACGTCCGCACAGCTCAGCCACGTCAGCCAGCCCCCTTGACCCCGGCCCGGCTCTGGTCCACAGAAACCCGCCGGGAGAGCAAGAACGCTGCCCCGGCCGGGCCAGGTTGAGATCGAGATCAGGATCGGGTCGGGCCAGGCCGAGCCAGAACCAGCGAGGGAGGGTGCTCAGAACATAATCGATCCGCCGGTCACGTTAATGGCCTGGCCAGTCATGTAGGCGGCGCGGTCGCTCAGCAGGAAGACCACCACACGCGCCACGTCCTCCGGCTCCTCCAGGCGTCCCAGGGGGATAGCGCGCACATAATCGGCGAGCACTTCTTCCGGCGTGATGCCCCGCAGCTGCGCCTCCCAGACGACCTCGCGCTCCTGCATGGAGGTGCGCACATAGCCGGGGCAGACCGCGTTCACGCGAATCCCCTCAGCGGCCATCTCAAGCGCGAGCGCCTGCGTGAAGCCGATCACAGCGAATTTCGAGGCCGAGTAGTGCGCCAGAAAGGGAGCAGCCTTCTTGCCGGCCATCGAGGCGATATTGACGATGCTCCCGCCGCTTCCACGGCGCAGCATGGAGCGCACCTCCGCCTGGCAGCAGAGAAAGACACCCTTGGCATTGACATCCATATTGAAGTCCCAGTCTTCTTCGGTCAGATCGACGACGCGCCGCATCGAAGAGACCCCGGCGTTATTCACCGCCAGCTCCAACCCACCCAGACGCTCTACGGCCTCCTCCAGGCGGGCCGCAATCGCCGAGGCCACGCGCACATCGAGCGGCGCCGCCCAGAGACGCGCCTCCGGCCGCAGCTCGCGGGCCTCCACAGCCGTGCGCTCTGCGGCAGCGCCATTCAGATCAGTCATGTAGAGATCCGCCCCCTCACGTACCATCTCCAGGGCGATGGCCCGGCCAATACCGGCACCAGCGCCAGTGATAAAGCCCCGCAAACCCGCTAAGAGCATAGTTCTCTCCTCCACTGCTCTGACAACCTGGTGCGCCCGCCAGAAGAGCGCAACCAGGCGCATTGCATAATCGTCTCAGTCAGCGAACGCTGTCGGCAAGCTGAGCCAGATCAACAAAGAGCGGCTGCAGGCGCCGATAGAGCGCGCGATAGAGGGCAAAGCCCCGGCGGTAGACCTCCACACACTCAGGGCGCGGGTGGTAGGTAGCGCCCGTCGTGATAAAGCGCGCAATCGCTCCCCAATCATCGTAGAGGCCAACTCCCATCGCCGCCACGTAGGCCACACCCAGCGCCGAGGCAGCCTCTCCAGCCACCACCGTCAGCGGTTGCCCCACAACATCAGCAGCGATCTGCATCCAGAGCGCACTGCGGCTCCCTCCATCGGCGGCACAGATGCGCCGCACAGGCCGCCCAGCCTCCTGCAGCAGCGCCAGATGATGGGCAAAGCCATAGCAGACCGCCTCCAGCACGGCCCGATAGAGGTGTGCGCGCGTATGGTGGAGCATCACCCCCGCAAAGACCCCGCGCGCCGTCGGATCAAAGATCGGCGTCTTCTCGCCCAGAAAATAGGGCAGGACGAGCACACCATCCGCGCCGGGAGGGAGAGCCGCAGCCTCCTGATCCAGTTGAGCCAGCGACGCACCTGGCGCCAGGTGTGCGGCGAACCACTTGAGCAGCGAGCCACTGGCCGCCATGCAGCCATTGATCAGCGTCAGGCCGGGAATATCGTGATAATCAAAGTAGAAGTGAGGATCAGGCTCCGGGCGGTCGGCGCAGTAGAGAATATCGCCGGCCCCCCCAAACTTCAACAGAACATCGCCGTGCTGCGTCAGCCCTGCCCCCAGGGCCGCCGCCACGTGGTCCGCGCTCCCCGCCACCACCGGGGTACCGGCACGCAGGCCCGTCTCTGCCGCCACCTCTGTACTGACGCCTCCCACGATCTCCGTCGGCGCATGCACAGGCGGCAGAAGAGCTGCGGAGATGCCAGCATGCTCCAGATAGGGCCGATGCCAGCGGTGCTGACGCACATCGTAGAGCGCGCTCTCCGCTGCCCAGTTCTCCTCCAGCGAGAGCTGGCCGGTCAGACGGAAGACGATAAAATCGTAGGAGCCGCAGAGATGGGCAGTGCGCGCCACCACCTGCGGCTCATGCTTGAGCAGCCAGCGCCAGCGCGGATCAACGTTCTGCTGATTCACCGAGCTACCGGTGATCTGGAAGAACTCAGCCTCATCGACAGCAGCACGGAGCTCCTCCACCTCGATCACCGAGCGCGCATCGTTCTGCTGGATGCTCGGCCGCAGAGGCTGGCCACTGGCATCCAGCAGGACCATCGCAGGCACCATCCCGGACACGCCAATGGCAGCGATCTCGCTGGCAGGAACCAGGGTTAGCAGCTCACGAATGGCCTCCTTCGTGGTCGTCCACCACTGCTCCGCATCCTCTTCGGCCCAGCCTGGTTGGGGAGAGCGTAGCTCATGGGGACGCTCCACCTGCGCGACGATTCCGCGCTCGCGCTCCAGAGCAACCCCCTTCAAAGCAGTCGTGCCCACATCCAGGCCCAGCACATAGCGCGCCTGCATCGTCACGCCTCCTCGCGTGCCGCGCGCACCTCGTCCATAAAGCGGCGCACGCGCTCGGGGTCGACGGGGTTCCAGGTATAGCCATCACGCTTGAGGCCAGTCCCCACGATGACCCCATCGGCCACCGCCAGGGTGGCCCGTACCGTCTCGATCCGCACCCCGGTATTCGCCAGCACCGGGGTGGTGGGCGCAGCGGCCTTCGCCTCGCGGATATGGCTCAGGTCCACCTCCGCGCCAGCCATAGGGCCAGAGATCAGAATGGCGTCGGCCAGGGATGAGACGACGACGCTGCGCGCCAGCGCCGCGATGGGACGAGGGCTGAGCGGGCGAGCAAACTCTGGCTCGATGTTGAAGAAGAGGCGCACCTCCTCAGCACCGATCTGCTTGCGATAGTCAAAGGCCGTCGCGACATCGGGCTGCCAGAGGCCCATGTCGCTATCGTAGACGCCCGTGAAGACCTCGCGCACGAAGCTGGCCTGCACGGCTTGCGCCACCGCCAGGGCCGCCAGAGGATCCCAGAGCATATCCACGCCGTAGGGGAGCTGCAGAGAGGGACGCAATTCGCCGATGGCGGCCGCCATCGCCGCCACCTGCGCCCGATCGATATGCAGCGCATAGGGACGATCCCCCTCGTTGCAGAAGAGCAGCCCATCAACTCCGCTCTCCTGCAAGATATCCAGATCACGACGCAGGGCGTCGATAATAGCGACCATCCCGCCACGAGCATCATAGAGCGGGCGGCCCGGCAATGGCGGCAGGTGCATCATCGCAATCACCGGCCTGGTGCGGCCAAAAAGCTGCTCCAGCACCGAGCGCTGTTTACCTGTCTCAGCTACATCTGACATAGTGTAGAAGTCTCCCCAGTTCTCTTAACTGACTGCTCCTTCGCTGCCCCGCCGGCGAACCTGCCACCAGCGCCTGGCACGAGAGCGGCGTGGAGGCCAGCCGCGACAGACCGGGCGCAGGCTCGCGCCCGATCGCGCATCACGGCCTCCCACGTGCTTCGACCCCGCGCAGCGAAGTCTCTCCGCCTTACTCAGGCGGAATCTCGCGAAACGCCGCGCTGAGCTGGATTCCCTGGCGCTCGCGCACAATACGCACGATCACATAATATATCAGACCCAGGATGGGCACGGCGAACGCCTCGACCATCGAGAGAGCAGACACTTTGCCAAAGGCCGTCGTTGAGAAGGCCACATAGAGCACAAAGAGCCAGCTCAAGAGCATCACCACGCCCACAATCGTCAGCACTGGCACCCCCAGAAAGCGCACACGCACCATCGCAGGAGCCGACTCGAAGAGATTGCGTCGCGTGAAGGGCATGAGAATCGCTGCCAGAGCCACCGCCACAAAGGCCAGGGCCATCACAGCGATCACATTGATGAGCAGCGCGCTCAGGCCCTGATAGATGTTGAGGTAGTTGAGCACCTCGACCCAGAGCGCGATCACAACCGTCGCGATCACCGGCGTGTGCAGGCGCTCGCTGACCTCGGCCACGCCAGCCGGCGCCAGGCGGTCAAAGGACCAGGCGAAGAGATTGCGCGTGGCGATCATGAAGCCAGTGGGGGTCCACCAGAGCACCGAGAGGACAAAGCAGGCCACGACAAAGACCTGCAGAAAGCCTGGCAGCGACAGAAAGCGCACCAGAGACGGCAGGTACGGAGCAAACTGCAGCGGCGAGTTCGTGGTGTTGAAGCCCAGGTAGACCAGTGAGCCGAACTCAGCTCCGTAGGTGTGATAGATCAGCGCACTGCCCAGCACATAGAGCACAGCACTGATGAGCAAGGCCCCCAGAATAGAGAAGGTGGCCGTGCGGCGCACGTTTTTGATCTCGCCCGCAAAGTAGCCAGTCCACTGGAACCCAGTAAAGACCTGGAACGCATAGATCATGGCGAAGATTGTGCCCGCCCAGTCCAGACCGGCGCCAGGAGAGAAACCCGCCTTGCTCGCCGCAGCAGTGACCGCGGCCAGGCTCATGCCACTGTGGGCGTTAAAGTTGGCCACAAAGGCGCTATGATCGGTCACAGCCAGGCCGATCAACCAGACCAGCATGCCAAGCCAGACCACAGCAAAGGTGACCATCATGTAGCGCGCCACCCGCCGCGCGCCGAGCACCATCAGCCCCGCAAAGACAGCGGTCAGCACCGTCGCGATGAGAAACTGGGTCAACTGATCGGGCGCCCAGCTGAACCCCGCCACGTAACCCAGGCTGGGTACCAGCAGGGTCAGCATGGTGGTGAAGTTGAAGGAGATCCAGGTCGTAAAGACAAAGGTCAGCGACAGGTTCGTCAGGAAGCCGAGACCGGGTCCCAGCACGCGGCTGACCCAGACATAATCGCCACCCGAGCGCGGCATCGCCACCGTGAAATAGAGGTAGACCATGCCGAAGCAGAAGACCAGTGGGAGCGAGAGCAGGAATGAGACCAGGACATTCGCTCCAGGCCAGAAGGTGGGCGCAAATGAGAATACCTGGGTAATTCCAACCGGAATGAGCACAGCCGAAAAGACCAGGTTGAAGGCGTCAAACGGAGAGAGTTCGCGCACCAGACCGGTCGCATTGCGCACAAAGTGCGTGGTCGCGCCGGATGCGGCTGTGCCCTTGCTGACGGTAGACATCAGGTCCTCCAGATCCAGGTTGATACAAGCAGCACACTACGGTGGTCAGTCAGGTGAGCAGACAGACCAGTGCTCCCTCGAAAGCAGCCCGAGGGACCCGGTGGCTGTGATGTCCAGATAACAGAACGTGCTACTGGCCTGACAAGTAAACGAGAACGTCCCTTCTATCAGCCTCCCTGCACTAGAGCTGGTGGCTCGGAGGCGCAGCCACCGACTCGCGAACCACCAGTGACACCGGCAGAATGACGTGAGGCACGGCGGCGATTCCAGCGCCGTTCTCCGGCCTTTCGCCGCGATCAGCACGCTCGGCCTCAGCCTCAATGCGGGCTAAGAGCAGCTCCACCGCTGTCACCGCCACATGGCCGGACGGTTGCTGCACAGTCGTCAACGAGGGCGTGATCAGAGCAGTCAATTCAACACCATCGAAGCCGGTGAGCGAGCAATCGTGGGGAACACGCAGATTGAGTTCGCGCAAAGCCCGCAAGGCCCCCAGGGCGATCATATCGTTGGCCGCCACGACAGCGGTCAACCGCTGAGGGCCATCCGTGGCGAAGAGGCCCTCCCGCGCGCAGGCATGGACCGTCTCGTAGCCGTGACTCGCACGATACTCGCCGAAGCACAAGAGGAGCCGCTCAGATGAGGTGCCTCCCTCTTCCAGGCCGGCGCGCAGGCCGTTGAGACGATCCGTCACTGTCGGCAATCCCTCTGGTCCGCCGAGGAAGAGCAGCGAGCGATGCCCCAGCGTCGCCAGCAAGCGACCGAGCTGACGACCACCATCAAAGTTGTCAACAAAGACGCCCGGCAGGTTATCGATGCGCTCATCGACCACCACGACCGGCACGCCGGCGGCCACGGCCTCCAGCAACGCGGGATTGGGGACGCGCGTGCCTGGAAAGTAGAGCAGGCCGTCTACCTGCCGACTGAGCAGCATCGAGAGATAGTCGGCCTCGCGCGCAGCATCGAGGTTGGTGTTACAGAGAATAACGCTGTAGCCACGATCATGGGCCGCTACCTCCAGCGCTTCAGCCATGCTGCCAAAGAAGGGATTGGCCAGATCTGGCACCAGCAAGCCCAGCGAGCGGCTGCTCTTGCTCACCAGCCCCTGGGCCAGCCGATTGGGACGATAGCCCAGGCGATCGATGGCCTCCAGGACCCGCAGGCGCGTCGGCTCGCTGATCGGCCGCCGCCCTGAAAGAACGTGGGAAACGGTGCTCACCGAGACCCCGGCAGCCCTGGCAACATCTTTGATGGTCGTCATCGTTGCTCCGTCGTCGCCAGCTCTCGTTGCAAAACGTTTTGATGAGTATGATGCAAGTATAAGGAAAAACGTTTTGATTGTCAAGGCTGCCAGGGGTGCGCTGGAGTGGCCATCGAGGAGCTGAACACCGCTCTCATGCTTTTAGTCACTGCTTTCGTGTGCACGTGGGCGCTTTCCGGCTCAGAGCAACCTCGCGGAGCTGGCAATGTGCGCAGTCGATCAGAGACAGGATCTGGTCATTTTGAAGCAAGTGCTGCTCGACGTCGGCCTGGCCACGGAGGCCACGCAGGTGCAACAAGGGCACCGACGCCGAGAGCGAAGGGGAAGTCGGGTCTCAGGGAGGTCTGAGTCAGCCAGATCAGGACGGCGTCTGCAGCACCTCGACAACGATGAGGCTCACATTATCGTCGCCGCCGTTATCCAGCGCTGCCTGGAGCAGGTATTGAGAAACCGCCGCGGGGTCGGCCTGCAGGCCGAGCATACGCTCAATCTGCGGGTCACGCACCATCTCCCAGAGGCCATCAGAACAGAGCAGAAGCTTATCGCCCTTGAGCACACTGACGGCAAAGATATCAACCTCCACGGCGGCCTTCTCCCCCAGACAGCGATAGATCTGGTTGCGCCGCGGATGGCTGTAGATCTCATCAGGGGTGATCGAGCCCTCATCGAGGAGGCGGGCCACGACTGAGTGGTCAGTGGTGATTCTGGTCAGGCCCGTGGCCGGCCGGTAGAGGTAGGTGCGGCTATCACCCACATTGAACACGTAGACCATGTCATCTATGAGCAAGGCTCCCGTCAAGGTGGTCCCCATATCGGCCTTCTCGGCGCGATTGCGTTGATAGAGCTTCAGGTTGGCGTGCTGGATGGCGTCCGTCAGGAGATCAGTCAGAAAGGCCTCATCGCTCTCCACCGAGTTAATCAGGGCTGGCAGAGCAATCTCCACAAAGGTCTCCACAACCAGGTGGCTGGCCTCACGGCCGTTCGAGTGACCCCCCATGCCATCCGCGACCAGGAAGAGACCAAAGGTCTGCTCGGTCCGGGCGCGCTTCTGACGCATGAGAGAGAGCGCATCTTCATTGGGTCGGTGCTTACGCTTGATGCCAGGATCACTGGCCGACCCCATCGCAAAAGCCAGCGGCACCAGGCTGTGCTGAAGAAGCGCTGTCCGGCCAGCCCACGGACGAGGCGTCTCATCAGCGCCGTCCACGCCGTCGGAGGGGAAGTCTAGCTGCTCATCGCTCTCCACACTCGCAAAGTCCAGCGGTGCCGAAGCAAGATCCACCCGCGTGGGGAAATCGGCCCAGGCCGAACGGCCCGCCCGCGTGCGCGTCGCCGCCGCGAGATCAGCCGTGGGACGGCGCCGCCCACCGGGCCGCTGCGAACCGGGCGTCGGCGCAGAGAGCGGCTGAGAGCCAGCCGGTGCATGCTCCCACTGGCGCACCTCGCGCGCCGCCAGATACTCCGCCTCCTGCAGCTCATGCTGAAAGCGCCGCTGCTCACGCCAGTACTCCCAGATACTGCGTCCCAGGCGCCATCCCGCCAGCAGCAGCAGCAGCCAGGCCAGCGCGAGCATGAGAGCCAGCAGCACCAGCGCACCCAGCGGCAATAGCACCCCAGGACCACGCAGCGCCCACAGGCGCGGCATTTGCCCCAGGGCCTGGAACAGGAAGAGCCAGGGGTGTGGAGGAAAGCCGTCCGAGAGCCAGCACAGGATCAGCAACGCAGCCAGCAGGCCAGCAGCGCGCACGGCGGCAGGCACCCGTCGTACAGTATAACCTATGTTGAATTGCCCCAGCATCGTCTTATTCTTCCTTCCTTCAAAGCCCGGCCTGGGGAGACACCATCGAAGAAATCCGACGTTTTCCTGCAATTCACGCTGACTATTTTAAGTATACCGAGAACATGGCAGACATTTCAGCAGCTCCATCCAAATTTCCTGGTACACGCGCCCGCGATTGCCGCAGGCGCTGTCAAGCGCTGCTGTCAAGCACTACAGAGGTCCGCTCAGAGCAGGCTCGAGCAGAGAGCAGGCCCACTGAGCGCTCAGCCACCGGATCAGGTGCGAGAGGTCGGAAGAGGCCTGCCAGCCAGAGCGTTGTCAGCAGATCGCCCTGCACAGACTGCAAGGAGAGCAGATCGACGTTTATGGCTTCTTTCAGGAGACAGAAAAGGACTTGACAATCAGGGGGAAGTGGAGTATGCTTGTGTTGTCAATGGAGAGGTCGCATAGAGGCCTAGTGCGGCGGTTTGCTAAACCGCTAGGGATCACCGTCCCTCGTGGGTTCGAATCCCACCCTCTCCGCCGGGCCCTGTGATCAGGAAGTGGGCCGTCACAGGGGTGTAGCTCAATCGGTAGAGCAGCGGTCTCCAAAACCGCAGGTTGCGGGTTCAAGTCCTGCCGCCCCTGCCATGCAGCGCCTGTCCGCCTGGACGCAGGCGTTTTTTTGTGCTTCCTTGCCCCCTTCGTCGGCCGGCGTGGTGTCGCACACCCTGGTGGAGCAACTCACAGCAGAGCATCCCAGAGAGCTCTCCAGTGGCCACTGCATTCCCCTCATTGCCCGAAAGAGAGTGGGTATGTTATCATAGGCAGGGGGAGACGATCAAATGGCAGGGGGAAATTCATGCGCCAGGAGCGCGCCTGAAGCAGCGGTCGCTCAAGAGCATAGCATTGACCGCTTCACAACCGTGAAGGGATTTGAGTGTGAGCAACGAAGAAACACGCCAACGTATTGCCGTCTACCCAGGAAGTTTTGATCCGCTCACCCATGGCCATCTGGACATTGCGCGGCGCGGCGCACGTCTGTTCGATACCCTGATCATCGCAGTCTATGCCGTGCCCGATAAGAACCTGCTCTTCTCCGTCGACGAGCGGGTCCAGCTCTGGCAGGAGGTCATCGCCTCCGAAGGGCTTGCCAACGTGCGGGTAGAACAGTTCTTCGGCCTGGTTGTGGAGTTCGTCCGTTCCGTGGGAGGCTCTGTCATCATCAAGGGCCTGCGGTCGCCCAATGATTTCGAGGCCGAATTTCAGCAGGGATTGATGAACCGGAAGCTGGCACCCGAAATCGAGACGGTGTGCCTGCTCACCAACCTGCAACACCTCTTCGTCAGCTCCTCACTGCTTAAGGAAGTGGCCCGCCTGGGCGGGAACGTCACAGACATGCTTCCAGCGGTGGTGATCAAGGCGCTGGAGAGAAAGTTCGGTGGTGCCTGAAGCGCGGGCAGCGCAGAGCGTGCAGCCCCGCGTTTGGCATGCTGCTCTGTTCTCTTCTGTTCTGGGATATCTTACCTGCCCTGCCCTGACGAGAGCGATCTCCCCGCGCAGCAGTCCAGACCCGTGGGGACGAGAAGGGAACGCGGCCGGTCTGTTGCTCATTGCTGGTAGCATACCCACTGCCGGGATCGCCGACGCGACCGGGAGCGGTCTCCGACAGGATGAGAGGAAGAGGTCAGTGTGGATATTCTCTATCTGGTAGATCGCCTGGAAAACCTGATCGCAAGCAGCCGCAGGATGCCGCTGGTCAACCAGATCATTGTCAGGGAGTCCGACATTCTCACGATCATCGATCAGCTGCGCAATGCGATCCCTGAAGAGATCAAGCAGGCGCGCCGTCTTCTTCAGGAGAAGGAACGTCTGCTGGCGCAAGCTCAGGCCGAGGCTGCAAGCATCCTGGCCAGGGCGCGCGAGGAATCCGAGCGTGTGATGGACCGCGAGGGGCTGCTGCGCCAGGCGGAGGAGCGCTCGCAGGAGCTGGTCCGCCTGGCGGAGGAGCAGGCCGACCAGCTCAAAGCAGAAGCCGACGCCTACGTGGCCGAAACCCTGCGAGGCCTGCACGAGCACCTCTCTGCCATCGAGACAGAGATCGGGCGCACGATTCTGAGCATCGAGAAAGGACTGGAGAGCCTGGAAGGCCCCGCGACCTACGCAGAGGAAGTGGACGAGGCAGAGGAGGAAGCCCTGTCCGAGGAGTACGCACTCTATGAGGAGCAGGAAGAGCTACCCCCTCCGCAATCGCTGCCGCGCCGCTCCTCCCTGGCTGCCGACACCATGGGCGGGCCGATGCTCAGGCGCCCGGCTGAGTCCCAGCCCCGGCCGGATGAGAGGACTTGACACATCTTCCTGAGGTCACCTATAATGAACCAGCATACGTGAGAAGCTGAGTATCTTCGCGTAAAAAAGGGCGGCATCGCGAGCAAGCGATCACCACTCCCAGAGCTTTGCGCCATCTACAGCACGTATTTGTCTACCCATGTTCCCGGTCTGTCGTTCAATATGGGGCAAAAGTGAGGTTCTCGAACCATGCAATACAATGTGGCGCAACTATTGAAAGCCTCTGTCGGAACAGCCTTCCAGGCAGAGATCCACGAAGAAGATGTTCAGCTTGATAGCGATGTACAGGTGCTGGGCGCTATCGACGGCCATGTCCGCATGCGACGCACCAATCAGGGATTGCTGGTCGATGGATGGGTTGATATCACCCTTCCCCTGGTATGCGATCGCTGCCTGAAGGATTTTGAACAGCCGATGCATATCACGTTCGAGGAGCTGTTCTATCCGACGATCGATATCAGCAGCGGCCTGCCTGTTCCTCCACCTCTGGGGGAGGGCGAGGGCTTCCCCATCGATGATCACCACCAGCTTGATCTGAGCGAGGTGGTACGCCAGCGGCTGCTGCTCGAACTGCCGATGCGCAAGCTCTGCCGCGAGGACTGTCCCGGCCTCTGCCCACAGTGCGGACATGATCTGAGCCAGGGGCCATGCGATTGCCAGCCCGAGCCAGACCCGCGTTTCAGCGTTCTGGCCGAGTTGCTGCAGAACAGCCGGCTGTCGCAGCCCTGATCTGCACAGAACCTGCGTGCTATAGACAGACAGTAACAAAGGAGTCCTGTGATATGGGAGCACTACCAAAACAGCGAGTGTCGCATGCGCGCAAGGGAGAGCGACGCGCGCACTTTCATCTGGAGCTGCCTAAGCTGGTGCTCTGCCCCCAGTGTCGGTCGCCGCGGCTCTCTCATCACGCCTGTCCCAGGTGTGGCACCTACCGCGGCCACCGTATCTTCTGGCCGAAAGAGCGCAAGCGCTAAACAGATGGGTCGGAGGCGGAGCCAGGTCAGTTGTGGACGGCGGGAGCATGATCTCCCCTCCGCCGCATGCCGGCCCGCCGAGCCGTTCAGCTCTCCTCTTGAGTAGTACAACTGTATGACGACAACGCAGAAGATAGCATTCTTGTTTCCGGGACAGGGCAGTCAGGCCGTCGGGATGGGCGCGGATATCTATGAAAGCTCGCCGGCGGCCAGAGCGGTCTTTGACCAGGTAGATAAAGCCCTGGGTTTTCCTCTGAGCGCCCTCTGCTTCCATGGCCCCGAAGATACCCTGCGCGACACCGTGAATGCCCAGCCGGCTATTGTCACCGTGAGCCTGGCCTTGCTGGCGGCTCTCCAGGAGAGGCTGGCCCCTGAGCATCGCTGGTCCTCCCCTCTGACACCGGCCTTTACGGCCGGCCACAGCGTCGGCGAATATGCCGCGCTGGTGGCAGCAGAGGCGCTCGAGCTGGAGGATGCCATCAGGCTGGTACGCGAGCGGGGACGGTTGATGCAGCACGAAGGCAGTGTCTGCCCGGGCGGCATGGCGGCCATTCTTGGCCTCGATGAGGAGACGCTGCAGGAGGTCTGTCAGCAGGCAAGCCAGGAGGCCAGCGCCGCCCTCGGCCTGAGCGACTCGACGCGAGCGCCTCACCCCGGCCTGGGCAAAGTCAGTATCGCCAACCTGAACGCTCCCGGGCAGATTGTCATCTCCGGCGAGCAACGGGCGCTCGAGCTGGCCATGGAGCTGGCCAGGGCCCGCGGGGCGAAGCGCGTCATTCCCCTGGCGGTCAGTGGGGCCTTCCACTCAGCGGTGATGGAGCCGGCCGCCGCAGGCCTGGCCCGCGCACTCGCCGACGTTCCCCTGCGCAAGGCCGCCCTACCCGTGATCAGCAATATCGAGGCGCTGCCGCTGACAGAGGCCGAAGCTCTGCGCCAGGAGCTGGCGCGCCAGATCGTGGCCTCTGTGCAGTGGATTCGCACCATCGAGTATCTGGCCAGCGCAGGGATCGCTACCTTCATCGAGATCGGCCCCGGCTCGGCCCTGACCGGCATGGTGAAGCGCATCGTCCGAGGCGCCACGACCCTTACCATCAACACTGGCGCCGATGTAGAAAAAGCGGCCACCGCCTTGCACGAACAGGGCCTCTTCCAGACACGATGAGGTATAATAAACAGAGGCTCCTGACCACAGCAATAGCAGCGGACAGGTCAGCGCTATCTTGTATAAACGGGGGCTGTTTATGACCAACGATGCGCCAGGCGTGGTGCGCGTGGCTCGTCAGGTGCTCACCACCATCGTCACAAGCGCCGCGCTGCAGGTCGTGGGGGTTGTCCGACTGGCAAGAGGTAGCGAGCGCTGGCCGGCCATCGCTGGCCACGAGGTGCCACGCCAGGGAGTCGCTCTGAGCATCAAAGACAACACCGTCAGCGTCGACCTGTATATCGTCGTAGCTTCAGGCGTCGACGTCGTCGAGGTCGCTACAGCCGTGCAGGAAGAGGTTGCTGCCGCACTCGAGCATATGGTCGGTATGCAGGTGCGCGAAATCAACGTCTATATCCAGGATGTGGCTTGATGGATGAGGGATGTGGAGAGAGAGCGTTGTGGAATGGGAACAATGGGTAGCTTTGACAGGTCAATAGTTGCCGTAGGCAGACCAGCGATCGGGTGAAAACGCTATGCCGCTAGGGATACGCAGACAGGCCAGGATGGTCGCGTTGCAGGCTCTTTATGAATACGATACCGTCCAGCACCCACCCGTCGAGGTGGTGGATCGTCATGCACAAGAGCGCAATCTGCATCCCAGGGTCGTGGACTATGCCCTTGAGCTGGTCGAGGGAACCTGTGCCCACCTGGAGGCGATCGATGCGCATATTCAGAGCGCCGCACGCGAATGGCCACTGGCACAGATGGCCCGCATCGACAAAAATATCCTCAGACTTGCAATCTATGAGATTCTGTTTAATAATACGGTACCAGCAAAGGCAGCCATTAATGTGCGGTCGAGTTAGCCAAGCTCTTTGGTAGCGAGACCTCGAGCCGTTTCGTTAACGGGGTCCTTGGCACAATATTTACGCGGGCACAACGACAGCCCACTCCAAAAGCGGAAAGTGAGGTGACATAATGGCAACTGGCTCCGTCTCCGAGCGCCTGAAAAAGATCAGCGGTGAGCAGCTGGGCGTCGACGAGAGCGAGGTCGTTCCCAGCGCTTCTTTCGTCGATGATCTCAACGCGGACTCGCTGGACCTTGTCGAACTTATCATGTCTCTAGAGGAGGAGTTTAAACTCCAGATCTCCGACGAGGACGCAGAGAAGATCACGACTGTGGGAGAGGCACAGGAGTACATCGAAGAACATCTGCGCTGATTTCATTCAGAAGAAGGCGGGAGACAGGAGGCGGCGCGATGCGTCGATGCGTCTGTTGCCAGACAGCCGGTCACACCGCCTCTCTGCTTTTTGGCCAGGTCTGGTCTGGCCTGGCCTGGCCCTGGCTCCAGTTACGGCTCTGACGGGTGGCTTACGTGGGGAGGGGGATGAGTGCTCACTCTCCAGCGCGTTTCGCTCCTCAAGGCTCAGGCCTCTGTCACATTGGCCCTCCCTCGTGCATCTCCTTAAGTGTCGGTGGATTTCCAGGACAGGAATCCCGTTAAAGGTTTGAGGTATGGTATCTGCGGCGCAAGCGGTAGAGGCGCTCATCCATCAATACGGCTCTCTGGTCTTCCATACAATCTATGGCCTGACCGGCGATTGGGAGGAAAGCCAGGATCTCACTCAGGATACCTTTCAACAGGTCCTGAAGGGGATCGACGCGGCTCGCGCCGCCAGCGGAGCCGCGTTCAATCCGCGCGCCTGGCTGCTGAAAATCGCCCTCAATACGGTCCGTATGCACGAGCGCCGCAAACGCCTCTTCCGTTTTGTGCCGTTCTCGCGGCTCGGCGAGACGGCTCAGCGCGGCCGGGAACAGGACGGTGAGCGCGTCGCTGAACGGCTCAATGAGCAGGCCGCCCCCGTCCAGCCGGGCGGCTACGGCGCCGGCCAGAGCACTGATCCTGGCGAGCTGATCGCCGAACGTGATGCGGTCCAGCGCACGCTCCTGCGCCTGCCGGAAGCTCTGCGTGTCTGTCTTCTACTCTCGATCGTCGGCAACTTCTCGACGGCTGAGATCGCTCAGATGCTCGACATCAATGAGCCGGCTGTGCGCCAGCGGCTCTCTAGAGCGCGACGCCAGTTCCAGCAGTTCTATGCGCTGGAGCGCGGCGAGGAGCCGGGGCAGCCCGCTCCGGCCCCAGAGCCTGCAAGGCGCTCACAAGGCCACGTGCAGCGCCCCTCTGGCATCCACAAGGGAGAGGAGACTACTACGACAGACCACAGGCAGAAGACAGGATGCGATTCGCAGCATCAGACGTCCTATGACACTCGCCTGCTCCAGGGGAGGAGACATGCACACGGATTCTATCGAGACCCTGCTATCGCGCCACTATGGTAGCCTGGCGCCCGTGCCGCCAGACCTGGAGACCCGCCTGCGCGCGAACCTCGCACGACAGGCCGCGGCTCAGGAGAGCGCCGAGCGCATCGCCAGGCTGCTGGGAGAGCGGCGTTTCAGCCGCCGCCGCGCAGCCGCTCTGGTCGCCCTTGGCGCGGCTGGCGCTGGCGTGCTCAGCCTGAGCCTCGAAGGCCTGCAGCTCCTGCTCAACCAGCGCGATGTGACAACGCGGCCTGCTTATGGCTAGCTCTGACGCGCCTTCGCCCTGCTCTCCGCTATGGGCCGGCGGGGAGAGAGGGGTGCGATCGCTACGCCCCATACCAGACCTTGTAGATCGTTGGTCGGTCGGTCGGTCGGCTGGCTGGCTGATCGGAGTGCTGTATGCCGACCAGATACGCAGCGGACGCGAGCCGGAAGCCGCTTCTTCCTGAAGCAGACAGAAAGGATAGGTACTATGATTCCCGGATTTCATGGCTTTGATCTCATTGTGATTCTGATTGTGGCCCTGCTGATCTTTGGTCCCAAGCGCCTCCCAGAGATGGGATCGGCCATCGGTAAAAGTATCAAGGAGTTCCGCAAGGGCATGAGCGAGCTGACCCACGATAAGGATGAGCCGCTGGATGATACGCTGCCTCCCATTCCGTCCCGGCAGGTCAATCGCCTCAGCAGCCGCGTCAAGCAGGACCCGCTTTTTGAGACGGATCTGACGGCCAGCAGCAATCAGCCACTCCACAGCGAGCCTGTTGTCGAGAGCGAGAAGGTGCGCGCTCCAGTGAGCGGTGAGGGCGAGCACCAGGCCGACTAGGCTCTGGCTCGCGCCACCTCACCGCTAGTTTCCAGAGGAAAAGAGATGGCAACGGGTAACCTGGACCAGCAGGACCTCATGCCCGACCTGGATGAGGCATTCTCTTTTGAAGATGAGGAAGATGGCGCCTCAATGACGCTGGTCGAGCATCTGGAGGAGTTGCGCTGGCGTATCTTTAAGTCTTTGATCGCTGTGGTTGTGGGGGCCATTGTGGCCTTCATCTTCCGCGAGCCGATCCTGCGTTTTCTGACGCTGCCACTGCCAACGCTGGCGAACAGCCTCAAGCTTGACCCGCACGGCGATCTGGCTGGTAAGGGTCTGATCACCATCGGCCTGGCAGAAGGCTTCACTGTCTTCCTCAAGGTCTCGATCGCTGTGGGTATCCTGCTCGCAATACCGGTCATCCTCTACCAGGTCTGGGCCTTCGTGGCCCCCGGCCTCTATCGCCATGAGAAACGGGCCGCGCTACCGTTCTTGATTCTTGGCAGCATCCTCTTCGTGGCGGGCATCGCTCTGGGCTTTGTGGTGCTGCAGTACCCTGTCCAGTGGTTGATCGCCTTCGCCTCCGGCGATTTCGTGGAGCTGGTCTCAGCGGACAGCTACTTTACGTTTGTGGCCTTCTTCTTGCTGGCTTTCGGGATCGTCTTTGAGATTCCCCTTGTGCTGACCTTTCTGGCGAAAATCGGGCTGGTGAACGTCGAGACGCTCAAAAGACGACGTGCCGCCGCTCATGTGGGCCTCTGGATCGCCTCGACATTTCTCACACCGGGGGCCGATCTCTATAGTCCGATTATTCTGGGCGTCACCATGTCCTGTCTGTATGAACTGACGATCCTCTTTATCCGCTTCTTCACACGCAGCGGTAGAGCGGCAACCGCCTGAGTCCGCTGGCTCCTTCTGCTGAGGTGCTCCGCGGATGAGGGAGGGATCGGACTGCGGGACCCAGCGTCTGCCGCCCGCAGGAGGAGCAGGAGAAGCGACGGGGCCGCAGCTATCTGGCTCGTGAGTGGGTGGAGGCCGGCGCAAAGATCGTGCGTGCGCCGGCTGCTCCGCCTCTCGGGAGACCTCCGTGAAATTCCCTCCCCAGACCTCCACGACGACAGGGGGTCCTGTCAATTTCTGCCTGGCACCATGTCAGCTCATGCTCCGGCGCTGGCCGGCTGAGGCTCGAGCGTGGCGGCATCTTAGCGTATCCCTCCGGCGCGCGAGGAACCTGGGGAGAGACTCGACGCAGCGGTCAGCGCCGCGTCCCCACGGCCGAAATTCCACCAGAGAAGCAGAATCTCCAGCGTATAGCAAGCAGCAGCCAGCAGGAAGAGCGGGGGATAGCCGGGATGGACAATGATCAGCCCTCCCAGAGGGGTGGTCAGGGCGTAGGCGATCCAGTAGGCGGCCTGATAGCTGCTGTTGGCCAGACCGCGGCGCTCTGGCGGCACTATCTCCATCGAGAAGGCCTGCAACACGCCCATCGTCATGTCCATCGCCCCCTGACGCAGGGGGTAGAGCAGCATGGCCAGCGGGAGCGAGCGGCTCAGGCCGAGCACCACCATCAGCGGCAGGCTACAGACCTGCGTCAGCACGACGGAACGTGGCTTGCCCAGGCGCTGCGCCAGCCAGGGGGCCAGCAGAGTCGCCAGACCCGTGAGGGCCGTGGCACTACCATCGATCAGGCCAAACTGCCAGGCTCTGGCCCCCAGATAACGCACGAAGAAGAGGTTGAAATAGGGAATGAACAGGCCGGCACCGGCCCCCAGGGCGAATTGCGCCAGCGTCAGCAAGACAAGCGGCGTTCGCAGGGCCTCCCACAGTCGCTGCGGAGAGCACCAGCGCCGCGCCAGGAGGAGCTGCTGACGCAGATGCGCCGCCAGGGCGGATAGGCCGACAGATGCCCGCCCCTGGCTCGCCGCCGGCAGCGCCTCCTCGCCCGGACGATCAGGACTCAGGAGAAACAGGGGAAGCAGACTGGGCACAGCCAGCAGGCCGGCGAAGAGCAGGGAGAGCTGATAGGCACGGACGGTCGCTTGCGGCGCCAGGAGGGCGCTCGGCAGGAGCATCAAGGGGCGGTGCAGCCAGGGGAGCGCGCTGAACCAGGCGGGCAAGGCCCCACCCAGGGCGCGCCCGATGACCGAGGTGACCAGCGTGACCACCAGGTTCAGACTGAAGAGGTGTGAACGCTCCTCCGGCCGACTGTTCTGCGTCAGATAGGGTGCGTTGACAACCAGCAGGGCCGCACTGACGACACCGGCCAGAAAGGCAGTTGCCAGCAGCAGGAGCGCCTGACGAAAGAGAAACTGGCCCGCCCCCAGAATCCCCAGGAGCAGGCTGGACCAGATCAGCACGTTCTTGCCGCCCAGGCGGTCAACGCAGATGCCTGCTGGGAAGATCGCCAGCGCAGCACCTACGGTGGCGGCGAACTGCACTGCCCCGATAAAATCGGCGCGGTAGCCCAGGGCATCCAGATAGAGATTGTAGAGCAACAGAATGATCCCCAGCGAGATGCCGCTGAGGGCATTGCTGATCAGATAGAGCCGGGCATTGCGCTGGAAGCGAGCGAAGCGCTGGAGATAGTCAGCGATGAGCCGCATGGCGCACAGACTGCTGGACGGCGGCGGCCACAGGCCGACCCTCCTCGCCAGATGTCGGCAGGCTGATCTCAGCCTGAGCACCAACCTCAGCCCGGGTGACGCCCTCGGCCTGGCGGGCACGGCGCTGCAACTGCTCACGCCGGGTCAGTCCCGGCAAGAAGAAGGCCCTGGCCATCTGCTTAACCATCAACGTCCGCGCCCGCACCTCGATGACGGCCTCCGCTACGCGATCGCTGCCACGCTCAATGCGCTGATCAACAGCGCGCACCTGGCCTGGCACTGCCACAACAGCACGCACCAGGGGATTCTCCGCCAGCGGTTCGGCCAGGGGGCGTTCCTCTGCAGCCGTCGCAAGCGCGCGATTGAGACCATCGACCCCAGGACGCAGCCGCCTGACCAGCTCAGCCTTTTCGCGTACCCAGGCAAAGGCAAACATCAGAGCGAGCGAGAGTCCCAGAGCCAGCAAGACAAAGACAAATAGCTCGATCGCCAGAATAATAGCGGCAATCTCTCCCCAGGTCGCCAGTGGATCGTCTGCCAGGATCAGCACAGGCATGGCTACTCTCCTCCGGCCTCACGAGCGCGTATGGCTCGCAACTGCTCACGGCGGCGCTCCTCGGCCCGGCGCGCACGCCCCTTCCCAAGAAAGATTTTCAGTGCCTGCTGGCCAGCCATGACGGTCGCCACGGCCCGAATGCCGGGCGCCAGTGCAAAATCACGCGCCAACTGCGCTGTGCTGCCCACCGTGGTGACGGTATGCCCGGCTGTCCTGGCGGTCTCTTTGACCACCCCCACCGTCTCCTGCACCGAGGCGAGCAACGGCCGCATCTCGTTACGTACTGTGGCGATGGCGCGAATCAACATCATAATCGCATAGATGAGCAGGGCGATTGCAATAAGGGTCGCCGTGGCCAGAATGATCAGTGCAATATACAGTACTGCAAGCAGAACATGAAACAACGCAGCCAGGATGAAGCCGACAACCAGCAGCACCAGAACCCCGACCCCGGTCACGAGCAAGTAGCGCTTTGCGCCTTGCATAAGAGAGTCCTCCCGGCAAAGATTTAGAAGCAGTTTGTACTCCATGATTATAACGCATGACGCTAAATATCGACTACCCGCAACCGCCTTCCACCCTCACCAGAGACACAGTCTCCTCCCATCTATACGCCTGACGACCATCTTCGGGCGACAATCTGCTCACCAGCAGGCGTTTGTAGCTTAGAAAGCTGAACACTGGCTGAGAAATTGCTGAATCTTTTTATTGTTGACTTGCTCTGCAATCGAAGTACGTGTATTGTCAAAGCAAGAGGGCATGGCAGAGATAGGGATGAAGGGCAGAGCGGCAAGCCATGCACCAGCGGTACTACACAAGGAGGTACGCTTTATGCTTGCATCGATCGCTGTATATACAATCTCCGGTGATTCGCCCCTGTTCACTCTGAATATTGGCAGTCTCCACTGGACGGTGACCGTTGGCACCATCATCTACCTGGCAATAGCCGCGATCGCCGGTCTGCTGGCCGAGTTTATCGTTGGCTGGAGGTTGCCAGGGGGCATCATTGGAGCCATCATTGCCGGCCTGATCGGGATCTGGATTTTCACGAACATCTTCCCCTTTACCATTACCGGCGATCCCCACATCTATGGGGTCCCGATCTTCAAAGCGCTGATCGGCGCAATCGTGCTGGTCTTCCTCTGGCATCTGGTGACCTTCGGGGCCTGGCGCCGACGCCGACCCTATTACCGCCGCAGCTACTAGCTGACGGAGAGCTGTTCGGCCTCGCCGAGAGCGCAGGGGCAGCGCGCCCTACCTCCCGACGAGGCCGAGCGCGGGCTCAGGCTCCACTCTCATCCGGGCGCGGTTCAAGGGCGGCCGCAGGCGGCCGAACAGATCGCGCTCGTTCCCCCATCCTCCCACCAGTTCTGCAGATCCATCGATCAAGTCAGGAGGCTCTTGCCAGGCAGGGGCTTCTCACTTATACTACAGCCAGCATCGCTGGAGTTGTACTGTTGTGGTCTTTGTCATCCGTGCCTTTGTCACGTTCATCACCATCATCGACCCTGTTGGCCTGGCGCCGGTTTTTATCGCGCTCACAGCCCATCTGAACGAGACACAGCGCCGCAGCGTGATCACGCGAGCGATCATGATCAGCGCGGCGATCATTGCCTTTTTCGCCGTAGTGGGACGGTTTCTACTCGATCGCCTGGGGATCACGCTCTACGCCTTCAACATGGCCGGGGGCGCGTTGCTCTTTCTGGTGGCCGTAGAGATGCTCTTCGGGCGCCCGTCGGGAACACGTCGCACCGAGACAGAAGAAGAAGAGGCCATGACGCGCGAAGACATCAGCGTCTTCCCTCTGGCCATTCCGATGATTGCCGGGCCTGGCACCATCGCCACGACCATCCTGTACGTCGACCTGGCGATGCCCAGTCTCCTCAATCTGCTGGCAGTCGCAGCCGCCATCGCCACCGCCCTGCTTGCCGCCTGGTTCGTCATGCGCAACAGCTCCTGGATCATGGAGCACATCGGGCGCACCGGCATCCTGGTCCTCTCGCGCATCCTGGGTATTCTGCTGGCGGCTCTGGCCATCCAGTTTATTTTAAATGGCATCGTGACCTTTCTCCATGCCAGCGGGCTGGTCCGATAGCAGCGGGCAGCGCAGCGATCCTGCGCAGCTCGCCAGCGGTTCCTCAGGAGAGAGCCAAGCCGCCGCGCCGATTCCTGCAGCGAGAAAAAGGTCGCCGTCACCTTTCCGCTGACTGAACGTATCATAGTATGATACAGTGACAACTCCCCTCGGATACATCTGGGGGCTTCTCAGGAAACGCATAGCCGACTGACTTACGTTCACTCCTGAAGGCGGTGCCCCCGCCTTTAAAATGTTCTGAGCGGCATTCACATCACGGTCTGCTATATACCCACAGAAAGGGCAAACATGAGTACGAACGGAAAGCGATTTCTGTACCAGTTCGCCAGAGTGAAAACAGTTCTGCGTGGTATAGCGGGGGTTGACTCGTATCACTTGATGACCAGCGTTCTCAGCTTTGCCTTCAAGAATAGCGAGAAACAGTCCCCAACCGGCATCCATGATGCTTTTTGCAAGGTGATGGTTTTTCACCATGTTCAACATCTGAAGGTCCTCTACAATGATAGACTGATAGCCTTCAGCATAGGGCTTTGCTACTTTGAAGAAGAAATCACGACGTTGACGGCTTATTTTCAAATGGGTTGTAGCAACGTTACGGGCGCCCTTACGGTGTCGGTTGCTTCCCTTCTTACGACGGGAAAGTGTTCGTTGTTTGCGTCTCAGCGTCTTTTGAGATGTGCGATAGAAGCAAGGGTTCTCAACCGTCTTCCCTTCACTATCTGTCAGGAAGGATTTCAAGCCAACATCTATCGCGATAGAGGGACGGTCACAAGGAGAATGCTCCGTCGGAGCAGGCATTTCACAGACGATGAGGGCGTACCATTTCCCGTCTGCTCTCAGTACCAGAGATGCCGTTTTAGGAGTGCCTTCAAGTGGTCTATGAAGCTTGATCTTGATGGACTTTCCAATCTTAGCAGGAACAATAAGATGTTTCTTATCCTCATGCACATAACAATCTTTGCCGTATTGTCTCAACTGAAGAGCATGCCATTGGGTAGCCGATTTAAAACGAGGGAAGCCAACCTTAACGCCAAGCTCTTTACAGGCCAGAAAACGTTTGAGGGCCTTACTAAGACGGTCAGCAAGGCATTGTACTGTTGTCGCAGGGACATATGCACCCCCACGCCCTTTGAAAGCGGCGGTCAAATCATACTTGCTCGGAAAGGTCTGTGTCACTTCATATTGCTGCTTAACCACCTCAAGCATCTCATTATAGAGCTTGCGAGTTTCGATCAAGCACTGCATGAGCAAGTGAGACTGTTCTTTTGTCGGGTACAACCGATATTCAAACGTTTTCATACTTCTAATTGGAACAAATTAGAAAGTAAAAGTCAAGACAGCCATTCACCCTCATGCCTGAAGGCAGAGGCCCTCTGGCTGTTTATGGTAGAATGTGGTGACCCAGAACTTCAAAGAGAAGCACAGGTGCCATTCAACTCTCGCAAGAGTGGAACCGTTATAGCTCTGATCAAGGCAGCGCTTGCGCTACGCCTGAGTGGAGGATAAGCATTTGGAAGCACAGACAGATATTCAATCATACCTGGAGCGAGGAAAACAGGCGCTCGCGGAAGGGCAGCCGCGCGAGGCGGCCATCGCCTATGCACATGCAGCGCAGATCGACCCCAATAACCCGAAGGTCCATCTGGGCCTGGCGGAGGCGAATCTGGGCCTGGGGGACTATCGTGTGGTTCACATGGCCTGTCGCAAGGTGCAGGAGCTGCAGCCGAATGGAGGCCCTGAAAGCCTGATGGCCCGCGCACTGCTGGAGCTCCTGGAGCGCCGCTACGATCGGGCTCTGGCCAGCGTTGATAGCTATATCAGTCAGGACCCTGGCAACGCCTATGCCCATGCGTTGCGCGCCTACCTGCTGCGGGTTCTGGGGCAGCACTACGATGCCGGCCTGGCACGCTCCCGCGCGGCGCGCCTCTCATATGGGGGCCGCTTCGAGAACGCCTTCCCGCCTTTCGAGGAGAGCTACGGCGCTGCCTACCCCGGTGGTAGCGCGTACACGCCGCCGGCGGCGCCGCCACCTCAGAGCAGTCCGGAGCAGGTGGCTCCCTGGTCCACCCGGGGACAGATCCAGCGGCAGATTGTCCGCGGGCGCTTCGTGCTGAGCCGGTATCCACGCCTGGTGACCAACGCGCTCATCCTGATCAATATCATGGTCTTTCTGATCGAGGCCTATCTCAGCCGGAGTCTCTTCATCGATGACCAGGTGCTTCTGCAGATGGGTGGCGAACTGAGCCAGGGAGGCGACTACTGGCGCATCTTCACGGCCATGTTCGTCCACGCCAACATCCTGCACATTGGCCTGAATATGCTCTCACTCTTCTTCATCGGAACAGCAGTTGAGGTGTTCTACAGCAAGTGGCGCTACCTGGTGATCTACCTGGCCTCGGGCATCGTCGGCGGAATTGTGACCTACTTCTTCTATCCGTTTGGCACGCTTTCGGTGGGCGCCTCAGGGGCGATCTTCGGGGTCTTCGGCGCTCTGGGAGCCTTCTACTTTATGAATCGCCGCTCACTGGGCACGTTCGGCCAGAGCGCGATCATGAACTGGCTCTTCTGGCTCGGCCTCAATCTGGTCTGGGGTTTCTCGGCCTCGAACATTGCCATTCTTGACCATGTGGGTGGTCTCGTGGCTGGCCTGATCCTGGGCGTGGTGCTGAGTCGCCCGCTGACGCGAGGGCGCACCTTCTGAGAAGCCAGGACGGGACAGCGACCACACCCAGCACGAGAGGGGGCCGGCACAGGCGGCTGAGCGCCCTCTCTCGCTCACGGCCTCCACGGTTCTCCTGCCTCGACGGTCTGGTCAACGCATCTCGCTTGTTGGCAGGCAGAGTACACTGAATATGAGGAGCTGAGCCTGCAATCTCGCTGTGACCCGGCTGAGTCACATGATCCTATCCATGCCCTTTACCCCCCCGCTCAGCTCCCTTACTCTTCTCAGGAGAGCGGCCCTTCTCCACCCGGACCCGCGGCCAAGGCTTGCCGCTCCAGGCCGGGTTAGACGCGCCCGCTCCCGACAACGGCCACGGCGCGCACGTAGGTACCGGCCTGCACCAGGGTCGCCATCGCCCCGCTCTTGATATCCAGGGCAAAGAGGTTGCCGTCCGCATAGAGGGTCACAGTATGGCCGTTGAGCCAGGTTCCCAGCTCGACCAGGCCAGCAGTGGAGGTTGCCAGCAGAGCAGGGCTGGAGACACGCAGATGGCCGCTCCCATCACTGATGCGGGCCACATAGAGCGCGCTGTGGCGGCCGTAGGGTGGCTGATCATCGCTGGAAAACTCCACGTAGATCAGGCTGCGCTCATCGGGCGCAAAGAGTGGCGTGGTCACCCAGTGGTAGTCAGCAATGCTGCGCAGAGCGCTCTGCGCAGGAAGCACGACCTGCGACGAGCCGAGGGTCGAGGGTGAGCCTACCAGCGGTGCCACGCTGAGGCTGTTGGCATAGGAGAGGGCCGCAATGTCCGCGGGTACGCTGTTGTCCGTCGGATAGGGTACCTGGCCTTCGTTGGGAGAGTAGAGCAGGAAACGCTCTGAAGGAGAGAGCAGCAATGGCCCCTGCTCGGGGTCCTCTGGCAGAATGGGGACAGGCGTGCCCTGCGTGCTGGCGGCGGGCAGGGTGAGCGGCAGCACCCAGAGGCCATTCTGAACGGCCTCGTGGCTGCCACGGCTGTCGGTCAGCAGCAGCTCCGCGGTTGAGGCACTGTTGAGCACATCAAAGACGCGAAAGCAGGGGCAATCGGCCGTCGACTGCTGATAGACGAGCGCCGGGCTGGCCAGCGGGCCGGCATAGATCTGAATGGTGCCCCGCCCGTTGGACGGTTCGGTGCTCCAGGCGATGAACTGGCCATCGTTGCTGAGGGCGAGCGAGGTGACCACCTCGCCGGGAGCAACGGCCGCGAGCTGCAGCGCCCTACCGCTGAAGAGATCGAGCAGCCAGAGGCCACTGCCGCTATAGAGCAACTGGCCATCAGGCGTGAGAATCGGGCGCACAGCCTGATTATAGATATAGCCCGGCGCGTTGAGCGTGCGCGCTGCCCCGCCCAGCGGGGCAATAAGGAGATTCCCCTGCGGACTGTTGGGATTCTGGGGATTTTTCGAGTTAACTGGCTGATTTGGATTATATGGCTGCTCGTAGATTAAATAGTGGCCGGCGGGCAGGTCCAGCGCAGGGATGGCAGCGCTGGCATTCGGCTCGACAATGGGAGGGTTGGGGGTCGGCGTGGCGCTCGGATTTGGCGTTGGCGTTGGCGTGATCACGATGGGAGAGGCTACCCGTGTCTCAATGGCACTGGCCGTCGCTGTAGCAGAGAGGGCCGCCGCCTGACGGGCCTGGGGCGTCAGACCATAGATCAGGAGGCCGCTGAACAGAGCCAGCAGCAAGCCAATCAAGATCAGCATGGACAGAAAGCCAAGTTTAGATAGATGCACATAGCGACTCTGATGCAGATCGAGCGGGCGCTGCATCTCCTCTGGTGAATCACTCACCTGGCGAGCCAAGGTTCCCTTTTTCCTCTTGCTTATTGCTTCAGTCTGCGAGTGGTCTGAGTATACACGAGACCAGCCCAGGATGTGAAGGCCTGTGTCGCCTGTACAGCTCGCATACTCAGGCTCCGCCACTGCTGCTGCCCGCACCGGCGGCAAAGGGTCCCCAGCCTGGCAGGTAGTGACTCATGTGGCGCCTCCGCCGCGCGCGTCCAGACGACCTCGCCGCTCTCGCGAGGCAGCGCCTTCGTGGCTTTGCGCACCTGATCGCCAATAAAGTCGGCCGTTCTGGCGAACACCTCCTGGCGATCATAATCCCTGGTGATCAGATGGTAGGACCGATGGAGCGTCAGCAGGTACTTTTCCTGGGCAGCAATACGGCGATAGATCTCACGCCCATCACGAGGCGGCACGACGTGATCGTGGCGCGAGACCATGATCAGCGTCGGGGCAGTGATCTTTGGCACCGCGGCGCGCAGATGGGGTAGGAAGTCCAGCAGATTATCGATGGCCACCAGCACACGCCACTGGGAGGAACGCTTCACCCGTCGCTGACGGTAGACGCGGCGCACATAAGGATCGTGGATATCCTCCCAGATCCAGGGCAGATGCGGCAGCACCTGCCTGGCCATGCGGACCAGTGGCAACGTCCAGGGATGGAGAGACAGGGGGGCGCACATGGCCACCACACCAGTGATGGCCTCATGGGCGGCCACATAGAGCGTCAGCGCGCCGCCCAGCGAGTGTCCCACCAGAAAGACCTGGCCGCACTCGCGTTTGAGCGCGCGCAGCTCACCCTGGACCGCGCAGACCCAGTCCTTCCAGGTCACGTCCGAAAGGACCTGCGAGCCATCCTCGTCACCATGACCCGGCAGGAGCATATTGACCACACGCAGGCCACGCGCCCGCAGGTACTCTTCCAGTTCGAGCATGTCAAACGGCCCCCCATTGAGGCCATGGACGAGCAGGACCCCCACCTCTTCCGCCTCCCTCTCACTTCTCGCAGGCTCACCTCTCGCAGGCGATACAACTGGCGATAGGTCTGCCGATCTCTGCTCTTCAGAGCCGGCCGAAGAGAGTGTAGTCATAGCGCTGACCTCCTTCATTTCAGTACCTTCAAGCGGACCGACGGCCCTGCTGCCAGATAGTCATATGTTACTCCGCAGACGCCAGCGCGGTCAATGTCAGCGGGCTAGGCGCCTTGCCCTTTCGGCCTATCCGTGCTATAGTCCGGCGGTAAGAGCATCACAGTGGGAACGAACATCCGACCAGGGCTCCTCAGAGGGCCAATGTTTCTTGTAAGGAGCGGCACATGAAATTTACGACGCGGGCTATCCACGCCGGCCAGGAGCCTGATCCCTCCACCGGGGCAATCATGCCCCCCATTTTTCAGACCTCGACCTTTGCTCAGGAAGGCCTGGGAGGCCACAAGGGATTTGAGTACTCGCGCAGCGGGAACCCGACACGCGCGGCCCTTGAGAGCTGCCTGGCCGCGCTTGAAGAAGGGGCCTACGGCCTGGCCTTTGCCTCAGGGCTGGCGGCTGAAAGCGCGGTGCTGAGCCTGCTGAGCGCAGGCGACCACCTGATCGCCTGCGACGATCTCTACGGAGGGACCTACCGTCTTTTCGAGCGCGTCTTGCGACGTTATGAAATCACAACCGACTACCTCCCACTCGGTAGCGACGCAAGCGCCTACGCCCGGGCGATCGGCCCCAGGACGCGCCTGATCTGGCTGGAGACCCCAACCAATCCCCTGCTCAGGCTGGTCGATATCCAGGCCATCGCCGAGGTCGCTCACGCCCACGGCCTGCTGCTGGTCGTTGACAACACCTTCGCCACGCCTTATCTGCAGCAGCCCCTCAAGCTGGGAGCCGACATCGTGGTCCACAGCACCACGAAATACCTGAATGGGCACAGCGACGTCATCGGTGGGGCGGTGATCACCAGCAATGCAGAGGCCTACGAGGCCATCAAATTCTATCAGAATGCCGCCGGCGGTGTCCCTTCGCCTTTCGATTGCTGGCTGACCCTGCGCGGCATCAAGACCCTGGCGGTGCGTATGCGCCAGCATCAGGAGAACGCGCTCGGCGTCGCCAGGTTTCTGGGCGAACACCCACGCGCCGAGCAGGTCTACTATCCCGGCCTCACCACTCATCCCGACCATGAGCTGGCTCGCCGCCAGATGCAAGGCTTCGGCGGCATGGTCTCCTTCCAGCTCAGGGGCACGCTTGCCGACGTTGAGCGCGTGGTCCGGCGCCTCAAGGTCTTCACGCTCGCCGAGAGCCTGGGCGGCATTGAATCGCTGGTCTGCCATCCCGCCAGCATGACGCACGGCTCCATCCCCCGCGAGGTGCGCGAACCACGTGGCATCACGGACACCTTGCTGCGCCTCTCCGTGGGAATCGAAGACCTGGAGGATCTGCTGGCCGATCTGGAACAGGCCCTGGCCTGAGCGAGCTGCAGCACGTGCAGACAGGGCAGCGCGCCTTCCCCAGATGGGGAGTGGTCGCCTGCCCCGACCCCCTGTTACTTTTTGGGCTTGCGAACCATCTCTCACTTCAGAAGAGTTATTATTCATGGGTAAGCAATTCTATATATATCTTTCTATGCTCTGTTCATCACCGCAGAAAGGCAGGAGGCTTGCTCTGGAATGAAACCAGCACGAAGGAATGCACAGCAGCCTTTTTCTAAAAGCTCACTGGCACTCTGTTTTCTCATGGTGATAATGTTTCTGCTCAGCGCATGTAATGGAAATGTTCCGCAACAGCAAACGGCGAATAAAAACAAGGCGGCCCTGGACAACCTGATCGCCCGCGCGCGCAGCATCGGCGTTCCCGCAAGCATGCTGCAACCCATCGAGGACCAGGAGGCCCAGCTTACGGCCACCAGTGCGCCGATCACCCTTTTCGACGACCAGCCGCTGACCCAGTACTACACCAATCTGGCCCAGCGCTATCAAGAGCTGGCCACCCAGGTCGCGGGCCTGATTCCTCAGGCAACGCAGCAGTTCGACTACCAGGCCTCACAGGCTCTGCAGAGCTACGCCAACATTCTCTCCGAGCGGCAGGCAGAAGGTTTCAGTGAAGCCCAGCCCTTCGTCAGCCGTCTGGCCAACCTGCAGAATGCCCTGGCCCGCTCCCAGTACCCGCGGGAGTACCTGCAGATCAGCAGCCAGGCTCGCAACGATACCCAGGCCCTGGATCTGATGGGCACGGCCTTCTATCTGCTGCAGACCTTCCAGCAGGAGATCACTCAACTGAAAAGCGCCCGCGTCGAAACAGGCGGCCTCAAGCAACTGGCCAGCAACGATCAACAGGCCCTGCAGATCGCGCGCACACCGCAGGATTTCCAGCAATTGATCAACACGCTCAACGCCCAGCTTCAGCAGTCGCTGGCGATCTCCACCCAGGCCATCCCTTATGTCGGCTCTGCCAAGCTGCGGCAGTTCAGTGACTACATCAACCAGGCCCGCCAGTACGGCCAGGACGTCAGCAGCTTTCAGAAGCGCCTCAGCGCCGATCAGCAGGCCCTCAACCAGGCCCAGACCATTGGCGACTACCTGCACGTCTCAGCCCAGATCGATAGCGACATCGCCTCTATCCAGTTCACCTTCTACCAGGGCAAGGCCAGCTACCTGCTCAAACAGTTTCATGCTGAGGTGAACGCCTGGGGGGCCGCACACAAGTATCACGGCTATGAGCTGGATTTCGAGTACATGGAGCAGGGCATCGGCTCGGACGCAGACTACCTGGTGCAGACAGCGCAGACGACCGACGACTATAAGACGGCGATCGACTTCATCAATCGCAGCATGACGCTGCTGCAGTCGATGGAAGCCGATTATAACGATAAGACACCGTACGATCAGCCACACACGACCGATCTACAACTGATGCAGCGCTATGGCTTTATGCAGGGCGAGGTGATGGTCGTTTCGCTGGTGGAGCAGGTGCTGCGTCTCTACAACAATGGGAAACTGGTACGTGCCTTCTACGTGACCACCGGCCAGTATCTCAAGCCCTCGCCGCCAGGCATCTACCACATCTTCCTGCGCGAGTCACCAACGACATTCAAGTCAAGCGAGCCGAAAGGCTCGGCCTTCTGGTACCCGGACACAAAGATCAACTATGCGATGGCCTACCGCGATGGCGGCTACTTTATCCACGATAGCTGGTGGCGCGCTGACTACGGTCCCGGTACCGAGTTCCCTCACTACGACAGTGGCGGCGACGAGGCCTTCGCTGGCAACGGCAGCCACGGCTGCGTGAACATGCAGGAGCAGCAGGCCGGCTGGCTCTACCAGAACACAGCCTACGGCACCCCGCTGATCCTCTATTAGCCTGGCCCGCCTTTCCTCAGCAGCGGACCGCTCAGCACGGCCGAACCAGAAGAGGGAGATCACCGAGAAGAAGAGAGGAGGAGAGAGCCGGGCGGGCGTCGTGACGCC
>JBHOQN010000114.1:0-36559 GCA_042408965.1 Ktedonobacteraceae bacterium
TTGATGGTACCAGGGTCCATGCCAGTGCCAGCCACAAGCAACTCGAACTCGTCCAGAAAGCGAGGGCATACCTTGTGGAAAGGAGGAGCGGCATTCCTCCCACGGCTGAACCCGTGGGTATCCTGCCGCCGAAGTCATGAACGCTCAGGCTTCATATATGTATCAGCGCGACCCCAACGACCCTGAGTCAGGGGGACCGCCGCGTTTGAACGGCAATGCAAATGGCAATAATATGAACAATAATCGCAACCGCGACAGCCTGGCATCGCTGCTCTTTCGCTCGCTGCTCTTTGTTGGCGTGCTGCTCGTAGGCTGGTACATCGTCCAGTACTTCGTGCAGGGTGCGACGAGCAACAACCCGAATACCATCGAGATTCCCTACAGCCAATTCTACAGCGAGGTGGAGCACAACAATGTCAGGACGGCAGTCTTCCAGGGACAGGACGTGACAGGCGAGTTCTATTCGCCCGTCACGATCTCCGATTCCAGTGCGCCCAACGGCACGCGCACCTCGCTCTACTACCACTTCACCCAGCTGGCCAACGGCGATCCTAAACTGATCCAGCTGCTGTTGCAGCACAACGTCAGCGTCTCAGCCAGGCCCACCAATGACGGGAACTTCTGGCTGAACATTCTGATCAACGTCGTGCCCTGGGTCTTCCTGGCGGCGATCTTCTTCTTCATCTTCAGGCGCGCCACGCAGGGCCAGCAGAACATCTTCAGCTTCGGCCGCAGCCGCGCGCGCCTGATTATGGAGGACCGGCCCTCTACGACCTTCGCCGATGTGGCCGGCGTCGACGAGGCCAAGAACGACCTGATCGAGATCGTCGAGTTTCTGAAGACGCCCCACAAGTTCCAGCGTCTCGGCGGCAAGATCCCCCGCGGCGTCCTGCTTGTCGGCCCTCCTGGCACTGGCAAAACCCTCCTGGCCCGCGCCGTCGCCGGCGAGGCGGGCGTCCCCTTCTTCTCTATGTCCGGCTCCGAGTTCGTTGAGGTCCTCGTCGGCGTCGGCGCCAGCCGCGTGCGCGATCTCTTCGACCAGGCCAAGAAGGCCGCTCCCAGCATCATCTTCATCGATGAGATCGACGCTGTGGGCCGCCAGCGCGGCGCCAGCATCAACAGTAACGATGAACGCGAGCAGACCCTCAACCAGTTGCTGGTCGAGATGGATGGCTTTGATGTGCGCCAGGCTGTGGTGGTGCTGGCGGCGACGAACCGCCCCGATGGCCTGGACAAGGCCCTGCTGCGGCCGGGCCGCTTCGACCGGCGCGTGACAGTGGACCGCCCGGACTGGAAAGGCCGCCTGGCGATCCTGCGCATCCACACGCGCAAGGTGCCGCTGGCGCCAGAAGTGGATCTGGAGGCGATCGCGCGTGCCACGCCGGGCATGGTGGGCGCTGACCTGGCGAACCTGGTGAACGAGGCCGCTCTGCTGGCGGCACGCCGCAACCTGGATGCTGTGAATCAGAGCTGCTTCTTCGAGGCCCTCGATAAGATCACTCTGGGTGCCGAGCGCCCGCTGATTCTCAGTGAGGAAGATCTCAATGTCGTGGCCTATCACGAGGGTGGCCATGCCCTCACTGGCTTGCTTACGGAGCACGTCGACCCGGTCGGTAAGGTGACGATCGTGCCGCGCGGTCAGGCCCTGGGTGTCACCCAGTACCTGCCGCTCGATGACCGCTACAACTACTCACGTGAATACCTGGAGGCGCAGCTCGTGACGGCCCTTGGTGGACGCGCCGCCGAGGAGGTTGCTATCGGGCGCATCACCACGGGTGCGGAGAACGATCTGCAGCGCGTGACACAGATCGCGCGCCGTATGGTCACTCAGTGGGGGATGAGCGATGTGCTGGGACCGCTCTTCTTCAGCGAGCGCGAAGATCCGTTGGAGCGCGCCGCGCTCGGCCCGCATGACTACAGCGAGAAGACGGCCTCACTCATCGATAAGGAGGTCGACCGCATCGTGAAGGCCGCCTACGATCGCGCGCTCAACCTGCTGCGTGAGCACCGCGTGACGCTGGATCGCATCGCCCAGGCGCTGCGCCTCTACGAGACGATCGACGCCCGCCAGCTACGGGAGATCATGATCGAGACCGGTGCAATCAATGCGGCTCCGGCCTCCTACCGCTGAGAGAAGACGTCACTGAAGGAGGGAGACTGGCGGCCCGGCGAGTGGAGCGCAGCCTCTGGTGCCTCTCCTTCTTGCGGAGCGCTCGGAACAGGCTATCCCCGCGAACGTCTCCTGAGCAGAGAGACCCAGAGATCATCAGCGATGAACAGTCATCCGCCCTCTCTTCAAGGAGAGCCACGCCGCCGGCGGCGCGTTGCCCTGGCGCTGCAGACACTGCTGATCGTGGCCGTCTGCGCCACGCTGGCAGTCATCGTCGCCGGCGTGCTCCAGCCGAGACCGCGACTGGCGCCTCTCCCCACCGGCGCCAGACCCGCGGCGGGCAGCCCGGCAGTGGGCATAGCCGTGGGAGACGCAGCGCCCAATTTCACGCTCAGGAGCGCAAGCGGGGTGCTCCTGAGCCTGAGCGATGTGCGTGGCCGGCCGGTAGTGCTGAACTTCTGGTACCGCGACTGTCCCGGCTGCCTCGCGGAGGCACCTGCACTGGAGCGCTTCTACCGGCAAGGGCAGGCGAGCGACACGGCCCATGCGCCGCTGGTGCTCGGCATCAACGTCTTCGACAACGCCAGCAGCGTACGGGCCTTCGCGGCGCAGGAAGGCCTGACCTATCCACTCCTGCTGGATGGCACGCGCCAGGTGATGAACCTCTACAACGTGAACGCCTTCCCCACCTCGTACTTCCTCAACGCACAGGGCATTATTCGCGCCTACGTCGTGGGTCCTCTGGATGAGCAGACACTGGCGCGGGAGGCTGCCCTGATTGCCTGAGGGGCCGCGTGATGGCGGCAGATGCAGGCGGCGCCGGGGCAGCAGCCATCACCTCGCCCGCACCCGCCTCCGGCTCATCCTCAGCGGCGGTCAGCACAGCCTGAATGGTGGCCAGCAACGTCTCTGGCGGCGATGGCTTGATCAGGTAAGCATGCGCGCCCAGCTCGCGCGCCGAGCGGCGGTGCTTCTCCGAGGAGCGCGCGGTCAGCATGATGATCTTGAGGGCCGCAAAGCGGGGGATTGTGCGAATCATGCTGAGCAGCTCGTAGCCGTTCAGATTGGGCATCTCGATATCCAGCAGCAGCACATCTGGCGGCTGCTCCAGCAGCAACTCCCAGGCCTCCATGCCATCGCGAGCCTGCATCACCTGATAGCCAGCACGCAGCAGGGTCTGGCGCAGCGACTGGCGAATATAGACCGAATCGTCGGCGATCATCACGCGCTGGCTGCTCTGCGCAGAGGAGTCGTCCACCTCCGTGCGCTCCCCCTGAGAAGGCCTCCCGCTCTCCGCCCCGCTCACCGCTCCGAGCGGGCGCGCGAGATCGGCAACCAGCAGGACGTTGCCCTGACCATCGACGGCCGCCCCCATAACGCCAGGCCGGCGCAGATAGGGGGCCAGCGGCCTGACGACCAGCTCAACGCCCCCCAGCACCTCATCAACCTCGATCGCCTCGTAGGGCAGCCCTTCCTGCAGCAGCAGCAGCGGACGTCCCTGCCATTGGGTTGCACCCGGCTCCAGCGGCAGACCCAGCAGAGCGCCAAGCGGCAGAGGCGACGGCAGCACAGCGCGACGCGAGTGATCATAGTCAATACGCCGGACCTGGGAGAAGGGCAGCACCAGGCGCTGGCGGCCGACGCGGACCAGGAGTCCGTGCATGGCTCCGTGGGAGCGCGGAAGCGTGAGATAGAAGGTCATGCCACCGTGAGTATTGCGCTGCGCCGAGACCGTGCCCTGGAGCTGCTGAATCGGACCCTGAACCAGTTCGAGGGCGCCCGCACGGACCGGCATGGAGAAGCCCAGCTCCAGAGAGACCTCGTTGCCAACGGCGCGAGCGTTCAGCCAGATACGATGCTCCTGCTCCTCCTCCTCGTCATCACGAGCAGTGCTCAGATTATCGATCATCCCGTAGCGCACAAGCTGCAGCAGAGGACGGGCCAGAGCCTCCAGAATATCTTGATCGACCTCGGTCGACTCCCCGCGTGTCGCGAAGGCCACTCGTCGCCGCTGGGCATCGGCACTCATGCGAATGGCGCGCTGAACACGTGGCAGGAGGACCGCCAGAGGCGCCGAGCGCAGCAGGAGGGTATCACTGCGCACCTTGTTCGCCAGATCCATATGGCGACGCAACGCCCGATCGAGGCGCATGAAGGCCGTTCGCACCTGGGCCGAGGCCGTGCTCACATCGGCAATAGCTTCGCTGAAGGCCCGCAGCACAACATCATGTTCCGTATAGCGATCAACCTCCATCTCGTCCCAGGAGGTGGCCTCGCGCGCCTTCAGGGCCAGGGACTGACCGCGACCACGATGCTGGAGATGAGGCACCGGATACTTGCCATGCTGCTCGGCCTCCTCCAGAATGCGCGCCACGAGCGAAGACATCGGCTGTTGTAGCTGCTGCGCCGAGGAGGTGCGCAGCGCCTGGCCGCTGTCCCCTGCAGCCAGGGGATCAAGCGAGAGCAGCGCCTCCAGGTACTGGAGCCGCGACTGGGCAGCGTACAGCTCCTGCAGGGCCGCCTCTAGCTCCCGATGGGCGTTCTCCAGCGGCTCACGCTGCTCGGCGAGATGTTCGCTGTTGAGCACAAGCTGTTTGAGGCGCCCGGCATCGACGTGCACCGAGGGGAGAGGCGCGTAGACCTCGCGCGCGGGATGGGCGCTCAGGTGAAAGTGGGCGATCTCCTCCTTCAGAGAGGTGGCCGGCGAGGCGTCTTGCTCCAGCAACCTGGCTTCATGCGCCCCCGTCAGGGCCAGCAGGCTCTCCGAGGGCGCGTGGTACATACCGCCAAACTCATTGAGGGCCTCATAATCAGCCTCCAGCTCGGTCAGCGGTCCGCTGCTCTCCTGTCCGCTGACGATCAGACTCTGCAAGGTCGACTCCAGAGCGCGCATGGCCTGTACAAGGGCCATCAGGCCGATCATCACCGGCACGCTGCTGTCGCGAATTGAAGCGATCAGCATTTCGATATAGTAGGCGATGGTCGACATAGAGGTGCAGCCGACAGCCCCGGCGGTGCCCTTCAGCTTGTGGGCTGAGCGACGCAGGGTCTCCAGATGCTCCTCATTGAGTGTATCCCCCTGCTCTAGCCGGGTCAGCGCCTGGCGCATCACGCCGATCTCTTCCTCCGCCTCGGCGATAAAGAGCTGCAGCATATCGTCGAGGCCCTCGTCGTCCAGAGCGGACGGCGCAGCCAGGGTTCCCGGCGCAGAGTCAGCAGCAGCCTCTGGGGAGGGAGCAAGGCCACCCTCCGGCGGCTCCAGGTCGTCCATCTCCAGAAAGGCTTCGATGATCGCCAGGTCCTCGGGGCTGAGCTGTGCCTGACCCTCGGCCGTATACGCTTGCTCGTCATGCATCGCTGGTCACCATCTCTATCTGCCGCACCATGTCCGCGAGCAGGGCCGGCACCTCCAGCACCGGTGCGCCAGCATGCAGGCCACGCAGCAGCTCCCGGCGCACAGGCAGGGAGGAGTGTTGATCAGGAGGAGTGTAATGAAGGGCCGTAATCGAGCCAATAGCAGGGACCAGCAGGCCAAGCGGTTGCCCCTGATAGTCGGCGATCAGGAGCAGGCCATCGCTGGCCGGAGGAGAGGCCGGGGTACCGAAGAGGTAATAGCCCAGATCGACCGCCGCCATGACCTCACCGCGCCAGGCGACGAGGCCGAGCATCCAGGCAGGCGTGGCCGGCAAAAAGGCCAGACGATGGGGAGGAGGCACCACCTCATAGAGGGCCTTCAGGGAAACAAAACAGCAGCCCTGCCCTTCGGACAGGCTGCATTCCAGATACTCTTCGGGGTGAGTCGCCACAGGAACCATGCGAGCCAGTTCGCGCGCATAGCTCCAGAAGTCCTCATCGCTCAACTGCTCCAGGGACCGGCTGTGGAAACCTCCCGCACGTGGCAGAACCATCGTTCACTCAAGACTTCAGTGATAGGTTGGCACCCCCAGATGTGCATGCACAACCGAGATCACATCCTGGGTGCGGAACGGCTTGGTGAGATAATCCTTCGCTCCGGCGAGGCGGCCTTTAAGGCGATCGATGACGCCATCGCGGCCGGAGAGCATCACGATGACCGTGTTGCCGAACTGGGGTTTATTCTTCATCAGGCGAGCGATCTCATAGCCGTCCATCTTGGGAAGCCCGATGTCAAGGATCACCAGATCGGGCACCCGATGCCTGCGATTCTTCAGAGCATCCAGCGCCTGAATGCCATCAGGATAACTGACGTACTCGAAGCCCTCGCGTCTCAGGCTGGTCTCGATGATCTTACGAACGGTCAGAGAATCATCTATCACCATAACGAGCTTGCTCATGTTGTCTCCCTCTCTCTGCTTCCACACTACTACCGTCCTTCTGATCCGCCAACATACAACAGTCTGTATGTACCGGATGACCCCCCCGCGCTTAATCATTAAGAGCTTGTCTGGTAGGGCTGTGGTGGCATCGGCCTCCCCATGATTCTCAGGAGCCGCCTGATAAAAATGTCGAAGCCCCCAGCCTACGCAGGGAAACATCGGGGCTGTAGCAATAGTACCATAGGGGCCTGCAAAGTGCAACAGCATGGCATAAAAAACTGATTAAGATTTTCCGACAGACTGCCAGCGGGGATCTGCAGCAGGCCGCGTCAGCAGACGCACTGCGAGCTGGCCGCGGATGTGATACGCTAGCAGTACGCTGTCACTGGGCTGTCAGTGGGTACGTAGAGAGCGCCTCCGCCCTCGCGCTCCTCTGACTCCCGGACCCGTAGCTTTCTCCATGTACACGCGAAAGGAGATGACGATGGCCAACGCTCCTTTCAGAGAGCACGTTATCATTCTCACAGGCGCCTCGCGTGGTCTGGGCGAGCAACTGGCCTACCAACTGGCGGACCAGGGCGCCTGGCTGGCCCTGGCGGCCCGTAGCGAGGCCGCCCTCGCCACGGTGGCCACTGCCTGCCGCGCGCGCGGCGGACGCGCCCTGGTGGTGCCGAGCGACCTGCGCGATGAGGCGCAGTGCCGCCGACTCGTCAAGCAGACGCTCGCCGAATATGGCCGCATCGATACCCTGATCAACAATGCTGGCATGGGCTATCCGCGCCCCTTCGCTCGGCTAGAGGATCTGCAGAGCGTGCGCGCCGAGATTGAGCTGAACTATCTGGGCACCGTGGCCTGCACCTACTACGCCCTGCCTCATCTCAAGCAGACACGGGGCCGCATCGTGGGCATCAACAGTTTCGGCGGCCTGGTCGGCCTGCCCGGCACCGCCGGCTACAACGCCTCCAAGCACGCTATGCGCGGCTTCTTGAACACCCTGCGCGTGGAACTGCGCGGCAGCGGTGTCAGCGTCTGTGTGGCCTACCTGGGAGCACTGCGTACCGAGCGCCTCAAAGAGGTCATGGGCGAGCAGATGCGCCGCGTCCCGGCGATGGACCCCGAGCGCTGTGCCACGCTGATCATCCGCCAGGCCGCCCGCCGACGGCGCGAGCAGGTGATGACCTTCTCTGGCAAGTCGCTGGTCTGGCTGAATACCTGGGCCCCCGCGCTGGTAGAGCGGATCCTCTCCAGCATGCAGGCGCTCTCGTATCGGGAGTGAGACGCTGCGCTGCTGTCCCCGGCGCGACAGCTCCTCTCGTCTCCTGGCACTGCCCGGCGGAGGCGGGCCGGTGCGGCCGCAGCGAGCGGCATCGCGACCACCCATGAAGGGCAATCATCAACGACATCATCGAGGAGCACTGGATCTATGGTGGAGACCATTCCTCTCTCTCAACGTCGCATCGACATCATTCTGGTGGCCTTTTTCCTTATCAATCTCCTCTGTGTCTCGTACCTGATCGATACGGAGCAACTGGTGATCGCCAACCCCGCCCATTTCAGCTATCCCCTCTGGCCACCGCGCCCGGTGATCGACGCGGTCCACTGGTGGGGCAGCCACTTTGATCCCCTGCTGATGGCGCGCCCGGTCTTCTTTAAGGTGACGATCTGGCTGGATAACCTGCTCTATGGGCCGTTCTACCTGATCGCCACCTACGCTTATATCAAGGGACGCGAGTGGATTCGTCTGCCGAGCATCATCTATGCGGTGGCCATGATCGAGGGCGTGCTCATCATTCTGAGCGAGGAGGCCTTTGGCGTCTACCGCTCGCCCCACCTGGCGATCGTAATCGCTGCCAACGCTTCCTGGATCATCGTTCCCCTGATCATCCTCGTGCGCATGAGCACACAGCCGCACCCCTTCACACGCCCGGCGGCTGCTCAGGCGCAACTGGCACAGGAAGGAGCGGTCGGATGATCAAAGCCTGGCTCACTGTCGCCCTGGCCTACCTGCTGGCAGCAGCCGTCGCCTTTGGCACCGTCAGTTACGCCCACGCCTGGCCGCCGCTGCTGGCGCTCGCTTTCGCGGATCTGCTGGCGACCTGCGTCGTCTTTCTCTTCAGTGTGCTCACCAACAACTCCAGCCTCTACGATCCCTACTGGAGCGTGGCCCCGGTTCCTATCGCTCTCTTCTGGCTGCTGCAGCCCTCCTCGGACGGTCTGGCGAACCCACGCCACCTGCTGATCTTCGCGCTGCTCTGCCTGTGGGCGCTGCGCCTGACCGCCAACTGGGCCAGCCGCTGGGGAGGACTGCAGCACGAGGACTGGCGCTACCAGGATATTCGCCGCCAGAGCGGCCCCTGGTACTGGCCGGTCAGCTTCGTCGGCATTCACCTGATGCCGACGGTGCTGGTCTTCCTCGGCTGCCTGGCACTCTGGCCGACCTTGAGCGACCGCGCGGCACAACTGGGCTGGCTGGATGCCCTGGCGACACTGGTGACGCTGGGGGCCATCGTCATCGAGGCGACGGCCGATCTGCAGATGCAGCGCTTCCGTGGTCAGCCAGTGGAGCGCCGCGGAGCGCTGCCACCAGGGCTGTGGTCCCTCTCGCGCCACCCCAACTACTTCGGCGAGGTGCTGTTCTGGTGGGGACTCTTTCTCTTCGTGCTGCCGGCCCATGCCGCGTTCTGGTGGACCATCGCCGGTCCTCTGGCGATCCTGCTGCTCTTTCTGGGGATCAGCATGCCTCTGATGGAGCAGCACTTGCTGGCCCGCCACCCATCCTATGCGGAGTACCGACGGCGTGTCTCGCCTTTTTTTCCCTGGCCACCACGCCGCTGAGGCGCAGCGCATGACGAGGGAGCTGGTAGGAAACGTATACTATAAGCGTTGCGTTGTCTGACACTACGCTGCGAAGAAAGAGGACAGGGGACGCAGGCCGTGGATCGAGCCTCGAGCCGACAGCTCATCAGCCAGGCCCGACGATGGGCCATTCCACACTCCTACGCCCTGCAGCCCTGTTCGGGAGGGAATGAATGGCCGTTTATGTCATTGCCAGCATCGATGTGACTGACCCGGAGGAGTATCAGGTTTATGCGCAGCAGGCGGGGGCAACGGTGGCCCAGTACGGGGGACGCTACCTTGCCCGCGGCAGCCAGATCGCCTCGATCGAGGGCGAGTGGAAGCCGGGACGTATCGCCCTGCTGGAGTTCCCCACTGAGGAGCAGGCTCGCGCCTGGTACGACTCGCCTGAGTACAGCGCGATCAGGGGCATCCGCCAGCGCGCCTCGCGCTCGCACGTCATTCTCGTCCAGGGCGTCCCCCCTCAGGGGGCCCAGCCAGAGTAGAGCCACACGACGGGACCAGGCAACACGGCTCAGTGCCGCTGGGGCGTGTTGCCCGGTCCCCCATGGGCGTGGGTATGACCATAGCCCTGCTCCAGCTCGCGCTCTGGCCGATTCATCAGCTTCAACATGGCTCCACCGCCTGTCCTGATGAAGCGCAGGCTCAGCACGAGCGCCAGCATCAGGGCCAGAATGTCCAGCAGGGTCGTATAGTTCCACTGCAGGCCCTCGCTGATGGCAGCAATCTGGCGGTTCTGCGGGATGATTCCCAAAATGGCAAAGAGAAACTCGACGATGTAGCCGGCGAGCGCCATCGTCACATAGAAGGTGATGAAGACGTAGCCCGTCATCTTCCAGCCATAGTACTTGCGATAGATGTCCAGAATCGGCAACACGATCAGATCGGCAAAGAGAAAGCTCACCACGCCGCCAAAGCTGATGCCTCCTCGCCAGAGAACTGCAGCCAGGGGTACGTTTCCAACCGAGCAAACAAAGCTAATGATGGCCACCAGTGGTCCGACGAGTGGTCCCTCGAGACTGGCAAGTATGGGATTGTCTGCGAGGAAGAAACTACGCCAGAAGCCCTCAGGAACCCAGGCAGCGAGGGCACCGGCAATGAGCAGGCCGAGAGCGACGTCCAGCCAGACTGCCGCCCAGTCCATCACAAAGGTGTGGCTGATGGCGGTGAAGCCACGTGCGCTGAAGAGCTTGCTCCAGAACGAGCCGCCGCTGAGGCTCATATCCATCGCAGCGTGCCCCTCCATGCGGCCAGCCGCTCCCCGCTCAGCGTGGGCCCTGGCGCGCTCCACCAGGCGCGGCGTGAGGGTAAAGCGCAAGAGCAGGGCCTGCAGGATCACCATCACCACGCCACCAAGATATTCCGCCAGCGTGAATTGCCAGCCGAGCAGCACCAGGAGAATGATACCCAGCTCGATCACCAGATTGGTGGAGGCCAGTTCAAAGGCCATCGCTGCCGTGAAGCTGGCCCCCTTGCGAAAGAGGGAGCGTGCCAGCGCCACTGCCGCGTAGGAGCAAGAGCTGGAGGCCACACCGAGCAGCGTCGCCAGCGCCAGATGCCTGAAGGCGCTGCCACCAAGAGCGCGCGCCAGGGTCTGCCGCGAGACCAGCACCTGGACCAGCGCCGAGAGTGCAAACCCCAGCACGAGCGGCCAGAGGATCTCCCAGAACATGGAGAAAGCAGTAGAGAGCGCCTCGCCAAGCGCTGTCAGTACCATCATCGAAGCCTCCCGTAGAGCAATAGACTGCGCCAGAGGCGCCGCCCCGTTGCGTTTCCTCGCATCCTATGTCGTCCAACTATACCCCCACCCCAGGGGGATGGGTTTGTTCTTAGCATACCGCAGCCTGGCATTGTCCGTCAAGTCAGCTTTTGACAGGAGTGGTGCACCACACATGAGCAGCCTGCAGTTCTGGCGTGCTATGCTAGCCGTAGAACAGCGGACACAGACGCCTCTCCGGCATCTGCTGCAAGGAAAGGGGAACAGCATGGGAGTCTTTCGCCGCACACGCGAGGTTCCGCTCTGGATCAGCCTGCTCTTCCTGGTACTGATGGCGCTCTTCTTGCTGAGCGAGCGCTTTGCAGGACCCATCTTTATGCGCATCGAAGAGAAGGCCCAGGGACTGATCACACTGGGCTTTCTGAACTACGTGGTGCTCTTCGTCGTCATCATCGGGGGTCTGTTCCTGGGGATCGCGCGGTTACAGCCGCGCGAGCTGGGTCTGCATCTGGCCAACCTGCCAGCGGCGCTGATAGTGACAGCCCTGCTCTGGACCAGCCTGCAGCTCCTGGCACTGGTGCTCAATCTGCTGGCCTTCGGAGAGGTACGGCTCGCTCCAAACTGGTTACAACCAGGCGGCGTGAGCGCCGGCGTGGGCCAGCTCCTCTTCGGGCAGTTGCTTGGGAATGCACCATTTGAGGAGATCGCCTGGCGAGGCTTTCTTCTGCCTCAGTGCTACTTCAAGCTTCAGGCCCTGCAAGGACAGCCACAGGCGCGTGTCGCCCTGGCGATCGTGCTCTCACAGGGGCTCTTCGCGCTCTCTCATATTCCTGTGCTGTTGAGCACGGGGGTCAGCTCATTTTCGTTGCTGATCGAGCTGCTGGTGATCATGCTGGTGGGCATCATCCCGGCAGGGGGCTATCTGCGCACAGGCAATCTATGGCCGGCCATGGGCCTGCATGCGCTGAACGACGCCCCGGCCGTGCTGTTTGCGGCGACATGGCTGAGCAACTCGCTGCTGGGAACGCTGGCCGCCTTTCTCTGCGCTGTGCTGCTGCTGATCTGCGGTACGGCATTCACCAGAGAAGACCAGGCGGAGCCGCGCAGGCTCCAGCAGGGGTAAACGCCAGCGGAAGCTGCACATCGCTTGCTCCTTTCTCCATCATGGAGAGCAGACCGCTGCGGGGACCGGCGCCACACGGCTCCGATCCCGCAGCGGTCCTGGCCCTCCTGACTCTTCGTAGATGCGCTGCCCGCTCAGGCGAGACGCGAGCGCGCCTTACTCACCCCACAGACCCACCCACTTACTGTGGTGCGGGCAAGGCCCCTGTGGAGCCACACTGGCCGCTGCCGCTGCCCTGAGGGAGCGCCAGGGGACCGGTCTCCACAAAGCAGAGATAGCTGTACTCCTTGTTCGGATTGGCCAGCGCGCTGTAGGCTCCATTCAGGAGACCGAAGCTATCCTCGCCGTTGAGCGCCCAGTAGGTCCAGTTGAGATTGCTGACCGCCACGCCAGAGCCACCGCTGCCGTAGCTGCTCTTAATAAAGTTGATCATGTCCGTAAACCACTGGCCCTGCGATCCTGCGCCACTGGAGACCAGATCGCTGGCGCTGTTCCCAGTGCCGAACTCGCCGATCCAGACCGGAGCCGTCGTGTAGGGCTGAGCGCCGGTATTGCTCCAGGGATAGCTGCTATGACCGGGCCAGCTCGGATTGACCCCGTTGGGCGTGGCGATGTAGGCCCAATTGCTGGTCCAGACATCAACCAGGCTGGAGCCAGAGCAGCCGCTCTTGTAGCAGGTGCTGCTGTTGAACCAGGACTGCTGATAGAGCGAGGGACCATAATCATGCGCCGAGTAGACGATGTGGTTGCTGACGGCCGGTCCCAGGCTCGTGGCATTGCCGCCGGCATTGAGCACGATGGGAGCACCGGCGTTATTGCTATTGCCGTTGACCCCCTGGAGATTGCCACCCCACCAGGTGCCAGCATAGGGGCCGCTGGCCTGAGTACCCGTCGCCGTCGGATAGGCCGAGGTTCCCTCCACAAAGATCAGCGGATAGCTCCAGCCGTGAGAGGCCGCATCGCCGAGGAGCGTGTCTCCGGCGCGCTCCGCCGCCAGCCGCCAGTCGACGCAGCTTGAACTGGCCACACAGGAAGGCGTAAACGGATTGGGGTTAGGATTAGTCGCCGGATTGATGCCATCGCCCGATCCCCACTCGGCGCCCGTGGCGTACTCATTAGGATAGGTGCCCTGCACGTGCGGCTCATTGCGCAGATCGTAGCCCAGCACGATCGGGAAGCCATCAGAGGCCAGATAATTGACCGTGACGGTATCCGTGGCCCCCTGCGTCTGGGCAATGCCGTGGACCCAACGCTGCACGCTCACCCAGTCCTTGATCCAGCTGCTCTCCGGATAGGCCGAGGTGTACCAGAGGCCGCTCTGTTCAGCGGACTCGCCGGCCTCCGAGCGGTGGTCATCCAGGATGACATGCAGACCGATGGAGCCAGCGTAGTTCACGATCTTCGCCAGAATATCGCGCGCGTGCAGACCCACGCAGGAGCTGCAGCCCACATCGTTCTGGGGAACCGGATCGGACTCCCACATCTGGTTGGAGAAGGGAATACGTAGCGTATTGTAGCCGTAGGATTTGACCAGATTGAGAATCGTGGGAATATCATACGACCAGAGGCCATGGGCCACGTAGTCGGGGGTCTCAAAGCCATACCAGTTGATGCCACTGATGACAAACTGGCGGCCATTGGGCGCCAGGATCTTCGTGCCGCTGGTGCTCCAGCCGCCGCTGCCACCAACCACCGTGGGGATCACGGTCGGCGTAGGAGTCGGCGTGCTGGTGGCGGTCGGCGTGGGGGTTGGCGCGCTGGTGCCCCCCGGCTCGGTGCCCCAGACGAGCTGGCCGCTGAGATAGAGCGTCACCTGGCTCCAGGGAGCATAGCTGGTCTGCGTGGCACTCCAGGAGTAGTCGTTTGCCTGATTATAGTTGCTCCAGTCGCTCTTGTTAAAGCGAACCTGCAGCTCGCCGCTGTTGCCGCCGGCGGGGATGCTGCCCGCAGCACTGGAGAAGCTGACCTGCAGGTAGGTGTCGGCCGTGGCCGTCGGACTGCTCATCTGGACGAAGCTGCCACTGAGCGTGCTGCAGCCAACAGCGGCATAGTCACACCAGAACTGCTGCGCCTGCGAGCCATCAGCGGTGTACCAGTAGCGGATCGTCAGGTTGCTCAGGGCCACGCTGGAGCTGGTGTTGTTGACAATCTCAAAATGGGGCCTGGGGGTGTTCGTGCTGGCACTGGTGTTCGCATCAGCATACTCCAGCACGAGACCCGTCGAAGCAGCATGGGTGGCATGCACGGCAACCAGCGAGAGGCCGGCCGACCCCAGCAGAAGCATGGCAATGAACAACCACCTGAGCGAACGCGATAGCTGCTGCGGCTTCCAGTGCGGGCGGGAAGGGTGTAGAGGCTTCATGCCGTTGTCTCCTCCATAAGAGGTGGAACTCAGCGCGACGAGTGTGGGTTCGGAGCAGGCAGCTTCTCAGGTTGCCTGCTCCGAATGAGACGAAGCTACGCTCTATAGGATATACCAGCAGGCGCGTCCATGCGGGGCCTGCCGTCCCTGGCCTGCTGCTGGCATCAGGGCTAGACAACGCTACAGGTCGCGCCATTGAGCGTGAAGGAGGTTGGAGCGGGATTGCTTCCGTTCCAGGTCCCCAGGAAGCCCGGCGCGGGATTGACAGAGCCACCAGCAGGAATCTGCCCATTATAGGAGACGTTGGTCACGGTCACCTGTGCACCCTGCTGGGTATAGCTACCGTTCCAGAGCTGTGTGATCTGCTGGCTGCCCGGGAAGGTGAATCTGAGCGTCCAGCCATTGATCGCGCTGCTGCCGGTGTTGGTGATGGTTAAGCCCGCCTGGAAGCCGCTTGACCATTGATTGACGACGCTGTAGTGAACCTGACAGGTGGCGCCGGAGACCGGCGTGGGCGAGGGCGTCGGAGCAGGTGTGTTTGTCGGCCGCGGCGTCGGCGTGGGGGTTGGTGTGTTTGTCGGCCGCGGCGTCGGCGTGGGGGTCGGCGTCGAGCCGCTACCACCGGCCAGGGCGATCAGATGATCGTGCAGCCCCTGACCATAGGCGGTGGGGGTGCCGTTGTAGTTGGTGATGAGCGACGGGAAGCTGGTGCAGCTATAGGTGTCCCAGGCCCAGCCCAGATACCCGATGCCGTGCTGATCAAACCAGGCCATGGCGGTATCGATAAAGCCATGGGCACAGTCGTTCTCACCCAGCTCACCGGCGATCACTGGCACCTGCGCCGCCACCGGGGCAACTTGCGAATTCCAACAACTGCTGCTGCTGCAGGCATTGAAATTGTAGAGATGGAAGGAGGCGGCGAGGTTGTGCAGTGGATCGCTTGGCTCGTACTGCAGCCACTGTGAGAGGTTGTTCGAGTAGGCCAGACCACCGAGCATAATCACGTTGGTGGCGCCGGTGGCGCGTACTGTGTTGACCAGCGTCTGCATGCCGGCAACGGCGAAGCCTACGTCAGTACAGGGGCTGGCATTGGCAGCGGTGCTACCGTTCCGCCAGCAGGACCAGCTGCTGGTGTATGGCTCGTTGTAGAGATCGAAGATCACTGATGAATTGCTCTTGAAGGTGTTGGCTACAGAGGTCCAGAAGGCCGGTGCATGATCCAGGTCAGGCATCGGCTGCTGGCCGGTGGCCTGCTGAGAACCAGGGGCGTTCCAGTGCAGATCGATGATGACAATTACATTGTCCGATGTCAATGTATTGACAAAGTTAACGATCTGCTGCTGATAGGTGGCCGCGCTATAGGTTCCAGCGGGATAGCCGTTGATGCCGAGCCAGCAGTCCTCGTTGAGCGGCACGCGCACGGCGGTGATGTCCCAGCTGAGCATGGCGCTGATGGCCGCGCTGTCGACGGGTCCATCGAAGATATTGGTGTTGCCAGCGCTACCACACTCATACTCGGTTCCAGAGCGATCAACGCCCAGTGGACGCACGACCTGATTCTGTCCGTTGAGCAACTGGTTGCCCGAGACATGCAGACCGGCGACAGAAGGCGCCGCATGCGCACGTGGGGCCGTCGAGCGCAGGCCCAGATAGGATGCCAGCGTGAGCGAGGCCAGGACTACCAGGAGCGAGATCGCGGTGTATCTCAGGCGAGGCCTGCTCCTCTCGGAAGGCATTTCCATAGTTCCCCCCTTCTTTGCTGTGCTGTAGAGCTTCCCTGCTTTGCCCGGCCGGAAGGTGGCCGTGAGTGGCCCTGCAGCCACAGGTGGCCGTTCGGCACCAGATGGCACCGTGTGGCAGAGAAAGCAACGCTCAGAATGGAACCGCATCATGACAGTTCCGTAAGCGGTTTCGTAAACGTTTACGGTATCGTTTACGAATTTAACTATACCTATCCACGGGTACGTTTGTCAAGCCAGGGGGACTTTTTGTCCAGGAGGAGAGCAGCACGAGAGAGCCGCTCCCCGCCAGGAAGACACCGCGAGAGAGGAGAGCCTCGCGGTCTGCACCCCGAGCCAGGAGAGCGCCGCCAGGGCAGGCAAAAAGCAGGGAGGCCATCACCCGCCGGCAACGCAGAGGCCTGGAAGCAAGGAAACAGGTGACGGAGAGGAGACGCAAGAGACCGTGAGGGGATATGGCGCGCGCCGAGAGCGAGGTGAGTCTCATTCTGTTTCAGAGTCGAAACGCACGAGAGAACCTATTGACAAGGGTGAGTTGATCGGGTACAATTTTCGTAATCGTTTACGGTATCGATCTCGTGAACGGTTACACCTTATTTCGCATCGGTCCTCTGGGGAGAGGGCCCGAGATGAGAAGGACAGCCATGACCGAGAAGCTGACGATTCGGGATATTGCCCGCCTGGCGGGAGTTTCCAAAGCGACAGTCTCGCGCGTACTCAATCAGAAGCCGGACGTAGATCCAGCGACCCGTGAGCGCATTCTGCGCGTCATGGAAGAACAAGGCTTTGTGCCCAACATCGCCGCTTCGGGACTGGCAGGTGGGCGTAGTCGTCTGCTTGGCGCCCTGATTCCTTCTCTGACCTGGCCGCTCATACCTGAGCTCATGAGAGGAGTAGGAGAGATCGTCGGGGCCACCCCCTACGAGTTGATCCTCTACAGCATCAACGACGTCAATCACGAGAAGGACCGCAGTGACATCATCAGCCGCATCGTCAAGACGCGCCTGGTGAGCGGATTGCTAGCCGTCTTCCCTGGTTCGTCGGGGAAGTACCTGGCCGAGCTGCACTCGCGCTCCTTCCCCGTTGTCCTGATCGACGACCAGGGCGTTCCACCCGAAGACACGCCCTGGATCAGCGTGGACAACCGCGTGGGGGCCTACGAGGTCACGCGGCATCTGATCCATCTTGGGCATCGGCGCATCGCACACATTCAGGGGCCACTCAAGTACCAGGTATCGCATGATCGTTATCGGGGCTACTGCGATGCCCTGGAAGAGGCCGGCCTTCCCCTTGACCCCGCGCTGGTGCTCGAAGGCGATTTCATGCCGCAGACCGGGCGGGCCTGCACCAACGCCTTCCTTGAGCTACCGGAGGACCGACGTCCGACAGCCATCTTCGCCGGCAGCGATTACATGGCCTACGGAGCCATCGCGGCAGCCGAGCAGCGTGGACTGCGTGTGCCACAGGACATCGCCGTCGTCGGCTTTGACGACAATCCCTCGTCGGCCCACATGGAGCCGCCCCTGACGACTGTGCGTCAGCCCTTTTATGAGATGGGGCGGCGGGCTGCCGAAATGCTGCTGACCTTTGTTGAGGCGCCTCGCGTCATGAGTCCCCCCAGCCACAATGGCCAGATGGCCGGCCTGGCCTCCGCGGCACTCGAGCCGCCGGTGCGCATTAAAATGCCGACCAGCCTGATCATCCGGGCCTCATGCGGGGCGACACGACGTATTCCATCTGAGCAAGGGGGAGGTGAGCACAGGCTCTAATGATCGGAGGCTCAGATCGCGCCCTATGCGCAGAGCCAGACGGAGCATTGACGTTCGCGTAGGGGCCTGATTCAGACACATCGAGACAGGACCGTGGGACAGCGCTGCAGGTTTATCTTTCTCTGACGGCCCTGTTGTGCTGTTGTCAGGTTGCCCTTTTGTCCTTTTCAGGGACGTCGCTGCAGATGTCACATCTTTCTAGAAAGACGTGAATCGTTGGCAGATTCCTTTTCTAGCGTTTAGGAGGTTATACGTGAGTTCATATCTCGCATCCTCACCTCGTCGGCAGCGCCATGCGATCACTCTGGTGTCGCTCCTGCTGTTGCTCGGTATGGTGCTGGCTGCTTGCGGAGGCAGCAGCTCATCCCCCAACAGCAGTGGACCCAAGACCACGGTGCTGCGCGTCCTGCCGGCGCCCAACGGGCCCAACGTTGATCTGTTCAACCCCTTCTTCAACTACAACACGCCAGGCGCCTGGGGCACTCAGGGCCTGCTCTACGAGGGACTCTACTACACGAACCTCTATACCGGGCAGTTCCAGCCCTGGCTAGCGACCAGCTACGACTTCTCCAGCGATGGCACGCAGCTGACCTTCCATCTGCGTCCCAACGTCAAGTGGAACGACGGGCAGGCCTTCACCAGCGCAGATGTGACCTTTACCTTTAACCTGCTGCAGAGCCATCCGGCTCTGGACCAGGGCGGCGTCCTGCCCCTGGTGAAGAGTGTCTCGGCCCCCGACAGCAGCACCGTCACCTTCACGCTGACCAGTCCCAACAGCACAGCACTCTTCTACATCGGCAGCACCTACATTGTGCCGCAGCACGCCTGGTCGAACATCTCTGGTGATCCAGCCAAGTTCACCAACGACAACAATCCCGTTGGCACCGGCCCCTTCAAGCTGAAGAGCTTCACGCCTGACCTGATCACCTACGTCGCCAATCCCAACTACTGGGGCACGCAGCCCGCGGTCAAGACGATCGAGGTCTTCTCAGCCAAGGATAACACGACGGCGGTGACCAACATGGTCAACGGGCAGTACGACTGGATGGGCACCGGCTGGACGCCTGACTACGACCAGAAGTTCAAGGCCAAGGACCCGCAGCATAACCAGACCTGGTTCTTCCCCAGCAATACGGTGATGCTCTACCTGAACCTCTACAAGGCCCCGTTCAACAACGTGCTGGTCCGCAAGGCTATCAGTGCAGCCATCAACCGCGATGAGCTGCCGCAGGGCGTGGCTCTCTACGCCAAGCCGGCCAATCCCACCGGCATCATCCCGGCGCGCAAGGAGTGGATCTCCTCGCAGTATCAGAGTGCGACCTTCCAGTACAGTGTCTCTCAGGCGCAGGCCTATCTGACCCAGGCGGGCTTCAAGAAGGGCAGCGATGGCTACTTCCAGGACGCCAGTGGCAAGACCCTCAGCTTCTCGATCATTGTGCCGAGCAGCTGGTCCGACTGGGCGCAGGACGTGCAGTTCATCGTCAACGACCTCAATAAGGCCGGCATCAAGGCCACGATGAACGGCGTCAGCAATGCCAACACCTACTTCACGGCTATCTACGGCGGCGGCTACGAGGCGGCCATTAGCTGGACCGACAAGGGTCCCACGCCCTACTATCCCTATCGCGACCTGCTCAGCAGCACCAACTCGGCTCCTCTGGGCAAGTCGGTCTCCGGCACAAACTTCGAGCGCTGGGATGCCAACACCAGCGGCGGCTACTCCGCTAAAGTGGATCAGCTGCTGAAGCAGTACATCTCCTCGACGGACCAGGCCACGCAGATGCAGGCCATCCAGGGCATCGAGGACATCATGGTCAACCAGCTGCCGGCGATCCCGCTGACGGTGAACGTTGACTGGGATGAGTTCACCACAAAGAACTGGGTTGGCTGGCCCGATAGCAGTAATTCCTACGATGTGGGCCCACCCTACCAGCTGCCAGATGCAGCCCAGGTGATCCTGCATCTCAAACCAGCCTCCTGATCATCGTGTGTCTTCTGGCCTATCCTTTCGTAGTGCGTTCTTCCAGGACGTCCTTCCATCCCCATGCACCACTGGGGGTGGAAGGACGGCTCTCTACGGCGGCCGCGCAGGCTTCTTCACAGGTCCGCACTGCCCGGGCATGTACCTGGCAGAATGCCATCTGCTGATCCTGAACTTCATGCAAAGGAGAGAGACATGCGCTACCTCTTGAGGCGCACAGGCTTCTATCTGGTCGCGCTCTGGGCCGCGGTGACCTTCAATTTCATCATCCCGCGCCTGATGCCTGGCAATCCGACGCTCGTCTACATTGCCAAGCTGCGCAGCCAGGGCCTCAGTCAGGCGACGCTGACGGCGATCGGCAAGGAGTTCGGCTATGATCCCAGCGTCCCTCTCTGGAGGCAATATCTCGACTATCTGAACAGCCTGCTGCATGGTCAGCTTGGCGTCTCGGTCTCACAGTTCCCTACTCCGGTCTCGAAACTGCTGGCTGAGGGCCTGCCCTGGACCATCGGCCTGGTGGGCGCCGCGGTGGTGCTCAGTTTCTTGATTGGCACACTGCTCGGCATCATCTTCGCCTGGCGGCGTGGCTCCTGGTATGATACCCTGATCCCTCCTACGCTGACCTTCCTCTCGGCGGTGCCCTACTTCTGGATGGCACTGGCGCTGGTCTATCTCTTCGCGGTCACGCTGAGCTGGTTTCCCACGGGCAGTGGCTATGATCTGGGGCAGTTTCCCTTCGGGCCAGAGTGGAGCCTGGATTTCCTCTCCAGCATCGCCCAGCACGCGCTGCTGCCAGTGCTTACGCTGGTCATCGGCTCGCTCTCGCAATGGGTGCTGACGATGCGTAACGCGATGGTGACCACGCTCTCTGAGGATTATCTCCTCATGGCGCGGGCCAAAGGTCTCTCCTCACGCCGCATTATCTTCGCCTACGCGGCGCGCAATGCGGTGCTGCCTAGCATCACCAGCTTCTCGATCTCGCTGGGCCTGGTGGTCAGCGGCTCGCTGCTCACGGAGATCGTCTTTAACTACCCAGGAATCGGCTACACGCTCTACCAGGGCGTCTCGAACAATGACTACGCCCTTGTCGAGGGCGCGTTCCTGGTGCTGGCGCTGGCAGTGCTCGGGGCGAATTTCCTGGCCGAACTGATCTACACCGTCCTCGACCCGCGCATCAGGCAGGGAAGGAGCTAAGCCATGCAGGCAACGAATGTCAGTGATTCTACAGGCAGCGCCATGGCCCTGCTCAATCAGAGGCCGCGGCGCTCATGGGGACCGGTGCAGAACGCTCTGCGCGTGATCTACAAGAACGGCAAGATCAGCGCCGGTCTGGCGATCGTGCTCTTCTTCGTCCTGATGGCCATCGCCGCACCGCTCCTGACGCCCTACGATCCTACGGCAACCGTGGCCCCCAGCGGACAGCCCCCTTCGCCAACCCATATCCTGGGCACGACCGGCCTGGGCCAGGATATGTTCGCTCAACTGGTCTACGGCGCGCGTGTCTCGCTGCTGATCGGCTTCGCCGCTGCCGCTGGCTCGACGCTCCTGCAGGTCCTCTTCGGTCTGAGCGCGGCGTACTTTGGCGGCCTGATTGATGAAATCCTCTCGCTGCTGATGAACGTCTTCCTGGTGCTGCCAGGTCTGCCGCTGGCTATCGTTCTGGCCTCGCTGGCGAGCGCCAGCGGCGCCAGTAAAAATGAGCTGGTCATCGCCGGTGTGCTGCTCTTTACGTCCTGGGCCTACGGCGCTCGTGTGCTGCGCTCGCAATCGCTCTCGCTCAAGGAGCGCGAGTTTGTGACCGCTGCGCGTTCCATGGGAGAGGTTCCCTGGCGTGTGATCTTTGTGGAGATCCTGCCCAACGAGATCGCTCTGGTGGCATCGACCTTCGTGGGCACCTTTGTATACGCGATCGGGGCCGAGGTGGCCCTGGAGTTTCTGGGGCTGGGCGACCTCTCGCGTCCAAGCTGGGGCGAGATCCTTTTCTGGGCGCAGGCGAACGGGGCGTTGATCACAGGCAAGTGGTGGATGTTTGTCCCCGCGGGCTTATGTGTGGCGCTGCTCTGCGGCGGACTGACCTTTATTAACTTTGGCATTGATGAGGTGGCTAACCCCAGTCTGCGCCAGGCGATGCCGCGCAAGCTCAGACAGCGGGGCATCAATTAGTGTACAGGCAGACAGGCGCTCTCGGGTCTGTCTGCTCTTCATCCCACCGTACATACAGCATGCGCAGAGATATCAGGCGGCGAGCATAGTGGCCGCCGCTTCTATTAAGGAGGATCAATGAGCATTACCGGTCATCCACAGGACAATCGTAGGACCCCTGAGCACCTTACGGGAAGCGGCGAGGCCTCTGCTGGCTTCCCGACTGATTTTCTCTGGGGGGCCGCCACCTCGGCCTATCAGGTCGAGGGTGCGGTGCGCGAGGATGGACGAGGGCCCTCTATGTGGGATCGCTTCGTGGAGCAGCCCGGAACCATCTATGGCGGTCACACGGGCGAGGTGGCTAGCGATCACTACCACCGGATGGAGGAAGACGTGGCGCTCATGGCCCGGCTGAACCTGGGCATCTACCGCTTCTCCATTGCCTGGCCCCGCGTCCTCCCCGCGGGCACTGGCTCTGTGAACCAGCGGGGCCTGGATTTCTACGATCGTCTGGTGGATACCCTGCTTGCTCGTGGCATCCAACCGCTGGTGACGCTCTACCACTGGGATCTGCCGGTGGCCCTGGAGGAGCGTGGCGGCTGGCTGGCACGCGAGACGGCTCAGGCTTTCGCTGACTACGCGGAGGTGGTGGTGCGTCGGCTGGGCGATCGCGTGCGCTGGTGGATCACCCACAACGAGCCGTGGTGTACCTCCTACCTGGGCTACGCGCTGGGCATTCATGCGCCGGGGCTGAAGGATAAGCAGCGGGCGATCAATGTCGGCCACCACGTGCTGCTCTCACATGGCCTGGCTGTGCAATGCATCCGGCCTCTGTTGCCTCCAGATGCACAGGTCGGGATCGCGCTGGATTTCTACCCGGTCTACGCGGCCGACGGGCGAGCCGCAACGTTGGAGGCGGTACGCCGCGCGGATACGTTCCGCAACCGTTGGTTTCTGGACCCCCTATTTCTGGCCGCTTACCCTGAGGGCCTCTTCAGCGATATGGGCTTGATGCCGCCTCCTATCTGTGAGGGTGACCTGGCCACTATTGCGACGCCAATCGACTTCCTGGGGGTCAATTACTACAGCCGCATGCTGGTGCGCGCCCCAGAGGCTGACCTCGATGGTCACGAAGGGGTCCAGGAGGCGTATGAGGTCATCGAGCAGATTCCTGGGTCTTCTTACACGGCGATGGGCTGGGAGATCTTTCCCGAAGGGCTGGAGCGCCTGCTGATGCGTCTGCACCGCGAGTATGGCCCGAAGGCCTTGCTGGTGACGGAGAATGGGGCCGCCTTCGAGGACGTGCTGCAGGATGGGGAGCATGTGCATGACCAGGAGCGCATCGCTTACTTGCAGGAGCACATCGCTGCGCTGGAACGGGTGGTGAGTCAGCAGGTTCCCTTGAAAGGCTATGTGGTCTGGTCTCTGCTCGACAATTTTGAGTGGGCCCATGGCTATAGTAAGCGCTTTGGCCTGGTCTATGTTGATTATCCTACGCAGCGGCGTATCGTGAAGGATAGCGGCCACTGGTACGCCTCGTTCATCGCCTCCCAACGCCGCTAACGTCAGATGTGGAGGGGCAGATCGCGTAAGCCGCGGCTTGCGCTGCTCCGCACCCCTGGCGACGCCGGCGACAGGCAGGCTGACTGGCTTCCTGCTGGCCGGCGCGCGGCGGCGCCTTCAATGCCCTGGCTCATCTGCGCATACTCCTTCCCGGATAGGTACGAGCATCCTGGTGCGTGCTCGCCAGATCGACTGACTGCCCACGAACAACGACAGACGCCTTAGCGCACCCGCATGGCTGCTCTCCTCCACTCTAGCGCTCCCTCCAGGCAACGGGCAGGTCCGCGCGACAACCGTCCGCGCGATGGTTGCCTTTTGTCCGCGAATCGATTATCCTTCAAGCAGGCGGCCTGTTATCCATCATAAGAAAGCAGGCAGCTTGCTAATGTGCAGCTCAGAAAGGAGCCAGGTACAGAAGATGACTGATCTCCAGAAAACGGCGCGCACCATTCATGTGCAGCGCGAACAGTGGCACCTGGCATGGGATCACAGCATCCCACCTGTTGCCAGGATCAGCTCTGGCGAGGTAGTCGAGTTCGACATGCTCGAAGCCTCCTGCGCGCAGATCGTTGAAAACAGCACGGCCGACGCCATTCGCTCGCTGGACTTCTCGCGGGTGGACCAGGTGAATGGCCCGATCTACGTGGAGGGGGCCGAGCCAGGCGATACGCTGGAGGTGGAGTTTCTGGATCTGCAGCCGGCGGGATGGGGCTGGACCGGGGTGATTCCAGGCTTCGGGCTGCTGGCTGATGAGTTTCCGGAGCCGGCACTGAAGATCTGGCAGCTGGAGGGCGGTGCTGATGGCTGGGCAGAGTTTGCTCCGGGCATTCGTATTCCCCTGGCGCCCTTCTGCGGCGAGATCGGGCTGGCGCCAGGAGAGCCAGGGGCCCTCTCAACGATTCCTCCCTACCGCCACGGCGGCAACATGGACACGCGCCATCTGACGAAGGGGGCCCGTCTCTATCTGCCAGTTGAGGCGCCGGGGGCGCTCTTCTCGCTGGGCGACGGCCACGCGGCTCAGGGCGACGGCGAGGTCTGCGGCACGGCCATCGAGACACCCATGCGCGCGCTGGTGCGCCTGACGGTGCATAAGGACCATCCAGTGGCTGAGCCGCAGTACCTGACAGGCGGCCCGCTGATTCAGCGCACGAATACAGCTCCCTACTACGTCACCGACGGCATCGGTCCCGATCTGATGGAGGCCACGCGCAACGCCATTCGTCACATGATCACCCACCTGCAGCGCACCTACGGGCTATCGCGCAGCGACGCCTATATGCTCTGCAGCGTGGCGGTGGACCTGAAGATCTGCGAGGTGGTGGACGCACCGCACTGGGTTGTCGGGGCCTTTCTGCCAACAAGTATTTTTACGGGGCACTAGCGCAGTGCAGGTTGCACGGCGGAGGCCCGAGGAAGTTCCCCGGCAGGCGCTCCTTCGGGCCTCCGCCACATCCTCCCGTCTTCCCCACACGGCCACGTGCCCGCGCGGCCATGCAGCCCACCCTCGCCTCACCATTCGCCAGAATCAGCGACATCGAGAAAAAAGTGTTGACGAGCGCCCCCCCTCTGATGTATAATCGTCTCACAAACCGATGTGAGACCTTCCTCGATAGCTCAACGGTAGAGCAACCGGCTGTTAACCGGTGGGTTGCAGGTTCGAATCCTGCTCGAGGAGCCGGGAATAACGAAACAAGCAGAGGCTGCCGGGGCTAGAGCGATTGCAGCTCCTCAGGGCGGCCTTCTTCTTTTACCTCCAGGGCCTCGCCACGATCGCCTGACGCAGCCTCCTGCGCTTCCACGCTCCGCGTCCGACCCTCCTCAACAACGGCAAAGACAGGCCGCAGCTCGCTGACCAGCGGCGGGCGGCCTGTCTGAGCGCTGCTCCGCTGCAGCGCGATACGATAGCGCACACGGTCGGGCCGATAATAGCGTTCTTGCACGTAGACCGGCACGTTCCCCGCTGTGCAGGAGAGGCGCTCAATCAGCAGCAGGGCTGTGGCAGGTGGCACGTCCAGCAGCCGCGCCAGCTCCGCGCCAGCGCTGGCGGCCGTGATCTGAAAGGTGCCGGTCTCAACGGGGATACCGTAGCGGCTCTCCAGAATATGGTAGATCGTCTCATGCGCCAGATCTTCAGCGGGCAGCAGCAGGCCAAAGCGCAGCGGCAGCCAGGTCGTATCATAGGCGATCGGCCGTCCGCTGGCCAGACGTAGGCGATCGATGCGCACCACCTCCTCGCCTTCGCCCACGTCCAGGGCCTGCGCTACGAGCGGACCCGCTGGCTCACGCTGGTAGCGCAGCACGCGTGACGATGGCTCCAGGCCGGCCAATTGCATATCCTCGACAAAATCGGTCAGGCGCACCAGATTCTGCTCGATGCGCTTCTCCGCCACATAGGTTCCCTTCCCGTGGCGGCGCACAATCAGGCCCTCGCCCTCCAGCTCGTCCAGGGCCTGCCGCACGGTGATCCGGCTCACACCGTAGCTCTGCATCAATTCCTGTTCGGTCGGAAGACGATCGCCAGGTCGGTAGGTGCCGCGCTCGATCTCAGCCCGCAGAATCGCTTTCAGTTGATGATAGAGCGGGGTTGGCCCGGGGGTCAGGTGCTGTGTTGTCATGCTCCTCCTCAGCCATGCTCAGGGTGCCTCATCATGACGACATATCGTCAAGCAGACCCGCCCCCATTATATGCCATCCTCGCCCCTCGCGCAACGGGCTGGCCAGTCATCGCGCTCCAGACTCAGCGTGTCTCTATGGCCGCAATGGCGCGCTCCAGACGCGCCTTCGCTTCCTGCGCCAGCCCGGTCAGGGCCGCATTCCCCGTCACCGCGAGCAGGGCCTGGGGATCGGCAATCTCCACACGGCTGCCGCCCTCCACCGTGCGCACAACGACGTTGCATGGCAGCAGGAGGGCGACCTCCGGCTCCTGCTCCAGCGCCTGATGGGCCAGGCTCGGATTGCAGGCCCCCAGAATGACCAGGGGTGCCATCTCCACTCCCAGCTTCTCGCGGAGTGTGCGCCGCACATCGATCTCTGTCAGTACGCCGAAGCCCTCGTCCTTGAGTGCCTCCTTGATGCGGGCAATGGCCTCCTCATAAGGCACGTTCACTGTCACACCAAAACCATAGCTCTTCTGCTGCATATATTACCTGCCATTCATGCTTCCTGTGATCAAACGTCCTCGCAGGAGCAGGAGAGATGGTACCCTCTCTGCTCTACCAGTCCGTGCTATGAATCTCGATTGCGTTCCTGCCTTCCCATTGCGCAACCGGAAGGCAGGGGTGCACAGGGCGTCCAGGCTCCTCGCTCCGGCCCTGGGCGCTCCTGCTTGTGCTCACCTCCTGGCCGGTAGGCCCCCATCAGCAAGCAGCCCTCGCAGCTGCGGCCCCGGCACTCAGCGTCCTGTTGGGTCTTCACTCTCGCTGGTCCATGGCCGCTCTCCCTGCTCGGCGCCGGAGCGGCTCACGGTGCGCGCCAGCTCTGCAAAGCGCTCCTGCACACCTGCGCAGACAATGTTGCAGAGCGTTAGCACGCCCGGATCGGCCAGCGCGTAGCGGATGCTCGTGCCAACCTTGCGGCGTTTGACAAGACCGCCCTGCATGAGCGCTGCCAGATGCCGGGAGACGTTGGGCTGGCCCGCCCCCGTCAATGTCACCAGCTCGCCCACACTGCGCTCGCGCTCCGTTAACGCCGCCAGCAACTTGAGACGCAGCGGCTCGCCGAGCAGCCGGAAGCGGGCGGCAATCAGATCGAGCAGGGGATCAGCGAACCCATGGTCAGGGCTGGCCCGCTGCCAGAGGGTCGAGCCAGGGAGAGCGCCCTCTTCCTCGTGTCTTCGTGAATCCTGCCTATACTCTGTCAAGGTAGCTCCTATCCTCGCTGTGATGATTCCTGCGGCTGACGCGGACACCCGGCCAGCCCTCTTGACTTCATGATTATATAGTAATATAATGAGAGAGGAAAGTCAAGCTGACCGCCCCCTCAGGAACAATGCGATGGAGGCAGAGGCCCCTCGCCTGGATAAGAGCAGGCGGTCTGTCAGCCAGGAAGAGTGCAGAACGAAGCGAAAGGCAGCAGTCATGTTTGGACGTCTCTTTCACAGTGAGCAGTCAGCTATTCCCTCGATCGACACCCGCGAGGCCTGGACACGGCTCACGCAGCCCGGCAGCAGCGCGGTGTTGATCGACGTACGTGAGGCCTGGGAGTACCGGCGAGGCCATGCCCGCGGTGCCATCAACATCCCCCTCAGCCAGCTCCAGGCGAGGATCAGCGAGGTACCGCAGGACCGCGAGGTGCTCCTGATCTGCCAGAGCGGCCACCGCAGCATGCAGGCCGCCCATCTGCTGCAGCGGCAAGGCGTGCAGCGCGTGGTGAACGTCAAGGGAGGAACGGCTCTCTGGCGTCTGCATGGACTCCCTGTCGAGTGAGCCGCTCCCCAGGCACGAGTAGGACAGGACTCGGCACGGGCAGGCTGCCTGTCGCACGGCAACGCAGCGCAGCCTGCCCCTTCTCCAGGGCCACAATTGTTATATCGACATGACGTATTAGGATGACATATTGACAAGGGCGGCTGCTCCGGGTACGCTGGAGGTAACAGCCAGGATATACCGGAGCAACCAGGTATCGAGAGAGTGCGCCGCCCACTCGATACCCTCAGTAAGCGGGTGGCGAAGAGGTACAGCGATGCAGATCGAACAATTCTTCATTGAAGGCCTGGGACATCAGTCCTATCTGATCAGCGAGAGAGAGGACGGCGTGGGCGCCGTCGTTGATCCGCGGCGCGACGTTGAGGTCTACCTGCAGGCTGCCGCGCGCGCCCAGGTGCGCATCACCCACATTCTGGAGACGCACATCCACAACGATTACGTGACCGGCGCCCGCGAGCTGGCGTCGCGTACAGGCGCGACGATCGTCGCCAGCGCCGAGGCGCATCTGCGCTACGAGCATCAGCCAGTGCGAGATGGAGAACGCTTTCGCGTCGGCGGCCTCACCTTCGAGGTACTGGCGACCCCTGGCCATACGCCGGAGCACGTCAGCTACGTGCTCTACCAGCCAGAGGAGAGCCGGCCCTACGCCCTGTTCAGCGGCGGCAGCATGCTGGTCGGCAGCGCCGGCCGCACCGATCTGCTCGGTCCCGGCCTGACGCTCACCCTGACCCGTCAGCAATACCACTCACTGCTGCGCCTGCTGGAGACCCTGCCCGACAGTGTACTGGTCTACCCGACCCATGGAGCCGGTTCCTTCTGCGTGGCCAGCGCCGTAGGCGGCAAGCGCAGCACAACCATTGGCCAGGAGCGTCTCGCCAATCCGGCCGTGCAGGCCCACGACGAGGCCGAGTTCGTGCGGCGCCAGCTCGCGAGCTACACAGCCTATCCCCACTACTACCGCTACATGCATGACATCAACCAGCAGGGACCACGCATCCTGGGGCGGCTGCCAGAGCCAGAGCCACGCACGCCGCAGGAGGTACAGCGCTGGCTGCAGCGTGGCCTGCCCCTGATCGACGGGCGCCCACGCACAGCCTTCGCACACGAGCACGTGCCTGGCTCTCTCAATATTGAGCTGGACAGCTCATTCGCCACCTATGCTGGCTGGCTCCTGCCCTTCAACACACCGCTGCTGCTCCTGATCGAGGACGAAGACGGGCGTCGCGAAGCAGTGGTACAGCTGATGCGCATTGGCTACGAGCGAGCAGAGGGGTACCTGGAAGGCGGGATCGCCGGCTGGAAGGCAGCGGCCCTGCCGACCGAGAGTTTCGAGCGTATCGACATTGACACCCTCTATCAACGCTGGAAGCAGCAGCCCTCGCTGGCGATTCTGGACGTGCGCCGCGATGACGAGTGGCGCCAGGGACACATCCCGGGCGCGCTGCATCTCCACGTAGGCGACCTGCCGCAGCACCTGGAGCAGGTGCCGCGCAATGCACCTCTGGCGGTGATCTGCCACAGCGGCCATCGCGCCTCTATCGCAGCCAGCATCCTGGCAGCAACCGGACGCCAGGTAATAGCCGTCGAGGGCGGCGTTCCCGATTGGAGCGCACGTGGCCTGCCAACAGTGACCGAGGAGGCACAGGAGCCAGAGCTGGCGGGAAGCAGCGAGGACCTGGCCACCCACGCCCATCCCTGAGATGTACCTGGGGTGAGGCCAGACCCTGACACCCGCCACCCCGGTTGGCGATCTCGATCAAGTGTAGAGAGAAGAGAGAGGAGAGAGAGCAATGCCCTTGTTAGCCGAAGCCGACCGCGCGAAGATCCAGGAGTTATTCCAGGACCTGGAGAGCGAGGTCAGCATCACCTACTTCGGTGAGCACGAATCGCCCCTGGTCGTGCCAGGGCACGAGTGCCCGTTCTGCAAAGAGACCCGCGAGATTCTCGAAGAGCTGGCGAGCCTCACGGACAAGATTCAGCTGCAGGTCAAGGATATCCTGCACGACGAGCAGGAGGCCCGCCAGCGCGGGATCAGCCGCGTGCCAGCTTTCGAGATCACGGGACGAGCACAGGGCCGGGTGCGTTTCTTCGGTATTCCGGCAGGATACGAATTCGCCACCCTGATCGAGGACATCCGCGACGTTTCGCGGGGGAGCACCGGCCTGAGCACCCTGACGCAGCAGAAGCTCCAGGATCTCCAGCAGGACCTGCACATCCAGGTCTTTGTCACTCCGACCTGCCCGTACTGCCCACGGATGGCGCGCATGGCCCACGAGCTGGCGATCATCAGTAAGCACGTGACAGCGGACGTCGTAGAGATCTCGGAATTCACCGACCTGGCACAGCGCTACCGCGTGCAAGGGGTACCCAAGACCGTGATCAACGAGCGCAGCGAGATCGTGGGGGCTGTACCAGAGCCGCGCTTCGTGCAGCAGGTGCTGCAGGCGCTCAAGCCCGCAACGTCCGAGTCGCAGGCGGAATGAGCAGCGCAGGAGGGAAGAGAGAGAGAGGAGGTTTGCAAAAAAGCGCTGGCTGTGCGACGGAGAGGCGCACAACCAGCGCCGGTCAGGTCAAAGCAAAGGGACAAGCCGGAGTGATCAACTCTCTTCTATTCCGGCTCCTCGCGCTCGATCTTCACCTGCACAGGCCCCTGCAGAGCGTTACCAGCCGGCGTATAATAGGGCGGGTCCCACTCAAACGTGATCTTCTGACGCTTAATCGGGACCGCAGCCTGCAGCTTATCCCAGCGGTCCTCGCGTGTCATCATAATCTCGACATGCTGCTCATCGATCTCCAGACGTTCCGAGATCACGCGGAGCAGGTCGGCTTTGATCTGTTCGAGCAGCTCCGGATTGACCTTGATACGGTCCTGGACCAGCACCACCTTTAACCGCTCCTTCGCAAGCTCACCAGGCCGGGGCTTCTTGCGGTTCGACATAAAATCAAGCATACTCATGCCATGCCTCCTTCATCAGGACGGCCAGGATCGTGCGCGCTTCCCTGTGACCGCCGGTCCGAATCCAACCAGGCGGCGTAACCGTTCCATCAAGGTTGGTGCTTCAACAAGCTCCTCCAGAGGGATCTCCTCGCCCAGGATGCGAAGCGCGGCATTCATAAAGGCCAGGCCGGCGCGCGTCCGCTTATCGTAGACAACGGGTTCACCCTTGTTGGTAGCGACGATAATCATCTCATCCTCGGGCACAATGCCGAGTAGATCGATACCCAGGACCTCCAGCACATCCGCCACATCCATCATATCACCCCGCCGGACCATCTCGGGACGCAGGCGATTGAGAATCAGGCGCGGCTCCGGCTTGCCCGCCGCCTCGACCAGGCCGATGATGCGATCAGCGTCGCGCACCGAGGCCATTTCAGGATTTGTCACAATAATGATCTCATCCGCGCCCACGATGGCGTTACGAAAGCCCTGCTCGATACCGGCAGGAGAATCGATAATGACAAACTCGAACTCCTGGCGCAACTGCTGGCAGAGCTGCACCATTTGAACGCTATTGATGGCATTCTTGTCGCGGGTCTGGGCGGCTGGCAGCAGATAGAGTTCCGGCAGGCGTTTATCCTTGATCAACGCCTGACGCAGGCGGCACTGGCCCTCAACCACATCGACCAGATCGTAGACGATGCGATTTTCCAGCCCCAGAACGGCGTCGAGATTGCGCAGACCGATATCCGAATCCACCACCACGACCTTTTTCCCCTGCATAGCGAGGGCCGTTCCCAGGTTCGCCGTCGTCGTCGTTTTGCCGACGCCACCCTTGCCCGAAGTAATCGTGATCACCCGGCTATCCATGCGCATGCTCCATGATGTTCAGCAACTGTTGTTTGCTCCTGAGAGCGGGCAGGCACGAGAGCGCCAGCGCGTGCGTACATACGTACATGCGTGCGTACATACAGAGACGCCAGGGCCCATTTGTCTGTCTGTTCGTCCGTCCGCACGTTGAGATCACCATCTCTGCACTTTAAAATAACGGTTCGCCTGCTATTTTCTCGGTGGGCGACCGTTGAGCCAGGTCTCGACAACGATTTGCCCCTGCCTGATCGAAGCCACCTCGGGGCGCGGCTGCACCTCCAGCCCTTCGGGAGGGCGCGAGAGCAGGTGCGCGATCCGCAGTTGCACAGGCGCAAGGAGCAGCGCACAGACCAGCGCTCCCTCATTATCGGGATAGCCGGCGTGGACCATACCGCGCAGCACCCCCCACACAATCACATCGCCGCCAGCCACCACCTCAGCGCCAGGGTTGACGTCTCCCAGAACCACGATGTTACTGTGATGATGGATCGCCTGGCCGGAACGCACAGTACGGCGCAGAAAGAGCGTATCGTCAGATTCGCGCGGGTCACGCTGGGCAGCCAGTCCGAGGTCGACCGTGACCGCCCCGGTCTCGGCGCTGACGTAGGGTGAGGATGCGAAGAGCGCGCCTCTGCTGCCGCTACCCACAGGCCCGGTGCGCGTTGCCGCGACCTGCTCCAGGGAGGCGATGGACATCCGATAATGTGCAAGCAAGTGTTCCAGCTGGACCCGTTCGCCGGCCTGCAGTGCCCGTTGCCTGGTATCAACCGTCAGAGTGGCCCCGCGAAAAAAGTCTGGAGCCTCCGCCAGGCGTTCGGCCAGCGCCCTCAGCAGCTCAGCAAAAGGCGTCTCCGGCTCGAGGGTCAAAAGCAGGCCGTGGCGCGTGCCTTTGATCGCTATTTGCCCCTGCACAGGCTGTCTCTCCTCTCTGTTCTCCTGCTCCGGTTTACTCCATGCGTGCGTGTTTCCAGCCTCTCTCAGCCTGTTGTTCTGCGCATCAGACGTAGGGTTGTCGGCAGAATCTTCTGCGCTCATGCATCCAGCACTACGGCGCACCCCCACCGACTGCTCGCCGCTGCGGCGCGCCGCCTCCTTCTTCTTCTTGAAGAACCACCGTATCATGCTATCAGGTTACAGTATAAACGCCAGAGCAACAAAACGCAATAGGAGCACGTTCTTTACCAGGGCCACAAGACAGCGCCGGCAGCTGATTCTCTTCTGGCGATCGTGGCCTCGCTCCTCTGATGATGGTTGTGCCCCATAACAGATGTATATAGTCCATAATTCCTATCTGTGTTGCTGTTCATGGACTTTCCTGGTCGGTCCATTTATATAAATCCTGTACATCTAACAAGAATGGTCTCGAGCCAGTTCTCACCCAAAGAGGGTCCCTGTACTCCCGCATGCGATGACGTGCCTGTGATCTGCCCGGCCAGCCTTTGAATGCTCCACCAGATACGCATGCCCTGCCTGTCTGGTTCCAGAATACAATGCAGCTCTGAGCAGCGCCTGCAGGTTGCTTCTACACGGAACGCGCTGCTCCTCTACGGGATAGGAGTTTACTGTATGACAACGACACCCAGCCCTTCGCAACAGCACAGCGCTCAGGAGGCTCTTCCCTCCCAGGACTATGTGCGTCGCACCATGCCGCAGACCCTGGGGACTTTTGACATGACGATGATCTTCATGATGATCATGCTCTTCATCAATAACCCGGTGAGCACGGTGAGTGCGGGGCCAGCAGCCTTTACCTACTGGCTGCTGGGCGCAGCCGTCTTCTTCCTGCCCTGCGTCATTGGCGTGGCCCAGCTAGGGACCATTCTCCCCGATGAGGGATCGACCTATCTCTGGACACACCGGGCGCTGGGCAATTTCTGGGGCTTCTTCGCCAGCGTGACCTTCTGGGTCCCCGGGCTGCTGGGCATGGTGGGGGCGCTCGGTATCGGCATTACCTTTGTACAGGGCCTTAATCCCGGCTGGCTGATACAGCCCTGGCAGCAGGGACTGGTCATGATCCTCCTGCTGATCATCTCGGCCCTCCTCTCACTGCAGCGAATGAGTATGCTGCGCTACATCATCAATGTGATGACACTGCTGACCTACGCCGTGGTCGCGCTGCTGGGCCTGGCCTCAGCTCTCTGGCTGCTCGGTGGCCATCAGGCGGCTATCGGCTTTGGCAACCTCCAGGCCTGGGGTCTGAATCCCTCGAACTTCGTGCTCTACGGCAGCGTGGTCCTGGCTTACCTGGGGGCCGATGTCTCGATGATTATGGGCAGCGAGGCGATCGGCGAGCGCGTGGCTGTGCGCCATGTCTCCTGGGGAGCGCTCTTTGTGATTATCAGTTACCTGGTGATCACCTTCGCCCTGCTTGTGGTCGGTGGGCCATCTGTGGCCAACCTGGGACCGTTCGCAGTGATCGCGGTGATCGATCGCGCCTGCGGCAAGCTCGTCGGCAACCTGGCCGCGGTCTGCGTGATCGCCTTCTTCCCGGTCTTCGCGGCCCTCCTGAACAGCGCCTTCGCCCGCCTGCTCATGGTCGCCAGCATCGATCGGCGCCTCCCTCTGGGCCTGAGCAAGCTGAACGCGAATCGCCAGCCGGTCAACGCGATCGTCTGGAAGACGATCGCGGCCTCTCTGGGGGTGGCCGTGATCTTCCTGCTGCCCTACGTCCTGCCGATCGGTCAGCCTGCCGACCTGGCCAGAGAGGTCTTCACGGTCTGTCTCTCGGTCCTCACGCTGGTCTGGGCTATCTCCACTACCTTTATCTTTATTGATCTGGCGGTGCTCTACCTGCGCGACCCTGAGGGCTTCAGGCGCTGGCAGGTCGTGCCAACGCCGATCCTCTGGTTCTGCATCAGCGTTGCGCCCCTTGCCTGTCTCACGGCTATTGTTGTAACATTAGTATATTCACCTATACCTCAGCAGATCAGCAACGAGCAATGGTGGTTCATCGTGGGAGGGTTGACCGTGATCAGCCTGGTGACGGCGGGCATCGGCAGCCTCTTCGCCACCAGCGAGGCCGAGTGGCAGGATCAGCGCAGGGCGAGCTGACGGTCGGTCGATTGGCTGATCTGGCTGGAGCGGGCCAGCGCGTTTCTCAGCAGTGACATGTTCCTCGCTGATGGCTCAACCCCAACGGGGCGATCAGCCATCGGCTTACAATTGCGGTGCCAGGTCAACTTTAGTAAGGAAGGAGTGAACCCACCATGACAGTCGATTCGCCCTCTCCATCGATGGAACAGGGAAGCCTGCGGCACGGTAGCATCGGGCTGCCCGGCGTCCTCTTTCAGTCCATTACGACGATGGCCCCGGCCTCGGCGGTGGCCTTCAGCCTGGGAGCGGCCATCCCCTACGCAGGCGTGGCTCTTCCTCTGGCGGTGGTGATCACGCTGGTGATCAGCGTGTTGATCGCCCTCAACATTGGAGAGCTGGCCCGCCACATGCCCTCCGCCGGTGGCTTCTTCACCTACATCAGCCGTACGTTGGGACCTCAGGCTGGCTGGGTGACGGGCTGGGTCTTCGATCTGGCCTACCTGCTGATCGTTCCGCTGCAGCTCCTGGTGCTGGGACCGGTTGCCAACTCGATCGTGCCTCTGGGTCCCTACGGCTGGGCCATCTGGGCGGTGATCTTCGCACTCGTCGTCTTCCTGCTGACCTACTTCGGCATCAAGGTCTCGGCCGATGTGGGGGTCGTACTGGGCTGCATCGAAATCGGTGTCTTCCTGCTGCTCGCGCTCTGGCTGATCATCTCGGCTGGCCCCAATAATACGCTGGCAGCCTTCAATCCGGCCTCCAGCGCTCTGACGGGCTTTGGCGGCTGGCAGGGCGTGCTGCTGGGCATGATCTTCACTGTGCTGGCCTTCGCCGGCTACGAGTCCTCGGCCCCCCTGGCGGAGGAGACACATAACCCACGCCGGACGGTCCCCCTGGCAATCACGCTCTCTGCCCTGTGTATCGGCCTCTTCTACGTCTTCTGCTCGTACGCGGGTGTGGTCGGCTGGGGTCCCTCGAAGATCGCTACCTACCTGAACGACAGCAACCCCTGGGGCACCATGGCCACCCGCGTCTGGGGGTCTCTCGGCATCATCGTCAATCTGGCGATCCTCAACAGCGCTCTGGCGAACTCAAACGCCGGCGTCAACGCGGTGACGCGCGTGCTCTACGCGATGGGGCGCGTGCGAGCTCTGCCCTCCGCGCTGGCGCACCTGAACCGCTTCTCCTCCCCGGACGTGGCCATTATCTTCACCATGCTGCTCGGCATCATCCTGACGCTGGTTCCCGGCCTGATCTACGGCACCACGACGGCCTTCGCCCTGATCGGTACCATCATTGTGCTGCCGATCATCCTGGTCTACCTGGCGACCTGCGTGGCCGTCCCGGTCTTCTATTTGCGCGAGCAGCGCGCCGAGTTCAACGTTCTGCGGCATATCATCGTTCCGGCCATTCCTTTCGCGGTCCTGCTGATCGTGCTCTGGGTTCAGGCGACGCAGCAATACCAGGCCCCGCTGACGCTGGCCTTCCCTATCGCGGCGGTCTGGCTGCTGCTCGGCATCGTGATCGCGGTGGTGCTGAGCCTGCGCGCTCCCGAGGTCCTGGCCCTGGGACGCAAGATCTATGTCGAGGGCGACGAGTAGGGGCGCGCTTCATGGCGCCCCTACTCGTCGCCCTCG
>JBHOQN010000115.1:0-15132 GCA_042408965.1 Ktedonobacteraceae bacterium
TTGATGGTACCAGGGTCCATGCCAGTGCCAGCCACAAGCAACTCGAACTCGTCCAGAAAGCGAGGGCATACCTTGTGGAAAGGAGGAGCGGCATTCCTCCCACGGCTGAACCCGTGGGTATCCTGCCGCCGAAGTCATGAAAGAGCACACATAAGCCAGAGAAGCCGATGGATGATCTGAGAACAAAAAAGGCTCTGACACAAAAATTTTCCAAGCATGTTTGCTTAGAGCCAGATGCAAAAATAGCCTCGTTGGGGTAGAGCTACGTAAGCTGTCACCAGCCGCAAAGTTGCGGGTACCACGAGTAGCGGAAGGTAGCCAGCTTCCTTTCATCGGGAAGCTGGCTGCCTGTTGTTTGGAGGCCTTATTGCCCTCGGAATGCTGCCTCGTTGGTTCTGGTTCCAGGGTTGGGAACCGCACCAAGCTGCCGCATCCAGGCCAACATATCGATCACCGCCCAGCTCTCCGTCATCTGCCCGTTCGCGAAGCGCGCGAAGCGCATCTGTTGTATCTGGAAGGATTTCCCTGTGGGGGGAATGCCGAAAGCCGCCCCGGGTCCCGTATGCGTCCCACTCATTGTTATGAGCAGGGCCACCCGGTCTCCTTCAGCAACGCTCTTTTCAACCTGCACGTGTAGGTCGGGAAAGGCATTGCGCAGCATCGTTGCCACCCGCTTGAAATGCTCGCGGCAATCCGTCCCCGGCGGCTCATTGTGATCGATGGCGTCCGGCGCGATCAATTTATCGGCGATACTCAAGTTGCCCTGGCTGAACAATTCCTCGCCGATGCGACGTGAGATGCGCACATTCTGTTCTGTTGTCATAACGTCCTGTCCTTTCTTTCAACGCGGTGAGGAAGCCTTTCACCGTGATAGACTCTTCGACCGCTGAACAATTGGCTGTGTTTTTACGGGTGGGAAGGGATGACTCCAAGCTGCTGCATCATGCTCAGTCCGTCGGTGACTTCCCAATGTTCCACCATCCTGCCCGAGACGATGCGGCACAGGTGCATCTGTGCCTGTGAAATGCGCTTGCCGGTCGGCGCCAGGCCCATCATTTCGCCCTGGTGCGTTCCCTGGAGCGTCACGCGAGCCGCGACGTAGTCATCTTCCGCGACCATATCTTCGATGGTAAAGTGGACATCTGGGAGAGTGCGATGGCACCAAGCCACGATCTGTTTGATAGCTCCTGAGCCGCTTGCCCCTGACGGGTGAACATTATGCTCGACGAGGTCAGGGGCGACTAGCTCATCTGCTTTACTCACGTCTCCCCGATTGAACAGGTCTTCGAAAATCCGGCGCACAACCTCTTTGTTTTCTGCTGACATGATGTGTCTCCTTGCGCTTGTGAACAACGCCTGTCTCCAGGTGAACTCCTGCTCAAAGCATACAAGATGCTGCCCGAATAGCGCATCGGCAAGATTACGCGTTGGGATTACCTGTCTTTGAGAGGAAGAGCAGCGTGAAGGGAGGTCCAATCGTTCAAATGAGCTTCTGTTCGATAGTGTAGCGTGTGGCGGCGCTGCGTGAATTGACCGAAATCTTCGTGTAGATGGAGCGTAGATGCCCCTGCACGGTACGCGGGCTGAGGATCAGCTTTTCGGCGACCTGGGTATCAGTCAGTCCGGCGGCGACAAGAGATAGCACTTCCACTTCCCGCCGCGTCAGCCCATCAGGGTAGAGGTCTGACTTTGGAAGCCTGGCGTCAGAATCAGGTTCGGGTACGGCAATTGCCTGCTCCGGCGTCATCTCGCTTCCTACCTTCCGTGCCCGCGTAAATAACGCTTCCCCAAGAGAGGTGTGCAGGCTTGCCAGGTCGCGTTCATATGCTGCGCGTGCCAGCGCGTCCAGATCCGTGTTGATGTTGATGCGCTGCTCCGCCGCTCCCAGCAAATGTGCTGCCTGCCAGTATCGCCGTTCCACTTTCGCAATCCGTGCCAGGCCCAGCAGCGTTACTCCCACAACCACTTCATCGTCGAAGTTAGTTGCGTGCATCAGGCTCTCCTGGTAATGCCTTTCGGCTAATATATAGTCATCTTGCTCGTAAGCGATCTCCCCCAGGCGAGCAAGCGCCATACTGTTGTCCCGCTTGCTGCCGATTTCGGCAGCGAGGCTCAGGCACTTGCTATACAGGGCTGTTGCTTGCGGGCGATCACCCTGCCGCAGCACGACCGTTCCCAGCGTGTAGAGTGCGCTGAACTCCGACTCCCTGTCGCCGATCTCCTGTGAAATGGTGAGCAGCTCCTGAGCAAGCCTGGCGGCGCGCGTGTAGTCTCCTCGAACGAGCGCGACAGAGGCCAGCAGCTTGCGCGGGCTGACTTGCGCTCGTACCTCGTCTAGCTGTGAACCTATCTGAAGGCTTTCCTCCGCCAGCGTGCGCGTCGCTTCGATATCTCCCTGTATCCAGGCCATGCGCGCCAGGCTGTCCATGGTATGTCCGAGGAGCCTTGTATTATACATCTCTCGGCTGAGCGCAAGGCTCTGTTCGATCAAGCTGCGCGCTTCCGAGAAGCGTCGTGCGTAGGCACGCGAGAGTCCAAGATGAAGTAAGGCTTCAGCCAGTCCATTTTTGTCTCCTAATGCCTGGTAGCTATCGATACTCTCTTGAAGGAAAGCGATTGCCGCTTCATAGTTGCCCTGGCGCTTGGCAAGATCGCCCGCGCCGCACAAGGCTCTTGCGCGCTCCATCGTAGGTGTGCGCTCATGAGGTAAGGCGAGGGATGCCGCTAGCCAGGTACTCCCCTCCCGAAAGTACCCGCGATTCATCCAGTAGTGCCACAGATCGCCGCTCAACCGCACCGCCAGGTTGGCTTCCCGGTGTTGAATGAGAAAATCGAGCGCCGCGCGCACGTTGTCCTGCTCCTCTGTCAGCCGCCTCAGCCAGCGTCGTTGCCCTCCTTCACTTCCCTGGCCAGGTGTCATCCTCTCAATCAAGGCGAGATAATACAGCGCGTGAGCATGCCGCGTGACTTCTGTTTCCTCGTGTTCCTCCAGGCATTCAAGTGCGTACTCGCGCACCGTCTCCAGCATTTCCCAGCGCGCTTCCTCGCCTTGCCGCTTTGCCTGGGAGAGCAGGCTCATGCCAAGCAGTGATGAGACGCTCTCGAAGACGGCGAAGCGCTGCCTCTCTTCCCCGGCAGCACAGAGAGTCTCAATCGCCTCCAGTGTGCAGCCTCCGGCAAAGACCGACATGCGCCTGAACACTTGCTGGTCATCAGCCGACAGCAGATCATAGCTCCACTTCAGGGTGTTGCGCAGCGTTTGTTGTCTCGTTGGAAGGGTGCGCGTTCCATCCGAAAGGAGCGAGAGCGAGAGACGAGCGAGCAGTACCCGGGGAGGAAGCAGTTTAACACGGGCGGCTGCCAGTTCGAGAGCCAGGGGGAGTCCGTCCAGGCGGACACAGATCTCCGCCAGAATTGAAGCGTTTTCTGAAGTAAGCTGGAACTCTGGCTGGACGGCTTGAGCGCGCTGGACAAAGAGCGCGAGCGACGGGTAATGACTTAGAAGCTCATCCGGTGGAAATTGGGAGAGTGTGCGCAGGTCTGGGAGGGAAAGTGGATAGACTGGAAATTCGTGTTCCCCCTGAATGCGCAGCGCCGCTCGACTGGTCACGAGTACTTTCACCTCTGGACAGGCCAGCAGGCGCTCGATCTCCGCAGCCGCGCTTCCCACCTGTTCAAAGTTATCCAGAATCAACAGCAGGCGCCTGTTGTATAAAAAATACTGCACCTGCTCAAGCGATCGCTCAGGGAGTCCGAGAGATCGGGCAATAGCGCCTATGACCAGGTGAGGGTCACGAAGAAGCGCGAGCGAGACAAAAACGACTCCATCGGGGTACGCATCGGTCAACTCAGTTGCGACAGCAAGCGCGAGGCGCGTTTTGCCCACCCCACCAGTGCCAACCAGCGTCAGCAAACGGACCTCGGGACGGCGAAGTTGCGCGCAGACCCGCACCCTCTCCTGTTCGCGCCCAACCAATGAAGTCAACTGCGTTGGGAGATGGGAGAAATGCATGAGCCTCGGACTGGAAACCGGTTTCTCCAGCGTCTCTACCAGAGGAACGGCGGGCGGGTCGGGGGTGCCGTCGCTGTGCCCTGTCTGCTCCGTCTGGTGGTCGCTGGCTGCGTTCAAGCGCGCGGCGACTTCGCGCAGACGTTCAAGCGTCAAGGATTCAGATTTCCCCAGGTAGGCCGAGAGCAGTTTCCCATCGCGCCTGCGGTAGGCTTTCCAATACCAGCCGCCCCGCCCATTGCCCGCCCGCTCTTTACGAGCAGTGAAGGGACCGGCGCTCCCGCGAAAAGTGAACGTCGAGGCGGTAGCGAGCCACGCGTACCACTCGGTTGTGTCAAGCATGATCTCCTGGACTCGCCCTTCCAGCCGGTAGGTCAGTGCTTGCTCACGTACAATCGGGTACTCCTGAGTCATCATCCCACTCCCTTGCTCTTGATGTTCGTATACTTGTTACCGAACAGTATAGCAGATGTTCGGTAACTTTGTCGCTCTCTTGCCTTCCCGAGTCTGTACCTTTCAGTATACTCCTCGTGAGTCGGGGGAACTAGCTACTTTGCGGCTCATAGCAGCTTACGTAGCTCTAGACCTCGGTGTGCTACAGGTTCCCAAAAAAGTGACACATAACTTTTCGTTGGCATCACCTTTTTGTTCCTGCAACTACTTTCCACTCAGCCCCATTCTTGACCCATCGTGGGCCTGTATGGGTGCTCCGACCACGCAGTTTGTCATGGGATGGACAGACAATCTGATCCTTTTTGAGCGATCCTTTTCGGATGCTCCCACAGTGAAGGCATTGCACATGCACGACGGCTGATTGGGTAAAACGGTGGACGTCCAGATCCAAGAACACCTGGCCTGATCCCGGGCACTTTTCAGCAAGCTCGGTGTTGACGCTTTCCCCCACCGGATCGCGGCCCGGGGCTCGCTCGATCCGGTTTCCTTTGTGTCGATCCCCGCTTGCGGCTTCCAGGAGTGCGGCAACACTGATCCCTGGATAGAGCATCACCGCCTCTTTGACCTGGCTCTCAGCCTGCTTTGAGAGCGTAAAGGGATGGGTCCAGAAATCCTGAAGAAATTTCAGATTCTGGATGTAGTGGGGATGATATTCGCTGGAGGTACGCACGCGGTAGGTCAGTCCCAACGCCTGCGCTGCCGCCTCGCCTGGAGGGCAACGCCATCCCCCTCGCGGATCGCGCTGATATCGCTCAGGCATCCGTGTGGCAAGCGGCTCTAAAGAGTCAGCCGCCTTCCACTCCTCGAAGCTGGCCCCATTTCGGTGAATCACCAGGAAATCAGGGGTATGCCATGGAGAAGTTTTCCGCCCAGAACGCGACGTGTAGTGAAACTGGATGCGCGTTGGCTGGTCGTAATACTCCAATACATCATCATCGCGCTCCATCGCGTAGATGGCCCAGAGTTCTACATGCTGGCTCTCGAATTGGATGGAGCGGCCCATTTTCACGGATGGATACCGTCCACTCACGTTCGAGGCCCGCCCACGCACTCGGCGGGATGGCGGAGAAGACCGAATACGAGCAAGTGCAGCTTCGGTATGGGGGGCAATCTGGTTGCGTTGTATCCACACGCGAAATGCTTCATCAGTTAGCATAGGTCTCCTGGTTTGGATCGAGCCTTCGAGTTTCGGTGGGGCCATACTCTCCCAGGCTCAGGATAGGTGCTCATCCTGGTCGCCCTCTCTTTACTTGACTGGCAAAGGTGGTCCCAGCAACTCCATGCCATGAGTCTGCCAGAACGCCGGATCTTGCGGGGGCATCGCATTGGCCTTGGTCACTTCGCGGAAAAAGGCTTCCATTTTCCCAGCAGGGAAAAATGCAACGAGTATCCGACCACGCGCCTCACCGATAAAGGCCCAGACGTGGGGAACCCGGCGAGGTGCCATCAGCGAATCACCGGGATGAAGGAGGAAACGTTCTGTCCCCATCTCAAACTGGAATTCGCCTTCGAGGACATAGAACCATTCATCCTGGTCATAATGCAGATGGCGTGCCGGGCCACCTTTTGCCAGGAAGGTGTTCTCCAGGATAAAGGGATCACTTGGGTTAGGGCTGCTCACCTTGAAAGCAATGGTACTAATGCCCAGCCCTCGGCTTTCGCCTTCAAGATCAGCCCCAGAGGCAACACGTAAGGCCACTGGCATGTCAGATGAAATTGCTTCGCTCATTCCTCTCTCCTCTCGCCGTCTTTCGACAAGTCATGGGCACAACGCAACTTGCCTGTTCTGTGTTACGAGGAGTGAGGCTCGCTGTAACATCTGCTCGTCGTTTGTTACCCAATCGTAGTCCTCCGTTGTGAGGACGCAAAATATCAAGAAATTCTCTCTCCATCCGCAAGTATACCTCCATGCGCATCAACAGGCAAGTATTTGACGCATATTTTTTCGTTTCTGACGAGTATCTTTTCTTGCTTCTCAAAAAATGAACGAGAGAATGCATGTCTAGCTCTGATCTTATCAGGAAAAAAGTGAGTGGAAAAGATATGCGTCGGAGCTTGCTCGTTTTACATACTCATGAGTCAAATACTTATGAAAATTTATGCGTCAAAGAGGAAAAGTTATTCGACAAATATCACTGCGTCAGATCATACAACATGTTTTGCGCCAGCAATTGCACGGGAAGCATTGGCAAAAACGGGAGGAAGAGGCTGGCCAGCAGGATGCTCAGGGCGTTGCCGAAGTTCGAGCTGATCGTGATTGCCAGATATTTGCCGATGGTTCGAGATACCCTGCGTCCCACACGGACTCCACTCGCCAACCCCTGCAGCGGGCCTTCCTGCATCAGCACTGTGGCAGCCGCCTGTGTACTTTCCGTGGCTCCGTTCACCGCCAGCCCGATATCGGCGCGTCGCAGAGCTGGCAGATCGTTGAGACCATCGCCCAGATAGCCCACCACCGTGCTTTGCCGTTGGAACACGCGTGCAATCATCGCTTTCTGCAATGGCGTCATGCTGGCGAAGACTCAGTCTGCCCCGCCAGCATCGCCAGCTCGCTCTCGCTTAGCCCTTCCAGCTCCCAGCCCAGGAGAACGCGCCGGCTGGTGAAGCCCACTTCCTCGCCCAGGCGTTCTGCAAGGCGCTCGTCATCGCCCGTCACCAGCTTGAGGCTGATCCCGCTTGCTCGCAACGCCTCCATACCCTCGCAGACCCCTTCACGGAGGGTTTGGCTCAGGCCAAGCAGTCCCGCAAAGATCAGCTCCTGCTCTTCGGCGGCAAGTGCGCCGATATGGCGGGGATCAACAGGCTTGTAGGCCATTGCCAGGACACGTAACCCCTGCTCTTGCAACCATCGCGCCAGGCGCTTGAGCTGCAGTCGAGATACCTCAGACAACGGTTGCAGCCCCTCGCTGGTTTCAACCGCAGAGGCCACAGCAAGCACAGGCTCAAAGGAGCCTTGGCAGAGCAGCAGGGCCGGTGCCTCTGCCTGCGTCGCAAAGGCGCCCTCATCTGGAGCGCTGACGATGGCAGAGGCTCGCTTGCGGATGGGATCAAAGGGCAGCACCTCGCCAAAGGCCAGCCCGGCCTGAAGCCGGATTCCCCGCCGGCTTGCCTCCGTGAGAATCGCCTGCGCAAAAGGGTCATGGCCCTGGGCAGTCCCTCGCTGCTGGGCCAGCGCGGAGAGTGCCGCCAGGCGGAGCACGCTGGCCTGTTCCTGACCGGCGGCATCGATCGCAGTCACCAGCCGCATGGTCGTGCCGGTGAGCGTGCCCGTCTTGTCCAGACAGAGAATCTCAAGTGCCCCCAGGGCCTGGGTGACCGGCAGTTGTTTGACCACCAGGCCAAGCCGGGCAAGCAGGACCGCACCTCGGGCCAGCGCCACTGTGATGACGAGTGGCAACATCTCCGGGGTAAATCCCACCCCAACCGCCAGCGCAAAGAGGATCGCTTCCGACCAGTCACCGCGCGCGAGGCCTCGCATCAGCAGCAGACAGGCCACCATCATGATCAGACTGACTAGCAGCACCTTGCTGACCTGATTCAGCTCGTGCTGCAGCGCTGAGAGGAATGGACGTCTGAGCAAGTACCTGGCCGCTTTGCTGAAGACGGTGGCCCTTCCTGTGGCAACCACCAGCGCCAGAGCTTTCCCCCGGACGACGCTACATCCCATCAGGCCGAGATAGGGAGCGTCGAGGAGCACCAGCAACGAACGGTCGGCGCGACTGCGTAAGCGAGGGGCGGGTGGCTCTCCCTGCTCGCTGTCGTTTTTCTCAACAGGCATCGCTTCCCCGGTAAACAGGGATTGGTCCAGCAACAGCCCCTGGGCGCTCACCAGACGGACATCAGCAGGCACGACTCGCCCCTCCTCAAGCAGAATAAGATCCCCAGGAACCAGTTTTTCCAATGGAATCCGGCGGAGTGTTGGAGAAGCCTGCTCATGAGTACGGCGCATGACCTGCACCACCTCAGCCATCGTTTTGGCTAGCGGGCGAATGGTCTGCTCAGCTCGGCGCTCCTGCCAGAATCGCAGGCCTCCGCTACAGACCAGCATCGCCGCCAAGAGCAGGTCCTTGAGCCAGCTCCGACCGGCGGGGCTAGTCAACAAGAGATCACAGAGGAAAGAAGCCAGACCCAGGCCAGCCAACATCATGAGGAACGGGTTCCAGAAGGCCAGCAACAGATGGCGCCACAAGGGACGAGCACGCAGATCAGGCAACTGATGCGGCCCCACCTGCCGCAGGCGCCTGGCAGCCTCAGCGTCTGTGAGGCCAAGCAAGCTGGCCTCGAGCAGCCGCAAGGTCTGTGCCAGATCACTGTGGAGTGCCTGCTGAAGCGGCAGATCATCGAGAAAAGCACTGACAGGAGCTGCTCTATTCCAACGATGCACCATGTCTTTCAACATTGCTTCCCCTCCGCTAGATGGCCTGCCTGGTACCCTTCATCATCATGGACGAACCTCTATGACATCGGACCTCACCGCCTACGGGTATAGTGTCACGGTATGGGTGGATGAGTGAGGACCTGGATCAGCCAGAGGAGGATGGCTGTCTTGCATCGACAGCACAGCTCGCCCCCGTAGCATACTGCGCGCTCCAGTCACCGGTCAAGCCGGCTAGTGCAGTGCTAGAGACAAGCGCTCAGCCGTCGGGCAGCCGCCGAGAGCAGGCACGAGCTGGCAGAGACGGCGCTACGCCATCTCTGCCATCATCGCCCGCAGTCGAGCTGGCACCCGCTCCTAGGGGTGAAGCGCTTGCCAAACCTGATACCCAATGAGGGCTGTCATGACCAGCACATAGATGCGCAGTACCCAGAGCAGCACCAGTAGGCCAGGCCCAAGCCGGCGTCGTCCTAACGGTGCCTTGCTTTCAGCGAACTGGTCGGGCTCAAGGACCTCGCGCACCCAAGTGAGGTCCTGCTCTGTAGTCACTGGCTGCAGTGAAAGCTTATCCATCTTTCCTCTTTTCTCCTCTTTCATCAGACTCCCTCCAGTCTGTGCTGGTTCAGGATGGGAGCAGCCCCGGAAAGACGGTGGCAATCCCATACACCAAGCCGGCCAAGCAGATCAAGAGTGTCACTGTTACTGTCAGGACATTGGCGAGCGAGCCATTGGCCTGCTCCCCCATGATCTCGCGATCATTGACGAGGACCGTGAGGAAGACCAGCGCGGGTGGCATGGAGAGAACCGCATAGACATTGACGATCAACACAATGAATTCCAACGGGGCATTGGGAATCAAGACCACTGCTGCAGCCAGCCCAGCCGCCACGAGCAGTACGTAATAGAAGGGCCACCCCTCCCGCCAGGATCGATTGAGGCTGTGCGGCTGTCTGGTGACCTCCCCGAAGGCATAGGCCGAGGAAGAAGCGATGGTGATCGCCGCCAGTAGCCCAGCCTCGACGATCCCCAGCGCAAAAAGCGAAGCCCCGACCCTCCCAACATAGGGCAGTAAGGCGCGTGCGAAATCTGCCCCGGCGAACGAGGAGGCATTGACATGGTGGGCAAACAGCGGACTGGTCGCGATTGCTGTGGCAATGCCCGCCACGGCGGCCAGCAAGGCACCCAGGGCTGTATCTAGACGGCCATGTGCGATGCCCTGCCCCGTCACGCCTTTGTCGACAGATGCGCTTTGCTGGAAGAAGAGCATCCAGGGCGTCACCGTGGCTCCGATATCCGCCAGCAAGAGCAAGAGCGTGGTCTGATCCCAACGGGGGATGGGTTGCCAGGTCAGAAAGGCCGCCAGCAACTGGCCAGGATCAGGATGCGCCAGCACGGCCACAGGGATGAAGACCAGGTTGAAGGTCGCCAGAGCCAGGCCGATACGCTCCCACGTCCAGTAGCGGCGAGTCAGAACAACCAGGGCGATGACCGCAAGGGCCAGTAACACAGCAAGCACAGGCGGAACCCCAAAGAAACCCAGGCCGGCCCGAATCCCGATGAACTCGGTGACCAGCGTCATCAGGTTACCTAGCGCGAGATCGACCAGGGCGAATGTGCCCCAGAAGGGACCAAAGCGTTCAAAGATCAACTCTGCATGCCCGCGATGCATTGCCGCGGCCAGCCGTACCGTCATTTCCTGTACGATGAGGGCCATCAGGAACGTCACCAAAATAAATGGGAGGAAAAAGCCAGGACCGTAGGTGGCTCCCGTCGCGACATAGGAGAGCATACTCGGCGCATCGTTTTCGCCGAGCATCACCAGCACGCCGGGGCCGATCAGCAGCCAGAGCAGAGAGAGCTTCCCCCAGCGATGGCGACGCGCTTGCGCCACCCGCAGGCGATCACGGGCTCGTTTGAGATCCTCGCTGGTCACGCGAGGCAGCTCTTGCGACGATGGCATGACCGTGTGGGCCAAGATTCTCACCTCCTTCGGAGCGACAGCCAGGCATCTGCTGAGCCTACAGCTCGCTGGCTGCTCCGTCTACTTCCTCATACGGTGCTTCCCTACAATTTGAAGTTATTCAATATCATTTTTTGCTCAACTAAAATTAGAGAGACCAGAGAAAAGCATGAGGTCGCAATGATCTCGTGCACAGTGGATGCCGGGCTGGCTGGAGAGACAGGCAGGCCTTGGCACCAGCCCGCTCTCAGTCTGACGTCAGATGCTTTTTCCCTCCTGTACAGACCAGGTCAGAGCACCGGGATGGGCAGGTGCTCCTTCTCTCCTGTGTGCTGCCTGGAGAGAAGGAGCAGCTCAGCCACGCAGAACCAGTCCGCTCATCAGTGGCCAAGTGCCAGCTCCACCACCTTAACCACCAGCAGCACCATGGCCACAATCAAGTAAGCTCGTAGCGTGACCATTCCCACCCGGCGTGTCAGCGACCAGGTTGGGCGCGGGATCTCCTTGAGCGGCGGCATCTGCCAGTCTTCCTTCTTCATCCGCCTCAGCGCGGCCAGCTCGGGGTCAGGACCCCGGCGCAGGCGCCGAACCGCCGCCAGGCCGCCCAGCACCACCAGAGCGGCCAGCAGGATGGCGAAGACCAGCTTGGTCAGCAGCATCGCGTCCACACCAGGGAAGAGGGTGGTCATGGCCAGGATGAAGGAGAGAGCCACGAGCAGGCCCATGATCACCGTGGCAACCGCATTGAGCCAGAAGCGATTGACCCAGGGTCCAAGCACTGCTCGATCGTTACACAGCAGCACTAGAAACACCGTTGCACTGGGCAAAAGGATGCCAGCCAGTGCCTGGACCGCGAAGGTCAGCAGTCCCAACGGCGCGCTGGGGATCAGCACCAGTCCCCCCGCCAGCACAATGAGCAGGATATAGACGCTATAGAAGACCTTGGCCTCCTGGAACCTGCGGTGCAGCGAATGGGCCACCGAGAAGGCGTCGCCGACCGCATAGGCAGTCGACAGGGTGACGGCACAGGCTCCCAGCATCGAGGCATTCAGCAGAATAATCATCAACAGGGTTCCCATGAGGGGATGACCCAGCGCAGCATACGCTTTCGCCGTCGTTTCCGCATCAATAAAGTTGCCAAAGTACCTGGTTCCGGCAAAGGCGAACGCAGCAGCAATGACCAGACCCGCGGCCTCAATATTGGTCAGGACGCTGCCGATCATGGTATCGAGCCGCTCATAGCGGAGCCAGCGGCTGGTGATACGTTTGTCTACCACGTTCGACTGCTGAAAGAAGAGCTGCCAGGGTGCCACCGTCGTGCCGACAATGGCGATGATCGTGAGGAGTGCATCGCTATTCAGGCTGCCAGCGACACTGGGAATGAAGGTATCATGCAGAATGGGTCCCCAGGCCGGATGGGGCAGGAAGGCAATGGGGATCATGAGCAGGCTGACCAGGCAATTGATCCACATGACCCGCTCCCAGCGGCGGAAGCTACCGGTCATCACGATCGCAATCAGACCGAGAATCCCTATAGGAATGGAGATCAGCGGGCTGACCCCGAAGTAGTTGAGGGCCATGGCGAAGCCGATGAACTCAGTGACCAGCGTCAGATAATTGACCAGAAAGAGGTCGAAGAAGGAGAAGGCCCCCCAGAATGTGCCAAAGCGCTCGAAGATCAGACGAGCATGGCCAACGCGCGTGACGGCTCCCAAGCGGGCAACCATCTCCTGGTTGACAATGAGGACCGGGATCAGAATGAGGAGGGTCCACAGCAGGCTCGTGCCATAGTTCTGTCCCGCCTGCGTATAGGTGGCAATCCCACCAGCGTCGTTATCGCCAATCATGGTGACCAGTCCTGGCCCCATGATGATGAGCAAAGTAATGAGTCGTTGCAACCAGCCCTGGCGGGATGGCTGGGCGGTCTGCGACAGGGTGCCCCAGGCCCCCTGAATGTCTCCCACATGGGCCGAATCGAGCTGTGCCGTCGCTGTGGTCAGGTGCTGCTCTGTCATCTGCTGCATGGGTTTCCTCCTTGATGTCTTATTCAGCGTCCAGAGAAGGTGGCAGCAAGGACAAGCCAGGAACTGGCCAGTCAACCCGCTCGGGGAGGCAAGCCGGGCAGAGGAGAGACAACCCAGCCGTCGCGCGAGAGGCGAGCTCGGCCTCATTGCCCTCTCAGCGAGCCAGCAAGCAGACATGGCTGGCGTTGCCAGACCATTCGATATCATCTTGCCGGGTTGCTCGTAGAGGGCTTGCAGAGCTGTGAAGCACAGACTACTCCTTCCGCTGGCCCCCAACGCTCGAGATGAGACCTGTGAGAGAGGAAACACTGAGTACCCTAGCCTGAAGAGCGCTCCGCAGAGGCTACGCGCGGCACCGTATAAAACGAGTAGATACGATGCGCTCTTGGCGCAGGCAAAGGTGAGTTTCCTTCCTCACACCTTGAACGCTCGCCCTCAGCCGGTCCGTTGCGAGCATGAGGCGTGAGGAAGCTCAACAAGAACGTCGCTCACGAGTACGCCTCGCACTCACAACGGAGGAGGGCTGCTCTCCTTCCCGGACAGGCTCTCCCTGGACTTCCAGGTTCAGGTTCCATAGAAGTGATCCTTTCCTCCTCTGTTGGAGTCGAAGATGGAGCCACAGGAGACGGTGCCTTTGCTAGAGGCGTTATCTCCATCCCTATCCCCCGGATAGGGTTATCTCCAGGAGAAAGTATAGCCCGCGAGGCGAGGCCATGTCAAGAGCCATTGATGAGCAACCAGACTTTGCCCTGATCTCGTTGGACAAAGGCACGACATCAGGAATGGTCTGTCCTGGTGAACTGACTCGCTCGTCCCCCCTCAATGAAATCATGACCCTCTTTAGCGGCTTCCAGGATCGAATCCAGTTCGCGGCGCGCTGAGGCGGTGGTCGGCCACGGAGGCGATAGTCCTCAGCACCCGAGCCACTGTATCGTCATGAACTTGCACGGCTACATCATTGTCATCGAGTTCATGATGGGAGACCCGACAAAAGCCGTCACCTATAGCTGCCCCTTTCTCTATAATCCTCACGTCGACCAAATACCCCCAATTCTAGAATTGAAGGACGTTCACGGTGACGGCAAGCCTGACATGATCAACGCGAGGCGGAGAGGGGAGGCATGCCCTCCAGTATGGTAATGGCTTTCCTAACGGGGATCGAGGAGCCGCCAGCAAAAGGTGACCTTGCGCTACTTGACAACTCTCTATGCCAGCGACTATACTTGCTTCTGCCCATATCCCCCACTGGGGGATATGGCGAAAGAAACATCCTTCACAGAGGTATCGTTTCTCTCACGAGAGTGTCAAGCCAGACAGAGGAGGAAAGGATCACAGCGATGGAGGCTGACCCTGGCAGTCCAGCGAGAGTCTATCCTACTGAAGAAAAGGCAACCTTTCTCCGTTGTGGGTACAAGGCACCCTGCTGAGAAGCCCGTGCCTGGTGCCAGTAGGCGCAGTTTCCTCGTGCCTCGTACTTGCAACGGGCGATCTGAGGACAGGTGCCCGGGGCATGAGGGAAGGATTTACCTCTCACCAGTGGGCCGCTGCAAAGCTTTTCCGCCTTTCTCTCAGGCGGGTACTTCTTCCTCGCTTTGTCCGTAGAAAAGCTGACTCATCTTCCTCTCTCCATTCGCTGGAAGAGCTGGAAGAGAGCGGTCTGGCAATGGAAGGCCCGTGACTGCGCGATGTTGCTTACAGCTCTGGCCAGAGCACCACAGAGCCCATCTGACGCGATGTGCCAGTGCCCTTCTGACGGCCTCTCTTTCCTGGCGCTGACGCATCGCTGCCTGGTTGTCTTTTCCCAGTCCAGTCTGAATGGCTCGATTGGATGACCGGCCGTCTGTTTCTCGCCTGTCTCAGCTCCCCCCTTCTCTGGACACCCATTACCATCTCAGGCAAGGAGGAATCACATGCAGCAGATGATGAAGCCACTACTGACCTCAGCTGCGGCACAGCCTATCCTCTCGTACGAGAGAGGCAGAGAGAAGACATGGGGTACGCTGTGGCAGACGGCCCAGCCATGGTGCTGGAGCTGGCTGAAACGGCTGGCCGCCCTGTTGATCATCATGCATCCGCGAGTGCTCCCTCTCATGAGGGACAGGACACATGGAGGCTGACCCAGTTATTGACTGGTAGAGATGGGGGAGAGGACTGATTGCAAAAAGTGTTGACAAGTTTATCCATTCATGGGAAACTTTCCCTATGAAATTGAGTCACTATGCAAAAAAGGTGGGTGTCACCTACAAAACAGCTTATCGCTGGTATCGGGCTGGTATGTGAGATGCTTACCAGACCGCTACCGGCATGATTA
>JBHOQN010000117.1:0-19836 GCA_042408965.1 Ktedonobacteraceae bacterium
ACATTCGAGAGAAGTACCTGGCTTCTCTTGCTCAGGATGGTATAGCTGTCCTGAGTGGGCCGACCTGTCAGGCGGCCTCTCGTGTCCACCCTTCGGGGTGAGATGCAAGCCCCCGCCTTCAGGCGTGGGGTCCACCTGACTGGCTGATGAGGAGAGTGTATGCAGACTCGACGGCTTGGGAATACTGATATGGAGATCACCCCGCTGGGGCTGGGGACCTGGGCCATAGGGGGAGGCGGTTGGAGCTTCGGCTGGGGACCACAGGATGATGGGGAGTCCATTGCGGCTATTCATAGAGCGCTCGATCTGGGGATCAACTGGATCGATACGGCGGCAGTCTACGGGTTGGGGCGTGCAGAGGAGATAGTTGGGCGTGCCCTGCGCGAGCGCGGTACGGGTGAGCGACCGTACGTCTTCACGAAGTGCTCACGGCTCTGGAACGAGCGCGGCGAGATCAGTGGCTCATTGAAGGCCGACTCCCTGCGGCGTGAGGCGGAGGCCAGCCTGCGCCGCCTGGGAGTTGAGGTCATCGACCTCTATCAGATTCACTGGCCCATTCCTGATGACGATATCGAGGAAGGCTGGACCACGCTGGCTGAGCTGCAGCGAGCTGGCAAGGTGCGCTATATCGGTGTCTCCAACTTCAATGTGAAGCAGATGGAGCGCGCGCGGGCTATTGCGCCCATCAGTTCGCTGCAGCCGCCCTATTCCCTGCTCCACCGCGAGATTGAGCAGGAGATTCTGCCCTACTGCCAGCAACATAACATCGGTGTGATCGTCTACTCGCCGATGGCCTCCGGGCTGCTCACAGGGCGCATGACGAAGGAGCGCATTGCCGGTCTCCCGGCTGACGATTGGCGTCAACGGCATCCCGATTTTCAGGAGCCGCAGCTTTCGCGCAATCTGGCTCTGGCGAGGCTGCTAGGGGAGATTGGCTACCGCTATGGACGGAGCGCCGGTGAGGTGGCCATTGCCTGGACGCTGCGCCATCCGGCGGTGACGGGGGCCATTGTTGGGGCGCGCCGGCCGGAGCAGATCAGCGAGCTGGTCGGCGCGGCTGAGTTCCGTCTCTCGCCGAGTGAGCTGGAGGAGATCGAGCACTTCTTGCAGGAGGCGCCGCGCGGCGAGCAGTCGGGGCGCTGAGTGAGCTGCCCCGGACCATACTACTCTGGCGGGAGGCCTCTCCGCTGGCGCTGTCAGTGCTGGTGGCTGCCAGCTGTTTGCTTCGCTGGCCCCTCTTGCCCTGCTTCCTGGGGATGAGGGGCTGTTGATGGCGCTGATGGCGCTGGTTTCTGACGCAGCGAGACCAGCGCCACGCTGGCCAGGATAATCACCTTAGCCAGCAGTTCCTGGAGGTTGACCTGTTCTCTTGCCAGCAGAGCGCCCAGGCCAACGGCCACCAGGGGGTTGACATAGGCATAGCTGGTGGCCAGGGCTGGCCGGACGCGGCGCAGCAGGTAGCCATAGGCGGTGAAGCCCAGGAGCGAGCCAGCGCCGATCAGGTAGAGCATGGCCAGGCAGGAGCCTGGGTCGGGCAGGTGGCTGAGGCGCTCGCCGAGCAGGAGGCCGATGAGCATCTGCGCGGCGCCGCCGGCCAGCATCTGGGTTGCACTGGCCATCAGGCCGGAGGCCAGCGGGAGGCGCGAGCTCCAGACGGAGCCGAAGGACCAGCAGATGGGTGCGATCAGCAGAGCGATGGCGCCCTGCGGGTTGGCGCGCAGGCCGCTCTCCAGATTGAGCAGCAGAACGCCGGCGAAGCCAAGGAAGAGGCCGAGCCACTCCCAGCGGCGTGGCCAGCGGCCGGTGAGGCCGGCGAAGAGGGCCGTCCAGAGGGGGACGGCGGCCAGGGCGATGGCGGCCAGGCCGGTGGCGACCCATTGTTCAGCGAAGGAGACGAGGCCGTTGCTGCCGACGAGCATGGTGACGCCGATGCCGGCACCGGCGAGCCACTGGCGGGCCTGAGGATGTGGCTCACCGCGCAGGCGCAGAAAGCCGTAGAGCAGCGTTCCGGCTGTCAGGAAGCGCAGGCCGCTCATGATGAAGGGTGGGAAGCTGTTGAGGGCCACGCGCATGCCCAGGTACGTTGATCCCCAGATGAAGTAGAGGGCCAGCAAGGCCAGGATGACGCCCAGGCGGGTGCCTGCCTGGGTCGGGCGGCTGAACGCGGTGGTCTGGCGTTTCCTGCTGTAATGCGTGACTTCCCGATGATCGTCTTGAGCATATTGGTCGCCTGGCTGCTGCATAGTGTTGCCTGATTGCTCCTGATCTGTGTGTCGCGGGCGGGTCTGAGCGCCCTGCGACCTTGTGGTTGTGGATGCAGGGGGTAGAGAGTGACAGGACTGCTGGAGGCAGTCTATCTTCCTCAGAAGGAATATTATAGGCCCTGGCCCTGGCTGGCTACAGCCAAAGCGCGCTGATGGTGGACGATTGGCTGCTCTCGCTTTGTCCTGGCATCATCTGTGCTTCGTCAGTCCACGTCGCGTGCTGGTCACCACCGCGAGCCGGCTGTATGAGCGCAGACACGCCACGCCCTGCAGGCCTGCCGTCTGCGGTGTGAAGGTGTCCTCGCCTGGAGAGGCAGCGCTGATGGGGAAGGAAAGGGAGGGCGACGCTGTACACCGTATGGCGTCGCCCTCTCGAGAGGCAGCGAGCAATTGAGGATCACATCCCGGAGGGCGTGTGTCTTCTGCACGGCGTCTCTCCGTCCGTTCGGTCTGGCGGAGCCTGGATGGCAGGTCGGATATTCTGATTCACGTGGAAGAGGTTCGTTGGATCGTTGCGTTGCTTCACCTGCCGCAGCCGCGGATAATGATCGTGGTAGGAGGCCTTGATGCGCTCCTCGCCCTCCTCCATCATGAAGTTGATAGAGGCGCCGGCCTCTGCGTAAGGGGGCAGGGCGTTCCAGTAGTCCCTGGCCCAGGTGCTGATCGGCTCCTTCTGCGCGAGATCGGGATCGACTCCCACGATCATCTCGGCCCAGGTGGCGTCGCGCTAGCTCCAGGCCGTGGCGTTGCCATTCACGCGCCTGGCGGCCCCTTGACCGGGTAGAGGTGTATTGTTGATAGCATCATTGGCAACTGCGAGCCGTGCTGCAGATGCAGGTCGATTGCCTCGTCGCTCAGCTCTTTCACTGCGGTGATGACATCGACGCAGCGCGATCATGGCTGGACGTTTGTCGATCATCCTGTTGGAGACCTGGCGTGCGCCTTCGTGATGGCCGTCCGCTGGCTGCTGGCCCGGCGTGGGAATAGAAAGGGCGGGCGAGCGTGTTCTTGCTGATACAGTCCTGTCCCCTTGAGGACAGTGTGGAGAGGGAGCGAAGCCCATGCATGATCCAGAGCGCGACCGGCCCATGTTCTCCAGGTCGTCAGAAGCGCAGCGCCAGCCCGGCGCCGTGGTGGCGTTGCCGCCCAGGCAGAGGGCCTCACGAGAGAGGCGCAACACCTGGATTCTCATCGCCACCATCCTGGGCTCGGGCATGGTCTTTCTCGACAGCAGCGTTGTCAACGTTGCTCTGCCGCGCATCCAGCTCGATCTGAACGTCGACGTCGGTGCCGCGCAGTGGGTTGTCGAGGCCTATGCGCTCTTCCTGGCCGCTCTGATTCTTGTCGGTGGCTCGCTGGGGGACCGCTATGGCCGGCGGCGTATCTTTGCCCTCGGCGTTGCTGGCTTCGCGCTGGCCTCAGCCTGGTGTGGCCTGGCTCCCAGCATCGGCCAGCTCATTACCGCCCGCGCCGTCCAGGGTGTGGCCGGGGCCATGCTCACGCCTAGCAGCCTGGCAATTATCCGCGCTTTCTTCGATGAGACCCGCCGCGGGCGCGCCATCGGCCTCTGGTCGGGCTTCTCCTCCATCACCGCCGCGCTTGGCCCCGTGGTTGGTGGCTGGCTTGTGCAGAACGCCACCTGGCGGCTGGTCTTTTTCATTAATCTCCCCCTGGCTGTCATTGTGCTGCTGATCGTCGCGCGGCAGATGCCCGAGAGTCGCGGTGAGGGAGAGCAGCGCGCCGCGCTTGACTGGCCGGGCGCACTGCTCGGCACCCTCGGGCTGGGCGCGCTGGTCTCCGGTCTCATTGAGGCCGACTCCCTCGGCCTGGGCAGTCCGCTGGTGCTTGCGCTGGTCGTTCTGGGGCTCCTGGCCCTGCTGGCCTTTGTCGTCGTCGAGCGTGTCCATGCCGCGCCCATGATGCCCCTGACCCTCTTTCGCTCGCCCACCTTCAGCGGCACCAACCTGCTGACCTTTCTGCTCTACGCCGCTCTCAACGGAGCGCTCTTCTTTCTCCCCTTCAATCTCATCCTTGTCCAGGGCTACAACGCCGCCGCTGCTGGAGCCTCCCTGCTGCCCTTTACGCTCATTATGTTCCTGCTCTCACGCTGGTCGGGGGGCCTTGTCCAGCGCTATGGTGCCAGGTTACCGCTGGTAATCGGTCCCAGCATCGCCGCTGCTGGCTTTCTCGTCTTCGCGCTGCAGGGCGTTGGTGGGAGCTACTGGACGACCTTTTTCCCGGCCATTGTGCTGCTCGGCCTGGGAATGGCCATTACGGTGCCGCCCCTGACCACAGCCGTGCTGGGGGCCGTCTCCGATCGCTACGCCGGCGTGGCCTCGGGTATCAATAACGCCGTGGCGCGCGTCGCCGCGCTGCTTGCTATCGCCGTCCTGAGTATCTTCGTGGTCCAGGCCTTCAGCGCCGATCTCGCCAGTCGTCTGCAGCGCTCCGACATCGCTCCGAGCACACGGCGGGCGCTGCTCGCTCAGTCGACGCGCCTGGCCGGCCTGCACATCCCTGCCTCTGTAGGGGAGCCGCTGCGCCGCACGCTCACCACCATCATTGCCCAGGCCTTCGTCTCCGGCTTCCGCATCGCGATGCTCATTGCTGCCGGTCTTGCTCTGGCCAGTGCCGTCGCTGCCTTCTTGCTCGTCGAGGACCAGGGTGAGGAACGCGCGCAGCCGCGTGGGTGACGTCGTTCACACTTCGTATACACAGCCTTTTTACATTCTCTTAACCTGAGCATAATGCTCCTGTCCCATACTGTAGGCGTACGAAAAGCAGAACACAGTGATTTGAGGAGGCAGATGTGACGGCGCGCGACGTCATGCCCCCACGAGGAAGTGAAAGAACGTATGGGACAGACAGGAGGCTCGATTCCCTGTGGTCATTGTGGCGCTCTCAACGACGCTACGGATCAATTTTGCGCGAACTGTGGTTATATCCTCTCTGGTCCTCCAACCAGTACCTACACGGCGGTGAGTACCCTCACCGGCCATGGCTCCCGCGGCCGACGCATCACTGGGGGCCTGACCCCTGGCGAACTGCTTAACGCACGCTATCGCATTGTGGAGCTGGTCGGGAAGGGTGGTTTTGGCGCCGTCTACAAGGCTCTGGATCAACGCTTCGCGGCGCGGCGCACGGTGGCTATCAAGGAGATGGGCGACGCGGCGCTCAGTCCCAGCGAGAAGGCCAGAGCGCTGGACGATTTCCGCCAGGAGGCGAATCTCCTCGTACAGCTCAGCCACCCCAACCTTCCTAATGTCAGCGACTTCTTTGAGGAGGGCGATAAGGCCTACCTGGTGATGGAGTTCATCGAGGGGAAGACCCTGGCGAAGGTCCTTGAGGAGGCCGGTGCACCCCTCGACGAGCGCACGGTCATGGGCTGGGCGCTGGAGCTGTGCAGTGTCCTGCACTACCTGCATACACGCCCTCAGGCGATCATCTTTCGCGATATGAAGCCCGCCAACGTCATGCTGACCACAGAGGGCCAGCTGAAGCTGATCGACTTCGGGATCGCGCGCGTTTTCAAGCGCCAGGTCACCAGAGATACGACCTTGCTTGGCTCGCATGGCTATGCGCCGCTAGAGCAGTACGGTCGTGGCCAGAGCGATGCCCGCTCGGACATCTACGCGCTGGGGGCGACGCTCTATGAATTGCTCACCAACGAACTGCCCACCGATGCCCCCACGCGGCGTGTCAATCCGCAGCTCTTTGAACGTCCTCGCGCACTCAACCCGCGCATCTCGCCGGCCACCGAGGCTGTTATTCTGCGCGCGATGGAGGAGGAGCCGGCCCGGCGCTACCAGAGTGCGGCTGAGATGTATCACGCGATCGTGAGCACAGGGGTGGTGTCGGCCCCGACGACGCTGCCCGGCGTGCCCGCTGTGGCCATCACCCCACCGGCTGCAGGGTCTGTGGCGTCGGCTGGGGCTGGCGTCGTCCAGGTCATGGCTGCGCCGGTGACCCCGCCGCCGTCCGCACCTGTACCCGCGCCGGCCGCATCGCGGCGTCTCTCGCGGCGTGTGGTGATCGGCACCGCCATCGCTGCGGCCGGTCTCGGGGTCGTTGGCCTGCCCTACTTCTTCTCGCGCCAGTCGTCAGGCCAGCCCGCTGGCCCCACGGATCAGATCCCCTTCAAATTCATCTACAGCACTGAGAAAGAGGCCTGGATGAGTGACGCCATCCAGGCTTTCAATCGGAGCCAGACCACGCTCAACGGGAAACTGATTGTGCTCGATAGCCCTGAAGATCGTGGCTCCGGCGACGCTAAGACGCGCATTCTGAGCGGCGAACTGCGGCCCGTTGCCTGGAGTCCCGCCAGCTCGCTGGAGGTGAACCAGCTCAGCGACGCCTGGAAGGCGGCTCACGGTGGCACCGACATCGTGGCCTCTTCGGGGGACCTCCTTCCGCGCTCGCTCGTCTTCAGTCCTCTGGTCTTCGCCGTCTGGAAGCAGCGCGCTCAGTTGCTGCTGCAGCGCTACGGCAGCATCGACTGGCCGGCTATTCACAGTGCTGTTACCCTGCGCAATGGCTGGCAGGACCTGGGGGGACCGGCGGAATGGGGTCAGGTGAAGCTTGCTCAGACACGCCCTGATCAGTCGAACAGTGGATTGCTGAGCATCACGCTGCTGGCCTATACCTACTTCAAACTCCAGCGTGGGCTGAGCGTCAGCCAGGTGCAGGACCCCAGCTTTCTGCACTACCTTGGAGATATTGAGGGAGCTGTGACTCAGTTCGGCCGTAGCAGCGGTACCTACCTGGAGCGCGAGGTCATTCTCAAGGGCCCGCCCTCGTACGATATCGCCCTGACCTATGAGAATCTCGTCCTCACACTCCAGCAGGAGGCGCTACAGCAGCAGAACATGTCACTGTTGCCATTCTATCCCTCGCTCAATCTGATCAGCGATCACCCCTTTGTTATTCTCAACGCGAGCTGGGTTTCGCCGGAGCAGCAGCAAGCAGCGAAGGCCTTTCGCGATTTTCTGCTGGCTGAGCCACAGCAGCGGCAGGCCTTGTTAAGCGGCTTTCGCCCGACCAATCCGCAGGTCAGGTTCACTGATTCCCTGGCTGGCAATCCTTTCCTCCACCAGCCACCCGATGTCAAGGTCAGCGGTGTCATCGGACCCGAGGCACAACCTCCCGCCGGCCCGGTGGTCGATGCCCTCCTGCAGGAGTGGACGCAGCAGTTTGGCAGCAGCGCCACCTCGACCAGCTAGGTGCCGCGCTCGGCTCGACGGCGTCGTGATGGAACTTGCGGCGCCGCTGCCGACCTCCCTTGAAAGGACGTACCTGATGTTCTATGGAAGAATGAGAGAGAAGCGTCATCCCTCTGTATATCAATGCGCTGGCCTGGTCTCCCTCCTCTGTCTGCTTCTGCTGGCAGCCTGCGATAGCGGCTCGCCGTCTCAGCCAGTGCAGACAACGCCTGCCCCCTTCGCCGTTCAGTGTCAGACGCACTCGTCCACTCCTGTGACGCTCACCGTCTACTATGGCTCTGAGAAGCAGGCCTGGATGCAGGACGTGGTCGCCGATTTTAACAACCGCCACTACACGGCCTGCGATGGCGTCATTACCGTCAAGGCCACGCCGATTGGCTCAGGTCTCTCCATGCAAGAGATCCTCAGCGGGGCCATCAAGCCAGATGTGTGGAGTCCCGCCGGGAGCGTCTGGCTGACGCTGCTCAATGCGCAGTGGCGTCAGAGGACGGGGCAGGACATCATCGATATGGGGGCCAACTCCACGCCTTCGCTGGTGAGCAGCCCCGTCGTTATCGCCATGTGGAAGCCGTTGGCGGAAGCACTGGGTTGGCCTGCGAAGCAGATCGGCTGGAGCGATATCGCCAGCTTGAGCAGCGATCCGCGTGGCTGGGCGGCCTATGGTCATCCAGAGTTTGGCAGCTTCAAGTTTGGCCATACCCACCCTGGCTACTCCAACTCCGGTCTCGATGCCCTCATCGCCATGAGCTATGCGGCTGTTGGCAAACAGCGCAATCTGACCACCAACGACGTTGAGAGCTTTACGGTCCGCAGCTTTATAGCCGATATCGAGGAGGCGGTTATTCACTATGGTGATAGCACGGGCTTTTTCGCCGACGAGATGTTTGGCAAGGGACCGGGCTTCCTCAGCGCGGCTGTGATGTATGAGAATCTGGTCATTGAGGCCAACGATGGTCACACCTATCCGCATCTGCCCTACCCGGTCGTGGCGCTCTATCCCAGGGAGGGAACCTTTTACAGTGACCATCCCTATGCGGTGCTGCAGGCCAGCTGGGTGACAGCTGCGAAGCGGGCCGCAGCCTCTGTCTTTGAGTCCTTCCTGCTGGCTCCGCAGCAGCAGGTGAAGGCTCTGCGCTACGGATTCCGCCCGGCGCTGCCCTCGATCAAGCTCGGCGCTCCCATCGATAGCGCCCACGGAGTCGATCCCACCCAGCCCAGGACGTTATTGCAGCTGCCGTCTGCAGATGTCATTCAGACCATCGAGCAGACCTGGCAGGAGCAGCGCCGATCCGTGGATGTGATGTTGATCCTGGATCGCTCGGGTAGTATGAACGACGACGTTGCTGGCGTCAGCAAGATCGATGCTGCAAAGCAGGGACTCAAAGAATTTGTTGGTCTCATGGGCGACAATGACCTGCTGGGTCTGACGGTCTTCAGTGACAATGCGCAAGTGATCGTCAGGCTGGCGCCGCTGGGTCCTGAGCGCCGCACGGTACTGCAGCGGATCGATACGATCGAGGCGAGCGGAGGGACACGCCTCTTTGATACGGTCGCCGAGCAGCAGCAGGCCCTGGCGGCCTTTCCCTCCCCGAACATCAAGGCGGTGGTCGTTCTTACTGATGGCCAGGATAACCTGAGTCAGCTCTCGCTCGACGATCTCGTGAAGCGCATTACTCCACGTGGAGCCGACGCTGGCAATGGCGTCAAAGTCTTCACGATCGCCTACGGCCAGGATGCGGATGTGCATGCGCTGCAGGCCATTGCCAATGCCAGCGGGGCCCAGGAGTACGCGGGTACGCCGCAGAATATTCGCACTGTCTATGACCAGATCAGCCTCTTCTTCTAGGAGGGGTTGCTGACGAGACTCGGCCGGCCCGGTTGGCAATGACCTGGGCCAGGTGATCGAGGTCCTGGAAAGCTGCCCGGGCGGCCTGTCTCTCCGCGCAGGCAGCTCTAGCCCCGGGTCAGCCCTGAAACAGCCTCTCGACACGCCTGGCGAAAGCTGCCTCGTGTGCGGCGGTGAAGGCGCCGAGCACGAAGCGGTCAGGGCGTACCAGCACGACCGTGTCCTCTCGTGCCCGCACAAAGCGCGTCAGCACGCCATCCACGTCCACCGCGAGGCGGTCGAGCGCCACGCCCGCTGGTAGCCCACGCTTCAGACTCGCTGGCGGCAGCAGGCAGACGCGCCGCGCCTGCAGGCGCTTCCAGAGAGGGGCCGTCAGCCCGGCGAAGGCCTCCCACGGTCGCGGATGCACCTGCAGGAGCGCAAAGTCGGGACCGAGCACCTCGTCGAGCAGAACGAGGGTGCGCTCCGGGAGGAGCAGCACCTCTGGCTGTGGTAGCAACCGGCCGCCGACCAGGCGAGTCAGATCTTCCCCATCACGGATGAGGCAGCCCTGGAGATAGCGCGCCTGCGGTTTGATGGCTGCCTCTGAGAGCAGACGCGCGATGGGAGGGAGGCGCTGGAGGGTGAGTACCGTGATATCGCGCGCCAGGGCCAGCGGACGGCTCGTCGGCATGATCAGTCGTCCCAGCAGTGTTGAGAATCTGATCATGCGCGCGACGTGTTCGCGGCGCTCCTGCTCATAGCTCGCTAGCAGCGCCGCTCCGCCCTGCGCCTGCAGCGTCAAGGCCAGCTTCCAGGCCAGGTTGTGGGCATCACGCAGGCCGCTGTTCATCCCCTGACCGCCGAAGGGCGGCAGGAGATGGGCCGCGTCGCCGAGCAGGAAGATCCGCCCCTGGCTAAAGCGCCTGGCCAGCGCTGCATGGAAGGTATAGATCGTCTGGCGGATGATCTGCACCTCACGTGGTCCCCCGACGCGCTGTAACAGCATCGAGATCATCTCCGGTGCCAGCAGGTGCTGCTCATCCTCACCCGGCAGCAGCATGAACTCCCAGCGCCAGGCAGCATGCGGTGCGGGCACGCTGACCGCAGGCCGTCGGGGATCGCAGAAGAAGCTGATCGGACCCGGAGGAATGTCCTTCGGCGCAGAGGGCTCGTAGTGCGCATCGATGACCAGCCAGCGCTCTTTGAAGGTCGTTCCCTGCAGCTCGATTCCCAGGCTCCGTCGGAGCTGACTGCGTCCCCCATCGCAGGCCAGCAGATAGGCGCAGGCCACGCGGCGTATCTGGCCGGTTGGTGTACGAAGGCGCGCGATGATCCCCTCTTCCCGCTCTATGCAATCGAGAAAGGTGTGTCCCGGCAGCACCTCCACGCAGGGAAAGCGTGCCAGTCCGGCCAGCAGCAGGCGCTCCAGCCGTGGTTGGTGAAAGGTCGAGATCAGTGGGTGCCCGTAGCGTCGCTGTCGTGGGGCGACGCGCACCAGCAGCCGCTGGCCGGCGAGGTACTGTGCACCAGTATCGAGCAGAATGTGTTCTTGCGCTGCGGCGCCCAGACCGAGTGCCTGAATGATGCGCAGCCCCTCATCATCGATGGAGATCGCTCGTGGAAAATCCGGCAGGGCCGTGTTGCGCTCCACAAGGAGTGTGGCAATGCCTCGCTGCCCGAGCAGATTAGCAGCCGTCAGACCCGTTGGACCCGCTCCAACGATCAGCACGGCGACCGCATCGCTCTGCATTGTCTTCCTCTCCTCCTGTTCGGACCTCCCTCTGACATCTCTCTGTGGGCCAGAGTCCAGTCTAGACACGTCTGAGAACCAGCGCGCTGTTGACTCCGCTGAGACTGCGGGCGCTCAGCAAGACGGCCTGAGCCGATCTGGCGAGGGGGCGCACCTCAGCGCGCACCAGTGAAGGTGGACAGACGTGCGGAGCCGGCTCTTCGCAGTGCAGCGTTGGTGGAATCAGGCCCATGCGCATAGCCAGCAGAGCGGTGATGGCGTCCAGCGCGCCCGCCGCGGCGTAGCTGTGGCCCGTTGCCGTTCGGGGCACACTGACAGGCACCGCGGGAAAGGCTGGTCCCAGGAGGCGCTGCAGCGCCTGGGCCTCCGCCGCGTCCCAGGCCGGCAGGGCTCGTCCGTCCGGGCTGACATAGCCAAGCTGCGCCGCTGTCACGCGCGCCTCCTGCAGGGCCAGACAGAGGGTCCGTGCGTACTGACGTTCGTCGGCTCCGGGTGCCTCTCCGGGGCGGAGCGCGCTGCAGCTCTGGGCATAACCGGCGATCTCGCCGTAGATGCTGGCTCCGCGGCGGCGCGCATGTTCATACTCCTCCACGATGCAGATGCCGGCCCCCTCGGCCAGCACCAGCCCGGCGGCGCGGCGGTCGAAGGGCCGGTAGGCCTCAGGATCGGAGCCGAGGCTGCACTGGCCGCTCTGTGCCAGCACCAGCAGCACACAGGGATGGAGCAGCGCCTCGCTGCCACCGGCAATCACGATGTCCGCCGCGTCGCGCTCGATTGCCTCGCGGGCCAGCCCGAGGGCATCCAGGCCGCCAGCGGTGTCGTTCACCGGCACCTTGCAGTAGCCCTGCAGACCGTAGCGCAAGGAGATCTGGCCTGCGTTAGCCACCTGGAGCCAGGCAATCGCCGTATAGGCGCTCATGAAGCGTGGTCCGCGTACATAGAGTGCGCGCACCTGCTCCAGGACATATTCTGTCCCTCCCAGCGTATTGGCGATGACCGTTCCCACACGGTGCGGATTCTCCTCCTCGAGGCGCAGGCCGGAGTCGCGCAGGGCCTCATCCGCCGCCACCAGCGCAAAATGCGTCATGCGATCCGTGCGTTGTGCCAGTTTGCGCTCAATATACTCCTCGGCACGGAAGTTGCGCACCTCGCCTGCGACCTGGATGGGCAGCGTCTCGGTGGCGAGGCGCGTCAGCGCTCCGATGGCACACCGTCCCTGGCTGAGGTAGTCCCAGAGGGCAGCCGTACCAGGGCCGCAGGCAGTGAGCGCACCCAGACCCGTGATGACCGCGCGTCGTTCGCCGTGGAGCGGCCTCGCCGCTCCGGGGGCCCTGCTTGTGGGATGCGCCGCGGTCGACGATCTCGTGGAGGGTTGGCAGCGGGCCAGCACCAGGGCCGTATTCACGCCGCCAAAGCCGCTCGAGTGGGTCAGAGCGAAGTTCAGCGGCCGTTGCGAGTCTACTGCCCGTGCTCTGTTCGGCACGTAGTCCAGGTCGCACTGTGGATCAGCCACCTCCTGGTTGATCGTGGGTGGCAGCAGTTGTTCTTTGATGGCCAGGGCTGTAGCGATCGTCTCGATGGCGCTGGCGGCTCCCTGGGTATGGCCGATCATCGATTTCGTGGCGCTGATGGGGATCGCGCGTGCTCGCTCACCAAAGACTGCTTTGTAGGCCGCGGTTTCGGCCACCTCATTGGGAGGAGTAGAGCTGCCGTGTGAGTTGATGTAGCCGAGCTGCTCCACCTCGATGTGGGCCTCGGCCAGGGCCGCTCTGAGGAGATCCTGCAGCGGGGCACCGTCTTCGGGGAGCGCTGTCATGTGGTAGGCGTTGCTATTAGAAACGAAGGCCACGATTTCGGCATAGATCTGGGCGCCACGTGCCAGCGCCAGCTCGTAGGCTTCCAGCAGCAGAACTCCGGCTCCTTCGGCCATCACAAAGCCGTCGCGCAGGGCGTCGTAGGGGCGCGAGGCTCGCTCTGGCTCCGCATTGCGTGTGCTCAGGGCACGCATCACGCAGAAGACGTTCAGGCTGCCCAGGCTGATCGCTGAGTCGCAGCCGCCGGCGAGCATGCGGTCGGCGCGTCCTTCCTGGATGGCCCAGAAGGCCTGCCCGATGGCGTCGGCTCCGGCCGAGCAGCCTGTCGAGATCACCATGCAGGGACCGTAGAGACGATGGTGGGCGGAGACAGCAGCGCTGGGGACACAGGCGGCGATCAGGCGAAAGGCCGTCTCGCGCTCCGCCAGGTTCTCTGGAGCATGGCGGCCACCGTCCGTGAGGCGCAGCCAGAGCCGCTCTCCCTCCTCCACCGAGGCCATCGCCGTGCCCAGAAAGACCCCTGTGCGTCGGCGCTCCTCCTCGCTCAGCCCGGTCCTCAGCCCGGCATCCTCCAGAGCCATGCCGGCCGCCGCTACGGCGAACTGCGTGCCGCGATCCATCTGCTGACACTCTGCCGCAGTCAGTCCGGTGGCCTCAGGATCGAACGTGGCGATCTCGCCGGCGATCTGCACTGGCAGCGGACTGGCGTCAAAGCGCGTGATGGGCCGTATGCCAGAGCGACCCTGCAGACAGGCTGACCAGAACGCCTCTTTCCCGCTGCCGTTGGGGGCCAGCACCCCCAGACCGGTAATCACAACCCGTCGCTGCATGCCTTTCTCCTGGCCTGACGTTCATCGGACAAGCTTCTGTGCACTGCTCCGTGCGTGCTTCGATGCTGCGCAACGCGGCCGTCGTGCCGCGTTGCTGGCGGTAAGCTTACTGTGGGCAGAGCGCCGATCCTCCGCCGGGCGATCCGGCGGCCTCGCTGGATCGTTGGTCTGCCCTGCTTCCACCTTCGCGTCAGGATCAGATTCTGCAGCGGCTCTCTCGGCCGCAGGAATCTCCCCCTCTCGCGAGAAGCGCTGCCTCTCCCAGGAGCGTTTCTCCCCTCTCATGAGATACGTTCGCTGGTTTCGCGAGAGAGACGAGGAGAAGAGAGGAACGCTTCTATCTGCTGATTCACGGTCTCCGCTTCCGTGTACATAAAGAAGCGCTCCTTACCAGAGATGACGTGATAAGCGGCGCAAACTGGTAATCTCTCCGCCAGCAGTCGTGTCTCCGGCTCAGGCGAGAGCAGATCGTCGGCGCGGTTGATCAGCAGGACGGGCATCCTCAGGTGCCCCAGGCGCTTCCTGATATCGAAGCCGTGGATCACAGGCAGCACCGAGAAGCGATAGACTGCCGGCCAGAGGGCGATCTTGCAGAATTGCTCCTCGATAAGGTCCCGCGGCAGGTAGCGTCTGGCGGGCGGGAGGCTGAGCGGCGCGGCGGCGTCTGTTGGCCGCGGTGGACGCGAGGCAGTGATATAGTGCAGGACGCTGCGACGTAGCAGCCAGGCCGGTATCAGCCGCTCCACGGGGAGGCGTAGATAGAGTTCATGCAGGAGCCAGATCAGCGGGTGTGGCCGGATGCGGTAGCTCGCCCCCTGGGCAATGATGATCAGGGAGCGGCAGCGCTGCGGATAGCGCAGAGCGAACTCGAAGAGGACCATCGCGGCATCGCCGTGCGCCAGCAGATCGGCTGTGGCGATCTCCAGGGCGTCGAGGACCCGACGCAGCTCTTCGACCCGTGCTCCCAGGTCCATGGGGCGGCGGCGCGCCTCCTGACGTCGGTAGAGGATGACGCGCCGCGAGTGGCTGAAGGCCTGCAGCTGGCGCGCATAGACAAATTCGAGATGCTCCAGAATTGGCACGAAGACCAGTGGCTCGCCCTGGCCTGTGTCGATGATAGGCAGGTCGACCTTGCCCACGGCCACCCGTTTCCACTGGCTCTCCAGATAGGCCAGATCGGCCTGAAACGCTGCCACGCTGACCGCTGCTTCTGCCGCTGTTGACGGCGGTGGTGAGGCCTCCCTAAATGACATGGCGTTGCCTCCTTTCGCTGATCACTGCTTCTTGCGTTGCTCGGCTCTGGACCTCACGGCCACGGCCGGACAGCGGGGAGCGCGTGATCTCCTGGGGAGCTGCGGACCCCCAGCGGATCGCTCTGTCCCCTGGCTCCCCCGACCTGACCTCCTCCTGCCACTGCGCCCCTTGCAGCGGCGCTGCAGGCCTGACGACGATGGTCTGTTCTTTGTGATCGTTACCGCCCTGAGTTACAATACGAAGAACGAGGATGTTCGTTATTGAGTCGCAGCAGAGGAGTACGTGGCGTGCGAACCAATCGAGATGGTTTTGAAATGGCAGACTCCAGGCCCGGTATGGAGCTGCCTCTTCTGGTACATCGCTGGATCGTCGCGTTCAACGCCCACAATGTCGCAGAGCTGGTGGCCCTCTACACCGAGGACGCTGAACTCTTCGATACCGGTATGCGCCGTGCCCGGAAGGGCCGCCGCGAGATCACCCGCTGGTTCGAGCGGCGCTTCGAGACGATGCCCTCCATTCAGTATACACCCACGCGGCGCTTCTTCGCCGAGGGCCAGGCGGCGATCTGCTGGATCGCCTCAGGAGAGACGCCGCGTCTGCTGGGGCAGTCCTGGCTTTCGCGTCCGTTTCAGGTGGATGGCGTCAGTATTTTTCTGGTTCATAACGGCTTGATTCAGCGTCAGAATGGCTACTACGATCATTTCTCCATTGTGGAGCAGGTGATTCCTCCGCTGCGCTGGCTGCCCTTCAGACTGTAGCGACGGCCCAGTCATCCCCTCCTGCCATGCTCTTGATCGCGGCTCTGATCTGCCAGCGCCCTGCCCTCCAGTGGGCTGGAGAGAGGGGTGTGTCCGTCTCGCTACTACTCTTTGTCCGCCTGTGCTCTGTTCCACTTCGTGAGTGACCAGCGCCATCTGACTTCGGACTCTTCTCTCCTGGGGAGAGGTGCTTAGACAATCTCTTCTGTCGTGTTGAAAGTCTCCTCCTTGGAAGCCGGCGTACTGCCGATGTTCTCGAGATCGGAAACGCGCTGCTGGCCAGCGTCTGATGTCAGAAAGATGGCCTGGTATTCCCGCAAAAAAGGGATCAGCTCGCCTACTGCTGCCTTCTGATGGCCGCCGATATCGAAGGCGTGGGCGAAAAAGTTGGAACGCAGAGCGATATCATAGTCGCGGCCACTGCCAAAGAAATGCGCTTCTGCACCGTGCTGGACACGAAGAGGCTGCACGACTTCTATGGTCCTCAGGAGAGCCTCAGGATCAGATTCAAGGGAGAGAAAAGCCCATCTTGTGGCAGGCCTCTTGCAGGCCTCTTGCACGGAGACATCGACGAAAGTGTTGCAAGCACCTGAAGGGCCAGATCCTTCTGCGCGTCCTTCGTCGTAAGGATGTTGTGGGGAAGATGCAGCACGCGGCAACGACTGATCGCTGGTAAGCCAGCGAGCAACGGCGAAGTCATGGTCTGATCCTGCTTGAGCAAAAGAATGATCGGCTTATTGAGTGCACTTGCCCAGCCAAGTTCGATATGCACGCCGTAACTCTCTTCAGGTAAAGCGATGACACAATCGGCGTGCAGCATCTCCAGCAGATCGAAAGGAGTGCATACCTCTGGCGGCCTCGGCTTCGCCCCGAATTCTTCAGAGCGAATAGCAAGGAAGACATGATGATGACCTTTCTTGATCGCGAGATTGTTGCCACCCACGAAGCCTTTCGGCCCCTGCTGCACCATCCTGCGACCAGAGTACGCTCACATCTGCGCTACTCGTTTTTATATATGCCCCGCTCCAGCTCTCCGCTTTCTCGTGCAGAGCTCTTACAACGTGCCCAGGGCGCCTCCATTCCGCTCATTGAGGGCTATCACTGTGTCAGCGAGGACCCGCGACTCTTTGGGCGCTATAGCCAGCAGCGCTTCCCGCACATGCTCTATGCACAGCAGCATATTGTCTCAATATATCATAAACATCTGCTGGTAGGCGAAGAGACCTGGCGTACCCATCTGATTGCGCTACGACGCATCCTCCTGGACGCGCTTAATCAGTAATGCCGACTGCATGCCTCGTTGATGCATGCGCAAAGCAGTCTCTATCTCTTCGTTGGTACAGCCGAGGAGCAGCTTGATCTCGACCTCTTCCTTCTTGAGGTCTGTGGTGATGATCACTGCTGTCACCCTCTTGTTCTCCAGACTCCCGATCCAGACATCAACGTCGGCCCCATCGCCAGAGCATGTACCCTCCAGGTAACCGTAATCCAGAGGATAGATCATCTCCGGGTAACGAGGATGGGCTGTGCCACGGGGACGATCAAGGGCGATGGTATGCTTTTCAACCAGCACATCTAGTGCGGTCCAGAAATCTAGCTCGCTCATAGCTCTCTCCCTTCACACTCTCTTGTTGCTGCTTGCTAAAATAAGGCCAGGCTCCCCGTCTGACGCGCGTGCCTTTCTCCGTGTTGCAAGAGCCAGGCGGAGAGCACGAACAACGCCGTCGTCTGAAGGAACATACCGGCCAGCACTGACCACACAGTCGTCAGCGTCGCGTTCTCTAACAGAATGGCTCGCAGGAGAAACAGGCTTCCGGTCAGCGGAAAGATCGCACCCGCGATACGAATCCAGAGTGGCAGGAGCTGAGGAGGAATACGTACCCCTGCGCAGAAGGACATCGGGTCGTCCAGGATGGTGAAAAGGAACGAGGCATCCCGTGCGAAAATAAAGAAACTATTTAAAAACGTCGCCCATGCCAGCGTGGGCAAGAGTAGGACCAGGAACGCCACGAGCAGCATCAGTGGGTGTGCAATATGTAATCGGAGGTTCCTGCATACGCTGAGAAGCGTGCATCGAGCTGGCCAGCAGCCAGCAGGTGGAACATCAGAAAAGAGAGGATAACGGTATAGCTACCTGAAAGAATAGTGCTGATAAAAAAGCCCCACTGATACGCCCTGAGATTTACAATCCAGTTTCTCCTGAAAACTGCATATCCAGTCCGCAGGACTGACATACGCTCCTCCCTGAGTCTTCCTTACATTCTCAATATAGAGGGAAAACCCTGTGATGCCAACATTTTCAATATGAGCATTTTTTGATATTATCATGCACCGCTGCCTGATGTCAAGTGCCGCCCAGGATTGCTGCGGTGGCGCGCATCCATCGGGCGCGCCAGGTTCCATTAGTGCAGGCCTGCAACCCCGTAGATCAGCGTGCTGGCTGAGGTAGGTGCAGCTCGGTACTGGGCGATCCTGAGTCGGTTCGCATGCCCTGTCCAGGTGGATCCTCATGGGCCCCTGGCGCATGCGGGAACTGGCCACCGACCGGGTGTGTCCACCTGTCAGAGGCGGCGATGGACCGACTCCCCTCTCCCTGTCAGCGCTGGAGAGAGAGCCATGAGGCCCGGTCCGTCACCGACAGCTCGCGGCGCTGGTGGTGAAGAGGGCGAGCCAGGCGAGTGTTCACGAACCGACCTCGCTGCGCGCTGCCGCTCCCGGCTGGGGCGAGCGTGATGGTTCGTGCTCTGCTGAGGTGGCTTTCATGATGCAAACGGTCGAGGGCACTGACATAGTAGGTATACGTCTGGCCGGGGAGTGCGGTCCTGTCCACAAACGTTTGCAGCGTACCTCTGGTGTGGACGACAGTCGCCAGCAGCGCGCGTGGATTCTCCAGTGCGCAGAGACTGTGGGCGGGACCGCCGTTCAGACGATAGATGGCGTAATAGCCTGGTGCACGCGCTGCCAGACCGTCCTGCCAGAGCAGCCGGACGCCCGAACCCCTTCCCAGGGGCGCGGCAGAGATCAGGGAGGGGGTCGCCGGTACAGCTCCGCCAAGCCAGGGCATCAGCGGGATGAGCGCCGGGTGCCGATAGAGCTCTCTCCTCAAGCGTGTGCCGAAGCCCAGGGGATTGCGCAGCAGATCCTTCAGGCTAAAGTAGATATCGCCTCGGACCGCCGGGTAGCGGCGATTCAGCTCCAGGTGGCGAAGCATCTCAGCGGGATCGCTCCAGGGACCGGCTCCTCCAATTTTGTAGGCGGCCTGTCCAATGTAGAGGTGCACCCGCGTACCCGTCACCACCTGCGCCCACCAGGGAACCAGCACGGCGTAGTTAGCCGCAGGAAAGCCGATCGGCCAGTAAAGCTGGGGCGCCACGTAGTCAAGCCAGTTATGTCTGATCCAGGTGCGTACATCGGCGTAGAGCGAGTCGTAATCGTCGACAGCCGCGCTGGTCGCCGAGCCGCGCGCATCGCTGGTGCGGTTACGCCAGACGCCGAACGGGCTGACGCCGAACTTCAGCGAGCGGCGGGCGCCATGAATCTTCTGCGTCAATGTAGAGATGAGGGCATTGATGTTGGCGCGTCGCCAGTTCGCTAGGCTCTGATCACGGCCAGCGCGATAGCGGAGGTAGGTTGCGCGATCCGGAAAGTCCTTGCCGCGGACCGGGTAGGGGTAGAAGTAGTCATCCAGGTGGACCCCATCGATCGCGTAGCGCTGCACCACCTCCATGATCGAATCCACCAGCAGCCGCCTGACCGCCGGGAGGCCTGGATTAAAATAGAGCCGGCCACCGTAGCGCACAACCCAGTCGGGGTGCTGGCGTGCCGGGCTGGTCGGAGCGAGCGCAGTCAGATTGTCATGCAGGCTCACACGGTAGGGGTTGAACCAGGCGTAGAACTCCAGATTGCGTCGATGGGCCTCGGCGATCATAAAAGCCAGCGGGTCGTAGCCAGGATCGCCGCCCTGGACGCCGCTGAGGTAGGCCGACCAGGGGGCGTAGTGCGAAGGGTAGAAGGCGTCAGCCGCCGGCCGGACCTGTACAAAGACGGCGGCCGAACGTCTGCTGGAGCGCGGCCCGACCCATGTGGTGATCACGCTGGGTTCACGTGGCCTCATCTGGT
>JBHOQN010000118.1:0-54300 GCA_042408965.1 Ktedonobacteraceae bacterium
CGTGCGGCCGCTGCTGAAGGTGTCTGCCTGAAAGAGGGGAGAGGCGATGGTCGGTTTGACTTTGGAGGTGCCGTCAAAGACGGTGCCGTCGGAGAAGACCAGGCGCAATGGAATGATCTCGGTGCGCACCACGGTGGTCGCCGAACCCGCCGCCGGGCTGGTGCCCACCATCTGGAAGTTATAGGGGGCCCCCTGATAGTTGAAGGTGTCGCTCCAGTAGGGAATCGTCTCCACCAGGCTGCTGTTCTTGCGAGTCAAATCGAAGCTTCCAGCGTTATGGCGCACGGCCAGATAGAGCAACTTGTCTCCTACCCTGGGTCCAGCGGCATGGGAGCTTGAGACACTGGTTGCGACCAGCAAGCCGGTGACAATCATTGCCAGGAAGAGGCATGTTGCTGACAGCATGTACCATGGTTTTTTGATAGACACGGACATACCCTCTCTTTCCTATATTGCATCATAGACTTATATCCATCGAATCTTTGACGATGCACTGATCGCTCATATTCTGCCAGACCCGGCTTTACCTCAGCTTCAGCACCAATCATGTTTGAGTTTTTCCATGGCAGAGCTTTTTAAGACTACCTGTGGGGCGAGCAGTGCCTCAGATCTTATGTTGATAGGTAAGAACGGCCTCTGCGCTTAGAGAAGACTTCCAGAGACGGATGGGACTGCGGCAAGAGGGCCGATGGAAAGATGCAAAAGGGAGAGCCAGGCTCTCTGCAAGGAGAGGCGAACCCATCCTCTGGGCAGTGGAGCATCGAGAAGGTTCAAAAGCTGCCTGGCGCTATTCGCGCCGGCGATAGCGGCTGAGCAGGCCACCGCCACGCATCAGAGCGGGTACAACGGCAGGGTGCACCTCATCTTCACCGGCAGCGGCAGACGCTGCCGATAGCGGCGCGCCCTGCGGGCCTGGCGCCAGGATCAGCCGCCGCAAAGGCGGAGCGGCTGGCACGCTGGCAGGGGGCGAGACGGGGACAGTCAGCGCTGGCTCGCTAAAGGGCAGTTGTACAGGCAGCGAGTCCGGGGTCAGCACTGGCGCGGCGGAGAAGCCCGTGGAGAAGCCAGCGGACAAGCCAGGGAAAAAGCTCAGGGTATCGGTATCTCTCCCGGCAGGGGCCTGATCGCCAGAGGCAGGGAAGGCGGCAGCACCAGGACCGGCAGCACTGAGGAGCGGTGTAAATGCCAGGGCATCGGTGACTGGCTCCCGCTGTGCGAGCACGGAGGCCGGCGCCGCAACGACGGCGGGAACAGGAGTGGTGCGGCGACGTATCCAGAGGGCGCCAAGAGCCAGCAGGAGCGCGCCGGCAAGGCCAAGGGCCACGATCGGACCCTGGCCGGCGGACGGTCGGGCTGTCACAGCCGATTGCGGAGTCTGGCCGGTGCCGGTCGGAACCGAAGGCAGAGCTGGCGCGCTCTCCTGCCGTGCATCGCGCGTACTCTGCTGCGTCTGGGTCCCTTTGAGCGTTGTCGCGATCTTATATTTCAAGGTGCTGGGGGTTGGCGTGGGAGTCGGCGGGGCCTCGCTGCGGTAGATGCTCATCAAGCGCATGACCTTGCCGGCCCACAGTCCCGAGCTGGAGGTACCAACATAGGGGCCAGCAATCGTATAGACAGTGGTCAGGCCGCGTGCGATGTAGCGCTGGGAGACAATGGAGAACCAGTCCTGAATGGCAGCGGCATAGGATGGGTAGATGGTGTAACCACCGGCATCCGTAGGATAGCCCTGACTGGCGCGCACGCCGCCGGGGTTGTGATCACCGCTGCCTACACCTGCCGCGCCTTGATTGGTCTCTACGTACCACACCGCCAGAGCAAAGGCATCATCGATATTCATCTGGCGGGCTGCCTGCTCCACCACGCTGCCCGTGCCGGCCATCGGGGTGGAGGCCAGAATCGTGTTCACGGTGGCGGCGGGCAGCGTTGGTGGTCCAAGCACGCTTGCCCCGCTGGCCTGGCTCATCGTGCCGGCGCTCAACACCTGCCAGCTCAGCACAGCAGCCCCCATCAGCAGAATCACACTGCTCAGCAGCATGACCTGTACAGAGCGACGCATCCGTGGAGGCAGGCGAAGAGAACTATCTGCGATTGGCTGACTCCTGCTCATCATACACCCGGCGTATGGCCCTCCGGCCGTTTTTTCTCTCGTTCAGGTGCATCTGGTCGGTGATCCACTCAGGTTGACCATAGCCCCCTTTGCGCAGAGTCCGTTCTCGACATCAATCATCCGTGTATAGACCTGCGCGTCCATGTGCATATGTAACCTATGCTGATTGTACCATGGCGGGGGAATTTACTTGCATCAATAGCGTTCATCATAGGTAGTATCTCCCATAACTGGTATGCTATACTGGAGTGCACGGTAGCCACGAAGACGCTGCCCGGCCCTCGGCCTCTGCAGCATGAGTGCAGGGTCAGCAGCGCCAACGGCGGCAGAGGAAGCTGTTTTCGTGTGAGGAGAGACAGGGGGTTTATCATCAGTTCACAGAATGATCAGGAACGGACCCGGACGGGGCGCCTGAGTAAAAATACCCTACTCCGCAAGCGCTACGTCATTCTGCGGACCATCGGACGAGGCGGCATGGGCGCCGTCTATCAGGCCAGGGACACCAGACGCGATAAGATCTGCGCGATCAAGGAGATGAGCCTCTCATCGGTGCCCGCCGACGAGCGGGAGCAGGCTTTTCGCAATTTTCTGGCCGAGGCGACGATTCTCTCGCGCCTGAGCCATCCCAACCTGCCCACCTTTACCGAGTTTTTCAGCGAGGGTGATCGCCACTTTCTGGTGATGGAATATATCGATGGAAAAACCCTTGAGGAGCTGCTGGAAGAGAACAATGGTCCCTTCCCAGAGCGGCGCGTGCTGGGCTGGGCACGCCAACTTTGCGATGTGCTGGAGTACCTGCACAATCAGCAGCCGCCGGTGATTTTCCGCGATCTGAAGCCTGGCAACATCATGCTGCGCCGCGATGGCCGTATCAAGCTGATCGACTTTGGCATCGCGCGGCTGGTGCGTCGCTCATCCTCACAGGATACTCAACTGCTCGGTACACCCGGTTTTGCACCTCCGGAGCAGTACGGCACGGCGCAGACCGATCAGCGCTCTGACCTCTACTCGCTGGCGATGACGCTCTTCCAGCTCCTGACAGGCATGCTGCCCGAGAAGGGCTTCGGCCTGCCTGACGTGCGGGCGGTCAACCCGGATATCTCACCCACAGTGGCACGCGCTCTGGAGAAGGCGGCCTCGCTGAACCCCGAGGACCGCTATCCAAGCGTGGCCGTCTTCCGGCGGGCCCTCTTCCGCGTTGGCACGCTCCCCTTTGAGAACGGTCAGGAGGCGACCACTCCCGAGGAGCTGGCCGAGCTGAGTGCCCGCTTTCCTGAGGAGGCCGCGGACTATCTCTTCAGTGGCGAGATCGAATCCTGGCTACAGGAGATCGGCGAGGGCGACCTGGCGCGTAAGGTGCGGCGACTGCGCACTATCACGGGCGATCCTGAGCTGGGCGTTGAGAAGCTGGTGCAACTGATCATGGGACCGGGGGCGCACCTGCGCACGCAGACGAGCGAGCGCAGCGCGGTGACCTCGGGCAACGTCGACGGCTACGAGCGCGCGGCCGGCACGCGGGCGCAGCCGGCCCTACGTCCGCGCAGCACCTCGCTTATTGTCGTACGTCCAGCAACGATTGACTTCGGCGAGGTCTATCCTGGCCTCTCAGCTCCCATGATGCTCACCATCACAGGCAGCCAGGGCGTGGCCGTGCAGGGCACGATCCACCCGGTCGAACCCTGGATCATCGTCGACCAGACGAGCTTTGATGGCATGAGCACCCTGGTACGTGTGCGCGTCGATAGCACACGCCTGCGCAATGCCACCCACCACAGCGGTACCATCGTCATTGCACCCGCCGATGAGAGCCTGGGCAGGCCCTTCAATGTGAAGGTGGAGGTCGAGGTGATCGGCTACACGAGCGGTCCGCTCGCCCCTGCTCAGGGAGCGCAGACGGGTGGCAACTCCCAGCGGCCAGGGTCGGGGGCCGCTGGCGGTCAGCAGATGGCGGCCCCGCAGCGCAACGCCAGTGGCCAGGTCGGTGCCCAGCCCTATATCAACCCCCAGGACGAGGCTTACAAAGCGAAATACGGTCAGCCGGGAGGCTGGGAACCCCTGCGAGCGAGCGCCTCCGAACTCCGCCGTATGAAGTGGTTACAGGTCTTCGCAGCGGCCTTCATGAGTGCGGCCCTCTTCTACCAGCTTTTCTCGCATCTTCCCTTCTTCAATAAGACTGCGCCGCTACCACCCGATCCGTCCTTTCTGATCGTCCTGCTGGCCCTGCTCCCCCTCTCGACGCTAGGGGCCCTGCTGGCCAACGAAGACCACGCCTGGCAGCGGAGCGAACTGGTGAACCGTGCCTGTGCGGGTCTGGTTCTGACGCTGGCTGCTGTGGGCACCGGCGAATCGGTCTGGCACGGGGCGATTCAGGCCGACCTCCCGGCGCTGCACTTTCTGATCATGCTCTCGCTGGCCGCGGGGGCTGCGGCGCTGGGAACCAGTCAGCGGATCAGCGGGAAGCTGCTGGCAGGGACCATCTGGCTGATGAAGCGCATGCGCCTGCTGGCGCTGATCACGATTATGATTACGGGAGTCAGCCTGGGCCTCGGTCTGACGCTGGGAGCTGGCCTGAGTCTGTTCACTCCTCTGGGCGTGGCCGCAGGGGCTGCGGTGGCGCTGGCGCTGATCTTCCGCGTCGATCGTCTGATCTCCCATCCCTAGCAGAGGCAGAGAGAGGGCAGTGCAAGGCAAGTTGATTGTGATTCTGGGAGCCACAGCCTCAGGCAAGAGCGCTCTGGGCATCCACCTGGCGCAGCGCTTCAACGGCGAAATCGTCTCCGCGGACTCACGTCAGGTCTATCGTGGCCTCGACATCGGCAGCGCCAAGGTAACCCCTGAGGAGCGGGCACTGGTGCCACACCACTTGCTGGATGTGGCCGATCCACGCGAGATCTACAGTGTGGCGCGTTTCCGCGAGGAGGCCAGCGCGGCCATCGACGCTATTCTGGAGCGTGGCCGGCAGCCCTTTCTGGTGGGTGGCTCGCCCCACTACCTCCAGGTAGTCGTGGACAATCTACAGGTGCCGCAGGTCGCACCCGATCCCGCGCTGCGACGCCAGCTTGAAGCCCGCCCGCTGAGTGCGCTACTCGCCGAGCTGGAGCAGCGCGATCCACGTGCAGCCGCCAGCATCGACCGCCGCAACCCACGGCGCGTGATTCGCGCGCTCGAGGTCACTCTGATCAGCGGTCGCCCTTTCTCAGAGCAGCAGGGACAGGCCAGCCCGCGGTATGAGAGCCTGCTGCTCGGCATCGCCTGGCCGCGCCAGGAGCTTTATCGGCGCATCGATGAACGAGTGGAGACGCGCATGAGGCAGGGAATGGTCGAGGAGGTGCGTGCGCTGCTAAAACAGGGCCTCAGCCATGAACGTCTGGAGGCGCTGGGTCTCGAGTACCGCTTTGTCAGCCGTCTGTTGCGCGGCGAGTACGAGAGTGAGGAGGCGATGGTCGAACGTCTGAAGTACGCTATCCATGACTTTGCACGCCGTCAGCTTACCTGGTTTCGCCGTGATCAACGCATCATCTGGCTCGAGGGGTACGACGTGGCGCGCGCCGGAGCTGAGGTTGAGCGCTTCCTCAGCTCCGGCGTTTAGCCAGCGGTGATCCGTGATTCCCCAGGCGCGTGGCACTGCTCCCCTGGCTGTCAACAGAGAGGGGAGCGGGCTAGGCCACGATCGAGGTTGCTTCAGAGGGCGTCTCTGGCCCGGCCTTTTCCTGAGAGGAGCGCTTCAGTGTCGAAGACTGGATCTGCGTCACCACTGGCAGATTACTCTCGACAACCTGGCCGCTCTCGATCAAGAGATAGTAAGGGAACTGCGACGGATCAAAGGCGCTGCTGTGCGAGACGAAAAAGACCTGTTCAAAATGCTGGCCGAGCATATCGCCAGTCACCACCTCAACCACCGCCCTGGCGCGCCGCTCGTCGAAGGAACTGAGCGGCTCATCAAGCAGCAAGAAGCCAGGGGCGGCCCCTAGCTCTCGCGGCAGGGCCGCAATCGCGAAGGCCAGGCGCAGGGCGAACGAGATCTGGTCGGCGGCGCCGCCCGAGAGCGCCGCGCGTGGGATGTACTCTGCAGCCGCGGAATCCCAGACGCGCCACTGCAGGGGACCGCCGCTGGCGCTTCCCTCTTCGGGCTGGCTCTCCAGTTGCACATCGTGATAGCGTCCACTGGTCAGCAGCGGCAGAATCTGCTGCATGTAGTACTCGGTGCGCGGAATCATCTTGCGCATCAGGCGGGCGATGACGGCCTCGATGAGCAAGCTGCCGCGTTTCTTCGTCTGGTAGCTCCGTTCCTGCTGCTCCATACGCTTACGGGCCTGTTCCAGGTCAAGCCGCGTCTCACCAGTTGCGAGCTGTTTGCTGAGGGCCAGCTCCTCCTGCTCCTGTTGCTGCAGCTCCTGTTCGAGCGAGGTGCGTTCCTCCTCCAGACGCTGACGATCGGCGAGGCTGTATTCGCCGACCAGCGGCCAGACAGCAGTGACCTCCTCGCGCTGGTAGCCTCTAGGGGTCGGGCGACCGCGCTGCTCCAGCAGGTCCTGAATGCGTGCGCGTGTCTCCTCGATCTCCTGATAGCAGAGTTCGATCTTCGCCTTCGCGGCACCCTCCTGAGCCTGCAGATTGTCCAGCTCCTGGAGAATGCTTTCCTCGCTGGCCGCCTGGAGTTCCTGCTGGCAGCGAGCGCGCAGAGCATTGAGCGTCTCTGCGAAGGGATTGGGCGGAACGATCCAGCTCCCCAGGCTGGCGCTGAACTTGGCCAGTTGCTGATAATGACCTGAGAGCGAGCGCTGGCGCTCCTTCAGGAGGGCGGCGTACTGCTCGCGACGTCCCTGCAGTTCGATGCGGCGCCCCAGGGTGATGTGCAGCGCTTCGAGTTCGCGGCGCGCGGCGGTCTCCGCACTGCTGATCTGGGCCTGACCGAACTGTACGCCGAGCGGCTTGACGCGCTGACGCAGGGAATCAGTGAGCGTCTGCAGGGCCTCCCTCAGAGCGGTCTGTTGCTCGCGGGCGCGTGTCAGTTGTTGCAGGGGATCGCTCGTCTGATAGCGTTCCATGCGCGCGACCAGCACCTGCTTGCGTGCCAGCAGGCCATCCAGTTCCTCCTGATAGACCTTGATCTGAGCCTGCAGTTCAGCGATGGCATCGACCTTGCCATCGAGCGCAGCGATCTCCAGCTCGGTTGTCTTGACGGCGTCATCGACGATCTTCTTCAGTTCGCTGTGTTTCTCGGAAGAGTGGAAGACGTTCGCCTCAAAGGTCGGAATCGGCAGACCCTCCTGACCCATCAAGGTAGCCACTTCGTGGCGGGCCTGCTCGACAGCGACCAGATCGGAACGCAGCTTGCCATGGATATCCTCCCAGCCCTCCTGCTTCGCCTGCTCCTCCAGCTCGGTGAGCTGCTTGCGCAGGGTAGTCAGCCGGCCAGTTGCGGCGGTGACACGCTCCTGAGCTGCGCTGAGGTGCTCGCGCAGCTCAGCGAGACGATGCTGCAGCTCGCTGGAGTTATCGCGGTCGCCCTGAACCTGATCGATGAAGCGCCGGGCCTCATCGGGAGAGGGTGGAACACCCGCCCCCAGAGTGCGGATCTCCTGTTCGACCCTGGCCAGCGCCTCCTGACCGCCATTGACGCGGGCCGCCGTCTCGCGCGCCGTGACCATCATGCGCACCTGATTGAGGGCCTCCTGCTCGCGCTGCTGAGCCTCCTGGGCCTTGAGGCGAGCGCGACCGTAGCGGAAAAAGAAGACGGCGAAGGCGGCGACACAGCCGGCTGCCAGCACCACTCCGACCACCGCCGGGATCAAGAGCTGCGAGAGCGCCCAGATAAAGCTGAGCAGGGACATGAGGCCGAAGCCGATCACTGAGGCGATCAAGAGCGCCATGAACTTACGTGCCACGCTGAGCGTCTCAGCAGCCTCATTGTGGAGCTTTTCATGCTGCTGGTAGGCGGCACGCACCTGCTGCTCCACCGCCGTCAGGCCGCGCAGCTTATCGCGCAGGTGCACCCATTCTTCCAGAAGGCGCGCAAGATTGACCCGGCGCCAGCGCTCCTCCTGGGACTCCAGCTGGCCTTTGAGCTGGCGCACCTCCTGCTCACAGCGAGCCAGCTCCTGCTCAGCCTCGCGCTGCTTATGGCGGGCCTGCTCGACGCGCTCCTCGTGGGCCTCGGCCTGCTCACGAACCGCCAGGCGCTGCACATAGCGCTCCTCGACCTGGCGTAGCGATTCCAAGCGAGCCGCCAGATTGCGCAGCCGCTGCAGACGCTCCTCCAGGGAGGGCCGCCCGGAGCGGCGCCGTTCCTCCAGCTCGCGTTGTGTCTGGCGAGCCTGCTCGACGCGCGTGCGAGCCTGAGTGATCTCTGCCTCCAGGCTTTCGAGGTTCTCCTTAAACGTGCTGCGCTCTCGAGCCTCCTGCTCCAGCTCCTTGATCGTATTCACCGTGGCGAGCAGGTCCGTGGCCATGCGTTCCAGCGTCCCGAAGGAACGCGAGAGATCCTCCAGCTCATGCACGCGCTTCTCAAGGGCGGGCAGCTCCTCGCGCTCGCGCAGCTCCAGATCAGCGATCTGGCGATCCAGCTCGGGCAGCTCGCGGCGCGCCTCGGCCATCTCGTCGTAGGCCGCGATCAGCTCAGCCAGAATAGCCTCGGCCTTCTTGAGCTGCTGCACACGCTGCTGACGGCTCTTGAGGTCGGCGCGCTGTGTCTGAATAGAGGCGAGCGCGCTTTCCTGCTCGGCGATGTCGGCCTCCTGCTGCTCGATCTCCGCGAGGTACTCGTTGACCGTCACAGCATCAAGGGCCTCCTCGATCTGCCCCAGCCTGGCGCTCAGTTCTGGGATACGGGCCTGAATCTCCGCCAGTTTCAGACGGGCCGCCGACTCGTTGAGCTGCTGCTCATCCTCCGGTGTCAGGCGAAACTGCTCGGCGAGGCGCGTCAGCTTCTCGAGGCCGAGGAGGCGGCGCAGGGCTGCCTCACGTTCGCGGCCGCTCAACTCCTCCAGGCGCTGCAGGCCCTTCTGCTCAACGAGGCAGGAGTTGCGTAGCGTCTCGCCATCGAGGCGACCTAGCTCGGCGATGATGCGCTCATTGGCAGCCTTGAGCTGGGTAATGGGTTCAGTCTCAGGCATGCCAAGGCGGCGCACCTGCAGCGCGATGCGCTGGCCCTTGCCGCGTTCGATTGTCCGAGTGATGGCCATTTCGGTTGCGCCGATTGCGAGGGTCAGTGTCACCGTCGCCTCCGACTCACCGTACATGATCAGATCGTCCAGCGCCCGTTTCCCCCGATGAGTCGCGAGTGGTTCGCCATAGAGAGCAAAATAGATACTTTCAAAGAGCGTCGATTTACCAGCCTCGTTCGGCCCCTGGATCAGGATACTTCCGCGCTGGGGGAAGTGGAGATTGATGTCTCGCAAGAGCCTGAAGCGCTCGACCGTCAAATGTTTCAGGATAATCATTACTGCGTCACTCCGTTCACACTCATATCGGGAGATGCGGGCGCTCTCAGGCGAGAGAGGCCAGCATCGACAACCCGCTCTACGCTACCACCTATCCTTATCTATTCTCACGCATGATTGCAAGCGTCGCCAGAGCCTGCAGAAGAGCGGAGCAGGCAGAGGCAAACGTTCAAAGAGCATCATCAGTGTATCTCATCAAGGGCAGTCAACAATACCTCTTTTGTAATCGCCAGAGCCTTTTTTTCCTGCTCATCAGTAGCTGCAGCAATCCACTCGTCGGCGAGCGTGGCCAGCTCTTCACGGGGAGAGAAGCGCTCGCCTGCATCACCCGTAGCGATCGTCTCCTGATCCGGCAGCAGGGCCAGAGAGCTATCATCGATGGCCAGAGAGAACGCCTGCTGCTCGCCATAGCGCCGCAGTTGATTCAGGTCGAGCTGGTGATACTGATGGCGCGACAGCTCGCCCTCCAGCTTGAGCTGCACCAGCGTGCGCTGATCGCAGAGAGGGCGCAGGCGCTCCAGAATACGTTCGGTAGGGGAAGCGGCCGGTGACGGTGCAGCAGATGCGGGATCGGCCGAACGGGGCCAGAGATCTGCCGTCTGGACGACGAGCCGACGAAGGCGCAGGGCCTCGACCTCAATGTGCTTACACCAGCGAATGCCATCGGCGGCCAGGCCGAGAAAGACAAAGCCTGGCTGCACATCGGGATCATTGAAATCGACGTGCTGACTGGCGCCAGCCACGATGAGATCGCAGCGACCGATGCGCGTCTGATGGAAACGATGGTGATAGCCCGCCAGGATGTATTGAAAGGTCTGCTGACGCGCGATACTGGCGCGACTGACCTGGGCGCGCGCCTCCAGCGGCATGGAGTCGCCGGTCAGTCCCTCGATGGGAGCATGCAGTACCAGGATACGGATCTGAGCGCGTTCGAGCGCCTCGGGGAAGCGTACTGTGCTGAAGGGATCGCCCTCCTGCCCGGCGCGCACGCTGAGGCCGCAGAGGCCGACGCGCACTTGCTCGATATCGAGCAGCACCGGCTCAAGCTCGTTCAGTGGGGTTTCTACCGCAGCGGAGCCGCTGGCCGAGGACGGCTGGACTCTGGCCGGAGGGGTCCAGGGATGGAAATAGTGCAGGGCACCCAGACGAGCGAAGCTGAGCTGAGGAGCTGGCAGCGTCTCCCCAGCCATGGTTCGCCCCAGTGGCGGCGTATCCTGGAGCCCGCCCACAACGAAGGTGCGTACCCCAGCCTGTCGCAACTGTACCAGGCGATCAGCCACAAAGCTGCGATCGCGCTCATCGGGATTCAAACGATCGAAGAGATCGCCGGCCTGGATGAAAAGATCCACTCCCTGGCCGATCGCGAAGTCGGTCGCTTGCTGAAAAGCTCGACGTAACTGCTGCGCACGCTCCTCGCGCCTGTGTGGCTGCTGGCCAGTCGCGGCTCCCAGGTGGTTGTCGGCGGTCAGCACAACCGTAATGACATCGCGGGCGCGCGGCGGTGTATCTTCTCCCTGATGAGTCTCTTGCTCAGGGTCCAGATCCTTGGCTGAACCCTCCTCCACAAGTTCTTCTGTCATCGCAGGTTACTTCCCATGAACTTACAGACCACGTAATGGCCGTGCAACGGATTTCAGAGATCTTCGTAATGGGTGTTAAGAGGAGTCTATCATAAAATATGACGATTAAAAATCAGGCGGCATGGAAAGAGGGACCATTTGGGGGATGAGCAGGCAGCGGGGGTAAGCGGGCCATAGCCGATCGCCGGGGGGGTGAGGAGGGAGGCGCAGGGAGGATGGGCCTGGCAGCGTGCTCCGCCAGGTAGGGCCGGCTCTGATTGGGGAGAGGAGAGGGCAGCGAATAGATGAGGAGTGATACAAAAGTACTGTTTGAAACAGGAGCTTGGACAGACAGCAAGTGAAAACATTACTATATTATGTGATTCATTGTTCTGCCCTCATCTTATCAGTCATCCAGTGTGGGCTTAGAGGGAGTAGAGAAGAGTGGTGGCCGTCAAGAATCTAAGAGATGGCGAGGCCAGCCGGGATGTCCTGCTGGCTTTTGCCAGAAGCATTGAAGAGCGCGATAGTGTCACCTATGAGCATTCGCGCCGCGTGGCGATTTACGTCCAGCGGCTGGCGCGTCGGCTGGGCTGGGGGCGGGTCGAGGCCCGTGATCTGGCCCTGGCAGCGCTGGTGCACGACCTGGGGAAGACGTGGATCGCCAACGAGATCCTCCACAAATCGGCGGCCCTGTCGGCGGAGGAGCGACGCAAGATGCGCCGTCACCCGGTGATTGGGGCACGCATTCTGATCGGCTGTGATGTTGATCCCTTCTACGTTGAAACGGTGCTCTACCACCACGAGCGCTGGGACGGTGAGGGATACCCGTCGGGCCTGCGCGGCGAGGAGATTCCTTTGAGTGCGCGTATGCTGGCGGTGGCCGATGTCTACGATGTGCTGACGTCGCAGCGACCGTACAAGGAGCCGTTCTCCTGCGAGACGGCCCGTCAGCGGCTGCTGCAGGACGCGGGAACGAGCTTCGATCCCGTGGTGGTTCGAGTCTTCGTGGATCTCCTGGAGGCACAGCCGAACTTCACCCTGCCCCGGCGAATGTCTCAGGTGACCTTGAGCGGCGAGGATGCCCTCCTGGAAACCACCTGAGGCGCACCCTGCCATTCCTGATAGAGGAGATCTCCGTCCGCCGGCCATCAGCGGGTGCTGCACTCAACGGCTGATGGACGGAGGGGACGGAGTGACGAAGGCAGGGAGGATCAGACACAGGCGATCTCGCGCAGGTTGAAGATGAGTTCATCTGCGCAGGCCAGTCGGGGACCTGAGCGCGTCTCAATGGTGCACAGCCAGGTAGAGGCCACCTCTACACGGCTGTGGTCGGTGCAGGCTCGCCTGGGTGAAGTGGACCGGGCCAGGCGCAGGCGCTCGCGGTGCTGCTAGAGCTGCTGCGTTTCACGTGAAACGCAGGGGTCAACAGCAGCGGTCCAGTTTCTGCCCGGCTTCCCGTACCTCCGAGTGTGTTGCCCACCGCAGGTCAGTGAGGAGCAGCTGGTACTGCCATCTCCGCCGGCCTGTCCATATACCAGCGTCACCGCCAGCCCTGAGGTACAGGCTCGCCGCGCCAGCAACATCAGCGCTCTCCACTGGCCGGTGGCAGAGAGCAGGACGTCCTCGTCTGCGCAGGAAGCTACCAGCCATTAGCACGACCCGGCGGTCCGTAGATGTCTGGCTCACTGTCCGACCACCGCTGCGCCAGCCAGGCCATCCTTCGTCCGCGCGCCCCCTAGTCAGAGCTGATCAGACCCAGGAAATTGCGAGTCCGCTCGCTCTGCGGATGATCAAAGACCTGCTCCGGCGCTCCCTGCTCGACGATGACCCCGTGATCCATAAAGATCACATGATCGGCGACATCGCGCGCAAAGCCCATCTCGTGCGTGACCACCACCATTGTCATGCCCTCCTCGGCTAGCTGGCGCATCACCTTGAGCACCTCGCCAACCAGCTCCGGATCAAGCGCCGAGGTCGCCTCGTCAAAGAGCATCAACTTGGGATTCATCGCCAGCGCCCGCGCGATCGCCACACGTTGCTGCTGACCGCCCGAGAGCTTGTGAGGATAGACGCTGGCCTTGTCCTCCAGGCCAACCTTCTTCAGCAGCGCCAGCGCACGGTCAATGGCCTCATCGCGTGGCACCCCCAGCACGTGAATCGGCGCCTCGATGATGTTCTCCAGGGCTGTCATGTGCGCGAAGAGGTTGAAACGCTGAAAGACAAAGCCGATTTGTGAACGCATGCGCGCGATGTTGGCCTCGCTATCCTCAAGCAGGCGACCATTGACAATGCGATAGCCCACGAGCTGCCCATCCACATAGATGCGGCCCTCGTCGATCTTCTCCAGATGATTGATGCAGCGCAGAAAGGTGGTCTTGCCGGAGCCACTGGGGCCAATGATGACCACCACCTGTCCCCGTCTGACCGTCATGTCGACTCCGTTGAGTACCACCAGATCTCCGAAGCGCTTGATGGCCCGCTCAACACGCACCATCTCAGTGCCATCGCCAGGAACCACAGCCGCAGGAGATATCTGCTCAGGGAGCGGCGTGGCATCACCGTAACCTGCGTCCTCTTGTCGCATCAGGAACACCTCCTCTTTCAGATCTACCTGTCTAGCGCGACTGGGAGCGCTCGGAACCAGGCACAGCCAGACTCTCAGTCTCAAGCGGTGGATTGCCAAAACCCAACATACGCTGGGCCCAGCTCTTCTGGCGTAGCTGAGACACGTCTTTGCCAGTGCGCTCGGGATCAAGGCGCCGCTCGATCCAGCGCTGGAAATAATCCCAGAGGGTTGTCAGAATCAAATAGTAGAAGGTGGCGACGATCAGTAGCTCAAAGATCACGAAGGTGGGAGCACCAAAGATCTCGGCTGTACCAGTCAGCTCCTCCAGACCAATGACCGAGGCGATCGAGGTCGTCTTGAGCATGTTATTGAACTCGTTCCCCAGGGGGGGCACGATCACTCGTGCAGCCTGCGGCAGGACGATCCGCCTCATGGCCAGCCAGTAACGCATACCGAGGGCGCGCGCGGCCTCCATCTGACCGGGATCGACTGAACTGATGCCCGCCCGGATGATCTCTGACATGTAGGCCGCCTCGTTTAAAGAGAAGGCGATCAATACACAGGCAATCTGGCTGAAGAGCAGACCTGGGAAGATCTTGGGTAACCCATCCCAGAGCAGCAGCACCTGCACCAGCAGAGGACTGCCGCGAAAGAACCAGACGTAGGCCTTGACAGGCCAGGAGAGCCAGCGAAAGCGCGACATGCGCATGAGCGCCAGGAACAGACCAAGAATGACCCCAGCAAGCTGAGCAACCACCGAGATCCACAGGGTTGTCCAGGCAGCCTGGAGAAAGAAGGGCGAGAAGAGATAGGTTCGGACGGCATCCCAATCGAACACGACGGAGACCTCCTTATACGAGCAAGTTCCCGAGAGGCTACCTGCGAGAATAATGCTAGCGGCAACCCCATGTTACTCTCCTAAAGAGTAACGCAATCGCGCCTGTTTGTATAGAGCGATGATCGCTGCGGGGTGCGCTCGCCCTGCGCGCAGGGAAGCCTCCCAGGAACCGGTACGGGAAGCCGATGCCTGGATGGAGAGGCTAGGCGAGCGCTGTCATCCGACGCTCAACCAGAGAGATGGCCCCACTGGTCAGGCCCCACTTGTCGATGATCTGCTTGTAGGTGCCGTCGGCCTTCATGGCGTTAAAGGCATTCTGAATGGCATCGCGCAGTGCCGTGTCACCCTTGCGCACAACGATCCCCTCGGGAGCAGCATTGACCACCGTGCCGCCGACATCGAACTTGCCGGGATTCTGCTTCAGATAGTAGTCAGTGACCGGCGAGTCCTGATAGGTCGCTACCACGCGATGGTTGGCCAGTAGCTCGACCACCGCCGTCTGATCCTTGAGGATCGTCATGTGGATCGGTTGCTTTCCGGCTTTGGTGCAGTTGGTCGAAGCGGTCTGTAGATCGCTCTGCTCAACGGTGCCAGTCTGCACACCGACGTTCTGGCCGCAGAGCTGGTCGACGCTGGTAATATGCAGCGGATTGCCCTTCTCTACCAGCAGGGACTCGCCAGCGCTGAAGTAGGGCACAAAATCAAACTTCTGCTGGCGCTGAGGGCTGATGGTAACAGCCGAGACGACGATGTCAAAGCGCTTCGCCGAGAGATCGTCAAAAATGGTGTCAAAGCCATCGGTGACGATCTTTGCCTGGAGTCCCATGCGCCTGGCGATCTCGGTGATCAGGTCAATATCAAATCCCTCGGCTTGGCCGGTACTCGGGTTGATGAACTCCTGGGGAGGATAGGTTGTATCACTCCCTACGGTTAAAATACCCGGCGTGAGCAGGCCGTATTTGTTGGTGGACGTACTGCTCCCGCCGCTGGTGGGTGAGGAAGAACCGCCACAGGCAGCCAGGAGCAGCGAAAAGAGCAGGAGGAGACCCACTACTGCATAGCTCTGCGCGAACGGCCGGCCCCGTGACTTAAGCAACGCTGAGGACACCATGAAGACACCTCCTCTGGTTAACGGGACGACATGGGGTGCAAAATGTGATGCGCGGTGTAGCATGATCCGACAGAAAGTGACAGGTTGATAACAGCGCGAATCGCTCGTCTACAGTATAGACAGGGAACGGAGCGCTGCTACGCACCTCATCAGACAGTGCCGAAAGGAGTCGTGACACCACGCCATCTGCACTGTTATATACGTATCCTGCAGGCCAATCTTCACCCGGCTTTACTTTGTGCATCGCCGGGAGAACAATCCTTTAACATTGTACGCAAGACAGTGTAAAAAACGCTGCTTCCTGGCGTCCGTTATGCTACACTAAAGAAGGGATGCTGTGAAGCACAAAGTAGAGGCAGAGGTTATTGACCAGCGAGGAGCGCTTATCATCCACGACGAAGGGCCTGGAGGGTCCAAGATGCCCATTACATTTGATCGCAGCATATGTTGTCACCTGAATGAGACGATCTCACGTGAATGGCTCATCACGAACGGCCTGGGAGGATACGCCGCCGGCACTGTCTCCAGCGCACTGACGCGCATGCAGCACGGCTTGCTGGTGGCACCTGTTGATAACAAGGCTCCTCCCCATCTCTTGCTGGCCAAGATCGACGAGGAAGCCGTTTTTGACCAGCGCACCTATTACCTGGGAACCAACGAATATCGCGATGGCACGCTGAGCCCCGCTGGCTTCGTCCACCTGGAAGCCTTCCGCCTGGAAGAGGGCTTTCCGATCTTTACCTACCGCATCGGCGGTCTCGACGGCATCACCCTGGAGAAGCGGATCTGGATGGCCGCCGGCCATCAAACCACCTATATCCAGTACCATGTCGCTCGTACAACCGACGTGCGTGGCTTCCAGCAGGAGCGTCTTGCTCCTGTGGGCATACAGGGGCCAACGGCGTACCAGCGAAGCTATCTGCGCTACCAGCCACTGGAGCAGCATACCCTTGAGCTGACGCTGCTGCCCTTTGCAGCCTACCGGCCCTTCGATCAGCCGCAGACCGGTCACAACGACTGGCACTTTCAGGTGGAGGTCCATCATAGCAGCGAGCGTCCGCTGGCAGCGCCGGCCTCACAGTGGTCTACCACGCCGCTGGCCCTGCCACGGGGAGTGACCGGTTGCACGATTCGCGCGTTCGACGGGGCACGTCCCTATCACCTCTTCATCGTAGGCCATCCTGAGAGCCAGGCGATCTTTATTCCGACAGGAGTCTGGTACTGGCATTTCCTGCGGCGCCACGACCAGGCAGCTCAGCGGCCGGCCGTTGACGACCTCTATCTGCCTGGCGTCTTTCGCGCGCGGCTCTGGCCGGGCGAGGAGGCTACGCTCACGGTGGTGGCTACTACCGAGGACCCCGCCGGCCTGACGCTCACGCCCGGCTACATCGGCCTCACCTACAAGCGTAGTCTTGAGCAGCGTCGCAGTCTGCTGCAACCACAGCGCTACTTTGGAGAGGGCGGCGAGACCTCCTACCGCCTGCGCTCGCTGCCGATCAGCAGCCGTGGTGATCCCCAGGATGGAGGTGAGGATTTCCTGCGCCTGCTAGTCCAGGCCAGCGATCACTTCCTGGTGCGACGCACGCCGCTGCATCTCGATGGCAGCGACTACTATCTTGTCCCCCTGGATCTGCAGGAGGCCGGTACGCCTTCGGTGATCGCGTATTTCTATGGACTGGAGGAGTACACGCGCGACGCCATGATCGCTCTCCCAGGTCTGACGCTGGCCACGGGCCGCTTTCAGGAGGGCCGCCAACTGCTGCGCATGCTGGCGCGCTACTTGAAACAGGGTCTGCTCCCCGACCGCCTCCCACGCCCTGGCCAGAGTCTGAGCGAGGATGACTACGGAAACGTCGATGCGACGCTCTGGTACTTCTACGCGCTCGACCACTACCGGCGCTTCAGCGGCGATGAGGAGCTGATCGTCGAACTCTACCCTCGCCTGGCCGAGAGCCTGCTCTGGTATCTACAGGGGACCCTGCACGCCATCCGTGCCGATCCGGCGGACGGCCTTCTGCACAGCGGCAGACCAGGCCAGGCTCTGACCTGGATGAACGCGCACGTGGGGCAGCAGCCTGTGACGCCACGTACAGGCAAAGCGGTCGAGGTCAACGCGCTCTGGTACCATGCGCTGGCTCTCATGGAAGAGTGGGCCCAATTGATGCGAGAGCGGGGACGCGATGCCTACCTGAGCAGCCGCTTCCAGGAGTGGCGCCAGCGCTGCCAGGAGGGCTTCCAGCGCTTCTGGTACGCAGAAGGTCGCTACCTCTACGATGTCCTCGACGGAGCGAGTGGGGACGACGCAACGCTACGCCCCAACCAGTTGCTGGCTATGTCGCTGCGCCACACCGCCCTCGCCAGAGTGTATCAGCGTGAGGCGCTGGAGCAGGTCAGGCACTCGCTGCTGACCCCCTATGGCCTGCGTACGCTCGCCCCTCACGATCCTGCCTACCGCGGTCGCCTGGAAGGCGACGCTGATCAACAGGCGCAAGCCCTGCATCAGGGCAGCGTCTGGACCTGGCTGGTCGGCCCCTACATTGATGCCCTGCTGAACCTGCAGAGGGCAACGACCGACGGCGAACCGGATACCGCGAACTCCCCGGGCCATGAGTACGTCTGGCGCCGCGGACTGCAGGTGCTGGAGCCGTTCCTGCATGAGCTCTCCAGCAATATGCTGGGCATGATCGGGGGGATCTTCGATGGGGATGCTCCTCACCTCGCACGCTACCAGGCCGCCTCGGCCAGCGGCATCGGCGAGATACTGCGCGTCTACAACTACCTCGCGCAGACTGGCGCCCGACATCTTACCCCCGCCCTTTCGGTCTGATGATCCAGAATCGCCTCGAAGCAGCGCTCTCCAGCCGGAACTTCTGCACACGCACCCGACAGGTTATCCACATTCGCTGTGGATAACCTGTCAATCTCTGTCGATAAATGGCGCTCCGGGGCAGTTTTCCACAAAGCAGGCGCTGTTATCTGACTTTTCCACAATTTTTGTGGATAAGTTATCCACAACAGGTCATAGTGACCTGTCATGTCAGGACAACCTTACCTGACTTTTCCACAATTTTTGTGGATAAGTTATCCACAACAGGTCATAGTGACCTGTCATGTCAGGACAACCTTACCTGACTTTTCCACAATTTTTGTGGATAACTTTTCCACACTATCCACAGAGCAAGCAGTAAATCGACGACCTCCTGAGGTGGTCCTGATGACCGATGTGGATAACTTTTCCACAAGTTATCCACAGAGAGAAAGAAAACGATCGGTCGATGGAAACCAGACGATCGGTTCTGGGCTCTGAGCTCACCATAGAGCAGGACAACCAGACATGTTTTTCCACAATTTTTGTGGATAAGTTATCCACAACAGGTCATAGTGACCTGTCATGTCAGGACAACCTTACCTGACTTTTCCACAATTTTTGTGGACAACTTTTCCACATCATCCACAGAGCGAGCAGTAATTCAGAGAGGGGCCTGGGAAGCATCGCCGCCTGACAGGGGCCACTGGAGGAGGCGGTGTGGATAATATGTGGATAAAGCTTCAGTTTTTCCATTCCCAGAGGAGTAGTCATCCACAGCAGCTGTGGATAACTGACAGAACGTTGTGGATAAATAGAGAGAAATACCGCTCGATTGATGTTCGGTCCAGCCAGTTTTCCACAAAGCAGGCGCTGTTATCTGACTTTTCCACAACTCCTGTGGAAAAGTTATCCACAACAGGTCACAGTGACCTATCACAGCAGGACAACCAGACATGTTTTTCCACAATTTTTGTGGATAACTTTTCCACATTTTTGCCCGGCAGTGGATAACCACCCCGACTTATCCACCGGCCCTGTGGATAACTTTTCCACAGCCGCCTGGCTCCTTGCAATCTTATCCACAGCGCATCGCCACTTATCCCCAGAGTATCCACCGTCCATACACAGAGCAAGCGCTGTTTTGTGGAGAGGTGGGGAAAATTGCCCATCTGGCTCAGGCCGCTTTGGAAGCCAGTTCGTTACGTCTGCTCGCTGACAGGAGCGGCAACCTCCTCGCCAGTTATCCACATTTCCACAGGCCCTATTACTACTGCTATCTCCATATCTATCTTAATAGAGATAGAGATAACAGTAGTAGGCGCTGTGGAAATGTGGATAACTACATCCACAGCAGCGCTGGCAAGCAGGCAATGTCACAGAGCAGCACCTCCGCCATCGATCTACAAAGATCCCCAGGCCTGTTTGCGCTCATGTCTGCTGGCGTACTGGTGGCCAGTGCGCTTCGAGGATGAAACGAGCGATGACCGCTACAGAAGATCATCGCTCTGGAGAAACTTCACGGTACTTCTCCAAAAAGCGCGCGACTTTCGGCGCAATGACTCGTTATATCTGGTGTAGGAAGAGCCAGCCCGTCAGGCCGGCAGAGATCGGCAGAGACCGGCAGAGAGCGGCAGAAAGCAGCTTGCGGAGCATGCCACAAGCCTACAGGTCGAGCGATGTGGCCAAACCCGGCCGTCCCACGTAGATATTGGGAAGACGTTGACGCATCACCATCTCTCAGGTTCGGGCAATGTCGTCAATTATCGAGACCATCAAAGCACGCATCGACCTGGTGGACGAGATCGGCCAGGTGATCAAGCTGCAGAAAACCGGCAAGGCTTTCAAGGGCCTGTGTCCCTTTCACAATGAGCGCACGCCCTCGTTCTATGTCTTTGCGGACACACAGCACTGGCACTGCTTTGGCTGCCACGAGAGCGGAGACATCTTTACCTTTGTCCAGAAACTCCAGGGACTGGACTTTCGCGAGGCTCTCCTCTATCTGGCAGAGAAGGCCGGCGTACAGATCGAGGAGAGCGCCGGCCATGATCCTCAGGAGCAGCGCGAGAGTGCTGCCCTCAAAGAGCGCCTGCGCCAGCTCAATGAGGATGCTCAGCTCTGGTTTCATCAGATGCTGCTGCGCTCCCGCGAGGCGGCGCCAGCGCGAGCGTACGTCCAGAGCCGGGGCATCTCCGGGGAGTCCGTCCTGGACTTTGGTCTGGGCTATGCGCCAGAGCAGCGCGAGAGTCTCTGCCGCTATCTGCTTGCCCAGGGCTATACAGAGCAGGAGCTGGTCAGCGGCGGTCTTGCTCGCGAGCGCGATGATAGGAATGGGGTGTATGATTATTTCAGGAACCGGATTATCTTTCCAATCCGTGATATCCGGGGGCGCGTGATTGGCTTTGGCGGTCGCGCGCTGGGAGATGGCCAGCCCAAGTACCTGAACACACCGCAAACGCCACTGTTTGAGAAGAACAGCGTGCTCTACGCCCTGGATCGCGCCCGCGAGGCCATCAAGCAGGCGGATCGCGTGATCATCGTCGAGGGCTATGTCGACGCCGTGATTGCACACCAGTATGGTACGCAGCACACCGTAGCCTGTATTGGGAGCGCGATCACCGAGAAGCACATTCAACAAATTAAAAAGTTGACCCACCGCGTGACGCTGGCGCTCGACCCTGACGCGGCCGGCATGGCTGCCACCGAGCACGGCATCCAGGAGGCCCTGCGCTCCTTCGACCGCACCGTGGTGCCAGTACCGTTGCCGGCGCCGGCCCAGGAGCGCAAAGGGCAGGGACCACGCGCCATGATCCGCCTGGAGGAGCAGATCGACGCTGAGATCAGCGTACTGCTGCTCCCCGCCGGACAGGACCCCGACGAGGTGATTCGCCAGAACACCGCGATCTGGGAGGAGGCCCTGGCTCACCCGTTGCCACTGGTCGACTATTACTTTGTGGCGAGAACGGCCGACCTCGATCTGCGTCAGCCACACGATCAGGCCGAGGCGGCGCGGCGCCTTCTACCGGTGATCGGCATGGTCAGCGATCGTGTCAGGCGTGATGCCTACCTGCGCAAACTTGCCGCGTTGATTCACGGCGACGAGCGCAGCCTGCACAGTGAGCTGCAGCGCCTCCTGCGCGCGCAGCAGAGTGGGATCACTGAGGTCATGGTCCCGGTCACGCCGGGCGACGAGAGCAGAGCGCGTCGTAGCCGCCAGCGCAAGACAGCGCCCGTTCCGCCCGAGGTGCTCCTGCACCAGACGGCCAGCGTCGCCAGCGCGGCAGAGAGTGCGCCGCAGTCCATGAAGAGGACCCCGGCCGGAGGAGCCGACCTTGACAGAGGCCAGCCGGGTGGAGTAGAATGGGAAGACTACCTGATCGGGCTACTCCTCCAGAATCCTGGTTTAAGCCAATATGTCTGTGGTATAATAAACGATGGTGACTTTATCGGGACGGACACGCGGGAGTTGTACCACTTTCTCAACGCTATTTATCAGCGTGGCTCTTCCTCCTTCCATCAACCCTTAGAGCAGCAGTTGCCTTCCGCGTTGCTGGAAACGGTGGCCAGAGCGCAAAGGCGTGTCGAGGCGGCTTCTCTGCTCGATGGGGCCGGACTGATCAAGGCCGCCGTCCAGTGTGCTACCCGGCTGAAGCGCATGCGGCTCATGCAGCTCAACACTGAGTTGCGCTATTTGCTGCGTGAGGCTGAGGAGGCGGGTGATACCGCCGCTGTGCGTGAGCTTGGACAGCAGTTGTTAGCGATCCACCAGCAGATCCGAACAATTGACTCGGCGACGCATCTGCAGGGATGAGCACCTTCAAGCGCCGGTGTTATATGGGTGACATGGAGCGGCTGGGAGTGGCTGACGTCGAATAGTGCTATTATCTTACTGATGATTTTCAGAGTGCGGGTTTCCTCATCTTATTCGTTATTCATTGCGGACCCGTTTTCTGAAGGGGGATGCCAGCATGGTACATCAGGAACAGGAAGTCATGATTAGACTACGGAATGAAGAGGTGAGTACTGAACAATTGAGCGATGTATATGAGCCTTTCGAGGCAGACTCGCTCCTCGAGGACTCCAAGAGTGTCTTTGATGATATCGATACCATAGGTCTGCATGCCACCACCGGCGGCAGTCTGATCACGGCTGTCGATGACGGTGAGTCATATGACCTGTTCGCCAAGTTGCAGGACGAAGAAACTATGGACGCCCTGGATACCAAGGAACCCCCGGCTGACTGGGAGCCCGGACCGGAGGACGAGGTTGATGTCGAGGCGATGACCGGTGCGAAGTGGGACGAACTCCAGGATGGCTTCGGCATTGTGGTCGCCGACCTTGAGAGCAGCCTTGATGATCCTGTGCGCATGTACCTGCGCGAGATCGGTCGTGTTCCGCTGCTGACTGCCGAGGAAGAGGTTCGTCTGGCACAGTTGATGGAGCGAGGCAAGGCCGAGGCTGCCAGGCCAGTCCCTAATCGGCGCATCATCGAGGAGGGTGAGGAGGCCCAGCGCCGCCTGACCGAAGCCAACCTGCGCCTTGTGGTGAGCGTTGCGAAAAAGTATGTTGGCCGGGGTATGAGCCTGCTGGATCTGATCCAGGAGGGGAATATCGGCCTCATTCGCGCGGTCGAAAAGTTTGACTACACCAAGGGCTACAAGTTCAGTACCTACGCGACCTGGTGGATTCGCCAGGCCATCACGCGCGCCATCGCCGATCAGGCTCGCACCATTCGCATCCCGGTGCACATGGTTGAGACCATCAACCGGCTGATTCGCATCAGCCGCCGGCTCCTTCAGGACCTGGGGCGCGAGCCGACCTCCGAGGAGATCGCCGAGCAGATGGAGATCAGTCCTGAAAAGGTGCGTGAGATCATCAAGGTCAGTCAGGAGCCGGTGAGCCTGGAGACGCCAATCGGCGAAGAGGAGGACAGTCATCTCGGTGACTTCATCGAGGATCACACCGCCCTTGCTCCTGCCGATGCCGCCAGCCATCAGCTGCTCAAAGAGCAGGTTGAGGATGTCCTCGCTAGCCTCACGGAGCGTGAACGCAAGGTGCTGCAGCTGCGCTTCGGCCTCGACGATGGCCGCAGCCGCACGCTCGAAGAGGTGGGCAAGGAGTTCCATGTCACCCGTGAGCGTATTCGTCAGATCGAGGCCAAGGCCTTGCGCAAGTTGCGCCATCCCAGTCGCAGTCGCAAGCTCAAGGATTACCTCGATTAGACTCCCGCGAAGGTAGCTATGGGGCGCGTTTATCGCGCCCCTACTTTTTTGTAGCGTGCGGCAGGCCAGACCGATCGATCGGTGTCAGGCGAGCTGTCAGCGGAGGGGCGGACGGGACGGGGTGGGGCGGGACGGGGGAGGGTAGCCTGGAAAAGCACGGAAGCTGAGCGGAGCCAGGTGCTCTGGTGGGCTAACCGATGTAGATGGTTCCCTCGATCAGACCCTCCATCTCGCCTTTGGGATCACGCATCATCAGCTCCAGCACGGCGCGATAGGGATCATAGCCCTCGAAGAGGACGCGGGCCAGGCGCTGCGTAATGGGCATAGCCACACCGTAGCGCTCGGCGAGCTGGAGGGCGGCGCGTGTGGTAGAGACGCCCTCGGCGACGCTGCGCATCGAGGCCAGGATCTCCTCCAGCTTCTCGCCGGCGGCCAGACGCCGCCCGAGCTGGTGGTTGCGGCTCAGGGGACTGGAGCAAGTGGCCACCAGATCACCGATGCCGGCCAGCCCGGCGAAGGTCAGGGGATGAGCCCCGGCGGCCGTCCCCAGGCGGGCGATCTCGGCCAGGCCGCGGGTGATAAAGGCGGCGCGGGCGTTCTCTCCGTAGCCCATGCCGTCATTGATGCCCGCTCCGATGGCGATGATGTTCTTGAGGGCGCCGCCCAGCTCGATGCCAACAATATCGGCTGTCGTATAGACGCGGTAGCGTGCCGTGCTCAGCAAGGTACGCAGGTAGACGCCCGCCTCGGCGCTCTGTGCCGCCACCACGGCCGCGGTCGGCTTTCCCTCTGCAACCTCGCGCGCCAGGTTGGGACCGCTGAGGGCCGCGATGCGCTCGCGTGCCGCGGGCAGCTCTTCAGCGATGATCTCCGACATGCGCTTAAGGCTCTCCACCTCGATTCCCTTGCTGGCGCTCACCAGCAGGGTGCTCTTTCCAACGTAGGGCGCGAGCAGACGGACGTTTTCGCGCATGCGCTGCGAGGGCGTGACGAGGATGAGGACCTCCTGGGCGCTGGCGGCCTCACCGAGGTCGGCGGTGACGTGAAGCGTTTCCGGGAAGCGGAACCCTGGTAGAAAGAGGCTGTTCTCGCGCTGGCGCTCCATCTCTGCGGCCCGCTCGGGCTTGTGCTCCCACAGCAGTGTCTTCAGGCCCTTATGGGCCAGCAACAGGGCCAGCGTTGTTCCCCAGGCGCCACTACCGATGACTGCAATGGGTGCCATGCTCCTCCTCTCCTGGACTCTCTTGGGGTGTTGGGCTGCCGCTTGCTCAACTGATGGCGGCTGTCTCACATTGTAACATAGGAGGAGGCTCCTTAGGTCTATGTACGACGATGATAACAAACTCAGATGTTTGCAGTCAACGAACTGTGATGGATACGCTTGACAAATCTAGAGAGTGTCAGATACATGCGAAGTAGATGATGGGCGGGACAAGAGCGCTTTCCGTCACGGTGTGGAAGAACTTTTAGGCGTCCTGGTGGGCGATCTTTCCGGTCCCTTGCATCCTGAAACGCCAGAGGAACGTACCCGGCGAGAATCAGCATGTGTCGTCCTCGAGGAGGAGAAGGACAAGCAAGGTATGCTGAGCTACCCACGGGATGCGCAACGAGTGGCAGAACGGCAAGACATGTTGTAGAATAGAGGGCATATATTCTCGAAGCAAGTGGCCTGTTCCGTTCACTCGAGACACACCATCCTGAATGCTGATGAGTATAAGCACTTCTCATTGTCGTGGCCTTCGGTCTCGTGTTCTACAGCGTTGGCCTCGCTCAAGCGTGGATGGGAAACTCTATCCTGGTCGGAGTATTCCTCACGCTCGGGGCGCTTCTGTATGGTGCAGCATTTATCCTCTTCTGTTGCCGCTTCTTTCAATGGTTTCGCGTTCTCAGGAGGCAAGGGGTCGATTTGAGTGGCCTCAATCTCTTTCGTAAGCACACGGCACCGAGAGCTTTCCAACGAGAAGCGTGGCTCCAGGCGACTCTCTTGTTGCTCATCCCCCTTGTCGCTGTCCCACTCTCTTTCTTGCAGACTCGTCTTGAGAACAATATTGCGCTCTCGCTTTACCTCCTCTGGCCGCTGTCTCTGTTCCTGTATGCGCTCCTGAGCAGAGATTTCAACCAGCGAGAGATGACACTATCCTCTTGAACGAGTCAAACCGCTGCGCCTTTTGTACCATGATTCAACGTGCTGCCTCTGGAGACAATTGCGCTTGCCTCTGCTATGGGAAAACGAGAGCAGAGAGCAAGGCAGCACAAAGCGCAGCTGAAGCTCTGGCGCGGCATCTGGAGAGGAGGAGCCTGTTCGCAAAGCGGGCGGTCATGCAGGGCGCCGACCGATTAGCTGATGGCGAGATCGAGCAGGTATGCGAACGTCTCTGGGATGCCGAACAACCTGATCCGGACTTGTCCAGCCGTTGGAGCGCGTGTATTGCGCGTCAGGCGTTCTGGAAAGCTGAAGCGGTGACTACTCCCCATGCCTGCCAGCAGATCAAGCGCGTGCGGATTGTGAAGCGGGCTGATGGCCTACTACTGTCAATGTGGTGTCCAGACACAACGACGGATCGAACACACGCCGACCAGCCATGCGGTGGGTAGTGATCTTGGGGTAACAGCCTCCTATGCTGACTCCGATGGCAACACTGTGGAGAACCCGCGCCAGTATCGGCAAGCGCAAAAGCGCCTCAAACGCTTACATCGTCGCCTCTCCAAGAAACAGAAAGGCTCAGCCAATCGCAAACAGGTAGCGAAAGCGTATCTCAAAGTCTCAGGGCAGTGCGAAGATGTTGCCAGGAAGACGGCAAACGCGCTCGTGTCATCTAGCGATTTCCTTGCCTATGAAGACTTGCAGATCCGCAATATGGTGCGCAATCATCATCTTTCCACATCGATCAGTGATGCTACCTGGGGCACGCGCTTACTGTGAGTGAAGCACTACGCAGCTGTCCATGCCATCCCGGTTATTGCCGTTCTCCCGCAGTTCCCCTCTCAGGATTGCTCCAGCTGTGGTACACGGGTCAAAAAGAGTCTCTCGGTCCGTACCCACATCTGTCCTGCTTGTGGACCGGTCCTTGATCGAGACGAACATGCTGCGGTGAATATCCTGCATACCGGACTCTGCATCCTGTTTCTGATGGCTTTTGCCGGTGCCCTGGGGCACAGGGAAACCTTCTCGGATGAGGAAAACGCTGCTGGACAGTCTGCCGCTACTCGTCGTTCTCCTCGGAGGAAGGCGAACAAGCAAGCTAGATGAAGAAAGAACCTCCCCGCTTCGAGCGGGGAGAGTGTCAGTCGGTCTCGGCAGGGCTTCTATGCTGTGTCTCTGGCTTCTGAGCGTTCTCGTAGACCGCTGGCTTCAGCACACCAATGTAGGGCAGGTTGCGATAGCGCTGCGCGTAGTCCAGTCCATAGCCAACCACGAAAAGATTCGGGATGCGGAAGCCGATGTAGGCCAGCTCCACCGGTTTGATCCGCGCTCGCTCCTTGTAGAGCAGGGTGCAGACGCGCAGGCTCAGCGGCTGACGTTGGAGCAGCAGATCAATCATGTAGTGCAGTGTCAGGCCGCTATCAACGATATCCTCGACGATCAGCACGTGCTTCTGGTCGATCGGCCCCTCCAGGTCTTTGAGGATGCGAACAACGCCACTGGATTGCGTGGAGTTGCCGTAACTGGAGACCGCCATATAGTCAATCTCATGCAGCATCTCAATGGCGCGTGAGAGATCGGCAATGAAGGGGATGGCCCCCTTCAGAATGCCCAGAAGCAGCAGGTTTTTCCCCTGGTAATCCTGGGTAATCTGGCGGCCCAGTTCGTGCACTTTGGCCTCGATCTGCTCCCTGCTCACCAGAATCTCTTCAATATCTTCATGCATAGATAATATCCTCTTGAAGTGAGTAACTACAAAAGGTGCTGCGGACCACCTGCCTGTAAGAAAGCCAGATCCGTTCAGGACTCTGATCTACCGCGGAGCTGCTCGGGGGACTCAGCGCACGATGCGCAGCTCAACGATCTGCCGCGTGGTCCTTCTGAGCCGTGCTGGCTCGGCCAGGCAGGCGCCAGCCACCCAGATGCAGCGCTCGTCTGCAAAGAAGAGCGGCAGGCAGGCGCGCTCAGCACCTGGGATGTGCTGATCTACGAGCACATCTTGCACCTTTCGGGTATGCTGCATTCCCAGCGGCTGAATGCGATCGCCAGGACGGCGTGTTCGCACCTGCAGGCATGAGCCGATGGCGTCAGCGTCGATATATACAAGATAACGTGTGGGCGAGAGTAATTGCCAGACCGCCTGCCAGTCCTCGCGTTGCAGCGCACTGCAGACCGCCTGCTCGAGAGCGGCGGGCAGCCGCGCGGCGCTGGCGCGCCAGGGAGTACCAGGTACCACCTCCTCACCGGGCACAGGCAGCAGGAGGACCGGCTGCTCAGCCGGGGGAGAGGTGAGACGCTCCTGAGCTCGGCAGCGGCAGGAGCGCTTCAGCAGCAGCGTACTGGCGCTGCAAGAGAGACGCAGGCCGGCGGGCAGATCCAGCGAGCGCGTGGCTGCTCCTCCCGTGGCCGGGGTTGCCGCAAGCAACTGCTCGATCAGGGTATAGTGCCGGGGCTCCAGCGGTGATTGTCCGCCACTCAGGCGAGCTGCTGCGTGGCGCAACAGATGGCGCTGCAGGCTCAACGGCAGCCCGTCGAAGGCCTCCCGTCGCAGGCTGATGACGTCCTCATGCTCCTCGACAAGCACCAGCGGCCAGCACTCGTTGACGTGAGCCTCAAGCCAGTCCAGATCGACGCGCAACACCTCTGCGCTACGGCGCAACGTCTCGCGCACGCCTGGATTCAGGCGTTCCAGTAGTGGAAGCAGCTCATGGCGGATGCGATTGCGCAGAAAGCGTGGGTCCTGGTTGCTGGCGTCCTCCAGTGGCGTGATACCCTCCTGCTCGCAATAGTGGCGGATCTCAGCACGCGTCATCCCCAGCAGAGGGCGGATGATGTCCTGCTGACGGAGGGCCATGCCGACAAGGCCAGGCAGGCCACTGCCGCGCAGCCAGTGGAGCAGGATCGTCTCCACCTGGTCATCGGCGTGGTGCGCCACAGCGATGGGGCGGCCGCGAGCAAGCGTACGCAGAAAGCGATAGCGCGCAGCGCGGGCGGCATCCTCCAGTGAGCGCTTCTCCCGCCGCGCCAGCGCTGGCACGTCAATCGTCCCGATCGTGATGGCGATTCCCCAGGAGGACGCCAGCCGTGCCACCCGAGCGGCATCCTCCTCGCCGGTGGCGCCGCGCAGCTTATGATTGAGATGCGCCGCCTGCAGCCGCACCGTGGGGAAGCGCCGTCCCTCACCGCAGAGGGTGCACAGCAGGTGAAGCAGGCAGAGTGAGTCCGCTCCTCCAGAGACCGCCACGACAACCTCGCCCTCCTCCGGGAAGAGGTTCTCTTGCTCGATCACTCGGGCTACACGTTCACGGATGATCTTGCTGTCTGCTGGCTGCAAAGTCACATCCCACCTTCGTCGTCTATGGATAATCACATTCCCATGTGATAGGATATATACGCAAATTATATAACATTGACTGCCAGACTGTGGCTGTGTGGCGGTACATTCAGGATAAACCTGGGGAAAGTGCTATGGCGATTCACAAGATCATTACGGCTGAGAATCCTATCCTGCGGCAGAAGGCCAAAAAGGTTCATCGTTTCGACGCCTCGATGAAGAGGCTGGTCAATGATATGTTTGAGACGATGCACGCCGCGCACGGTGTCGGGCTGGCGGCGCCGCAAATTGGCCTGTCCATTCGTCTTCTGGTCGCCGAGTTTGAAGAGAACAAGGTGGCGCTTTTCAATCCAGAGATTGTCAAGGCCGAGGGAGAGACCCTTGGGACCGAGGGCTGCCTGAGCATCCCAGGCTATGTGGGCGACAACATCAGGCGTGCTGAGAAGGTCGTGGTCAGAGCACAGAACGTCAATGGTAAGCCGATCCGTGTCAGTGCAGAGGGCTGGTTTGCGCGGATTTTGCAGCACGAGATCGACCATCTGGACGGCATTCTCTTTCTGGACCGCCTTGACCGACCAGAGGATCTGCGACCGGCGCGCGAGGGAGAGATCGAAGAGCCAGACCCTGAGGTCGTCTGAGCTGTGTGCCGGCTGAGCACTCAGGAACGTTGTTCTGGCGCGCTCTGAGAGGAGGTCCACCAGGCCTGGTGAGGGCCTCGGGATCTCCTCTCAATCGTTGCTACAGCTAGCTCTGTTTTTGCTGTTTCCGCAGCATGGGCATCTGCTGTTTGCCCAGAAGGCGTTCGCACTCGCGACAGACATAGAAGCCTTCATCGCGCCAGCTCAGTTCACTGAGGCGATGGTAAAGATAACAGATACCGCAGCGCGCGCTATCAGGCTGGCTGGCTATCTGGCGGTCACGCTCAAACAATGCGCGCAGCTCTGCAATCAGCCCCTCGAAATCGAGGGAATTGAAGAAGGCGCGTCCTCCGCCACCCTGTGACGAAGGCGTCGGATTGGCGCCGTTGCTGCGCCCATCACGCCGCTGTGAGAATGAGCCGCCACTGGCCGAAGCGCCATTGCCCGAGCCTGGTATATAATGGCTACTCACTGCCAGAACCTCCTCTAGAGTTGCCGGAGGTAATAGATCAATGGTATTATCAGTGGATTATATACCAGGCCCGGCCTCTCGTCTATAGCTCAAGGCGAGATCATGGTATATATCGAATGCCGACGCGGCATAGCTGGCACTCTGCTTCTCGCCCTCCGTACTCCTTGCGTGGTCGCTGGCGAGTGGTGCGTCGCCACTGAGTGAGCCTGTGGCCCTGGCCGCCGTATACCAGGAGAGATACCTGTATATTGTCAACGAGGGAAGAGATCGTATGCTGCGTTTTATACTTTCTCGGACGATCGGGCTGGTCTTTGTGCTCCTCTGTGTGACCTTTATTACCTTCATTTGTGGCTATTTCGCGCCTGGTGATCCCATTCGCGTCATGATAGGCCTCCATTTTGACCCCGTCCTCTACCAGCAGTTGCGCCACGAGTATGGCCTGGATCTCCCCTGGTGGCAGCAGTATTTCAACTTTGTGGTGAACTGCCTGCACGGCAATTTCGGCCTCTCCTATCACTATCAGGGGCGTGCCGCCTGGGACATCATCAAGGATGGCCTGCCCTACTCCGTCGATCTCGGGTTGGAGACCCTGGCGGTCACGCTCCTCATCGGCATTCCGCTCGGCGTCATCGGGGCGTTACGGGCTGGCAGCACCAGCGATACTGTGATTACCACTGTGATGCTCATCCTCTACTCGTTTCCCGACGTGGCGCTGATTATCGCCTATCAGGTGCTGATGGTCTGGCTCTACATGAATCAACTGCCCTCGTTCCCGGTCGCTGGCTGGGACTCCTGGCAGTCCCATGTTGGGCCAGTCCTGATCACCGCCACCACGGGAGCTGGCTACTTCTGTCGCCTGACGCGCACCTCCGTGCTCGAAGTACTGGGACAGGACTACATCCGCACAGCGCGAGCCAAGGGCCTGAAGGAAGGCACCGTCATCTATCTGCACACCTTCCGCAATGCCTTCCTGCCGCTGCTAACCGCCATTGGTCCATCGCTCGCCTTCATTGTGACCGGTGTCTTTATTACTGAGCAGCTCTTTAATATTCCGGGCATGAGTTCGATCACCCTGGACGCCGTCTTTCAGCGGGATTACCCGGTAGTGCAGGCGACGACCATCCTGACCAGCGTCTCTGTCGTCTTTTTCAACGCCCTGGTTGATCTCGCCTATGCCCTGGTGGACCCGCGCATCCGTCTCGAGTAGGCAGCCCGCGCCTATCTGCTCCGCCAGATCGAGCAAACCGCAGCGTTCTCTCAAGAGTGAGGTGAGCAGCCGAGGAGCGTGTGGCCACGGTCGTCACCTCCTGAAAGCATGGGACCTTTGTGACTGGAGCCAGGGGATGATAACAGAAACCGTCTATGCTGATGTGTTATGATAGACATTGTTACATCTGCGTGTTTCGCTCCCGACTCAGGGTCAGGATGCCCGATATGAAGAAGCATATGAAGAGAGACATCACCAGAGAACGAGGCCGCTCCGGGCAGAGACGAGTGCGACAGCGTCTATCGATCCTGCTGGCCGTTCTGTGCGGTCTCGTCTTGCCGCTACTGCGCTCGCCGGGTTCGGTGGCGCGGGCCGATGGACTGCCCGGCGGCGATATTCAGAATCCCGTCGTGCGGGCCGTGGATATCGCCAGGCCCGCGGTTGTGCGCGTGGTGACCCAGATCAACGGTCGTCTCACGGTCCATTTCTCAAGGACGCAGAACGTCACCTTCCCCCTCAATGGCAGCGGGTACGGCCTGGCTGCGCTGGGTACAGGCACCTTCATCAGCGCACATGGAGACATCCTCACCGCTGATCACGTGATCAACCCGCCCCGGGACAACGAGCTGAACAGCGTCCTCATCCAGGCCGCCGCACCCGATGTAGCTGCCTACTATGATCAGACCATCAGGCCGGGCGCTCAGATCAGCGCAGACCAGATGCAGCAGGAGCTGCTCAACGGTCAGATTCCTTCCGATCCCGCCTATGATCAGCCGCAGAGCGCGGTCTATCTCAGCACCGACTACAGCGGACCGCTGAGCGCCGCGCGCCTGAGCGAGGTCCCGCCGCAGTACTTCGCCTCGGTGGACCGTATTGAGAAGGCCAGCCCCGTCAATCAAGCCGACGTGGCAATCATCCATGTCAATATGAATGACATGCCGAGCGTTCAGCTTGGCAACTCCTCCAGCGTGCAGGTACAGGATAGTCTCACCATTATCGGGTTCCCCGGCAACGCCGACGTCAGCATGCGGCCGACCGATTTTCTGACCTCCTCGGTGAATCGCATTTTTGTCAGCTCGATGAAGACGACCGATAGCGGGGCGCAGGTGATTCAGGTGGGCGGTAATGTGGAGCAGGGTGATAGCGGGGGACCCGCGCTCGACAGCCAGGGGCATGTAGTCGGCATCGTGAGTTTCGGCACACCCGGCGGCACCAGCTTTCTACAGGCCAGCAATAGCGCTCGCAGCCTGATCCAGGCGTTGAATCTCGACACCGCTCCCGGTCCCTTCCAGCAGGCCTGGGCCCAGGCCTTCAATGACTACGCCTCGACAGGGCCCGGCCACTGGCACCGTGCGGCGCAAGAGTTCAGCGCAATAGCGACACGCTACCCGGCCTTTAAGGCCATTACGCCCTACCTTACCTATGCCAGACAGCAGGCCGCTCACGAAAGCTCTCCGTCGAACCAGATGCAGCCTGTACGCAGCAGCGTCGTCACAACGCTCCTGCCCTGGGCCGCGGCCGGCGCTGGGGCTGCAGTAGTACTGGTGCTGGTACTGGGAGGTCTGATCATTGTGGTCGTACGCAGGCGGCGTGCTCGGAGCCGAAGCCTGCAGCAAGGCCAGAGCCCCTCCGACCTCCTTCAAACGCAGCCTGCGCAACAGATGCAGCACCAGCCCGTGGGGCCAGCCCAGGGGCTATACGCATCGCCAGTGGCGCCGGGGGTCCTCCCGCAGAGCAGTCCGCCTCCAGCGTCCCCGCCAGCTCAGGTTTCGCCGTCGCCATTCGTGCCACGAGGGCCGCAGGCGCCCCAGCCTGGAGCCGTGCCCGATCAGGCGCTGAGCGCTTTTGGCGGGCCACCGCGGTCAGGCGTCGGAGGCGGACCTGCAGCGGCGATGCGGCCCGGTGCTGCCATGCCGCAGGTGCCGGGAGGGCCTCCCACAAGCGTCTCAGGCACGTTGCGGCCCTGGCCCTGTGGTCATATGAATCGTCCCAACGCTCGCTTCTGCAGCATCTGTGGTGAGCCAGCGCCTCCGCCGCCGACCGTACGCCGCATTGTTGAACAGTGAGAGCGCAGCGAAGCCGCCACCAGCTTCCGACTGAGTACATCAGCCCCATCCTCTGGTGGCGGCCCTCAGCAGACCAGACGAGCACCCATACTGCCAGTGGCAGCAGTTCAGGCCCCCATGATATGGTAGCCGGCGTCCACAAAGAGAATCTCCCCTGTAATCGCCCGGGCCAGGGGGCTGCACAGGAAGAGAGCGGCATCACCGACCTCGCTATGCTCAATGTTGCGTCGCAGCGGAGCCGATTCGCTCATGTGATCACGCATGGTTGTGAAGCCGGATACGCCGCGGGCTGCCAGCGTATTGAGGGGACCCGGTGAGACCGCGTTCACGCGGATGTTGTAGGGACCCAGCTCATAGGCCAGGTAGCGTACGCTGCACTCCAGAGCCGCTTTAGCGACCGCCATCACATTATATTTTGGCATCACCCGCTCGCTGGCCAGGTAGGTCGATGTCAGAATGCTGCCGCCGCCTCGCGCCTGCATCAGGGGAACGGCGCGCTTCGCCATCGCCGTCAGCGAATAAGCACTGATGTCCAGCGCAGTCAGAAAGCCCTGGCGTGTCGTCTGCCAGAAAGGATTCTCCATATCCTCTTTCGGGGCGAAGGCCACAGAGTGGATCAGGATATCCAGGCCACCGCCGAACGCCTCCGCGGTCCTGGCAAAGGCGGCGTCCAGTTGCTCATCGCTCTGCACATCGCAGGGAATGAGCGGCGTGCCAGGCACCTTCTCTGCCAGGTCGCGCACAAACTTCTCCATGCGCTCCTGGTAGGTCAGAGCGATCCGTGCGCCCTCCGCGACCAGGGCCTGAGCGATTGCCCAGGCGATCGAGCGATGATTGGCGACACCGAAAATAAGGGCCGTTTTTCCTTCCAACAGGGGCATAACAAACTCTCCTTCCGTCATAAGCGTGTAGTGTTGGGCGGATAGGTGATTCTGGCAGCTCTGGCCATGGGTTTGTCCAGGCCTTCGCCCAGGCTCCGCTCAACTCAGTGGCGTTCGCGTTCCACAGGACAGCCAGAGGCCCGCCAGCCCTGCATACCGTGGACCAGATTATACACCTTGCGCAGGCCAAGGAGGGCAGCGATCTCCGCGGCGACTGCGCTGCGCTGGCCAGCCGCGCAGACAAAGATCACCTCCTCGTCGACCGCGAGGTGGAGGTCCTGAAGCGCCCTGCCGAAGGCGTAGATGCCGCTCAGGGGAAGGAGCGTTGCACCGGCAATGTGGCCCTGTTGCCACTCCTCCGGCCAGCGCACGTCGATCACGCGAGCCCCGTGGGCGATCAAGTTCTCCGCCTCAGCAGTAGCGAGCGACTGATATGGCAGCGCTGGATGTGCCTCGTCGTCAGGCATGATGTTTCTCCCTTTCGTGCGTACTGGCGTCGTACTGCTCCAGCCAGAGGCGGCCAAGCGTCGTCTGACTGATCAGATATTCGTCGCCTATGAAGGTCATGGTCAGCAGTCCCTGGTCCTCCATCTCGCGGAAATCGTCGGTCACCAGGAAATAGCGATGCAGCAGGCGGGAGAGATCACTCTCTGGTAGCTGTTTCCAGATCTGCAGTTCGCGCAGAACAGCGGCGTATTTTTCACTGCTGTCGTCGATAGCCCGCATCTCATGCTCCTTATTGGGGTCCGGCCTGGAGTTCATGGCCGGTCTTGCTCCGGGTGTGTGTCGACAGTCTTGTGCCAGGCAGACCGACAGGCTGGCTGGTGGCTCTGGCAACGTTCGCTTCCAGCGAGATCTCCAGCGCATTCAGGCGATCGCTCTGGATCTGCAGAGAGCGTACAGAGTTCAAGCCGACCGTGTGATCGTGCAGGGCCTCGGTATAGCGGGACCGCGCTGCGGGGAGACCCGCAGACAGTGTAACAAATGGAGAGAGGAGCCGCAAGCCTCGACGCAGCTAGAGAACTATGTTATAAAGAAGCAGCACAAATGAGCCTGACTCACAGTCTGTGAAGGAGAACCATGTTATGCTGCCAGATCCATCGCGTCCCCATATTCGAGCAAGCACAGTGATTCGCAACATCAAGCAGCTCGTCACAGTGGCGCAGCGGCCCATCGAAGGCGCCAGTGGAGCGCTGCAGGTGCTCTCAAACGCCGCTCTCGCTGTGTATCATGGCATCATTGTCTGGATTGGACCGGATGGCGATGCCGAGCCACTCTTTCTCTCGACTCAGAAGGATGGTATTACGATTGTGGATGCCCAGGGGGCGGTCATCACACCTGGCTTTGTCGATTCGCATACCCATCTGGTGTTTGCTGGCAACCGTGCGCAGGAGTTTCATCTGCGGCGTAGGGGAGTCAGCTACGCCGAGCTGCTGGCTCAAGGGCGAGGCATTCTGGCGACGGTCGAGGCCACTCGTCGTGCCGATGCCGAAGCACTGCTAGAGCAGGCGCTGGTGCGGCTCAACCTGATGCGAGAGCACGGGACGACGACGGTTGAGATCAAGAGCGGCTATGGTCTGGATCGCGCGACTGAGGAGGCCTGTCTGCGCATCATCAACAACCTGAAGGCGCTGGAGGAGGACGTAGGCCATCAGCACGATCATATGCGCATCGTGCCAACCTTTCTGGCAGCGCATGCCTTGCCGCCAGAGTATCGTGATCGGCGCGAGGCGTACATTGACTTGCTCGTTGAGGAGCTGCTGCCCTCGTTTGTGGGGCTGGCGCGCTTCTGCGATGTGTTCTGTGAGCGCGAGGCCTTTACGGTTGAGGAGTGTCGGCGTGTCCTTGAGAGGGCGAAGGAGCTGGGTTACGCCTTGAAGGTGCACGCTGATCAGCTCAGTCCGAGCGGCGGGGCGCGTCTGGCGGCTGAGGTGGGGGCGGTCTCGGCTGATCATCTCGATTATGCCAGCGAAGAGGATCTGGTGGCGTTGCGCGAGGCGGGGGTAGTGGCCACGTTGCTGCCGGGCTGCTCCTACACGTTGCGTACCCCCTACCCATCAGCGCGGCGTTTGCTTGATCTCGGTCTGCAGGTGGCGCTGGCGAGCGACCTCAATCCGGGCACCTCGTACTGTGAGAACATGCAGATGATGGTGGGACTGGCGATGTCGGCGCTGGGGATGACGCTGGAGGAGGCCCTGACGGCGGCGACGCTGAACGGGGCGCGGGCGCTGGGGCTGGCGGATGAGACGGGGAGCATTGAGGTGGGGAAGCGCTGTGAGCTGGCGCTCTGGGGGATTGAGGATTATCAGGAGATCGGCTATCATTTTGGGGTGAATCTGGTGCGTTCGATTCTGACGCTCTGATGGCTCTGGTGGGCGGCGCAGGGTGCAGGATTCGGGTGGGTGCTGTGGTGTGCTGTTTCACGTGAAACGTGGCGGCCGTGGCGAGCGCTGCCATGATTCTGGCGACCGACGCTGGCTATGTTTCACGTGAAACAGCAGGGCGGGTGCCGCTGGCAGACCGGGCGATCCTGCGGCACCCGCCCACAGCGTCTCTCGTGCTGTGTCGCTCTCGCCGGGGGTCAGCGCTGCGCCGCCCTTCCAGCCCTTCCCTGCTGCCACTCCTCCCCTGAGCAGCGATCAGCGGCCGGTGGCTCCCCCCAGCGCCATTTACGCCCCCTTGTCTTTCTGCTACAATGCCTGAAAGAGGGCAGTGCAGCCAGAAAGGACTTCGGAGATGAAGAGAGAACATCGTAGCGATCAGATCGAACAGCACCAGAATCAACGCCATCTACCATCCAGCATCGTGCTCAACGGTCAGGCTCTGACCCCCGCCGAGGTCGTCGCTGTTGCCCGCCACGCTGCCAGCGTCGCTCTCGGCCAGGAGGCGCTGGCACGCATTCAGGCGGCCCACAGGGTCATTGAGTGCATCGTCGCTGAGGATCATCGCGTCTACGGGGTCACCACCGGTTTTGGCCATTTGAGCCGCGTACGTATCAGACACGAGCAGGTGCTGGACCTGCAATACAACCTGCTGCGCAGCCACGCCGCCGGCGTTGGCGAGCCCCTGGACGAAGCGACCACACGGGCCATGCTGCTGCTGCTGGCAGCGAGTCTGGCCCGCGGCCACTCCGGCGTCCGTGTCGCCGTGGTGCAACAGTTGATCGCTCTGCTCAACGCCCGTGTCCACCCGCTGATTCCGGCGCGCGGTTCCGTTGGAGCCAGTGGCGATCTGGCCCCCCTGGCCCATCTCGCGCTGGTGCTCATCGGCGAGGGCGAGGCCCTCTATCAGGGCCAGCGTCTACCGGGTGAGCGTGCCCTGCGTGAGGCAGGGCTGCAGCCACTGCGTCTGGAGGCCAAAGAGGGACTGGCCCTGATCAACGGAACGCACCTGATGGAGGCCTGTGCGATTCTGCTGCTCGAAGATAGCAGAACCCTGCTCCATACAGCGGAGGTGGCCTGTGCCATGAGTATTGAGGGGCTGATGGGGAGCCACGTCCCCTTTGATGAGCGCATCCAGCGGGTGCGCAATCAGCCTGGCCAGCAGGAGAGCGCGGCTCATCTGCGCCTCCTCTTGCGCAACAGCGAGATCAGGCGCAGCCATGAGGACTGTCCGCGGGTGCAGGACCCCTACACGCTGCGCTGTGCTCCCCAGGTGTTCGGGGCGTTGCGCGATGCCCTGGAATACTGCGCCGGCGTGTTTGAACGTGAGCTGGGGGCCGTGACTGACAATCCGTTGATCTTTCCTGAGGAGGGTGAGGCGCTGGCCGGGGGCAATTTTCATGGACAGCCGCTGGCGCTGGCCCTGGATGTGCTGGCGATCGCGCTGGCGCAGGTGGCGAGCTTTGCGGAGCGGCGCATCTACAACCTGATGGGACCCCACGACTGGGATGAGCAGGGCGCACCGCTCTTCCTCACGCCAGAGCCGGGCCTCAACTCTGGCCTGATGCTCACGCAGTACGTGGCGGCCGCCCTGGTCAACGAGATCAAGGTGCTGGCGCATCCGGCCAGCGTTGACTCGATTCCCACCTCAGCGGGCACGGAGGATTTTGTGAGCATGGGAGTGACGGCAGCACACAAGGCCCGCCGTGTGCTGGAGCTGGCCCAGCAGGTAGTGGCGATCGAGCTGCTGTGTGCGGCGCAGATGCTGGAGTTTCGCCGGCCGCTGCTGCCGGGTGAGGGCGTGGCGCGGGCCTTCGCCCTGGTGCGTGAGTATGTGGCGCCGCTGGAGCGCGACCGTCCGCCGGCGCCGGACATTGCACGTCTGACGCAGGCCGTGAGGGAGGGGGTCTTCGGACAGCTCTAGCTGGCGGGGGGTGCGCTGCTGCGCCCACTGTTTCACGTGAAACAGTGTCGTACGGTGACTCCCGGCCCGACTCCCCCGACACAGGGCGTGAGGGCATGCCGCGCCTGCCTCTCCCGCCTCCTGCAGTGTTTCAGGCCATCACCTCGCCGCCGTCCACAACCAGCACCTGCCCGGTCACGAAGGCCGCTGCCGGCGAGGCCAGAAAGAGCGCGGCCGCAACCACATCGTCCGCGCGGCCCCAGCGGGCCAGAGGGATGCGCTGCTCGACGCGCTCGCGAAAGGCGGCCGTGCGCGTGCGAGCCCACTCGTTCTCGATCCAGCCAGGCGCAATACAGTTCACGCGCACCTGGGGCGCCAGCTCGCGCGCCAGGCAGCGACTCAGGGAGATGATGGCCCCCTTGCTCGTGGCGTAGGCCTGGCTGACGAAGCCTGTCGCTCCGTCCAGGGCGTGGTTCCAGGCCATGTTCAGGATGCAGCCGCCCCGGCGCATCAGCGGGGCGGCGCCGCGGCAGCAGCGCCAGGTCCCCATCACATCAACCTGCAACAGACGCTCGAAGCGCTCCTCCTCACTCAGACCCTGCGTCTCGGAGGTGTTGGCGCTGGCGCCGGCGTTGTTGATCCACACGTCAAGGGGTCCCAGGGCGCTCCTGGCCCTGTCTACAAGGCGCTCCACCTCCTGTGCGTGGCGTAGATCAGCCTGAACGGCCAGGGCATGGCCACCCTCCTGCTCGATGAGGGAGCGCAGCTCCTGGGCGGCTGCTTCGGCATGGGCGTAGTGCAGTAAGACGCTGGCGCCACCTCTGGCGAAGGCCAGGGCCAGGGCGCGGCCCAGGCCGCGGGCGGCGCCGGTGATGACGACATGCTGACCTTGAAATGTCTGCTCGCTGATCATGTGCTCTCCTCTGTCGGCGGCCTGTTTCACGTGAAACCTTCCGCCGCTCACTCGTTCACAGTGCTCCTCTGAATATATACGCTCCGCGCCTCGCACAACAGAGAACGGCCAGCGCTGGACCGCCTGCGAGACCATCTCCTTCCGCGCTCGTCAGATCCCCGGCGTCGGGCGCGCTCTCCCGCCCGGAGAGACCCTCCCCTGCTCTCTGCCAGGCATCGCGGGACGTGCGGTGAGCACCGTGAGCGCCGCCCAGCAGCAGTTGTCGTTCGCCAGCAGCATGTGCTATCCTGTTGCCTGGACAGGCTCTAGCCCGGCGGCCTGCCCGCGTATCAGTCGATGATGACTGGGCGTTTCCGTGCGAAGCTGCGCCAGGTGAGCGCAATGAAAGGGAGTAAACGCTGGTGATTACTCGCAACACACCTGCTGATTCACCTGAAACTGTTCAAAGTTCTCAGATGTCACCACAAGAACAACGAGCTACCATTCGGCGTCTGCGCCATGAGCTGCTGCTGCACTACCGCCCCATCCTGCAGCAAGGGGCGGGTCCCATTCGCGTGATGGCGCGTATGGTCGCCGACCTTGAAAAACGCTGCCGCGAACTCCAGCTCGCTGAGGAGATCATCCAGAGCGAGATCATCAACCGCACCATTGGCGACGTGGATCTGCGCCGCGTTGTGGAGTGCGAGGGCGAACCTGGCGGGGCTGGCGATTATCGCATGCTTGCGGATGAGCTTGGCATTGCCCTGCCCGGTGAGCAACTCAACGGCTACACTGCCTCTGGCCAGGTCTACCTCTGGCTGCGTGAGCAGATGCTGACCCACGAGCGCGACCTGCTGGCACGCAACCTCGATCTGCGCATCTACGATATCGTTGGCATCGGTAACCCTGTGCTGCGCGGCTGGCTGGCTGAAGACTGGCAGGCATGGGGCCTGCAGATCCGCGGTGAGCAGGTCTACCTGAGCCTGGGCGCCATGGATGGCATCGATAAAACGCTGCGCGGGCTGCGCCAGATGTACGACGAAGAGGGAATCGCTGAGAAGGCCGTGCTCTTCCCCGCACCCGGCTTCGGCGTGCCCGAAGCCCAGGCCCGCGCCTATGGCTACCGTCTACACCGCGTGCATACGCAGCCGCAGCATCGCTTCAAGCTCACCGCCGAGGAGCTGGACCAGGCGCTGCGTATGGCCCACGATATCCGGCTCATCTATCTGACAGTCACTAATAATCCAACGACCTTTGCCTTCACTCCCGCTGAACTGCGAGCCATTCATGCGGTGGTGCGCCGTCATCGTGCGGCCGGGCGCCAGCTTCTGATCCTCGCTGACCTGGCCTACGTCGGCACCGGTGATCCCCACGACGACCAGGCGCGTATGGCCACCTTCGCTGAAGAGAACAACCTGGAGCACACCATCTTTATCAGCAGTTTCTCCAAGACCCTCTCGCTCACAGGCGATCGCTTCGGCTGGGTCACCATCGGCGACGCCAGCCTTGCACCGGCCCTGGCGCCTGGCTGGTCCAACAGCATGGCCTCGCTGCCGGCCGAATGGCAACTGCGCTTCATGGCCTACCAGCGCTACATTCGTGCGCACCCGCAGCTCGTGGAGAAGGTACGCAACCTCTACCGTCTGCGCCGCCAGCGCTTCATTGCCCAGCTCCAGCAATTGAATAGCGAGCTGCAGCTCTTCGAGGAGGTCTACCTTGACGATGATGCAACCGTCTATAACTGGAGCAAGATGCGTCCTGGCGAAGATGCCTTCTCGCTCTTCGAGAAGACGGGTATTGCCGGTGTGCCTGGCTCGGGCTTCGGCTACACCGATGAGTATGTGCGCTTCTCGATCGGCGTGATCCCTGTGGCGACGGCGGCGCAGGAGGGAGAGGAAGGCGGCGCTTGATCCCGGACTACGGCGGCCGCCTCCCTCTCTGCGTGAGGCTGGCTACTGTCGTGCCAGTCTGGCGCAGGCGCTTGCGGACCATTGCGCCGGGCGCTCTGCCTTCTCGCTCCCTCTCTGCCGCTCTGCAAGCAGGGCTGCTTCTGCTGCTTGACCCTTACTGCATCTGGTGATACTCTGTAGCTGACTCAATGAAGAGGCGTGAGGTGGAAGGCAAGATCCTGTCCTGTGCCTCCAGATGTTTCACGTGGAACATCCTGGAGGTTCCGTCTTGTCTCAGGATTGTGGAGGCGCAGTACCCTCCCTCTCCACACTGTACCTGGAGATTCTAGTAGCGAGAAGGAGATTTATCCTCATGACAACTCGTGTAGGCATCAACGGTTTCGGCCGCATCGGCCGCCAATCCTTCAAGGCCATGCTTGAGCGCTACCCCCACGAGCTGGAGGTCGTCGCGATCAATGACCTCACTGACACCCAGACCAACGCTCATCTGCTCAGATACGACTCCACCTACGGACGCTTCCCCGGCGAGATCGAGGCCACGCCAGAGGCCCTGATCGTCAACGGCCACACGATCAAAGTGCTCGCCCAGCGCGATCCCGCTCAGATTCCCTGGGGCGACCTCGGGGTCGATATTGTCATCGAGTCGACTGGCCTCTTCACGGACGCCGATAAGGCCAAAGCCCATCTGCAGGGCGGCGCCAGAAAGGTCATCATCAGCGCCCCTGCCAAGGCGGAGGATATCACTATCGTGCTCGGCGTCAATGAGCACATGTACGATCCCGCCAGACACCACATTATCTCGAATGCCTCCTGTACTACTAACTGTCTGGCCCCCGCCGCCAAGGTGCTCAACGATACCTTCGGTATCGAATATGGCCTGATGAACACTATCCACTCCTACACTAACGATCAGCGTATTCAGGATCTTGTCCACAAGGACCTGCGCCGCGCCCGCGCCGCTGCCCTCAACAGCATTCCTACTACCACCGGCGCTGCTCGCGCCCTCGCCCTGGTGATCCCCGAACTCAAGGGTCGCTTCGATGGTATGTCTTTGCGGGTACCGACGCCGACGGTCTCGGTCGTCGATTTCGTGGCCACTCTGCGCAAGTCTACCAGCGTCGAAGAGGTCAACGCCGCCTATAAGGCCGCGGCCGCCGGCCCGCTCAAGGGCATCCTGGACTACACGGAGGAGCCTCTCGTCTCCACGGACTTCCGCGGCGATACGCACTCGTCGATCATCGATGGCCTCTCGACCATGGTGACTGGCGGCACGATGGTCAAGGTCATCGCCTGGTACGATAACGAGTGGGGCTACTCTACTCGCGTTGCTGATCTGACTCACTTCGTGGCTGAGAAGGGCTGGTAAACGCAGGGGCGGGGCCTGTCCCCGCCCGGAGGATGCACTGCATGAAGAAGAAAACATTGCGTGATATCGATGTCTCGGGAAAACGGGTGCTGGTGCGCGTCGACTTCAATGTGCCGCTCGACGCTGAGCAGCGCATCACGGACGATACACGCATCAGGGCGGCCCTGCCCACCATTCAGTACCTCCTCGACCACGGCGCCGCCGTCATTCTGATGTCCCACCTCGGCCGCCCGAAGGGCCGCGCTGTCGATGCCCTGCGTCTCGCTCCGGTGGCTGCGCGTCTCAGCGACCTGCTCTCGCTCCCTGTGCAGATGGCCCCCGACTGCGTTGGCCCGGAGGTCGAGCGCCTGGCGGCCGCTCTTCAGCCAGGTCAGATCCTCCTCCTGGAGAACCTGCGCTTCCATCAGGAGGAGGAGGCCAATGACGCTGACTTCGCCCGCCGCCTGGCCTCCCTGGGCGATCTCTATGTGAACGATGCCTTTGGCACGGCCCACCGTGCCCACGCCTCCACTGAAGGGGTCACGCATTATCTGCCCGGCGTGGCCGGCTTCCTCATGGAGAAGGAGCTGAATTTCCTGGGCGCGGCTCTGGAGAATCCACGCCGCCCCTTTGTGGCCATCATTGGCGGCGCCAAGGTCTCTGACAAGATTGCTGTCCTGGAACGCCTGTTGATGCTCGCTGACGCGCTGCTGATCGGCGGCGGCATGGCGAATACCTTTCTGAAGGCTCAGGGCTATGAGATTGGCGATTCTCTGGTTGAGGAGGGCAGGCTGGATCTCGCCCGTGATCTGCTGGCCCGCGCAGAGCAGCGCCACCTGAACCTCCTGCTGCCTGTGGATGTGGTGGTCGCCGATCGCTTTGCCCCTGACGCTACCCGTCGCGTGGTCTCATGCGACCAGGTGACCGCTGGCTGGCGCATTCTCGATATTGGTCCGCAGACAGTGGCAGCCTTCCGCCAGGTGCTGGAGGAGGCGCAGACGATTGTCTGGAATGGCACGCTGGGCGTGGCGGAGATGCCGGCCTTCGCTCAGGGCACGGAGGCGATCATCGAGATTCTGGCTGAGCGCACTGCCCATGGCGCCACCACAGTGATTGGCGGTGGAGACTCCGCGGCAGCGGTGGAGCAGGCCGGGGCTGCGGCGAAGATGACCCACGTCTCGACGGGTGGCGGCGCTTCACTGGAATTCCTCGAGGGGCGCGTCCTGCCGGGCGTGGCCGCTCTGCAGGATAAGTGAGGTGATTGACGATGACCACAACCCTGCCACGTATGGCGATCATCGCTGGCAACTGGAAGATGCACTACGGCCCACGCATGGCTTCTAGCTTTGCTCTGGAGATTATCCCCGCTCTCGGTAAGCTGCTGACGGAGTATCCGTCGATGCTCTGTCTGCTCTGCCCTCCGGCGATCTCTCTCTCGGCTGTGCGCGAGGTACTGGATGCCCTGCTCTTTCAGCGTATTGAGCTGGGCGCCCAGAATATGCACTTCGAGGAGAAGGGGGCCTTCACGGGCGAGATCTCTCCGCTGATGGTGCGTGAGCTCTGTACGAGCGTGATTCTAGGCCATTCGGAGCGCCGCGCCTACTTTGGCGAGAGCGATGAGCTGGTCAATCGCAAGACCCAGGCGGCTCTGCATCACGGTCTGCGCCCGATTGTCTGTGTCGGTGAGAGTCTGGCGGACCATGAGGCTGGCAAAACAGAGGCGGTGATCCGCTCGCAGGTGCTGCAGAGCCTGGCACACCTGCGCGACGAGCGCGCCTGCGACGTGGTGATCGCTTATGAACCGGTCTGGGCGATCGGCACGGGCAAGGCCTGCCCCGGCGAGGAGGCTCAGCGGACCATCGCTCTCATTCGTAGCCTCTACGCTGATATGTATGGCCCGGAGGCAGCCGCCTCTGTGCGTATCCTCTACGGCGGTAGCGTGACCTCGGCCAATATTGCGGAGTACGTCGCTCAGCCGGATATTGATGGGGCTCTGGTCGGCGGAGCCAGCCTGAAGCCGGACTTTGTTGAGATCGTCAGCCGTAGTATTGCAACGATGAAACAGCCTTGATGTGACAGTCCGACTGTCACGCCTGCGCGGGCGGGTTGCACCACGCTCTCGCTCGCGCCGCCGCTGGCCCTGCCTCCTGTAACGTTCGCCTCCGTCTGCTGATAGGCTCTTTCTGGGTGACAGTCCCCCATGTAACAGTGCAGTTGTAACAGTCATCGATGGCTGGTGCATTACCGCTTGCTCACAGCTGCTCTGGAACTCCTGAAAAGGAAGCCTTGCCGATAGAAAAGGTCCTGTGCTATATTACACCTGCTTTCTCACCAGCCTGCGCTGCAGGACAAGGCCAACAGATGCGGGACGTGAGGACACCCCTCAACTCGGCGAGAGAGGATGCTTGCCCTTTGACTAGATGTGTCACCTGGACCAGTCATTGAAAGAAGTGAAAGATGCCTGAAGACATTGAGATCCTGCCTGTCGAGATCCATCTTCCTGACTTACTCAAGGTGCTAGGGTCCCACCTCTACTCTGATGTGCGCGTTGCCTTGCGCGAGCTGGTACAGAATGCGCATGATTCCTGCGTGCGCCGCCAACAGGAGGATCAGGGAGTCGCCGCCGATTACCAGCCGTTGATTGTCATTCGGCCGGAGTCTGAGTCTCAGCAACTGGTGATTGAGGATAATGGCTCGGGGCTGACTTACGCGGAAATTAAGACCTTTCTGGCGACGGTCGGGCGTGGCTATACGCGCGAGCTGCGCGCCAGCCTCGAGGCTGCTGAGCGTCAGGCGGCCCTCGATCTGATCGGCATGTTCGGTCTGGGCCTGCTCTCGGCCTTTATGGTGGCCTCGCGCATCGAAATCACTACCGTCAGCTTCCAGGAGCCTGAGGTCGCTTGGCGCTGGATCTCCGAAGGGGGACAGAGCTACGCCCTGCGCCGCGCGACGCGCGCGGAGGTTGGAACGACGGTGCGCCTGACGCTGCGGGATGAGGCCCGCTTCTTGCTGGATACGCAGGCCCTCTGCGAAGTGCTGCGCGTCTACGCCGAGTTTCTGCCGATTCCCATCAGGGTGGGTGGTCTGTCTGAGCCGATCAACAGCCGGCCTGCACCCTGGTTGCAGGACTGTGACCCCGGCCCCGCTCGCACGGCCCTCTATACCTCCTGGGTCGAGGAGCGCTACGGGATTCGACCGCTGACCGTACTCCCCCTGGATGACGTGACAACCGCCGACGGAAAGCGTATCCCGCTCTCTGGCGTCCTCTATGTGCCCCCGCGCTCTGTGGTCTCTATTCACGAGTATGGCGAGGTCACTGTCTATGTGCGGCGCATGCTCATCTGCGAGCGCGAGCGCGAGCTGCTCCCCCCATGGGCGCGCTTTGTGGCCGGGGTGGTCGAATGTCCGCTGCTCAACCCGACAGCCAGCCGCGAGTCGCTGCGCCATGACGAGGTCTACCGGGCGGTGCGCGAGGCCCTGGCAAGCTCTCTGCTGGCGCACTTCGAGCGGCTCTCTGAGCAGGCCCCTCTCGACTGGCAGAACCTCGTGCATGCTCACAACGATTTGATCAAGGGCTGGGCGATACGCTCTCCTCAGCTCTTCCTGCGGGTGGCCGATCTGGTCTACTTTCGCACCAGCCGCGGTGAGCTGACGCTGGCACAATACCTGCGCGAGAATCCGGGCCGCATTTTCTATTATCAGGATGAGGACGGCCTGCCCCAGGCCCTTGCGCTCTTTGAGGCCCGCCGTCTGGCGGTGATTGACGCCCGCTGGTTTGCCGACGTCTCCTTTCTGAAGACCTACAGCGAGATCTATGGGGTTCCCGTGGAGGAGCTGACGCCGGCTGCTGGCTACCTCTTCACGCCCGTGGATGATCCTGAGGGAAGATGGAAACCGCTGGTAGAGGCCTGTCGGGCTGAGGGCTTCCCGGTGCGCCTCCTTGCCTATGAGCCGGAGCACCTGCCGATGATTCTCCTCTACCCTCCTGGCTCGCAGCGCCTGCGTCGTGCTGAGCGCAGTATGCAGGAGGGGCGCTTCAATTCTCCCATTCGCTCGCTGGTCCATCATTTCCTGCAGCGCCAGCAGGTCGATGAGACGGTGATCAAAGGGGTGCTGCATCTCAATACGCGCAATCCCCTGCTGCGGCACGTCCGTGATCTTGGTCCCTCCCACGAGGCCTTTTTACCGCTGGTGCGCATCCTGGTGGCCAACGCCCGTATGTTCGCGGGCCAGGGCCTCTCGGCTCAGGATGCCATCCTCTGTTTCGAGCAGATCAACAGCTCGCTGGAGCGCCTGGCTGGTATCGAGGCGGGGTCGGCCGGTGTGACACCGCTGACCACGGCGCGTCTGACGGCGCTTGGCCTGCATCCCGAAGCGGCGGCGCGTCTCTGTGCTGCCTGTGAGAGCGTGGAGGCCCTGCTGAGCGCTGATCTGCAAGCACTGGCGGAACGGGTGCATCTCTCGCCTCTGATGCTGGCGACCGTCTGCGAAGAGCTGCGCCGCCCGCTGACCACGGCGGAGGATGTTGCCGTCGCGCCTGCTCGCGGCTCCCATACCGCTGCCGATGCCGGTTCTGATCCCTCAGCGATCTCCAGTGGGTCGCCTGGCCCGGCTGCCGATGCCGACGGTGCCGCTGATTCCACTGACCCGGCTCTGACGGCGCAGGAGGGTGCGCCGCCACGCGCTGATAAACTCATTTCGCTGGCTGAGCGGAAGGCGCGCGCCCTTTCGGGTCCGCGCTCCACTGATGAGGAGTATGGACATGAGCACTAATATGAGCAGCCTCGGAGCCTGGATCGAAGCTGATATCCCGCGCTTGCTGCAGGGGAATGATGAGCAGCGGGCTATTGTCCAGCACTACGTTCTCTTCTGGGAGCACTTCGATCGAGGTGATAACATGGCCGAGATGGCAATCAACAGAGCGCTTGAGGCCGCTCAGGCCTGTGATGAGATCCGCTGGGTGCTGCTCCTGCGTCACTGGCGCCTGCAGTTCTGGCTGCGTCAGTACAATCTGAAGCGCACGCTGCCGGAGGCCATCGACCTGCTGACGCTGGCTACGGACGAGCGCCTGCGCGATGTGCCACAGCGGATCTGTGCCTATCACGACGTGGTCGAGTGTTATGTGTACATGGATGCGCGCGGCTTCTACAACGAGATCTGTGAGAACTCCCAGACTCTCCTCGATCAGTTGCCGGAGCGCTATCCCTGCGCCACCTGCATGCGCTCCCACCTGGCGCTGGCGGAAGCGGCGGTCAGGCATACAGATGAGGCCGCCCACTGGATAGCCCTCTGCCGTGCAAACCTGTCGCAGCCTCTCTATTCTGAGCTGGCTCTGGTATTCTACCGGATCTACGAGTATCTGGGCCAGTGGGAAGAGGCGCGGCGTGCAGCCCACGAGGCCGCCGAGATCAGCCGGCGCGAGAAGTCTCTCTGGGACTACGTGAAGGCGCTGCTGGCCGAGGCCCGCGCCTGCGTCGGGCTGAACGATCTGTCCGCAGGGGCCACGTTGCTGGCCGAGGCCCGTCAGCATATGAAACGGCTGCAGGGCAGCGGGCTGCTGGCGCGCCTGCTGGAGGTTGAAGGGGCGCTGGAGCAGGCACTGGAGCATCTGCCTCGGGCGGTCGACTATCTCGCCCAGGCGGCCCAGGTCTACCTTGATCTCGCCTGCTTCCGCGACGCTGCCAACTGCGCTCTGACGGCTGTCGAGCTGGCGCGCGGGGCCGAGGTCTCACGCTCGACCAAGGAGGCGCTCAGGATTGCGGCCCTGGCCGTGGGACAGCTCCCGCCTGCCTCGCAGGATCTCTACGAGCGCCTGCGGGCCTGCGGCGCAGAGCCGGCGCCGCTGCAGCCGCTGGAGGCGCTGACGCTTGGGGCCTCTGCCGAGGAGGAGACGGCGGCTGCCGAGCGCCAGGAGCTGCATACGCTGGAGCAGAATCTACGCTCGGCGATCACGATGGACGCCAATGCCCACGATGTGACCTTGCTGCTCTATCGCCTGGCTCGCTGGCATGCGGATCATGAGGAGTGGCGCGCCGCTCTCGACTACTGCCTCTGGACCTGTGTCCTGGAGCGTGCGATGCATCTACCCGGTGAGGAACGCTCGCCTGGCCTGCAGCTGCTGGCTACGCTGCGGCAGCGCCTCCCCGCGGACGTGGTCGAGGCGGCCTTCGCGGCTGCCGCTGAGGAGCCGCCAGCCTGGCTGCTCAACCTGGGCGAGCGCTTCCCCGCTGCCCGCCGGCGCTGGCTCTTGCACGCCGTCGTCTGCGATCTGGATGGCCAGCCGGTCGTTGTGCCGGAGTCGGCCTCGGAGGGAGAAAACACCTTCGAAGAGTGGCTCGAGCACTGCGCCAGCATGGTGGCTCTGGTGCTGCGCTTCCGCGAGCGTGCCGATCCACAGAAACTGGCGCGCTGGCTGACCACGCTGGAGGAGGTCGCTCAGGAACAGCGCAAGGATCTCGAAGCTCAACGGATCCCTGTGGAGTTGATCGAATCGGTCATCTCGCTGGTGGAGGGATGGATCGCTCTCTGCCGGGGGGTCCCACCGGAGCAGGTCGCCGGCGAGGTCGCCCCACTTTTCAGGGGGGTGATCGAGCAGGTCGCCGCCGCCGCCGGCCGCCCTCTCTGGCAGCATCCCGGCATCTACTCGCCGGAGCAAATAATCGAGCAAGCTGCGCAACGTGCGGTGACCGCCCTGCGTATCCATGATGAGCATCGCGATGTCAGGCAGGCTAACCTGGCCTTCCGTTATGAGCTGATGTGCTATGATCTGCGAGAGGTGGAGGGCTTGCAGCCGCTGGCCCGCTTCCTGGAGGCACTGGGCCAGCTCGTGCTCGCCGGTGGGCAGGAAGTGCCACGCTGCGAGCCGCCCCTTGCTGAGCCACTCGTCCGGGTGCTGGAGGCTGTCTGCCGCGCCGCTCAGGAGCAGGGGAAGGTCGAGGGGTCTCAGTAGGTTCGTGTTCCATGACCTGGCGGCTCGTCGGTGGAGCGGCTCTCCGCCAGCATGGTGGGCGAGTGACGAAGCCAGTAGCTCCCCCGGCGGGTCGCCCTGGATGAGGAGAGAGGCCAATGGCGTCAACTGATGAGCAGCGCCGAGCGAGTGCTTCCCTTTCGCTCGGTGCGGGTTGCGTTGTGGTGCACGAGGGGCGTGTCCTGCTGGTGCGCAACCGCTATGGCGTAACGCGCGGGCGCTATCTGCTGCCGGCGGGGCGCGTCCGGCCTGGCGAGCTGCCCGACGAGGCGGCGGTACGCGAGACCTTCGAGGAGACTGGCCTGCGCGTTGCTGTGGAGGGCCTGCTGGGCCTGCGCCTCTGGGTGATGGAGAGTGGGGAGCACAACTACTTTTTGATGTTTCTGGCGCGCCTGCTTTCGCCGGCCAGTGATCTGCGTCCCAATCTGGATGAGGTCGATGCGGCTCGCTTCTTCTCGCGCGAGGAGCTGGAGAGCCTGACCTCTGCTGAGACCTGGTCGGGCGCGGTCGCCATCGCTCTCAAGGGACTGGATGCCACGGCCAGTCTCTGGCGCAACCATGCCGATCTCTCCGATACCTCTGGCGTCTCCAGCGCCGAGCGCTGGCGCATCTGGCTCTAATGCTCTCGGAGCGAACGGCGCTGACGGTGGAAGGGCGACTGTCGCGCTCCCTGCCGCCGGCGCCGTTCTGTGCTGCCACGCAGTAGTTGCCACCCGGGGCTGGCGCTAGCCGGCGGCGGGTCCGCCCTCAAGACCGGGCTGTGTCATGCCCTCGGGATCAAGGACGCGCGCCAGCTCCTCCTCGCTCAGATTCGTGCGCTCACGCGCCACCTCGCGCACGGTGCGGCCTGTGCGGTAGGCCTCTTTCGAGATCTCTGCGGCGGCGTCGTAGCCGATGAGCGGCGCCAGGGCCGTGCAGATCGCCAGGCCGCGCTCGACCATCTCTGGCCCCTTCGAGGTGGCTTTGATCCCCTTGAGGCACTGCGCGCTAAAGTTGCGCACGGCGGCCGCCAGCAGGCTGATCGACTGGAGCAGGTTATAGGCCGTGACGGGCATCATCACGTTGATCTCAAAGTTGCCGGACTGGCCGGCGATCGTAATCGTCGTGTGGTTGCCCATGACCTGGGCGCAGACCATGCAGAGTGACTCCGCGATGACTGGATTGACCTTGCCGGGCATGATGGAGCTGCCAGGCTGCACGGCGGGCAGCTCGATCTCGCCGATGCCGGCGCGCGGTCCCGAGCCCATCCAGCGGATGTCGTTGGCGATCTTCATCAGGCTCACGGCCAGCGTGTTAAGTGCGCCGCTGGCCTCGACGGCGTTGTCCAGTGTGCTCTGCGCCTGGAAGTGGTTGCTCGTCTCGCGCAGCGTTACGCCGTTCAGCTCTGAGAGCCGCTGGCAGACGCGCGCGGCAAACTCTGGGTGCGTGTTGACCCCTGTGCCAACCGCTGTGCCCCCCAGGGCTACCTCGCTCAGCTCGCTCTCCGCATGGCGCAGGCGGGCAATGCCTCGCTCGATCTGTCCGGCGTAGCCGAGAAACTCCTGTCCCAGGCGGATCGGCGTGGCGTCCTGCAGATGGGTGCGCCCTGTCTTGATGATCGGCCAGAACTCCTCGGCCTTGGCCTGTAGAAGCGTCTGCATCTCTTCCAGGGCCGGTATGAGGTCGTGCTCGATGCTGACCAGCGCGGAGAGATGGATGGCTGTGGGAATGACGTCGTTTGACGACTGTCCGAAATTCACGTGGTCGTTGGGGTGAACCTTGCGCGATCCGCGTGCGCCGCCGAGCAGTTCGCTGGCGCGATTGGCGATCACCTCGTTGGCGTTCATGTTGGTCGAGGTGCCAGAGCCGGTCTGGAAGATGTCGACTACAAAATGGCTGTCCAGCTTGCCGTCGATCACCTCCTGCGCGGCCTGCACGATCGCTGCGGCGATCTGCTCGTCCAGCAGGCCAAGCTCTGCATTGGTCTGGGCTGCGGCTTGCTTGATCTGGCCAAGCGCACGGATGAGGGCGCGCGGAAAACGAAGGTCGCTGATGGGGAAATTTAGAACAGCGCGCTGCGTGCTGGCTCCATAGTAGGCGTCGGCGGGCACCCGCATTTCGCCCATAGAGTCGCGCTCAATGCGCGTTTCTTCTGCTAAGCTGCTCACAAGCATCCTCCTCGATGAATCCTGGTCGGCGCTTTGCGCTGAAATTCCTGTCCATTATATCACCGTGATGGGAGCCGGGCGCACGCCGCTTGGGGGCCGCCCGGCCTGTCTTCCCGGCCTGCCTCTCTCCGCCTGGCCCTGGCGCAATGGATCGCCATCCGCTATAATGTACTCTGTAGACCGCCGGAGCAAAGGTCTATTCTTTCTGTAGGAAGCTCGTAAGAAATGCTACTGGAAGTTGAAATTCACAAGATGCTTGTGGATGGCAGCGAGTGGGGGGCCTGGAGGGGGTATCAGTTGCCGCTCAGCGATGGCTATGTCTCGATCTGGACGCCGGCGGGCACGCCGATGCACTGGAGACCAGGCACCTGGATCTCGGAGAAGCACTCTCTGACGTACTTCTGGCCGCACGCCTGGTATACGATCCATATTGGCTATGATCAGCGCGACGGTCATTTTGTGAGCGGCTACTGCGATGTTGTTCTGCCGACCGATCCTTATACCAGCGTTTCGCAGCGCCTCATGTACGTCGACCTCTATATCGACGTCGTGATCCGCGAAGATTTCAGCGTCTATACTAAGGATCAGGAGGTCTTTGAGCGTGCTGCTCATCACTATCCTGTGGTCGAGCAGGTGCGTGAGCGCTCCTTCGAGGTCCTGGACTGGCTGGAGGAGCAGGCGAAGCAGTGGAGCGGTCCTTTTGCGGTGATCCCGCGGCGTCTGCCCAGAACAGACTGGGAACAGCTCAGTGTGGAGGAGATGCGCGCCAGCCTGCGGGCCGCGCTCTAGCTACGCATCGATGATTCCACTGGAACTGCTGCGTGCGCTGGCTGCTCACGGCATCGAGGTCTGTGATGAGGTTGCCCTGCGTGAGGCGCTGGAGGCCCATGTGCCGACTTATACCCTCATCAAACTCGCTCCCTGGCCAGCGCGGCGCTGGAAGTGCCACTACCGCTTGCTCCTTGGCGACCAGATCTATGATGCTCAGGGGGCCGCTGAGGCCTACGCGCGTGCCCTGCTGGCGGTCCTGGAGGGTCAGCAGCGCGATCAGTCCCGTTGAAGCTCCCTTCCGCCCTCCTACCCTCTATCCTGGCCAGCTACGAGAGACGCTCTTCCGCTCGGACCCTCCGGCTCGCTGTGCTCTCTCCCTGCCTTCCTTCTCGTCGCGGGATCGGGTTTCCATTGTTCCCTGGCGCCGTCACGTTCGTTTAAACCAGTGGGGGGGGCTGTTTCCCTTCCTTTCTCTCATCTGCTAGATAGATGACGCTTGGTACTCTGTATACTAAGGATAGGGAACGCTAGGTCTGGCTCCCTGTCTCTCTCTGCAACTCTCTGGTCTTGAACTGGAAAGGAGCAAGGCATGCAGCGAACGATGTGTAAGTCGAAGATCCATCGTGCGACTGTGACGATGGCTGATCTCAACTATGTGGGGAGTATTACGATCGATCAGGATCTGCTGGAGGCCGCTGACATCTACCCCTATGAGAAGGTCCAGGTGGTCAATGTGACTAATGGGTCGCGCCTGGAGACCTATACCATCCCTGGCGCGCGCGGCTCCGGTGTCATCTGCCTCAACGGTGCTGCCGCTCGCCTGACTGCCGTTGGCGATATCGTGATTGTGATGAGCTACGCGCTCTTTACTGAGGAGGAGATTCGCAGCCTGAAACCGCGCGTCGTGCTCGTGGATGAGCAGAACCGTATCGTTGAGCGGCGCGAGGTACCCTTGATTGAGCTGTTGCCTGAGTCTACCGCGGACGCTGCCTACGCTGAGGTTGCCCGCTAGCATCAGCGCAGTAATTCATGGCGTTTAACCGCCCGGTTACATGAATTACTGCTTGCGTCGAGCCTATCTAACGTTCGTCAGATTCCCCACTGTTCCATCCAGCGCTCACTCGCTCGATCTTTCCAGTCAGCCAGTCATGCATTCAGCCAGGCTCGTCTCTGTCGCGTGCCCGGTCATCGTGCGGCATGATCGTCAGTTCCGCGCTTGGGAAGCGCGCCTCCCACTCGAGCGGGCGTCTCCTGCAGCCGCTCGTATCCACAGGAGGAGCGCCGGGGTCCTGCTGGCTGGCCGCAGCGCCCGCCGGGTGGGGGTCGCTTGCACCCCCTTGACTGCTCCGCGCTCCCGCTGCGCTCCTGAAGGAGGGGCTGATCAGCACGCGGCGCACACCCGATTGGGGATTGGAACGTGGCCTCGCGTCCCGACCACGATCAGCCTCCGGAAAGCTGCGAGGCGCGACGCAGGGACCCCGTTGCGTCTCCGTCGCGCCTCCCCGAAGCAGACCCGCGCCGCAGCCGCCTCAGCAGAGGAGGGGCAATTGCCCCTCCCGCTCGGCGCGCAGCACCCGCTGCAGGATCAT
>JBHOQN010000126.1:0-3118 GCA_042408965.1 Ktedonobacteraceae bacterium
TGTTATTTGTCTTTAAATCATATCTCATACAGCAGAGTATAACCCACAAGCAATAGATATGTCAATAGTATCTATTGCTTGTGGGAGCGCCTTATATCCCCCTGTCTGAATGCCAGGGGGCTTACGGCGCAGATGCTAAGCGTGTGCGCCAGAGCCTGCAGAGGAACATAATACGGCGTCCACGACTGGCTCTGACCGTCGACCTGCAGACGATGGGTGGCGATGGCCTGCAGCAGCGAGGTGGCGTTGAAGAAGCCGCCAAACGAGAGGACAAAAGCCACCTGTGCGCGGATACGTGGATCGGCAGCCGCGAAACAGGCCAGGGCATTGCCGGCGCTGAAGCCCACCAGGCCGATGCGTCCTGGATCAGCGCTAGGCCAGTGAGAGAGGGCCTCGACGGCGGCGACGATAGCGTTGCTGTCCTGCCGCGCCAGTACGAAGTCAAAGAGCGCGGGAGTGCCTGTGATCATGACCGCCACGCCATCGCTGGCCAGCGAGCGGGCAAAATTAATGAGCTGCCGATCGGCGCGGTTGTCGCCGAGGCCGGCGATGACTATGACCCCCTGACGTCTGCCGGGAAAGGCTGCCGGGCTGTCAAGCGGTGTGTAGCTATCCAGATAGACGGGGCCGCTGGCGGTGTGCAGCGTCGTCCGTGTAAAACGCACGGGAGAGCCGAGCAGGTCCAGCCCCGGCCCCTCGGAGACGCTGAGCAGGGCCGGTAGCAGAAGACCAGCGCGTATCACGCTACGGCCCCAGGAAGTCAGCGAGAGAAAGCCCCCGATCACCAGCAGCAAGAGCAGCAGTGCGCGTACCAGAAGGCGGCCGATGTGGGCAAGATAGGACTGGCGCTGGCCCCGACGGTGGGTGCCTGTCACAGACTGTCTGGACGATGGGGCCAGGCTTGCAGTCTTCCCTGGTGATGGACTCTGCTCGCTGTCCATCTCTGAGGCTCCTTCCACGGCGAGTGATCTTGCTGAACAGTGATTGAGTAACGAGTGCTCTCGCCTCAAGGAGCACTCGTATGGAGAGATGCTCTTGACAGCGCTGGTCGGTGCTGCTTCAGCCAGCGGCGACGGCGGCGCCAATGGCTGCTGCCTCGGTGAAGCGACGGGTCAGAATGATCGCCTCCAGGCCCAGGGCGACCAGGAGCCAGATCTCAGGGCAGGCCGCTCCCAGGGGGTCGATGGTGACGCTCACTGTGCGGCTCAGGCCGGTCTGAAAGCGCACCAGTGTCTGTCCGTCCATATCGGTCCAGGCGCGCTCTGACCTCCAGAAGCTGCGTTTCTGCCATTTGAGGGTGCGTCCGTCAGCGTATCGTACCCGGCCGCTTTCGCCCCAGCCACGTTCAAAGACGGCCAGTTCGCGGCTCGACTCAGCATCGAAAACCAGCAGACGCGATCGCCAGAAGCCCTGGCGCCGCAGCTCCAGGCGCCCGTGGGCGCTGACGGCGGTGGCATTACTGGACCAGTTGCTCATCTCGAAATGGCCGAGCACGCTCTGGTGCCAGACCAGGTCGTAGTGGTCTTTTACCAGGGAGGTCGGAATCCAGCGCAGTTCCTCTCCCACGAGCTGGTGTAGCAAGACAGGTTCGGGGTAGTCCAAAAAGTGACTCCTCTCCTGGATAGGAACTCTGCAAACGACTCACTCATCTCTCTATACGAACGAGGAGCAGAAGTGTTTCGCTTCTAGACAGAGGCTCGGCAGAGCTGACCAGCGTATATCAAGGATGAGTAACCGACCCGACCGGACCGGAGCCAGTGTTCTGAAAGATCTGGCGGCCAGCCGCTCTTCTGCCGTCGTAGCTGGAGAAAAGAGGCAAGGCCCAACCCGACCCGGCAGCGCGGCCGTCTCTGACAGGGTCGCCCTGCCCCACTTTTCCCCGCTAGTCGCTGCTTGCCTCCACGACAACCGACCCGGTGATGATCTGCTGCGAGACGAGCACGACAGCTGTACCCAGGGTCCGCATCCAGTTGTCGGTCGCTTCGTCAGCCTCCTGAATCCGGCGCGGATCGGTCGCAAGGACGATGGTAACCAGCAGATCCTCTGCGTTCAAGGCGTAGAAGCCCTGGAAGCCCGGTATTCTTCTGACCAGCGGGACCAGCTCTTCCTGAATCCGTTGGATCACCGTAATCAGTTTACCACCTTCGATGCGATATTTCCGTACAGCTCCTTGCATAGTAACCTTCCTCTCAGCGCATGACGCTAGAAAGACAGCGCGCTTAGCGCGGGGAGCCTAGCTTGCTCCGACATCAGTATAGTGTACGGTATCAACCTGCTGTGATCAATGCTGCACGGAACAGATCCTCTCACTGTGCGTACAATATTCAGGAGGGTGATGAACGTGGCTCTGCAGGATAGGCAAGCGAGTAGAGAGAAGGGTAGAGAAGGAGGTTGAGGAGAGGTTTCCTATTGGTTCAGAGTAGTGCATACCTGTATATGTGCTAATCCTGCGGCAGTGTGATATGCTTAATGGTGGCAAGCTGGTTAAGAATCGGCATTGTGTGGAGATAGGCATGGATCTGAGTGTTGATGGAAAATCAGAACGCATTCCCTACAGCTCACATATCTGTCAGCTCTATACCAAAGTGACAGAGATTGCTGGGGTGACGGCTCGGTTGTTGCGCGTAGGGATCGTCGCATCCGAGAAATGTCTCTTCGCAGCGGCTCCTGCGCAGGTCCAGGAATTACGCGAGGAATTGCTCAAGCTGCAACTGGACGTTGATGCGTTGATAGAGACAGGGCAGCTTGTATTGTGTGAAGATCGGGAGCCATTTTTACCAAACGGCAAGCGCTTCGACCCGTATTTTTTGTTATCGACGCATCAGACGTTTATCACCCAGGCGCTTCGCGATGGCTGGAAGGCCGTGCGTATTTCGATCGATATGACCTGGCTCACCGGAGGGCTGGCCACGCCGGAGCAGTTACTGAAATACGAAGCGCTCTGCGATGCCGTTTTCACCTTCCAGAACAGACCGATCATTGCGCTCATGCATTATGATTATGGGAAGCTGCTGCCCAGCCTCGTCGTGGAGATGCTCAAGCTTCATCCTATCTCCGTCGTAGGCAAATTCATCCGGCGCAATCCCTACTATTTGAACTCCGAGCAATACATGATCAA
>JBHOQN010000128.1:0-80757 GCA_042408965.1 Ktedonobacteraceae bacterium
CGAGCAAGAGATGCACATGATCGGGCATGACTTCCATCTCAATCAGTGTTTGCCCCCACTTCTCTACTGTCTCCATGATGAGAACTTTCAACCGTTCATCTATGGGCGGTATGAGTACCTGACGTCGATACTTCGGACAAAGCACCACATGATAATGGCAGATGTATGCTACATTGTTGTTTGTCTTTAAATCATATCTCATACAAGAGATTAGAACCCACAAGCAATAGATATGCAAGAGTATCTATTGCTTGTGGGAGCACCTTATATCCCCCTGTCTGAAGGCCAGGGGGCTTACGGCACAGAGGCTAAGCACTCACGAGGGGGAGTGCCTCAGCTCTCGCGGCAGGCTGTGGAGCAGAAGCCCAGGCGGCCGAGGCCGGCTACAGAAGCCGCTTCAGATCGCGCTGCATCTCCTGGTAGCTCTGATAGCGGGCGGAGGCCTCCTCCATCAGGGCGCGGCTCAAGATGGCCTCCAGCGCCGGAGAGACTGCCGGATTGAGCTGGCGCAGCGGCGGGTAGCTCGGATAGTGCGGCGGTGCCTGATTGCTCAGAACGTGGTGCATCGTCGCCGCCAGCATGTAGATGCTGGTGCGACGATCGTAGCGCGTGTCCTTGATGGGCAGATAGGGCGAGAGTGCCAGCTTGCGCGTCGTGCGGTGTCGCGCCTGGCCGGGCGCCTCCAGGGGTGGTGGCGGAATCTGGAACCCCGTCAGCATAGCGCGTCCGCGTGTGCGCTCGATGATAATGTTGGCAGGTGAGATATCGAAGTGGCGCACGGCTGGCTGCTGCTGCTCCAGGGCGGCGAGGATATTCAGCACGCTGTACAGCCAGCCGACCACGTCGCCCTCCGGCAGAGGCCTGAGCAGTTTCTGCAGGCGATCTTCGAGGCTCTCCCCATCGATATAGGTCAGCACAAGATAGTAGTGGCGCCCCTCAGCGAAGCGCTCACGAACCTGAGGAACCAGTGGATGGCGCAGACGCGCCAGGGCCTCGCTGGCGTGGTCGTAGTAAGCGATCTCCTGGGCGCGCCGTGCCAGGGGAAAGTCGGTGCACTCCCAGCGCTTGAGGACCACCTGCTCGCCCCTGGCCTGGGTATCGGCGGCGACCATCGTGGTCACGTGTGTCTCCTCGCGGCTCTTGAAAACGCGCTGGATGTCGTAGCGGCCTTGCCGCACGCTGACGCCCAGCAGGGGACTGTGCATAACCAGGGAGGGGGGGATGGTCAGGCGGCCGCAGAGGGAGCAGCAACGCTGGCCGAAGCGCACCCTGGCCTGGCAGTAGGGACAGACGCGATCGTCGTCGTCGGTGCCACAGTTGCTGCAGCGCTGGGCGCCACTGCGGTTCTGGAAGCCACAGCGCTGGCAGACGTAGCGCTGGAGGGCGAGCGCGACGGCCTCGCTGCAGGCGTCGGCGAACTGCTGCATATCGCGGTAGCGCTGGTGGTAGTCCTTGGACATGGCACGCAGCAGGACGGCGGCTACCTCGACGGGGATGCGCGCGTTCCATTGCTGAGGTGAGGGCGGCGGCTCGTTGATGTGGGCGCGCCACATCTCTTCGAGGCGCTGAAAGGTGAAGGGCAGCCGGCCGGCCAGCAGCTCGTAGCAACAGATGGCGAGCGCGTACTGATCGGTCTCGCGGCGTGGGTTGCCCCTCCACTGCTCGGGTGCCATGTAGGCGGCGGTGCCGGTCACTTCGCCGAGCGAGGCGTGGGTCTGCATGCCCAGGTAGAAGGTGGTGCCGAAGTCCGAGAGCAGAAGCTGGCCGTTGCGCCCGATGAGCAGGTTGCCGGGCTTGACGTCCTGGTGGATGAGGCCGCTCTGGTGCACGTATTGCAGGGCCTGGGCGGCCTGCTGGATGTAGGGCAGCAGCTCTTCGACGAAGGCTGTGCGCCGGCCGCCGTCGGGCTTGCGGAAGAGATCGTAGATCGTTTTCGGCGCGTACTCCATCACCAGATAGGGCCGATCGTCTTCCAACTGCCCGAAGCTATAGACGGGCAGGATATTCGGGTGTTGCAAGTTGGCGATGCGCCGGGCCTCGTCGAAGAAGCTCCCCAGGGCTTTCTCATTGAACTGGTCGAAACGCAGTACCTTGAGGGCCAGCGTACGGCTGAGCGGCTCCGATTCGCGTACCTGGTAGACGTAGCCGTAGCTGCCGGCTCCGATGAACGAGACCACCTCGTAGGTGCCGATGCGCGCGCCAGCGATCAGAAATTCGCAGCGTTGACAGCTCACGGCGTTATCAGGATTCTCGTGCCCTCCGCGTGTGTTCAGACAACGGGCCACTCTGCTTCCCCTTTTGCCGTTGCGACCCCCCTGGCTGGCCTGGTCGCTTCGGGAATTCAGGAGCGCCTGATCGCCTCGCTGATTGGCGCTGCGCTCCTTCTCTACTATATATTTACGCTACAGCCTTTGGCAAGTTGTGTGATTTGCTCCCTGGTCGGGAGCGTGACCCGCCGTGCCGCCTGCACAGACGCGCTTCCACACGATACCACGTCATGCCTGCGCCAGGCCGGACCAGGTAGGTCCCACGCTGCTCCTCCAGCCTGTGGCGGCAAGCTTCCCGCCCGAAGAACGGTGGAGGCTCCGCGTGCCGATGGAGTATCATAGTCTCTGGCACATCTCCATTCGCTTGCCCTATATGCATAAGGATAAGGAAGGAGTCTATGCGCTTGATTGTTCAGGACGAGATCTTTGGCCTTTTCCCCGGCCTGCACCTGGCCATGGTGGTTGCCGAGGGGATCGATCATCACAGGGTGCCGCAGGCGGTCAGCCGGGAGTGGTGGCGCACCTGGGAGGCCGCTGGAAAGCAGGCCGCGCTCTATGGCAACGCCCAGTCACATCCCCGTGTCCGACCCTGGCGTGAGCGCCTGCGCGCCCTGGGCGTCTCTGGTAAATTCCCCAGCTCCGTCGAGGCGCTGCTACAGCGAGCCTTGAAGGGGAGAGCCGTTCAGCATCAACGGGCTGGTCGACTTCTACAACACGCTCTCATTGCGCCATGTCATCCCTGTCGGCGGCTTCGACCTGGACCAGGTGCAGGGTCCTCTGGAACTGCGCCTCACGCACGAAGGTGATCAGTTCACGGCTCTGGGCGAAGAGGTGCCAGAGCGGGTGCAGGCCGGGGAGGTAGCCTATACCGACGGCAGCACGGTGTTAACGCGCCACTTTGTCTGGCGTCAGTCACGCCAGGCGGCTCATTGCCCTTGAGACGCGCCGTGCCTTGCTGGTCTCTGAGTCTCTCGGCGAGGTAGGTCCGCGTGTGGCGCAGGCCGTCCTTGAGGACCTCGTCAGCGGTCTGCAGCGCTACTTCGGCGCCACCGTTCGTCCCTTCCTGCTCTCGGCAGCGCGACCGCTGGCGGAGTGGTAGCGTCGCAGGACGAGGTCTCGTGCCTGGCCCTCTGCCTCGTCCCTGCCCCCGTCAGGATCTTCCCGACTCCGACCTCCTTCTCTCTCCGCCTGCACTTGCGCCAGAGCTGCGTGCCTGGCCCCCAGGAGGCTCCTGTCTGTGGAGGTCAGCTTCCCATAGATACGAAACACTTGCGTTTCTTAAAGCACTGTGTTATGCTCAATATAGAAACGATACTGTTTCGTATCTAAATAGGAAGTGAGGCAGTAACTCATGATGATCTCCTTCCTTTCTCAGGGGAAGCCGCGGAACGCCAGCAAGAGCAGGTGTGGGCGCCTGCTCTCTCGGCTTCCCCAACACCAGTATCCGTAACTGCATCAGTTATGAATCGGCCGCAAAAAAAAGACGCCCGTTCAGGGCAGAGAGGGTCGCGGGTCCTCGCAGGCTGTCTCAAGGACCTGGGCAATGGTCTGCTGCGCCAGAGCCTGTCTGAAGGCTTCCTCTGCTCTGCCGAAGTAGATCAGCAAGGTCCGCTGGATATTCCGGCCAATCAGACAGTCGGGATTGGGCACGCTATGATGCAGTGCCAGCAACGGGTCATCGCCCACGGCCTGATAGACGTCGAGCAGAGTGATCGCAGAGGCAGGACGCAGAAGACGCCAGCCGCCACCAACGCCCGGCTGCGAGGCAACCAGCCCGGCCTGGCTCAACATGCCCAGAATACGGCGAATAAAGACCGGATTGGTATTGACGCTGGCCGCGATCAACGCCGAGGTCTGTGGCTCATTCGCCTGCTGGGCAAGCAAGGTAAGAATGTGGATGGCGACAGCCAGCCTGGTACTGGTCGTCATGCCTGCCCCCCTTCCCTATCTGTCACTATTGTAGTTACATATGCGCCTGATGTCAAGAAAGCGGTGCGAGATCCGACCGTCAGCGAGACAGGAGCAATCGCCGGTGATTGCTCCTGAGATCACAGTGGGAACTTCCTCAGCAAAAACAGAGAGCGTCAGCGTACACGCGCCGCCCGGGCGTTAGCCGCGCTGGTCAAGCGGCACATACGCAACGTTCTTTGGTCCGACATATTCACCACGCGGGCGGATCAGGCGATTATTGGCGTATTGCTCCATGACATGTGCCGTCCAGCCAGTGATGCGGCTGCTCGCAAAGACCGGTGTATCCTGGTCGATCGGAATCCCCAGCATGTAGTAGACAGAAGCCGAGTAGAAATCGACGTTGGCATTCAACCCCTTGTGCTCTTTAACGTATGCCTCGACAATGCGCGACATCTCGTACCAGCGTGAGTCACCCTTGCGTTTCCCCAGCTCCTCAGAGATGGCGCGCAGATGGGTGGCACGCGGATCCTCGGTGCGATAGACGCGATGGCCGAAGCCCATCACCCGCTCCTTGCGCTCGAGCATCCCGCGCACATACTCCTCGGCACGACCCACTTCACCGATACGCTGCAGCATGCGCATGACCTGCTCATTGGCGCCACCGTGGAGGGGACCAGAGAGCGTCCCCACAGCGGCCGTGATCGCGGCGTACATATCCGCCAGCGTGCCCGCCGCCACGCGCGCAGCAAAGGTCGAGGCGTTCAGCTCATGGTCGGCATGCAGGATGAGCGCGATGTCGAGCACGTGCGCATCGTAGGCATCGGGCATCTCACCCTTGAGCATGTAGAGGAAGTTGGTGGCATGATCGCCATCGGCGAGCGGCGCCACTGGTTCGCGCCCATTGCGCAGGTGCTCCCAGGCCGTCACGATTGTGGGAAAGGCCGCCGTCAGACGCACAGCCCGATGCACGTTGGCCTCTCGCGAGCGATCGGCGATATCGGGATCAAAAGCGGAGAGGGCCGAAACGGCGGTGCGCAGCACATCCATCGGAGGCGTTGACGTGGGGAGCAGACGCATGACATCAATCACGCGCCCCGGCAGCGGACGATTCGCTCGTAGCTCGGCCACAAGCGCCTCGAGCTGGCCTCGGGTGGGCAGGCTGCCGTGCCAGAGCAAATAGGCGGTCTCTTCAAACGAGGAATGAGCAACAAGGTCATGAATGTCAATGCCATAATATGTCAGCTTGCCGAGTTTACCATCCAGGTCACAGATCTGGGAATGAGCGGCAACGACATCTTCAAGGCCTTCGGTGGTAGGCATAGAAGCTCCTTATAGGGGACGTATGCTTCGCGTGAGCAGGAGGCGCAGCTCAACGTCCGACGTGTCGGGCAACTGCTGCTTCCACAGCGAAGCAGACCTACTTCGCCACAACAAATCATATGGGTTGTGTAAAGTATTATAATCTCGCAATCTTTGCGGTGTCAACGTAAAGCGGGCCGAGTGTGGTCACCACCAGACTCATACTCGACCGCCTGTCTTTCTGCCTGGCTGGCGGCCCCCCGCTCGCGGCCAGACCGCTGGTTCCCACCAGACAGCGGTTCTGGTCCTGACGGCCCGCCAGGCCGCTGCGCCGTCAGCCGACTCCCCAATCTCATGAAGGGCCGCTCAATCAGCGCATACGACAGCCCCGCCAGGGGGATCACCGCCACAATCACCCACAGCCAGTACAGCCCATAGGCCAGCCGCCCGTCCAGTCCGCTCATCCACGACTGCGTATATTCCTCAAACAGAGCGATCAGCACCAGATGCCAGATATAAAGACTATAAGAAATCGCTCCGACCCAGCGCACGTAGCGCCACTCCAGGGGACGCCGCAGGTAGGCCGGCCCGAAGAGCAGCGCCGCCATACACGCGCCGTAGCCCAGAGCAAAGCCCAGCTCACTCAGCGAGCTATAGGCAGGAGCCAGGACATCGAGCCAGGGGAAGGTGTGCAGATCCTGATCGAGGTGCCAGAGCGCCATGAAACAGAGCAGCGCGATGCCAGCCCCCCCCAGAGGCAGGCTATAGCGCTGCAGCCAGGACACCAGACGACTCTGCCATGCCCGCATCCGTCCATAGGCATAGCAGGTCGCCAACAGCATGCCAATGGCGAAATCCTCCAGAAACTTCCCCGCCATCCCATGCAGAAAAAACAGCGCCACATTGAGCACCGTCCGCGGCACCAGCAAGGTCTCCCCCGGATGGCTCACATAGTAATCACCCCAGCAGCGCACCAGCAGCGCCCACACCATCAGGCCCCCGAGGCAGGCACCGATCGCCGGGAAACGGCTTCTCTGCGGAACACGCCGGACCAGCAGATACCCCCCCAGGGCCAGCAGCGGCAGGAGTAGATAAAATTGCCACTCCACCGCCAGCGTCCAGTAGGGACCATTGATCTTACGAAAGGTTTCCGGCGTTGAATCCATGAAGAAGGTCACAAAGAGCAAGAGATCCCGCCAGTGCTGCGGCTGCAGATAAGCGGGCTGCCAGAAGAAGACCAGCAGAGCCAGCGAGACGTAGTAGGCCGGCAGAATACGAAAGGCTCGCCGCAGATAGAAGCGGCGAGCGGATGGCCAGCCCTGCTCATCCGCCAACAAGGCCCGCGCATAGGGCAGGAAGAGCAGAAAACCAGAGAGCACAAAAAAGAGCGTGACCCCGGTCCCCCCGGCCAGCAGCAGCGCGCTGGCAATCGGGAAGTCCTGGGGCTGCCAGAGCTGCTGATGGTAGGTCGTCCAGTTGACATGAAAGGTGACCACGGCCAGACAGGCCAGCGCGCGCAGCCCATCCAGCACAGGAATTGTCGCCGCTTGCTGCTCGCCATCGAAGAAGGCGCGCAAACGTTGATCAATCCAGCGTGAACCAGCAACAATGTAGGAGAGAGGGCCATGCCACAGCGCCGAGCTGGCCCTAGAAGACTTCATCTTTCCCATGTAATTGGAGAACGCAACAGCCGGCTAGATAGTGACAGCAGCCCCCAATCTCCCCAGGACCGCGCTCGATCCCGCCACCGCAGGGCGCTCCCTGCCAGCGGCCTGCCGCCTGCCGAATGTGGTATCCTGAAGAGCGCCTCAGGGCGCCAGGTCAACTCATCCGAACCCTCAAGGAGAGCCCCGCATGAGGCAACACCTACCACGGCTGCTCATCGCTGGCGTCGCCAGCGGCGTCGGCAAGACCACCGTCAGTGTCGCGCTGATCGCCGACCTGCGCGAGCGCGGGCTGCGCGTGCAACCCTTCAAAGTCGGCCCTGACTACCTCGATCCCTCGCATCTGAGCCAGGCAGCCGGGCGTCCCTGCTACAACCTCGATACCTGGTTGCTATCCTCGGAGCGCCTGCAGCAGCTCGTTACAGCCGCTTGCAGCGACGCTGATCTCGCCATCATCGAGGGGATGATGGGCCTCTACGATGGCCGCGAGAGCCAGAGCGACAGCGGCAGCGCCGCCGAGATTGCCAGGCTGCTCGCGACACCGGTGGTGCTCGTCCTGGATGCCAATGCCCTGGCGCGCAGCGCCGCCGCCATCGTCCTGGGCTTCCAGCAGCTCGATCCGCACGTGCCGCTCGCGGGGGTCATTGCCAACCGCGTGGGAAGCGAGGGCCACGTGCGCCTTCTCCAGGAGGCCATCACCAGCGCCACCGGCCTGCCCCTCTTCGGCTCCCTGCCACAGGCAGCCCGACCGCTCATCGCCGAGCGCCATCTGGGACTCCTCCCCGCCAGCGAGGCGGGACTGAACGGCCAGCAGCTCGCCCAGCTGGCCGAGCAGTTTCGCCAGAGCTGCGACAGCGAGCGCCTGCTGGCTCTGGCCTTCAGCGCCCCGGCGTTGCCGGCTGCCAGCACGACGCGCCGACCTCCAGCGGCCAGCGGCGCCGAACGTGTGCGCATCGCGCTTGCCAGAGACGAGGCCTTCAACTTCTACTATCCCGACACCCTCGACCTGCTGCGCGAGGCTGGCGCCGAGCTGGTGCCCTTCAGCCCGCTCCACGATACCCAGCCACCGGAAGCGATGGCTGGCCTCTATCTCGGCGGCGGCTTTCCTGAAGAGCACGCTGCTCGCCTGGCCGCTAATACAGATCTGCGTCGCGCGCTGGCGCACCTGCTGGCACGCGACCTACCCTGCTACGCGGAGTGCGGCGGCCTGATGTACCTCTGCCACAGTATCCGCACCGCCGCCGGGACAACCTATCCCATGCTCGGCATCATCGAGCGCCAGAGCCTGATGCCCGCACACAGCGGCCTGCAGCTCGGCTACCGCCTGGCCAGAGCACAGCGCGACACCCTGCTGCTGCCACGCGGAAGCCAGGTACGCGGCCATGAGTTTCATGTCTCCAGACTCGACAGGCCTCCAGAGCCAACCGAGGCGGCCTATCTGCTCACCTCTCCCGATGGAGTCCACCAGCAGCTCGAGGGTTTCGCTCGGGGGAATCTCCTGGCCAGCTACCTGCACTTCTCCTTCAGCGGCTTTCCTCAGGCTGCACAACGCTTCGTGGAGGCAGCCCGGCGCTGGCAAGCCCGCGAGCACAGAACAGGGTGAACGCCAGAGACCAGCGTCCAGACGGCCACCCTGTTTCTATCGCAGCACACTCAGCGGGATTTATTTGGGTCCGAAGACACCGAACTGGTCGGCATTCTCGGCTGTCACCAGTACACAGTCGATTGACTGCTTCTCCGGCTGTCCTGCAGAACCGGACTTGAGGTACTTATCGGCTTCCTGAACGGCGAGCTGAGCGATATGCACCGCCGGCTGCAGAACAGTCGCCTTGATGCCGCCCTGCTTGATCGAGGCGATCACATCGGGACTGCCGTCAAAGCCCACGACGATCACATTCGTCTTATGCGCCGCCTGCAGCGCTGCCCAGGCCCCCAGAGCCATCGTGTCGTTCCCCGCAATGACGCCCTGGATGTCTGGATGGGCCTGCAGAATGGTCTGCATCTTCTGGAAGGCCTCCGTCTGATCCCAGTCCGCGCTCTGCTGCGCCACCATCTTCATCTGCGGATACTGATCGATGACGTCATGATAGCCACGCGAGCGAATGCCAGCGTTGGTGTCCGACTGCTTGCCCAGCAACTCCACGTAGTTGCCCTTCTCCCCCATCAGCTTCACAAACTCCTGGCCGCCCAGCGTGGCACCCTGATAGTTGTTCGAAACGATCTGCGCGACGGCGATGCCAGTCGCATTGATCTCGCGATCGATCAGGAAGACCGGCACGCCAGCGTTACGCGCTTTGCGGACAGCTGCAATACTGGCATCGGCCCCGGCGTTATCCAGGATAATCGCGGCCGCATGGCGCGCGATGGCCGTATCGATCAACTGATTCTGCTTGTTGACATCATCGTCATGCGTCACAGCCAGCGTATCATAGCCCAGGGCCTTTGCCTCAGCGCTGGCAGCATCGGCCTCAGCCTTGAAGAAAATATTGTCGTAGGCCGGCGTGATAATGGCAATCAGCTTCTTCCCGGCAGCCGTTGAGGTTGTGGACTGACTCGTTCCACCACAGGCCACCAGGCTCAAGCTCAGAGCCAGCAGCACGGCCAGCGTAGATACCATCCGTCGTTGCATCAGAGTAATCCTCCCTTCACAGGCTCCTCGTTGAGGAGATCAATGACACAGTGTTCTGGCATACACCGCCAGAGAGCGCACCAAGGCTGTTCTATTACTCACCTCCTCTGATTGTCGCTTACGCCAGCAGAGCGCGTTTCTGCCAGCGCTGTTGCAGCTGATCGATCATCACAGCCAGCACGATGACCGCCCCCTTCACGACCATCTGCCAGAATTCGGAGACGCCGATCAGCACGAGTCCATCGCTGAGGACCCCGATCACAAACGCGCCGATGATACTGCCAACGATGGTGCCGCGCCCCCCAAAGAGCGAGGTTCCACCCAGCACCACCGCCGCAATGGCATTCAACTCATAGCTCTCGCCGGTCGCCGGCTGAGCCGCCTGTAGCTGGGAGGCGATCACCAGGCCAGTCATCGCCGCGCAGAAGCCGGAGATGACGTAGACCAGTAGCTTGACACGATTGACGCGAATGCCCGAAAGCTGCGCCGCGCGCTCGTTGCCACCAATGGCGTAGACGCGGCGTCCAAAGGGGGTTCTGGCAGCCACAAAGGCCGCCACCGCGCCAAAGACGACCATCAACCAGATCGGCATCGGTACTCCCAGCAGGCTCCCCGATCCCAGAAACGGAAAGCCCGTGTTCCCCAGCGAGGGATCGCCGCCCAGATCGGGGAAGGTCGCTCCGTTCGAGGTCAGCAGCGCCAGGCCGCGCGCCGCATAGAGCATGCCCAGCGTGGCAATGAAGGGCGCCACGTTGAACTTGGTGATCACCAGGCCGTTGATCAGCCCGATCACCACGCCCACCAGCAGCCCGATGAAGACCACGACCCAGACGTTGAAATAGACCACGACCCCGAACATGGGCAGAATCAGCCCCTGACTGATCAGGTAGCCTGCCACCATCGCCGTCAGGCCGACGATCGAGCCGACCGAGAGGTCAATGCCGGCGGTGAGGATGACAAACGACTGCCCGATCGCCAGCAGCGCGTTGATCGAGACATGCTCCGCCACGATCGTCAGGTCATTGACGGTCAGAAAGTCTGGCGAGAGCAGCGAGAAGATAATTATCAGGATAATGAGCGCGACAAAGGCGCGTAGCTGAAAGAGCAAGGTATGGATGTGTCGGCGCTGCAGAGGCCAGCTACGGTTCAGCGGCTTCCTGGCGTCAGCTACCGATGAACTAGTGCGCATTGCGTGCTTCTCCTATCTTCGTCGTAGGGGGAATCGAGGCCGCGCCAGATGTGGGGACGGCGGCCGAGGCGGCCACGAGGGCTTCCTCTGTAGCCTCCTCGTGGGTGAACTCCCCGCTGAGCCGTCCCCGGGCCAGAACCAGGATGCGATCGGCAATGCTGAGCACCTCGCGCAGCTCCGACGAGACAAAGAGGATGCCCAGCCCCTGGGTGGCCAGCTCATGCATCAGATGAAACATGTCGGCCTTGGCGCCGATGTCGATGCCGCGCGTCGGCTCATCCATGAGCAGCACCCTGGGCGAGGTCAGCAGACCTCGAGCCACGACGACTTTCTGCTGATTGCCGCCGCTCAAGGACTCGATCAGCGCCTGAGGAGAGGAGACCTTGATCGCTAGCTGCTCGATTAGTGCCCTGACGGCAGCCTGCTCCTTCCGACGCGACAGGTAGAAGCCCCGCAGATAGCGACTGAGACTGGCCAGTACCATGTTGTGAGCCACAGAGAGCGGGAGCACCAGACCCTCACGCTGCCGATCCTCAGGCACGAGCACCAGACCCTCGGCGATGCGCTCACGCACACCGCCTCCCCTGACCGGCTGGCCCGCCAGCCAGATGGAGCCGCTCGCCTCGGGATGCAATCCCAGCAGGCACTCCAGCAGCTCCGTGCGCCCGGCGCCCAGCAGACCGTAGATGCCGACGATCTCCCCGGCGCGCAGCGAGAAGGAGACAGCGTCCAGCAGCAGTCCTCCTCCTGGCCGCGGCAGACTCAGCTCAGCCACGCGCAGCAGTTCCGGGCCGAGCGTCCGCTTCTGACGGCGATAGGTCTCGCTCACGCTGCGCCCGATCATCTTCTCAATGATCCAGTTGACATCAACTTCGCTCACAGGGGCCTCGGCAATCAGGTGGCTATCGCGCAGTACGGTCACGTAGTCGCCGATCTGCAACAGCTCCTCGAGCTTATGGGAGATATAGATGATCGAGACACCGCGAGCCTTCAACTCGCGGATCACGCGGAAGAGGACCTCGACTTCGGCCGCGGTGAGCGCAGAGGTCGGCTCATCCATGATCAGGATGCGCACATCGCGCGCCAGCGCCCTGGCGATCTCAACGATCTGCTGCTGGCCAAGGCGCAGATTCTCGACCGGGGTGCGCGGATCGATGTCCTGCTCCAGGCGTGCCAGCAAACGTCTGGCCTCCTCGAGCTGGCGGCGGCTATCGACGAGCAGACCACCCCAGGTTCCAGGCTCATCGGCCACGAAGATGTTCTCGGCCACCGAGAGGTTGGGGAAGAGATGCAGCTCCTGATAGATAATCCCGATCCCGGCGCGCGCGGCATCGCGGGGCGATTTAAATTGCACCGGCTGCCCCTCCAGCAGGAGCCTTCCCCGTGTAGCGCTCTCCGCGCCGGCGATGATCTTCATCAGGGTCGATTTGCCGGCGCCGTTCTCGCCAATCAGCACGTTGACCTTGCCACGGTAGACATTGAAATCCACGCCATCGAGCGCCACGGTTCCGCCATAGACCCTGGTCACACCCTCGGCACGCAGGATCACCTCAGCGGAGGCGCGCTGCTCCTCTCCGGGATCAGCGGCAGCGTTCATGAAGCAGCTCCTTCTACGGCCAGCTTGACAGGCACAACAAGCACATAGGTCGGATCGGCGAGGGCGAACACGCCGTAAAATGTGAGCATCTGACCCTTGATATGCGCCAGATCGATCTGCGAGGCTACACGCACGGCGCGCGCGTTGAGGGCATCGGCCACTTCGGCATACTGGATCTGATTGACAAACTGACCGAAATGGATGAAGCCCACGCCATCCCTGATGGCTGTGCCCAGGATGACCGGGCCGATCTGGAGATAGAGGTCGGGGCGCCCGCTGTAGGGTGGCAGATCGATACCCAGGGTGCCATTGCGCGAGGTGGTGTTGACCGAGACAACACGTCCACTTCCTTTCACCAGAAAGGTATAGGGACCATCGCCCTCCTGATAGCCATAGCGCTTCTGGGCAGCACTCCGGTTGGTCTTGAGTGCCACGAGCACTGCACTGGCATCGTTGGCCCTCTTCACGACCGTCGGCACGACACGGCTCTCCCAGATGGAGTTCACATAGGCCTGGGGATCAAAGGCCTGTTGCGTGCCGGCCGGCTGGCCGCCAGAGGCAGTGAGCGGCCTGACCGTGTAGAGGCTGCAGGCAGCACAGATCAGGGTGAGGAAGAGCGCCAGCCCGAGCCAGAACCAGCCTCGACGCTCCCTCCAGGTCTGCAGCGGCCCGACCGTGAGCCGATCTCTCATCTTTTGAGCATACCCGTACATAGAGTCCTCCCAACATTCCAGATTCAGGGTTGGGCTGTTCAGCGCGTGCTCTCCTGGCACGCGCGCATCCTCCTGGCTTACGACGACGATGATCCCTCTGGCTGCTGCACCAGCGCGCGCGCTGTGATATGATCGGTGATCAGCACATTGATCCAGCGTCCCGCCAACGCGCCGCGAATGGCCGCGAGCTTGCGCGCACCACCAGCCACGCCGACCGCGTACTTGACGCGCTGCAACTGATCGAGCCGCATGCCAATCACACGTTCGTCGAGCGGCGTGACCACAGGGCGTCCCTGCCCATCAAAGAAGCGCAGGACAATATCACCAACCGCTCCGTGCTCGCGCAACATGTGCAGCTCTTCGAGGGCGAAAATATTGCCGCTGCTGGCCAGCAGTGCTGACGGCTCGACGGCACCGATACCGACCAGAGCCAGGGTCACACGCTCAAAGAGGTCGACTGCCTCGCAGACAAAAGGGTCATCGAAAAAGACCCGCCGCGCCTCCGGTGAACTGACGACGCCCGGCGCCGGCAGAAAGACCGCCTCCCCATGCACCAGCTCCGCCAGACGCCGTGTGAGCTGCGTGGCATGCACTTCAGCAGCAGGGTTGCCGATGCCCCCCAGAATCTGCACAACCTGGGCACGCGAGGGCTGCGCCAGCGGGTGCATGGCGTCCACCATTGCCAGCAGCGATGCGCTCCATGAAGAGATGCCCACGATCTCCCCAGGCTTGAGCCTGGATTCCAGCCAGAAGGCCGCTGCTCCCCCGATGGCCTGCAGCATCTGCTCAGCGCTGGCATCCTCTGGGCAATCAGCAACAACGGCCTCCTTGAGACCATAGAGCGTTTCAAGCTGATCCTCCAGATCGGTGTACACCCCGCGCGGCATACTCACGGTGATACGCACGATCTGCTCCTGCTGAGCACGCTTGAGCAGGCGCGAGACATTCGACTGCGAGAGCTGCAGACGCTCTGCAATCTCCACCTGGGAGAGACCTCGCTCGTAGTAGAGACTGGCCACTCTGGCCATCAAGCGCAGATCATCAATACGAGCCATAGAGCTGTACTCCTCGCGCCGGCCCAGCTCGCTCACTGACCCCGGCGCTGTGGGGATGAATGCAGGATCGCGCGCGCGACCGCCTCCTGCCAGCCAGCGTAGAGCGCCTCCCGCTGCGCCGGCGCCAGGCACGGCTCGAAGCGCCTCCGCGCCCGTGGCAGAGCGGCAATCTCCTCCTCGGAGGACCAGATGCCCAGCACCAGGCCGGCCAGATAGGCGGCGCCCAGCGCAGAGACATCCGCCGCCTCGCAGCGCAGCACCGGCAGTCCGATGATGTCGGCCTGCAGCTGCATCAGGAGATCGCTCTGCGTGGCGCCCCCATCGGCGAGCAGTACCTGCAGCTCGCTCCCGGCCTCCATCTGCATGGCATCAAAGACCGCGCGCACCTGATAGGCTATAGATTCAAACGTGGCACGCGCGAGATGGGCGACAGTGCTCTTCTGGGTGAAGCCACTCATCAGGCCGCGAGCGTTCTGATCCCAGTAAGGGGCTCCCAGACCACTCAGAGCCGGCACGAAATAGAGACCCCCGCTATCGGGAACAGTGGCGGCCAGCGCAGCCACGCCGGCTACCGGATCGGAGAGGCCCAGAAAGCGACCCAGCCATTCAATCGCTGCGCCAGTCACATAGATGTTGCCTTCCAGCGCGTAGGTTGTCCGACCGGCAAGTCCCCAGGCAACAGTGGTGGAGAGGCCGCGCTGCGAGATCAGCAGCCGTTCCAGGGGGGTCATGAGCGATGAGCCGGTGCCATAGGTGGCTTTGATGGCGCCCGCCTGGAAGCCAGCCTGACCGAAGAGGGCCGCATGGGAGTCGCCGATCAGAGTGGCCAGCGGCACCCCGCCCGGCAAGGAACCACAGGGAACACTCTCTCCATAGATGGCCGCCGAGGGCCGCACCTCTGGCAGCGCCGCCCGCGGCACGCCAAAGAGGGTCAGCAGCTCCTCATCCCAGCTCAGGCGTTCGAGGTTGAAGAGCAGCGTCCGGGCGGCGTTGGTGACATCACAGGCATGCTGGGTTCCTCCCGTGAGCTGCCAGCAGAGCCAGCTATCGACGGTCCCAACGCAGAGCTCACCCGCTTCCGCCCGTTCTCGTCCATGCTCCACCTGATCGAGCAGCCAGCGCATCTTCGTCGCCGAGAACATCGGATCGAGCGTCAGGCCAGTGCGTGCCTGTACATGCGCCTCCACTCCCTGAGCACGCAGCTCCTCACAGAGCGGGCCCGTCCGCTGGCACTGCCAGCTCACGCAGGGTCCAAGCGGCCGCCCGCTGGCGCGCTCCCACAGGAGCGCCGACTCACGCTGATTGGTGATGGCGATAGCCGCCGGCATCATCGCCAGCGCCCCATCCTGCTGCAGACACTCCTCACAGACCGCGAGGACGCTCTGCCAGATCTCCAGGGCATCCTGCTCTACCCAGGCCGGCTGCGGGTAGAAGCGCCGCACCGGGCGCGAGGCCTGAGCGAGAATCTCCCCCGCCTCATCGAGGAGCAGGGCCTTGGTATTGGTCGTGCCCTGATCGATCGCCAGGATACAGGTCTGCTTCATTGCCTCCCTCTCTCTTCGCGTCAAGCAGATCCCGCACAGCCGCGCGAATGCCGGCGGGCGTCAGGCCAAAGTGTTCCAGCAGATAGGCCGCCGAGCCAGTGGGCGCAAAGACGCCAGGCACCCCCAGGATACGCATGGGCACGGGTCGCGTCGTCGCCACGACCTCAGCAACGGCTCCCCCCAGTCCTCCATAGATCGTGTGCTCCTCGACAGTGACAATGGCTCCGGTGCGCCCGGCGGACTCGACGATAGCCTCCTCGTCGAGCGGCCGAATGGTTGCCATATTGATGACCTCGGCCTCGATTCCCTCGTTCGCCAGCAGCTCAGCCGCCTCCAGCGCCCGCGCTACCATCACGCCGGTGGCGATGATCGTCACATCGCGGCCAGGGCGCAGGTGTGTCGCGCGGCCGATGGCAAAGCGATACTCAGGGGAATGCAGCGTCGGAACGGGCATGCGGCTGATGCGCAGGAAGACCGGCCCACTGTAACTGGCCGCTGCCTGCACGGCCTGCTCGGTCTCGACAGGATCAGCCGGCACAATCACGGTCATGTTGGCAATGACGCGCGTCCAGGCCAGATCCTCAAGCGAATGGTGAGTCGGCCCCAGCTCTCCGTAGGCCAGACCGCTGCTCATGCCGCACAGCTTGACGTTGGCGCGCGAGTAGGCCAGGTCAACTTTGATCTGCTCAAGGGCGCGCGCGGTCAGAAAGGGAGAGGCCCCACTCACAAAGGGGATTTTGCCACCATTGGCCAGTCCCGCAGCCACACCGACCATGTTCTGCTCGGCAATGCCGACGTTCACCAGACGCTGCGGGAAGGCCTCCTTGAAGCCCTTGAGCTTGCTGGAGCCGAGGGAGTCGTTGACCACTACCACCACGCGCGAGTCATGGCGCGCCACCTCTTCCAGCGCATGGGCGAATGCATCACGACAGTCGTAGAGCTGGCTCATAGAATGGCCCCTCTCAGTTCCTGCAGGGCTGCGCTGACCTCCTCGGCCGTGGGCACGCGATGATGCCAGTCTACGTTGTCGCGCATAAAGGAGACGCCCTGGCCCTTATGCGTATGTGCAATGAGGCAGCGCGGCCGGCCTCCTTCCCAGGCTTCCGGCGCCAGTGCGCTGAGCAGGGCGGCGTAATCATGGCCGTCAACCTCACGCACCGCCCAGCCAAAGGCCCGCCACTTCTCGGCCAGTGGCTCCAGGCGCACGGTGTGCTCGGTGGTATCGCCCTGCTGCAGACCGTTGCGATCAACGATTACGGTGAGGTTATCTAGCTCATAGTGCGCGGCCGTCATTGCAGCCTCCCAGTTGCTCCCTTCCTGCAGCTCGCCATCGCCGGTGAGCACATAGGTGCGCCAGGTGGCTCCGTCGAGCCTGGCTGCCAGCGCAGCTCCCACGCCAATGGGCAGGCCATGCCCCAGAGGCCCGGTGCTGGCCTCAACCCCGGGCACCCGGCTGCGGTCGGGATGGCCGCTGAGACGCGAGAGTGGCTGCATGAAGGTGTCCAGCTCGCTCAGCGGGAGAAAACCCGCCTCGGCTATTGTTGTGTAGAGCGCCCCTGCAGAATGACCCTTGCTGAGAATGAAGCGATCGCGCTCCGGGATCTGCGGCTGCTGCGGATCGACGTGGAGGACGGCGAAATAGAGCGTGACCAGAATGTCAAGCGCGGAGAAGTCGCCGCCGATATGCCCCAGACCGGCCCGCTGAATCATGACCAGATCTCGTTGGCGCAGGAGATTGGCCCGTCTGCGCAACAGGGCTACCTGCTCTCCACGGTCCAGGGTCATAGCCGCTCTTCTCCATCCATCTGCAGCAGGGTTGCCAGAACCAGCTCCTGGGCCTGTAAGGCATCCTGTCGCTCCTGGGCCTCCTTGAGGGCCGCCAGGTCAATGCGGTCGAGCAGACGGTCAAGGGCGCGAATGCGGCGCACGCTGGCCCGCGCCGCCTCAATGGGGTCCTCACGGAAGGGGAATTGATCAAGCAGCAGGGGCTTTGTCCAGCCAATTCGTCGCACGGCCTGCAGAAACTCCAGGGTCTCGATGAGATGCAGCGAGCCGACGGCCAGATCGTCATCCCACTCACGCCAGTTATCGTTGAGTTCTACGCTCGTCAGTTTGCCATGACGTGCGATCAACTGGAGCACATCCGCTGGCGTCTCTCTGGCATAGAGCGAGTGGCCCAGGTCCATGACGATGCCGACATTGTCGACGCCCATCTCCTGAATGGCCAGCAGCGTACGCGCCGCAGAACTGAAGACGAGATGCGCCCGTGGCTCCTTGGCCTTGTACTCGATCGCATACTGCATGCCAGGATTGGCTTCGGCTAGAGCACGAATGCCGCTGAGGGAATACTCCCAGAGCTGCATGTAGTCGGCCTGGAAAGGATAGTCGTAGCCATCCTGGCCGGGCCAGAATTTGACATAATCGGCGCCGAGCACCTGCGCGACCTCGGTGGCCCGCTGGCCGAGATCGATGGCTTGCTGGCGTAATGTGGGATCAGGGTGCGTGAAGCTGCCACGTGCAAAGCGGCGATCGTAGATCACCGGGGTCACGGCTGTGGCCCGCAGGCCATGACGCTGCAGGGTGGCTTTCACCTGCTCGGGCGTGAGATCCGCTTCGGGGAAGGGATAGTTGATATCCAGGGCTACCAGCGCGCCAACGCGCCCGGCGCGCTCGATGGCTTCCAGCGTGCCTACCGGCGGACCATAGGCGTCGGTCGCATAGCGGTCGATAAACTGCCCAAAGAGCCAGATGCCTGCACCAAACTGGAGGCTGTCGCTCATTCTAGACCTCTCTTCACTGAGCTGACTGAATAATTATTCACTAATGAAAAAATATTCAGCACACTGGTAAGTGTAATCATAGGGGGCCTCTCTGTCAAGAGGGACCGGGACCGATGATGGCGCTGGCTTCCAGGTAGCGTGGCCGTTGATGGGAATTTTTTCTCGCTGGCAGCGTATGGTAATGCGGGAACATGATAGCCCGCGCCGCGATTTTGTGCTACACTGGCAGCGATCAGACCAGGAAGTGAGGCAGGCAGGTTCATGCACACCCTGCGCGACGATGAGGCGGAACTTATCGCCCGCAGCCAGAGCGGTGATGCCAGCGCATTTAACGAACTGGTGCTGTGTTACGAGGGCAGCGCCTACAACCTGGCGTTCCGCATGCTTGGCGACCCCGACACCGCCGCTGATATTACACAGGAGGCCTTCATCGCCGCCTTCCGTAATATCCACACCTTCCGCGGCGGCACCTCCTTCCGCGCCTGGCTGCTGCGTATCACCACCAACCTGGTCTACGATTACTGGCGCTGGCGGCGACGCCATCCTGGGGAGTCGCTGGACGGCCTGAACGACGAGGAGAACCCGCCCACTTCCACTGCGCTGAACACGCTCGCCAGTACCACCCTGGAGAGCAATCCCGAGGCGTTGCTCTTAAACCAGGAACTGCAGGCAGTGATTCAGCAGGGCCTGGAGACACTCGCGCCAGAGCAGCGTCTGGCGGTGATCCTCTGTGACATCGAAGGCCTCCCCTACGAGGAGATCGCCACTGTCACTCACACCACCCTTGGCACGGTGCGCTCGCGCATCGCCCGCGGGCGAGCACGGCTGCGAGCCTATCTGGCGCATCACCAGGAACTTTTACCACGCCAGTTTCGTTTACCCTAGAGACCCGCGAGGGGCGTTTCAAGGGACGCGCGTCACTACAAGGAGAGTAGGGAGTCAAGAGTCGTGGCACAGCAAGATCAGGAGCATCCCACAACCGAGCAGCTTTCTGCCTACATCGACAGGCAATTGTCTCCAGAGGAACAGGCGTTCTGTGATGCTCACCTGTCGACCTGCCAGCGCTGCCAGGAGAGTCTGGCGGGGTTACGCTCGACTGTGGCCCTGCTGCAGGCGCTGCCGCGCATGACCCCAGCGCGCACCTTCCGCCTGACGCCAGAGATGCTGGGGCAGGAGCGCAGGACTCCCCTGGCCGCCGAGGAGCAGGCCAGGGCCAGCGAAGCAGAGCCACGCGCCGTGGTGCGCCACCTTCCTGAGAGGGGTCGACGCAGGTCGAGCACCCCACGCAGCACCCTGCGTAGCACCCTGCGCGTCCTCAGCACGCTGGCCGCGGTTCTGGCCCTTGTCCTGCTAGCCTCCTCCTTCCTCTCTCTGCCCTCAGGAGGGTCCGCCAACATGACGAGCCGTCCCGCCAGCCTGGGGGCCACACACGGAACGGCCGGAACAGCCAGCAGTGCAAGCGGTACGCAGCCGAACCTGAACGACAAAGCCGGCGCGACCGACAAGACCCCGGTACCGGCGACACAGAGGTCCGAGCCAGGGCAGCGCTCGCCCAGTGTCACAGCAGTGCCCCCTTCCAGCGAACCTCAGTTCGGCGCGGAAGAGACGAGCCCACCCTTCTTCTCTCTGACGGACCTCGGGGCTCCGGGCACACGGCTGATTCTGGGTCTGATCCTTCTCGCTGCAGGTCTCGCCGGCATCGTGGCCACCAGGCAGCGCAGCGGCCACATCCCATCCTGAGCCGGGGCGTCGTCTCTCGACCACAGCGCCTCGGGGCTCAGGAGAGGTTCACTCCGATGGCGGCCAGGCCCTGACGCAGGCTCTGCGCCGTCAGCTCCGTAATCGCGACGGCGCGCACGATCCCACGACTGTCGATAAAATATGTTGTGGGAATAGCGGTCACATGATAGGCGGCATTGACGTTGCCTCCGGTATCGAAGAGCAGCGGGTAGGTCACCTTAAAGGCACGTCCAAAGGCAGCGATGTCGTCCCTGGGATCAGCCTGGTTGACTCCCAGCAGAATAAAGGCACCATGGGACCCGTACTGCTCGTAGGTACGCTGCAGCAGGGGAACCTCACGCCGGCAGGGATCACAGGACTCCGACCAGAAGTTCAATACCACCGGATGGCCGCGCAGGGCCTTGAGGCTGATCGTCGGTCCCCCTCTGCCACCAGAGACGGGCAGGGTAAAATCAGGGGCCGGCGTGCCAACGGCGATCCCAGGCGCGGGAGTCTGCGCTGGCGCTGGCAGCAAGGTCAGCACACTATAGCCTCCCACCAGCAGCGCAACCAGCACCAACACGGCCACAAAGACCAGGCGAGGGCGATCGCGCGGCCGGCGCACGTGGCCAGCGTAGTGTTCCGCCAGCTCCGCCTCAAATTCACGGCGCTGTTCACGCGCCAGTCGTCGTTCCTCTTGCTCTTTACTAACAGGCTGCGCCATCATCTCCCTCTCAGTCAACAGGTACAGATTCCTGGAAGCTGCTCTCCTCTTACTATAGAGGAGCTGAGCGTTTCTTGCAACGGCCAGAGGAGATGAGGGCGGGTTGTTGCAGCACGGCCTCCTGACCTCTCTGGCTGGTCTCCCCAGGAGGCGACGACGAGCCTGCACGGGTGCAAGTTCTCACAAGTTTTTGTATAATCTACACGGTTCACGAACGTTTCTGGTCGTTTTCCAAGGCATTACAACGATGGCTCAGCCTTCGCTTCGAGAGGCCCCTTTATGAATACCATACGACTGCTCAGCTTTGCTATTGTGAACGTCATTGTGACGGCAGCTTTTGCCGGCGTGGTGCTCGGCCAGTATCTTCAGCGTCATCGTCCCTACCAGCTCTACTGGTCGCTGGCTCTGGGTATGGCCTTCATCGCCACCCTGGCCTACGTGCTGATGGTCCTGGCCAGCCCCACCAGCGCCTTCGGGATCGTGCTCTTTCGTATCTACTACATCCTGGGCGCTGCCCTGACCTCGGCCTGGTTGGGTCTGGGAAGCATCGCCCTGGTAGGCGAGCGTCGCCTGACGACTGTCTCACTGGTTCTGCTCTCCCTGGTGAGCCTGCTGGCGATCTTCTCGATTGGCAGCGCCGGCGTCGATCGCCAGGCCCTCAGCCAGGTGGCGGGCAGCTCCGGCCGCGGCGTGCTGCAGCTTGGTGCGGGGGTGATCACGATCATTGTGCTCAACAGCGCTGGCGTGGTAGCCGTCGTAGGAGTCTTGCTCTACTCCCTCTGGAAACTGCTGCGCCGCCAGACCTCGATCGGCGATCTATCAACCAGCCATATTTTCTGGGGCAACATCCTGATTCTGTTCGGCGAGCTGTTCAACGCCGCCGCCGGGTCTTTCGCGCGCTTCCTGGGGATCGACAGCACCTTCTGGCTCTTCATGGCTCTGGGCTGGCTGATCTTCTTCGGCGGCGTCCTCCTCACGGGTCGCCGCTCATCGCGGCAGGCGGCGGGTCCACAGCCGATCCAGCAGGCCCAGACAAGTAAACAGCCAGTATAAGCAGGGGAGGCCAGGAGGCACGAGGTTTCTCACAACGGGCTCCTGCAGAGCGCGTTCAGCCTCCTGCTCCACGCCGCCCTCATCCTACCTTCCCTCACCCGGGAGGACGCTCCTCATCACCATACCAGGCACCAAAGGATGAGCCGGCCACCGCTCGCCACGCGCGGTACGGTTGGCTCGGCTCATCCCATGCGCACCGTCGAGCACCACGCTGGAGGAACGCAGGGCTTCCGCCAGGTTTGCGTTAAGGAGGTTGGCTATCGTATTTAGCTGCCGGCCTGTAACTCGCCCAGCATCACCTGCACCGTCATCTGCTGACTGCCGCGATAGACTGTCACCTTCGCGGTCTGACCGGGGCTTTCGTTGACCAGGATATCGCTGAGGGTCTGATTATCCGTAACCTTCTGCCCATTGATGGCAACGATGATATCGCCAGCGCGCAGACCCGCCTGGGCCGCCGGACCATTGGCGGTCACGGAGACAATCAGCGAGCCATAGTCGATGGGCAGGTTATCCTGAGCGGCCAGTTCGGGGGTGACGTTGGCGACGCTTACCCCGAGGGCTGCGCGGCCGGTATGGGTTACCTGGCCCGTGGCGATGATCTGCTGCGCGATGAAGCGCACGCGGTTCGAGGGGATGGCGAAGCCCACACCGTTGGCGGGCGTATTGAACTCAGGGTCGATGGCCGCCAGGGTGGGAATGCCGATCACGTTGCCAGAGAGATCGACCAGCGCCCCGCCGCTATTGCCCGGGTTGATCGGCGCATCGGTCTGGATCGCATTCGGGATGGTCGCGCTCCCCTGGCCCTGCTCGGAGACGGTGCGGCCGAGGGCACTGATGATGCCATGCGTCACGGTCTGTGTCTCACCCAGGGGGTTGCCAATCGCCAGCACCTCCTGACCGACCTGCAGCTTGGAGGAATCGCCGAGGGTCGCTACAGCCATGTGCGTCGGCGGATTGATCTTCACCACGGCCAGATCATCGGCGGGATCGGTCCCCGCAATCTGGCCCGCCAGGCGTGTGCCATCAGACATCACGACCTCGAGCTGCTGCGCATTTTCGACCACATGATAGTTGGTCACGATATAACCACGCTTGTCAATAATCACCCCTGATCCGATCCCGGAGGAGCCGCTGGCAGTTGTCACATTGATCTGCACCACCGCGGGCTGGACCCTGGCGATCGCCGCCTCACGGGCCTGCTCTGCTGTCGTCACCACGCGCGTGGTCGGCGCGCTAGTGCCGGTCTGCAGGGTTGCGGAACTGGCGCCGTTGGCATTGCCAAACTCCCAGCCGGCGGCGAACATCAGTCCCCCAAAGAGGACGGCCAGCACCAGCGTAATCACCACCGCTTTGAAAGAGGAGCGGCGGCGCGGCGCCGCTGGCACGACTGGCATGCCGCCAGGATAGGCCCCCCCTGGAGGCAGCGGTGGCGTCCCCAGGCCGGCGGGCGGCTCACTATAGGGCTGATAGGCAACGTAGGTCTGCTGGCTATGGGGATCAGAAATCCCTATCTCATCGTCTGCGTGCGGATTATACATGGGAACACAACCTCCGTCTATACTCTCTCCCGACACGGTTCTCTATAATACTAATAGAAGCTTCACACCGACACATCGGAGCAGCTCCTTTCAGAAGGCCAGCGCCTCGGCAGCCGCCCCGGTGCTTGATACAACAACTGGATCATGCCCCGCGAGCAGGAACTCGCAACGTTCTCGCTACTCGAACTATAGCGAGATATATTCAAAGAATCCTTAGAGATTTGTAAAAAAAGCGTAAATAATGGCAGTGTGAGGCCCCCTCCTCACACTGCTTTTGTGCGTTGATGCGTGTTTCATGTGTTAGCTGGCAGGTCCTCCCCCACCGTGCCACCATTTGTAAACAGATCTGGTCAGTCATCTGGATCTGGCAGTTCCTCGAAGAGGACCTCGATGGGCACGCGCAGGGCTTTCGCAACGGCAGCCAGCGTGGGGTACGTCGGTTTATAGATGTCCAGTTCTTTGATCAATTTGCTGATCAACTGATCCTGTACGCCTGATTCCCGAGCCAGCCACGACTGTGATCGGCCCTTTTCTTGCAGCACTTCCCGCATCCGTAGTCGGTACACGTGCGTTCCCTCGTCTTCGGTTCGGTTCGGTTCAGCGTGGTACATACGTCGAGGGTAGTGGATGCTGACATGGAGTACCAGCCCTTATCTGATGGGATCATCCACGAACCATATAAAATGTATCGTACACGCTATCGTTCACCCGTACATCCCGCTTCTCAAGGGGGTTGAGGGGACACGGTGTACACCGTGTAAGTCCAGAATCTGCTCGCCGTCTCAGGAGGCACACCCCCTGCCTCTTGCCCTGATGCTCGGATAATGAGATAATGGCACCCACAGACAGCGGGGCACTGGCACGCAAGGTCTGAGAGAGAGAAGCCGTTTGAGGCAGAAGAGGAATGGTGAACAATATACTTCCCCCCGATAGACAGGTGACCAGGGAGCGTCTCATCCAGCAGGGCCATGAACACCTGCAAGCCCGGCAGTGGCAGGCCGCCCTGGAGCTATTCAGCCGACTCGCCGCGGAGGAGCCGGACGACGAGGAGACGCTGATCGGCCAGGCGCTGGCGCTCGATGGCGCCGGCGATTATGAGCAGATGTACGCAGTGAGCCAGCGCGCCACCGAACTGAACCCGACCTCAGCCGCGGCGCTGGCCTGCAAGGCACGCGCGCTGCAGAAGCTGGAGCGCCTCTCTGAGGCCACGATCGCCAACGATCAGGCCCTCCTCCTCAATAACAGCCTGCCCCTGGCCTGGCTCAACCGCAGCGGCCTGCAGATCCTCCAGCAGCGCTTCAGCGACGCACTGCGTAGCGCCGAGCGAGCTATTGAACTCAATCCCGGCGACGCGCGCGCCTGGGCGAACAAGGGCATGGCTCTCCTCAATCTCAACCACCTGCTAGAGGCACTGGACGCCTTCAATCAGAGCCTGGATCTCGATGACAGCTACCTCTTCGCTCTCCAGATGAAAGGCGAACTGCTGCGACGTCTGGCACGTCCCCAGGAGGTGCGCGAGATCATGCATCGCGCCCTGGAGCTTGCCCCCCAGGATGTCGTCTCCCTCTCGCTGCTGGCTCAGGCCCTGCGTGCGCTGGGCGAGATGGATGAACTGCACGAGATCACACGCCAGCTTATCCACCTCACGCCCAACAATCTGCTGGCCTGGGAGACACATATGCGCGCCCTGCGCGGCCTGGGACGCTTTGAGGAGGCCGCTGAGGCGATCGAGCACGTGCTGGAACTCGATCCCCATAACGTACGCATCTGGACAATCAAAGCCGATAATCTCTACCGCCTCGGCCGCTTTCGCGAGGCCGCGCGTGTCGCCGGCTACGCGATCCAGCTCGCGCCCGACTATCGGCCCGCCCAGCGCATCCATGAAAAGGCCGTACGCCTGATGTACCAGCGCAAAGAGCGCCGCCTCTAAGGGCAGCCGCAGCCGACAGCAGGCCCCCAGGAGAGATGCTCCAGGGCAGGCAGACAGGTCGGCCAGGAAAGGATCGGGAAGGGAGCAGAGCTGAGCAGCACGGGAACAGCAAACACGCCTGACAGGAGCACCCAGCACCAGCCTCTGGTCTTCTCCCAGGCCGATCGGCAGGGCCAGCAGAGCAGGGTCCGCCCTGCTCGCCTCCTCGCTCAGGCCTCGATCAGGCGCTCCAGCAGCGGCAACAGCAGATCATCGCGATGCGCCCGTAGAGGAGCGCGCAGATGCTCCGGCACCAGCAGACGAATACGGCGCTGATGCCGCTCATAACGTGCAAGATCGTCAGGCTGCAGACCCGTGGCCTGCACCCAGGTGACCAGGGCATCCATCCCGACGGGTGGATGAGCAAACCAGACGTGCACGTCCATCTCCCAGGCTACGGAGCGCGGAATATCAAGGAGCACCTCGTGATCGGCGATCTCACAATCGAGCGCCTGCCCAAGCTCGGCCGCCAGCGCCTGTTCGACGCGCCGGCGGCGCTGGGCATCCCAATAGAGCGCATCAAGACGATGGAAGAGCTGGCCAGCAGATCGGCTGATCTCGAGGGCATCTTTATAGGGACGGCGCAGCTCAAGGGCCGCAGTCAGCGCCCGCCCCGCCGGAGGCATGCTGGCATCAGCCAGCAGGGTCAGCAGCGAGGCGTCATCAAGCCCCATCAGGCGCTCGGCGCTCAGGGCGCCCGCCAGGAGCGCCTCCTGCACCGCCCGCTTGAGCATGACCTGAAAAGCACGGTTGGTGTGATGCCAGTAGATATTATCGAACATCTCCTGGCGCGCGTGGAGCAGCGAGTGAAGCGGGCTGATCCCCTTATGTGTCACCACGATGCCGCGCTGCCCATTGACATCGGGATGCACGCGCAGTGCGCTCTGCAGCCGCGCCACATCGACGCCGCCATAGGGCACGTTACAGGCGCGGGCATCGCGCGGCAGATAGTCGAGCTTGTCAACATCGAGCGCCCCGCTCAACAGGCTGCGCAGTAGCTCGTCGTCCTCTGTCAGGGCTCGGGTGCGCGGCGGATCAATGAAATCGGCCACTCGCTCAGGCGAGAGATGGTAGTCCTGCTCTAAAATGGTGGCGATCTCGCTGTTCTCTATGATGGTGCGCCCCACACGCTCGTGGGGGATGATCGGATGGCCCAGTTCCTCCACAACGTGCGAGAAGGGGTAGTGGCCAATATCGTGTAAGAGGGCCGCCACGATGAGCGTCTGCACACTCTTGATGGAGACCCCGTAGAGACCGCCATTGCTGCCACGCTGCAGAAGGGCCCGCAAGGCGCGCACCGCCAGATGATAGCAGCCCAGGCTATGCTCATAGCGCGTGTGCGTCGCTCCAGGCCAGATGCGATAGACGAAGCCGAGCTGCTTGACCTTTTGCAGGCGCAGAAAAGGAGCTCTGCCAATGAGCTTGATCTCACGCGGCCCCAGCGGAATCAGATCGTAGAGGCTGTCACGTACGGTGGTGACGGGCGCCTCGTCGGGCAGGAGCGGTAGTCCATGCTCATCGCGCCAGAACTGCCACATGCCGGGGTGTACCACCCCCGCAGGCGCTGCGGTCAGAGACACGCTCCGCGCGGGCATTGTTTCTGGAGACTCTCTCTCTGGCTCTCTCATGTCCATAGCCACATTCTAACAGGAGCCGGACGAAAGGTCCAGTCAGCGAGGCCTGGAGTGGAAACGGCGCCCTGCGGCTCAACCTCCGCCCGGTACCATTGCCCCAGGACATCCCTCTTGCGCTTGCCAGCGTAAGACACAGCACCTATAATAAACCCGACTTACAGCGAAGCCATCAGCGATGGCTATGGCTGCAGGCGACGGGTCCGGCATCCCGTCGCTTTCTCATTTCAGCGCACCTGTCATGATCGTTTGCTCTCTGCAGGTTTCTTTTTCTGACAAGAAAAAGTGGAAGAGGATGCTCTACCTATGACTGAACAGACGTCTAGCAGCCGCTTGCTGGTGATCGACATCGACGGCACCCTGCTCACCCCCACGGGAGAGATCACGCCCGCTACGCGGACGGCGATCCAGGAGGCCTGCGCAGCCGGTGTCATCGTCACGCTGGCAACAGCGCGCCGCTACGGCAACACGGCCAGCATTGCTACTGAACTGGGGCTGCACTCCCCCTTGATTCTCTACGACGGCGCGCTCATCGTTGAGCACCCTGGCGGCCGGATCATCTACAGCCAGCCGCTCCCCGCGCGGCTCACACAACAGGCCAGCAACTTGCTGCTGCAAGAGCAGATTCAGCCCGTGGTTCAGCCGCTGACCGACCCGCATCACGAGGAGGTCTGGACAGGGCCGGCCGAGCTGGATTCGCCCTGGCAGGCCTGCTATCTGACCATGCACGCCCACGAGGTGCGCCGCCTCCCTATGGAGGCCCTGCGCACGCTGAGCACGCCCGTGCTGCGCGTGGTGGCGCTGGAAGCACCAGAGCGGCTGCGCTCGCTGGTGCCCGCGGTGGCCACACTCGACTGTACCTGGCTCCTGCTGGAGCGCGGCAACTACCAGAGCGGCGAGCTGTCGATCCTGCATGCCGGCTGCTCTAAGGCCACGGCTGTAGCCGAACTGGCCCGCGCGCTGCAGATTCCGCTCGCGGAGGTCATGGCTATCGGCGACAACTACAACGATATCGAGATGCTCACCCTCGTCGGCCAGGGGATCGCCATGGGCCAGGCCCATGAGGCCGTTAAGCGGGCAGCCAGGGCCACGACCAGCAGCAACAGCGAGGATGGCGTCGCCCGTGCGATCGAGCGCTACCTGCTGCGCAGGCCCATCACAGCCGATTCAAACTCGCGCAGGCGCTCGACCTGTCTGTGATTGGGAGCGGCCTGCCAGCGCTTCTGCTGCACCAGCGCCAGTGCATCGCGCGCGTGCATACCGCCATAGACTAGCACGGCACAGGCCAGCAGGGCGCTGCGGCCCACACCGTGCTCACAGTGGACGAGGACCCGCCCACCACGCTGCATACGCTCCTGAACCCAGCGCGCCCCCTCCAGCATCTGCGCGACGGTCAGCGGCTGCGTATCCGGGGTCGGTAGATAGAGCAGCTCGATGCCCTCCTTTGCCAGGGCCGCACCATCATCCATATACTCTGCACGGGTATCCACCACGTGCGTCACTCCCAGCCGCGCCAGAGGCTTGATATCCTGAGGATGAATGCGTCCGCCTACAGCCAGACGATCAGTGATCCAGCTCAGATTGAGCTGATCAGGCAGGGGCAGGTGGAGCGCCCGCGCCAGACGCTCGGCCGGCGAATCCTCCGGGAAGAGCCAGGCGGCAATGCGCGTCCAGCGTCGATAGAGCAGACGCACAACGCCGGTCAACGCCCAGCGGGTCCGCGAAAACTGCAGACGCGGGCTCTCCGCCGACGAAGACGCAGCAGCCGGTGGGGCCTCAACAAAGGATCGAGTGGAATGATCATTCATAGCGCCAAGCTCTCTTCTCCGTCTATTCTCTTCTCTCGTCGCTGGAGCAGCCCCCCACAGCAGAGACAGACGATGGTCTCGCTGCGTGGCCGGCAACCCTCTCCCTCAGGATGAGGCCACGAGCGGTGGCACATCAGGCGCATCAGCCTCCCGACCTCGCTCCAGCGCGGTATCTCGTTGCATCACCTGCTTTAATGCGACAAGCGCACACTCTACCATGCTATCATCAGGCTCATTGGTCGTCAAACCCTGAAGCGCCAGACTGGGCGTCAGCAGCCAGCGCACCAGTGGCAGATGGTACCAGCCAGCCCCCAGGCGGAGCAGCTCATAGGCAATGCCAGCCACCACCGGAACCAGAAGCACACGCGAGAGCAGCCTGAGCCAGAGAGCTGGCGAGCCAACCAGGGCAAAGACCACGATCGAGACGACGACCACCACCAGCAGAAAGCCCGTCCCACAACGCGGATGCAGACGCGAGGCCAGGCGCACCTGGGGAATCTCCAGAGGCGCACCACGCTCCAGCGTATTGATGGCCTTGTGCTCAGCTCCATGATAGCCAAAGAGGCGCCGCACCTCTGGCAGACGCCGCATCAGCAGGAGATAGCCTAGCAGCAGCGCCAGGCGAATCAGGCCCTCCAGAACCAGGTTGATCCAGCCATTGCCGATCTGATGCGGAAAGAGGTTGGCCAGAAAGAGCGGCAGAAGAAAGAAGAGCACCATGGCAACGCTCAGGGAGATCAGCAGCGGAATGAGCAGCGCTGGTCCCGAGAGCTGCACCTCCCTCGCGCTCCCCTCTCCCCCTCCCTCTCCCTCTCCGAGAGCCACACTCGCCGAGAGCGCCATCATGCGCGTTCCCAGCACCAGAGTCTCCCAGAGCAGGAAGATGCCGCGCACAAATGGGAGACGCAGCAGGGGATTGCGATACAGATAGGGAGGCAGCGGCTCTTCGTGAAGGTAGATCCCGCCGTCAGGCCGGCGAATGGCGACGGCCACCGAGCTGCGCCCACGCATCATCACACCCTCCATCACTGCCTGCCCGCCATAATAGAACTGCGCCATTATGTACCCTCCGCGTTGACGCTGCCGATCCGGGCCACCTCCTCGGCAGGCTCCCAGGGACCCGGCTGCCCCGGCGCGGGGAGATGGCTCAGGATCAGGTCGGCGATATCAAAGGCTGCACCGGGCCGACTGAGATGGCGCGCATTGGCCACCTGGGTCGCCAGCAGCGCTGAATCCGGTTTCAGCAGGTCCTGCAATACCTCCACCAGGCGACGCGGGTCTCTGGCAAGTTGACCGAGCTGGTGGCGCACCACAAAATCGACGTTGCCCTCCTCCTGGCCCGGCACATAGCCACTGAGGACCACAGGTAGCTCACAGGCCAGCGCCTCGCAGATCGTACCCGGGCCAGCCTTGGTAACGATGACGTCTGCTGCACGCATCAGCTCAGGCATGTTATGCACGAAGCCCAGCACCGTGGTGGGGACCGGCAGCCGCGCCTGCTCCTGCTGAAGGCGCGCATACAGGCGGCGATTGCGCCCGGTCACGACCAGCAACTGCACAGGGAGCTGAGCACGTGCAATAGCATGGACCGCGCGCCTGAGGCCACCGCTGCCCTCACCCCCACCCACGAGCAGCACCACCGGACGATCCTGCTCCAGCCCCAGCTTCTGGCGCAGCGCCTCACGGCTTCCCACGGGCAGTGTGAAACGCGGATCAATCGGCATGCCCAGGAGATGCACACGCGCGGGATCAAGTCCACGCGCCAGATAGCGCTGCCTGACCTCTTCGGTGGGAACCGCATAGGCGCTGGCCCCCTCGGCGAACCAGGAATGGTGCGCCGAGATCAGATCGGTCACCACGACGATGAAGGGAATGGATCTCCCAAGCCGACGCAATGCCTCGATGGTCACATAGTTCAAGAGCGGATGCACCGAGACGATGACGTCGGGCTGGAGGCGAGAGAGCAGACGCTCCAGGCCCCCCAGCATCAGAGGACTGAGAAGATGCTGGGTGGTCACGATCCGTTCGGGCTGATTGGAGAGATGAAAGAGCAGGCCGTAGAGCTGCGGGGTATAGCGGCTGGCCGGGCCATAGAGCCTGATGAACTGGCGCAGAGGAAAGCGGCTGCACTCCTCAAATGCCTCGACGATCTCTATGCGCAAGGGCGCAGACGCTCCTGCCTCACTGGTCCACACCTCTTCGGACTCCAGCGCCTGCTGCCCACCGGCCTTTATCAGCCGGATCGCATTGCTAATGGCCCTGGCCGCGCTGCGATGGCCTCCTCCAGTGTCGGCGATGAGGAACAAAATACGGCGTTGTTTCACCAGGGCGTGATCCCTCCCTGCTGGCTGATCGGCCCCGTGTTGCGGACCGGTAGGAGGAGTATAGCATAGTGCAGAGTGAGGAGCAAGCTTGAGGGTCGATCAACCAGCAGCCAGGCCGATAGCGGCGCCAGGACGAGCCGCCTGGCACCACAAGGCCGATCCCCCACGACGGAGAGATCGGCCTCTCACCTGGCTACGAGCCGGGCTGGCTCAGTTGGTGCCTTCTTCCTGGAGATTAAAGCGCTTGCGGAAGCGCTCCACGCGACCGGCAGTGTCAAGAATGCGCTGCTGACCGGTGAAGAAGGGATGACACTTCGAGCAGATGTCAACCTTCAGCACGGGCTTTACGCTGAGCGTTTGAAAGCTATTGCCACAGGCACAGACGACTGTGGCCTCGATATACGTTGGATGAATTCCCTGTTTCATGGCTACTCCCGCCTCTATCAAATTCCAATCCCCGATCGGGCGCCCGCTGCGTACTGACGAGATCCCCTTCATGATAGCATCGAGAGCGTGGGCTGTCAAGGGTAGGCGAGCGACCCCCGAACCAGCGACCGCCCGCAACCGCTTCCAGGTGGCTCCGCGGCCAGCCAGCAGGAGCCTGGCGCTGCTCCTGAAGCCTGACGAGCCTCGCAGCAGGGGAGCACCAGCGCCGGCAGGGGATACGGGGTGGCGCTGGCGATCTTCCCGCAGGCGGAACCGACGATAAGAACACAAATGGGGCCGAGTGTATGCCCGCACGTCCTGACCCTGGCTCCGCTCGCCGGGCTGGAGGCCGGGACCTCAGGGCCAGGACAGGACGAAAGGAGCAGGCATATCACCTCTGAAGGGGCGTCACGCTCAGTCCGAGGAGAGGCCCGAGGCTGCGCCCTGCGTGGGACCTGAGAGCGGCGTCGAGCGGATATCGAGATCGTCATAGCGCCGCCAGCGATAGATTACCGTGGAGATCAACCAGCTCGCCAGGAAGAGGCCAACGATGATGAAGCCAAGCAGGTTGAAATTGTCATTCAGATAGCTGATCTGATCCCAGGGAATGCCCTGCAGGTTCAGCTCGGAGACGAGAATGCCCAGGGCCTCAATGCCCCCAATGACCAGCGCCACAATCACAGAGATCAAGGTAATGTTGAGGTTGTAATAGAGCTTGCGAATGGGCTTGACAAAAGCCCAGCCGTAGGCACCCAGCATCAGGATGCTGTCGGTGGTATCCATCAGGGTCATCCCAGCGGTGAAGAGCGCCGGGAAGATCAGGATGGAGGCAATCGGCACTCCTTTGCCCGCAGTGACAGCAGCAATGCCCAGCAGCCCGACCTCTGTGGCCGTATCAAAGCCCAGACCAAAGAGTAAACCGATGGGATACATTTTCCAGCTTTGATCCGTCATTCTGAGGAGGGGGCGAAAGAAACGCCCCATCAGACCGCGCTTGTTGAGCGACTCGTCCAGGGTCTGATCGTTGTACTCTCCCCCACTGCGCACGGAACGAAAGGTCCTGTAGACATCGAGCAGCACAACGATGTTGATGGCGGCGATCAGGAGCAGGAAGAGAGCAGAGACGGTGGTGCCGATCAGCCCTCCGATGGCCTGCAGGCTGTTGAAATTGCTGAGGGCGAGCGCTGTGGCAGCAATGATAATGGTCAGAGTCACGACGATCGTGGAGTGCCCCAGCGAGAAGAAGAAGCCAACGGCAACGGGGCGCTTCTTCTCCTGCATCAGCTTGCGCGTCACGTTATCAATGGCCGAAATATGGTCGGCGTCAAAGGCATGGCGCAGGCCGAATGTGTAAGCGGTCAGCGCATAGGCGAGCAGCGCCGGGCTGCCGTGAAAGACAATCAGCGCCAGCAGCCAGGCAATCACATTATAGCTGAGCAGAAAGGTGTACAGGGCCAGAATCCTGAGGCGTGTCTCGCGCGAGCTTTGCCTGTATACGCGCGATAGGGCGGATAACCCGAAGCTACTACTCATACAACCTCCCTCAAGGCACACGGCGCTTCTGAAGCAAGCACCGCAACGGCGCAGCGGCATGTCATTACCTGCCTCTGCCCCCAACACACTGACAGCGACGAACTACAACGCTGTGGCGATTCGATCGTCCACAGGCGATGCAGACGAGGCTTCTCTCTCAGTGCCTCTCCCTTAAGGGTATCGCAAATTGTTCCTAATTGCAAGGAATTCGCAAGTATTCTGATATCGCAGCAGAGAAGCGAGCGCGACTCGCGCTTCTGACCAGGGAAAGCCTCGCCCGCTGGCAGCGAGCTATGTGATACACTGATGGCAACTGGCAGTATTTCTGAGATAGAGGTTGCTGATCTACCGATGATTGAACGCTATACTCTGCCGGAGATGGCCGCCATCTGGTCGGACCGGCACAAGATGGACACCTGGCTGCGCGTCGAACTGCTGGTCTGTGAGGGCTGGGCCCGCGAGGGCGTCATCTCCGCCGAGGCCCTGGAGAAGATCCGCCATGCCGGCTACAATATGGAGCGTATGCGCGACATCGAGCGCGAGACGCACCACGATGTGATCTCCTTTCTGCGCTCGATTCAGGAGCAACTGGGGCCCGAAGGGCGCTTCATCCACCTCGGTCTGACCTCCTCCGATGTCCTGGACACGGCGCTGGCGGTCCAGATTAAAGAGGCTGGCGCGCTGCTGTTGGAGCGCCTCGATCGGCTGACCAGCGCTGTGGAGCAGACGGCTGTCGCGCATAAGTACACACTGATGGTCGGGCGCACCCACGGTATCCACGCCGAGCCGCTGACGTTCGGGTTGAAGCTGGCGCTCTGGGTGGACGAGCTACGGCGCGCGCGGCAACGCCTCGCCTCCTCCGTGGAGGAGGCCGCGGTTGGCAAGATCGCCGGCGCGGTCGGCACACACGCCACGGTGCCGCCACAGATCGAAGAGTTCGTCTGCCATGAGCTGGGTATCGGCTTTGCACCGGTCTCCAGCCAGATCGTGCCGCGCGACCGTCATGCCCAGTTTCTCACTACCCTGGCGCTCATCGGGGCCTCTCTGGAGAAGATGGCCCAGGAGATTCGCCACCTGCAGCGCACTGAGGTTGGCGAGGTCTTCGAGCCGTTTGCCGCTGGTCAGCAAGGCTCCTCAGCGATGCCTCACAAGCGCAACCCCGAGCTTTGCGAGCGTATCTGTGGGCTGGCGCGCGTCCTGCGCGGCTTCGCGCTGACGGCTCTGGAAAATGTGGCGCTCTGGCACGAGCGCGATATCAGCCACTCCTCGGCGGAGCGCATCATCGTGCCCGATGCCTGCACACTGCTGCACTACATGCTCCACATCTTCACGGGCGTCATCAGCGGCCTGGAGGTCGACACGACGCGCATGCTCGCCAACCTGAATATGACCGGTGGGCTGATCTTCTCGCAGCGCGTGCTGCTGGCTCTGATCGAGAAAGGGGTCGGCCGGCAGGAGGCCTACAAGATGGTGCAGCGCAACGCCCGACAGATCTGGCGCCTTGCCAGCAACGGCCCGATCGAGGGTCCCGCCCTCCTGGAGGCTCTCAGCCACGATGCAGAGGTCAGTGGATATCTGACGCCAGAGGAGCTGCGCGAACTGATGCAGACAGACACCTATCTCATCTCTATTGACACGGCCTTTGCACGTCTGGGATTATCTTAGGAGGGAGGCACCGGATAAAAGTGAACGAGTAAACGTGTGACTGAGACAATTGTTCTTCCACCTGTGACAGAGCGAGAGGCGCAGACAAGGAACAGCACGCCTCTCGCGCTCCTCGGCGTGGCCGCGCTCATGGAGCTGCTCTACCTCGCGCTGCTGCCGCTCTCTGCGGCGCCCGGTCTGCATCTGGCAGCTACACCGCTGCTGCTGCAGCGACCATGGAGCAGCCTGGGCCTGCCAGGACCGCTGGCAAATTCTCGGCATGCCACAACGCTTCTGCTGCTTCTGCTGCTTCTGCTGCTGGCTGGCAGCTACCTCCTGGCGATCTGGCAGATCCAGCGCGCACCTGCGACCAGACGCGCGCTGCTCTTGGGGGTGAGCGCTGCGCTGCTCTTCGGGGTTACCCTGTTCTTCCAGCCTGCACTCTTCTCGGACGAGGCCTTCTCTTCGCTCTTTTCAGGCCGGCTGATCGCGCTCTATGGGCTTGATCCCTGGCAGACGGCAGCCATCCACCTGGGCAGCGATCCCTATCTGCCCTGGATCAGGCAGCTACAGAGCGCCAGTGTCTACGGTCCGCTCTGGGAGCTGCTCGTCGCCGCGCTGGCGCTCGTGAGCAATTCGCCTCTGGCCAGTCTCTTGCTGCTCAAGGGGCTGATGCTGGCCTCCCACCTGCTGAACGCGCTGCTGATCTGGAGCATTCTCAGCAAGATCGCCCCTGAACAGCGTCTGAGCGGTCTGCTGCTCTACGCCTGGAATCCCCTCGCGCTGATGGCCCTGGCTGGCAGCGGCCAGAATGAGGGCCTGCTCCTGACGCTCGCTCTTCTTGCCCTCTGGCTGCACGTACACATCGCGGGGCGCCGGGGAGAGGCGGCGGCCCTGGTGCTATTTGCACTGGCGAGCGCTGTGAACATGACCGCGGTTCTTCTGATCCCTCTCTACATCTGCTTCTGTCTGGGCCGCGAGGATAAGGAAGGGGGGCAGGCTCTACGGCTGGCCTGGCGGATTCTGCTGCCCCTGGCCGTTCTGATCGCCTGCTACCTGCCCTTCTGGCATGGCAAGGCCAGCTACCAGGCCCTCACCGGAGCCATCGACTGGTCCTCGCTCCAGCGCTCGCCGCTGGCGATCTTCCGTCCGCCGCTGCGGCTGCTGTTCCGGCTACTGGCGCCTGTGGTCGACTCGCCACGCTACCGGCGGCCGGCGACTCCCGTCGACCTGACCATCAAGGGCACGGCGCTGCTCTGCTTCCTGCTGCTCTTCATCTCACTGGCAACCTGGCTGCGGCGAGCGAGCGCCACACGCCGCTGCGCTGATCCGCCTGCTCCCCCTGCGGGAGCGGCGATGCTGGAACCACTGCTGAGCGCCTGGGGGCTGCTGATGGGAGGCTGGCTCCTGCTGATGAGCTTCATCTTCTGGCCCTGGTACGCACTCTGGGCGCTCTGGATCGCCGCGCTGCGCCGCTGGGAACCCCTCTCGCGCGCGCTGCTCCTGCTCTCAGCGACGGCGCTGGTCAGTTATGCCCTGCTCAACGTCCACAACCAGCAACTGCTCGACATTACGGGTGTACTCATCTTCGCGCCTCCTCTCGTCTATCTGACAGGAGCAGTGCTCCTCAGAAGACGTCGCGAATTCAAGGAGGCGCAGTCAGGCGCATGACAGATGAGATCAGACAGCGCAAGCTGGAACACATTACTGTGGCACTGGAGGAAGGGATCGGCGTAACACAGCAGGCCACGTGGAACGATATCCGCCTGGTTCATCAGGCATTACCGGAGGTGAATCTGGACGAGATCGACACCAGCGTGACCTTTCTGGGACGGCGGCTGGACTACCCAGTGGTCATTTCGGCGCTCACAGGCGGCCACCCGGATGTGCTCTCGATCAACCGGAATCTGGCACGTGCCGCTGCACGCTACAACCTGGCCATCGGCGTAGGAAGCCAGCGCGCCGCGCTCGTCAATCCCGAGCTGGCTGCGACCTATGCGGTGATGCGCGAGGAGGCACCCCAGGCCTTCTTGATCGCCAACATCGGCGCCCCCCAACTGATCAACCAGACGCGCCACGCTGCTTTCACGTTTGAGCAGATCCAGAGCGCCATCGCCATGATCCAGGCCGACGCCCTGGCGGTCCACATGAATACGCTGCAGGAGGCAACACAGGTTGAGGGTGACCGCAAGGCGGTGGGCGTGGCGGCAGCGCTGAAGGCTGTGACGGCGCGCCTCGAGGTGCCCGTGATCGCCAAAGAGACAGGAGCGGGCATCTGCCGCGAGCAGGCTCTCTTGCTGCGCTCCTGCGGCGTGGCCGCAATCGATGTGGGCGGCGCTGGCGGCAGCAGCATGTCGGCACTGGAGGCGGCGCGCTCGCGCTCCCACGGCGCGGCCGCGACCCAGCGGATCGGGCAGCTCTACCGCGACTGGGGCATACCTACACCGATCGCCGTCGTCGAGGCCGGCGTGGCAGGCCTGCCGCTGATCGCCACCGGCGGGGTGCGCAGTGGCCTGGATGTCGCTCGCGCGCTGGCGCTCGGTGCGACCCTGGTGGGCATGGGCTTCCCCTTCCTCAAAGCCGCCAGCGAAGGCTATGAGCAGGTCTGTGCGCTCCTGGAGCAGACCATCGCCGAGCTGAAGGTGGCGCTGCAACTGAGCGGCGCGGCGAGCGTGGCCGCCCTGCGCCAGGCAGACGTGGTGGTAACCGGCGAGACGCGGACCTGGCTGATACTGCGGGGCTTCGAGGCGGAGCTGCAGACCCTGGCACAGCGCCGCGCTACCAGTGCCCATCTCAGCACGTGCTGAAGCGCTGACCTCCCCCCGTCCCATCGTAGCAGGCCGTATCTTAGCATCCGCACGGACTGGCGCCGCCACCGCGCAACTGTGCGAGGTCCTGCGGCGTATTGACGTTGATAAACGAGCGCAGCTCAGGATCAAAGGGCTGAAGCTGCTCCTCGCTCAGATAGCGCACAGGAGCGACCGTCAGCAGGCTGCGCGGATCACGCCGTCCCTGGGAGATCAGGGAGGCGATCTGAGGTAGAAGGGCGCGAGGATAGAGCGCGAGCAGCACCTGCGGTATCCCCTGGATGACAGGAACAGTCAGCACCTCCTCCAGCGGCTGCGTGCACAGGAAGGCCAGCAGGGCGGGCTGCAAGAGGGGCATATCGACTGCCAGGACGACGGCCCGCGCAGCCTGCATCGCCAGCAGTCCGCTGTAGATGCCCATCAGAGGTCCCCCACCGGGCTGGAGGTCGCTCACCATGTGCACCCCTGGCAACGCATAGCTGGCCGCCTCGCGCTGATCGCGCACAACCACCAGCACCTCCGCAGATTGCTGGCGCGTCAGTGCGACCAGATGTCCAAGAAAGGTCTCCTCCTCGGCTCCGGGCAGCGTCAGCAGCGCCTTGTCATAGCCCATGCGCAGGCTCCGCCCGCCAGCCAGAATGATGCAGGCCGTTGACCTGGCAGCAAGGCCAGCCATTTCGTCAGCGTGCCGCTGATCAGGGCAGGGTAGAGGCATGGCAGTAAGAAAGACGCCCCCGGCAAGAGGAGCGATCTCTGTGTTCTGAAACCCTGCACACCACCGTCATCAGCGTGAGGCCGCGCGGGCCTTCGCCTTGCGGCGGTTCCTGGGAATATACTGCTGGCGATTCTGATAAGCGACAAAGCTGGCCTGCTCTTGCGGAAACTTGCGCACCAGATAGACCAGCCACCAGATCGCCCAGACGACCAGGCTCAGGAGCCAGAGATAGCGCCAGACGCGCCAGGCGAAGAAGGACTGATCAAGATAGGCACGCGAAAAGATGAGGGGGTAGCCTACCAGACAGATCACGGCGAACCAGCCCAGATAGCGATCAAGCATATACTTGATCACTGGCTGATTCTTGACAAAGCGCTTGCGTCCCTCGACAGCATAGTAGAAGCAGATCAGCAGGCCGGCAGAACAAAAGATCAGCCAGGGAATATAGAAGTGGAAGGCCTCCGGGCCGCCCAGCCCGCCATTCTGGCCCGCTGTCCAGGGATCATTGAACAGCCAGTTAATCAGATTAAAGTTCATAACGCTCCCTTCGCACAGACAGTGTAGTGCTCGCTTGTTCCTGTTGAGAGGCCCGGCTCAGATGGCTGAAGCGGGCCGCCCGCTCTGCCACTCACGCCCCAGGCACTGACCGCTCGCCTATCAATACCCTTGCTGATGATATCACAGCACATGATAGCATGCTTACCTGGAAGAGTCTAGAGGCAAGTCGTTCTCCGCCCGCGAGACTGAAGCAAGCATCAGGGGAGGAGAGGGTTTGATATAATGGGAAACGGTATCACCAGCCCAATGGTGGAGACCTTGTTATTCTCTCCGAGGAGCCAGCCAATGCCACGTATTGTGATTATGGCCGAGGGCCACTTTGAATGGCACTATGGCAAGACTGCCACTGGCGTGATGCGCTACGGGAAAGACCCGGTGGTGGCCGTCATCGACAGCACTAGAGCCGGCCAGGACGCTGCCCAGGCCCTGGGAAGCAGCGATCTGGGGCGCGGTATCCCCGTGGTCGCCAGCATTCAGGAGGCCCTGAGCTACCAGCCAGATACCCTGCTGATCGGCGTCGCCCCCATCGGTGGAGACCTGCCCCCCGAATGGCGTGCCCAACTGCTCGCGGCCATCGAGGCCGGCCTTACGATTGTCAACGGGCTGCACTTCTTTATAGCTGAGGACCCCGAGCTGCGCGCGGCAGCCGAGCGCCGCGGCGTCACCATCTGGGATGTGCGCCGCCCACCGGAGAGGCGCGTCGTGGCCAGCTACAGACCCCATCGTCCGGGGAGCCGGACCGTGCTGACGGTCGGCTCAGACTGCGCCACAGGCAAGATGACCGTCGCACTGGAGCTGGAGCGCGCCGCACGTGCACGTGGCCTCAACAGTGCCTTCTTCGCTACCGGCCAGACGGGAATCATGATCGCCGGCAGTGGCCTGCCCGTCGATCGCATCATCAGCGACTTTATCGCCGGGATGGTCGAGGAGAGGACCCTCGAGCTGACAGCGCGGCACGACTGGGTCTTCGTGGAAGGTCAGGGGTCGATCAACCACCCCGGCTACTCTCCGGTCACCCTGGGCCTGCTCCATGGCTCGCTCCCCGACGCCATGATCTTCTGCCACCTCGCCGGTGCTACCACCATCGAGGGCTATCCGCACTGTCCTCTGCCACCGCTGAGGCGCCTGATCAGCATGAATGAAGAGGTCGTCAACTGGCTGCACCGCGAGGGGAACAGCAAGGTGGTGGGCATCGCGCTGATTACACAGCATCTCCCGCAGGAGGAGGCCCTGGCGGCCATTCGGCAGGTGGAGGAGGAGACGGGCCTGCCAACGACGGATGTGCTGCGCTTTGGAGCAGCTCCTCTGCTGGATGCGCTCCTCCGCCACTGCGGAGGAGCGTGAGCGGAGCTGGTGGAGCCAGGCCCGGCGTCCGCGTGCCTGCTATTGCCACGCCCTGGGGAGTGCAGGCGGCAGGACGCCGGGCCTGCCGTGGAGCGGAGACTGCCTGCCGGGGCAGTCCCCGCTCGCAATCTCCTCCCTCACTACCAGATCCAGGTGCCTCTCAGAAGGCTGGCGCCCGCCTCCTCACGCACGGAAGAGAACCTTCAGACCTCTTGTCTTCGCTCACTCGAGAAAGGGGATTGAAACAGAGGGCTGCCAGGTGCCGGGGCATACGCCGCCCGGAGACTGCACACGCCGAGGGTGACCAGCGACCTGAGTTGCATCGCGAGGATGGTACCTCACGCCTGAGACATGCGCTGATAGACGGCCAGCCAGTTCGTGGCAATCTCAATCTGAGCCTGACGCAGCGAGATGGCTCCAGAGCAGACCTGATCATGTAGGTAGTTCTCTACTTTATCCTTCTCATGAAAGCCCGGATGTGGATTGGCCGCCTCAGGCCAGAGATTAGAAATGTCATTGGACCCACCCAGCTCCAGACTGACCAGATGATCAACCTCGTACTGGCCCGCCGTGTGATGTATGATCCCATACTCAGCGTACGCCTGATTCTTGACGCTCTGGGGCACATTGCGAACGGAGCGCGCGTAGCCAGACTGGCAGATCTGCGCCTTTGTCACATTCGGGAAAATATCGCCGGGGGTGCAGGCGCTATCGGGCAGCGGACCCCGTGCCTGACAGCCCGTGGACTTGGTGCGCACACCCCACTTCGGCTCAGCACCACTGCTGGTGACGGTGGCCGTCGCAGTGGTAGTAACTACCTGAAGTCCGCTACAACCGCACAGACCCACCAGCAGCAGGCCCATGAGCAGCACTGAGAGATACCTCTGCATGTCTTTCACCTCAGTCTGATTGTACAACCAGCCAGGTGGCATCAAAGTGGCTGGTCAGGAGATCCTCTCGATGGATCCAGTAGTAGAGCATGCCAGCGCTGGCCCAACGCATCCCGGCCTGCTCATCCGAGTCAACCTGTAATAAGAGTTGCCAGTCGGACGCCCCTGCAACCAGCCCAGCGGCTTGTGGATCATTGATCGAGCTGACACCGTGCGTCACCAGCTGGCATTGAAGACGCATATCATCCTGGAGTGTCTCCGGATAACCGAGCATACGATGGTGTACAGCAGCATGCTCAGCAGGATCGGGAAAGGAAGCCAGCAGACGCTCATAGCGGCGCAGTTCTTCCTCGGTCCAGCGACACTGGGGAACATCCAACTGTGGCTGTAGCGACAGGGTGATCTCTCCCCTGAAGCTCAGGGCACAGGGGTGGAAATGTGCAGATGCAGGCAAGGTAGCTGGAGTCGAGGCCCGGCTCAATGCGCCAGTCTCCGTCTTTGCAAAGTGTACAAGCCAGCCGCCACGATCGGCGAGCGATTCACCAAAGACCTCCTGACGGGCATCGTAGAAAAACCAGAGCATTCCCTCCGTAGGGAGGAGCTGCTCACGATCCCAGGGCCGAAGGTCAGCCAGACGTATCTGCGCGATAAAGGACTGCGGCAGGCCACGCCACTGAGGCCAAGCCAGATCGGCCGGCAGATCGGGCAAACCGCCGAGGCGCGAGGCCCCTAGCTCCTGGGCCGCTTCCGCGATTGGTCTAGCCAGCAGACGGATCGAGGGACGCGCCAGGTAAGCAATATCCTGGACAACCCTTTCAAGGCCCGCAGCTACAAAGGCAGCGCGTACATCGTTTAGATCCATATTCCTCCCCTTACCAGGCCAGGGACTGCACGGATGGCCTGGATCGATGATCGACACTTTTAATAGACTCTCTTCAATATAACGCACCAGGTGGTCAGCGGGGATACGCGCCGGACGCTCCTTCATTTTCAACCCACTATAAACAAGAGCATATGCTATGCTGATAGCAGTGGGACTGCGCCTCACCTAGCGGCAACCGCGCGACCGTGAACTGCCGCAATGGAAGCAGCCCCCAGGACTATCACACACGTGGAGAAGACTAGCATGCGCCTCAACGCTCGCGCCTTTCATCTGAAGTTGAGCACGCCCTTCCGCATCTCACGCGGCGTGCAAACGATCTCTGAGAACATCCTTGTGGCGATCACCCATGAGGGCCTCACCGGCTATGGCGAGGCCTCGCCGGCTGAGTTCTATGGGGACAGTCCGGCCACCACTCTCGCCACGCTGCAGCAGTTCGCCAACGAACTGGGCGACGATCCCTGCCTCATCGAGGAGATCCTGGAGCGCCTCGATCGCCTGATGGGCCACAATCCCGCCGCCAAAGCTGCCGTTGATATGGCCCTGTACGACCTGGTGGGGAAGCTGCTGAACGTCCCACTCTACCGCCTGCTGGGCCTCAATCCACAGCAGGCCGCTGTCACCTCCTTCACCATCGGTATCGATACCCCGGAGAAGATGGCCGAGAAGGCGCGGCAGGCCAGTGACTACCCAATTCTGAAGATCAAGGTGGGCACCAGGAACGACCTGGAGAACGTACGCGCCATCCGTGCGGTCTCGCAGGCCACGCTGCGCGTCGATGCCAACGCAGGCTGGACCGTCAAGGAGGCCATCAGAAACATCAACGCCCTGGCCGAGTACGGCATCGAGTTCGTCGAACAGCCCATCGCCCCCCATGATCTGGAGGGGCTGCGGCTGATCCGCCAGCAGGTGCCTGTCCCGATCATTGTCGACGAGAGCTGCGTTACGGTCGAGGACATCCCGCGTCTGGTCGGCTGCGTCGACGGGATCAACATCAAGCTGATGAAGTGCGGCGGGATTAACCGCGCCTTGAAGATGATTCATACGGCCCGCGCCCACCATCTGCAGGTGATGATCGGCTGCATGATCGAGAGCGGACTGGCAATCACAGCCGCCGCCCACCTGACACCGCTCGTCGATTACGCCGACCTCGATGGGAATCTCTTGATCGCCGACGATCCCTGCCCGGGGGTGAGGGTCGCTCAGGGGAAGCTCTTGCTTCCGAGCGCGGCCGGTCTGGGCGTAGCGGTCAACATAGGCAGTGAGCGCGCCGGGGCATGAGTGAGGGGTCAGCCGGGGATGCGAGAGGGAACACGAACCCCACGGGTTTTGCGACGCACCGCTTCTCGCGCTTCATCGCAAAACCCGCGCTGTCCTGCAAGGCTGTGTATCGCTGGCTGCCTGGCTATCCTTTCGCTGTAGACCAGATGCAGGCCCTCCTCCTCGCGCGTATCGAGGAGGCGGTCTTCGTCAACCACGCTGCGAGCGACGCAACTTGCGACGCAAACTCGCTGCCTTACGCTTACGGCGATCCTGAGGACTCTCATAACGCGCACGGCGACGGGCTTCGGACAGGATGCCATCCTGTTGCACGCGACGGTTAAACTTCTTGAGGGCGATATCGAAGGACTCACCCGGATTGACCTTGATTTCACTCATCTAATATGACCAGCCCTATCTAGGATTGCCGCTACCATCAGCGGCTTGCAGCCCGCCGTCGGTAACAGGCATGATGCAAGAAGACGTATCGCTGGGCAATAGAATGCGCTGCCAGGGGGCAAAGGCAGTCTACAGCCTCACCAAGTATAGCACAATTTGCGTGCAGGCGCTATCTCCCTGACCGCACCAGGAGCAGCGCGCTGGCTGCCTCATAGAGAACAGCTATGCTATAATAAATATTCCCAAGGCCTTCCCCTGGAAGAAAAGAGAGAAGATGGAGAACAAGCGCATATGCCTGCACGCGATGATGCTTATCGCTTGATGACTACACACGTTCACAATATCAATCTACAGCGTCACATGCTCGCCGTTGAGGCTGCGATGCGCTTCTATGCTCGCAAGTACGGTGAAGATGAGGAGCTGTGGGGCATGACGGGCCTGTTGCACGATTGCGACTATGAGGAGTACCCCGACCTGCACGAACATACGCGCGTCCTGGCCGGCTGGCTGCAGGCCGACGGCTACGACGAGCGCATTATTTATGCCATTCTCGCCCATAACGACCTCAACGCCGAGACACATCCGCGCAACGACCTCCTCTCCAGGGCGCTCTATGCCTGTGACGAGATCACAGGCATGATCACAGCCACAGCCCTGGTGCGGCCCAACCGCAGTGTCATCGGCCTGGAGGTCTCATCGGTGCGCAAAAAAATGAAGTCCAGGGGCTTCGCCGCCGGGGTCAACCGCGAGGACCTGATCAAAGGGGCAGCGGAGCTGGGTGTCGATCTGGACGAACATATCGCCAATGTGATTGAGGCCATGGTGGGTATCGCCGAGGAGCTGGGACTGGCCGGCACCCAGCCTCAGGAGTCGCAGCAGGCTGTCTAGCGAGAACCACATGCCGCGCCACGCTGCGCCCTGAGACGGCTCCCCGGACCCGCGGCGCGGGGTTCTGGCCACCGGCCTCGATCTACAGGAGAAGCCTCAGCGGCGGCCTGAGCCGGCGAGGCGAGAGCGCTCTGGAGGTGCGTGTACGATGCTGCGCAGACAGCGAGCACAGAAGAAGCAGCCGCGCTACTTCACAGCGAGTGAGGTAGCGGAGTTTGAGTACTGTCCCCTGGCCTGGTGGTACGAACAGTACGAGCCAGCGGCTCAGGCGGATACGGAGACGCTTTTTGCGCGCATGGTGGAGCTGGAGCATGAGCACGGCCCCCAGGCACCTGCTCTCCCGGAGTATCAGCTGCACGAGCGCCTGCTACTGCGCCGCGGCGCCTTCGAGAGCGGCCAGGAGCGCCATACCGCACATGCTCAGGAGATCGAGGAGATCCAGGAGGAGGCGCGGACACTGCCTCTCTCTGGTTGCGGACGCCGCCTGGCGCTGGCCGCGGCCGTGCTGCTGATCGCCGCCATACTCCTGATCGCTGCGGCCGTCTTTGTGCACTGAACACGGCGCAGCGCGACAACGACCGCTGTGCCGCGAACTGGCCAGCGCCGGGCCAGAAAAGATGAGTAACCTTGCTGAACGCAGAGTGCGGCAGGGACAGGAACATGCTGAATGCAACGCTACTTTCCATCGGACTGGGCGCCCTGCTGGCAGCCATTGCGCTGCTGCTCCTGCTGCGCAATGAGCGCAGGGCGCAGCGCGAGCGCCTGCTGAATGAGCGCCGGCGCGTGCTGGGGCTGCCCGAGGGCACACTCGTCTACGAGGACGCCGACGGCCGCGGCGAGCCACTCGTGTCGAGCAGCTATCCGCTGGTGGGGAAGCCAGACTACGTGGTCGAGCTTCCTGACGGGCGGCCTGTGCCCATCGAACTCAAGCCGAACGTGCAGCAGGCCAGCGCCCCCTACAGCAACCACGTGGTCCAGCTTGGCGCCTACTGTCTGATCCTCGAAGACTACTTCGCGGTTCCCCCCACCCATGGCATCCTGCGCTACGCCGATCAAGAGTTTACCATCGAGTATACGCCGGCCCTCAAGCGCAAGGTCATTCGCCTCCTGGAGGCCATGGAGCGCTGCAGCGCAGAACAGGCACCGTCTCTGGCACGCCAGAAGGCCGCCAGGTGCCGCGCCTGCCCTTTTCAGACGATCTGTCCGATCGGACGGCGCTGGTAGCGCTCCAGCCTCTTCTCTCATAGCCTGCCAGACAGGCAAGCTCCACACTGCGATTGCCTTCTCAGGCTCATTCGCTTATAATGATCTATAGATCAATCAGCAGCTATCGAGCTGGCCCCGTCCTGCATACATACCGTTCGCCTGCTAGCGAAGGAGGCTCAATGACCGAACAGTCTGGAGAGAACCTCTACGTGGTCAACCCCGAAGACGGAGCGGAGATGGCGCGCCTGACCGACCAGGATCTGCTCATGACCCGTCACATGGGAGGACTGCTGCCCCCCTGGACCGACTACACACGCCTTCACGACGTCCTGGATATTGCCTGCGGGCCAGGCGGCTGGGCGCTCTCGCTGGCCTTCGAGCACCCCGAGATCCATGTCGTCGGTCTGGATATCAGCAACATCATGATCCAGTACGCGCGCGCCCACGCTCACGTGCGCAAGCTCAATAACGTCACCTTTCTGGTCGGGGACGCCACAAAGCAGCTTCCCTTCGCCGATGAAAGCTTCGATCTTGTCAATGCGCGCTTCCTGGCTGGCTTCATGTCCCCGGAACACTGGCCCTCGCTGCTGGCCGAGTGCCGCCGGATCACCAGGCCAGGGGGCTTCATCCGCCTGACCGAATGCGACGATCTGGGACACACCAGCAGCCCGGCCTTCGAGAGACTCTGGCTGAAGGTGGCCGAGGCCCTCCAACGCACTGGACGCAGCCACACCCCCGTCACGCGCGATGTCGGGATCACGCATAAACTCTCCTCTTTCCTCAAAGAGGCTGGCTACAGCAACCTGCGCCGCATGGCCTATGCGATCGACTACTCCAGCGGGGAAGAAGCCCACGACGGAATCTGCCAGGACTGGATGGTCGGTCTGAAGTTGCTCCAGCCCTTTCTCGTCAAGGCAGGGGTCGCCACTGCCGAGGAAGTGAGCGCTCTCTACGATCAGGCCATGCAGGAGCTGCGGGAGGAGCACTTCTGCGGTCTGCTCTACGTCTACTCGGTCTGGGCAGAGCTGACGCCTGCCGCGAGCTAAAGGCAGCGCCTGGCCCACAGCAGACCGTATACCACGGCGACCCCCGCAGGGACGCAGGCGCTTCTCACCGTCTGTCCACGCAGGAGGCCGGCCGGCCCGCAGCGACCGGACCTCCTGAACAGGCCACCGCCCCCTCCTTCTCCCCACCTCTTCACCTCAGAGCCACTGGCCTGCTGCAGCCGACCCGTGCCAGCAAGTCTCCCGCCAGCCCCCGGCCAGCGACAAGGCGACACACAGCCCATGTTGACAGCAGCACCAGAGAGCACTAAACTGAAGCCCAGAATTGCGCGCAGGGTCGCACGCAAGCAGAAGAGCGACGGTTGCTACTCTGACCTGATACCTGCTTGCTGCAGACTACTAGAGATCGGGGGAATCATCACGCAATATGGTGAGTGAAGTTGTTGAACTCAGCGGACACATCATCGACTCCTGGACGCTGCCACGGGCCTGGGATACCATCATGGACCGCGGCGGCGACTTTCTCATCGAGGAGATTCGCGTCGGAAAGCACAAGAGCGAGCCGAGCTACATCAGACTGCGCGTAGAGGCCGGTGACGAAAGGACGCTGGAGCTGATCATCTCAGAGCTTCAGCAGCTCGGAGCATTGCTGGTGAACGGCGATGACGTACACACGGCCAGCGTTGAACAGGCAGGCGTGTTGCCGGCGGGCTTCTACTCGACCACCAACCTGCCCACACAGGTGCGGCTCTTCGGCCAGTGGGTGAACGTCGAAGATATCGAGATGGATGTGGCCATCGTCATTGACCGCGCACGGCGGCGGGCCTACTGCAAGCCGATGCACGAGGTCGCCGTGGGCGATGAGGTGGTGGTTGGCCACGAGGGGATTCGCGTCCACTCCTTCGAGCGCGAGCGGGAGCGTGAGGTCTTCGCTTTCATGCAGAGCGACATCTCCTCGGAGAAGGCCAAGATCCTGACCATCCAGTCCATCGCCCGCCAGATGAAGGAGACACGGGCCCGCGGCGGGAAGATCCTCTTTGTCCTCGGTCCCGCGGTAATCCATACCGGGGCGGGTCGCTACATCGCCGAGCTGATCCGCCGCGATTACGTGCAGGTGATCTTTGGCGGCAACGCCATCGTCACCCACGACGTGGAATCGGCCCTCTTCGGCACTTCGCTCGGCGTCGATCTGCGTACGGGCGAACAGGTCGAGGGCGGCCACCGCAACCATCTGCGCGCGATCAACGCCATCCGCGCCGTTGGCTCCCTGGAGAAGGCCGTGGAGGTCGGGTTGCTGCGCGAGGGTCTGACCTACGAGGCGCTCAAACGCAAGATTCCGCTGGTGCTGGCAGGCTCAATCCGCGACGACGGCCCGATGCCAGGGGTGATCAGCGATATGCAGGAGGCGCAGCGACAGATGCGCCAGGCCCTGCGCGGTGTCGAGATGGCGATCATGGTGGCCTCGATGCTGCACGCCATCGCAACCGGGAACCTGCTGCCAGCAACGGTGCGCACGGTGGTCGTGGACATTAACCCCGCCGTGGTGACCAAGCTGGCCGATCGCGGTAGCTTCCAGGCGGCGGGCCTGGTGACGGACGCAGAACTCTTTCTGCGCGAGCTGGTTGAGGCGCTGGCTGGCTAGCCCGCCTCACCCTGCAACGCAGCGCCCACCGCGGCGCCCGACCACACGACCACACGACCACAGGACTGCAGGCTGATGAGCAGCACGGCCACATGGCCGACTGCGTGGTTCGACCAGCCGGTCGGCTGGTTGCCTGACAGGAGCAGTTTTTTGTGCTAGACTTATTCTATTGCTAAGTTTGTATTCAGCACACCGTTCCCTGACCCTGGAAAGGTGCCCATCGCCGCGTATGGCTTCGACCGATAACATCTCCACGCGCCAGGACCAGCCCTCAGCCGCTGGCTCACCTGCGTCGGCCCTCCCCTCGCGCTCACTGGCAGGCAGCGCCTGGAGCAGTCTGCGCATCGACGCCCTGCTGCTCTTCGTGACGATGATCTGGGGTGGTACGTTTCTAATTACCAAATACACGATCCACTTTGTTGGACCTTTCACCTATCTGGGCTACAACTTTGGCATCGGGGCGCTGACCCTGGCGCTGCTCTTCCGACGTCGCCTGCTCCGGCTGACCCGCCAGGAGCTGCTCAGCGGCGCGATTCTGGGCGCGTTGCTCTTCGCCGGCTATGCATTGCAAACGATCGGCCTGCAATATACGATCACCAGTAAGGCGGGATTCATCACCGGTCTCTACATTCCCCTGGTGCCCGTTTTCGCAGTCCTCATTCTGCGCCAGCGCCTGAACGTGGAGGCCGTCCTTGGCTTTCTGCTCTCGCTGCTGGGCCTGACCCTGCTCTCGATCAACAAGGACTTCAACCTGAGCTTCGGGCCCGGCGAGACGCTGATGCTGGGCTGCGCGATCTCCTTCGCGCTGCATATCGTCTGCATCAGCAAATTCGTTCCCACAGCGGACGCGCTCAACCTGGCCATTGTCCAGCTCGCAACAACCTCCCTGCTGAACCTGGCCGCGGCCGCCGTGGTCCATGAGGGACTGCTCCCCCCCGCCAGCCCGCTGATCTGGGGAGCGATTCTCTTCATGGGCGTGGTGGACATCGCCTTCTGCCTGGCAGTGATGAACTGGGCGCAGCAGTTCATCAGCAGCACCCACGCAGCCCTGATCTACGCCTGCGAGCCGGTCTGGGCAGGCGTCTTCGGCACGCTGGCCGGGCAGACCCTCAGCGCGCTGGCCTGGGTGGGCGGTGCCTGCATCTGCCTGGGGATGATCATGAGCGAGGTGCGCTTCGCTCTGCTGCTCAAACGCTGGCGCCGCGTCGCCGAGCCGTCCCGTCTGGAGCAGTGACACCCTGGCTGGTTGGCTGACTGGCTGCACCCGAACCCACTCCAATCCTGGACACGGCAGAGCGCTCTTTACATGTTCTCACGGCTATGGTATACTGAGAGGCGCTCTTGCAAGAGCGTCACAGGCAAACAGCACAGCAGTGGCACTGACGCGAGACATGTCCCCCTTCGATGGCACACAGAGAGGCCACGTCAGCGGCTGAAAGCGGGCCTGCCTGCCGGAGGTGCGCAGCGCGTGCCGGGTCGACGCCTAGCCGGCACGTGCATGCCTGGATACCCCTCGCCAGCCTGTACTGAGTCAGTAAAGTACACGCCTCGACCCCGTTAGCGGTCGCACAAGCGCAATCTCTTCGCGAGCCAGCCGGCTGGCCAGCAATCAAGCGTAATGGCGGCAGCGTTGGATTGCGGAAGGTGGGTGGAACCACGGAAGGATGTGTATGCCTTTCGTCCCAGGTGGGACGAAGGGCTTTTTTTATTGGATTGGACAGGGCCGCGAAGCCCCGAAGGAGTTCAGCAAGCGGAGGGATCAACAGCGATGTCAGCCGCAGAATCGGTTGAAGCCGAAATTCAAGAAACGATTCACTACACGCCGCTACAGCGCATGCGCCACTCAGCGGCCCATGTGATGGCCGAGGCGATCCAGGAGATGTTTCCCGAGGCGCGTTTCGCCATCGGGCCGGCCATCGAGGACGGGTTCTACTACGACTTCGAGCTGCCGCGGGCCCTCACGCCCGAAGACCTGCCAGAGATCGAGCGGCGCATGCGCCGCATCGTGGAGGCCCACTACCCCTTCCTCCACGAACGCTGGCCGCGCGAGCAGGCCCTGGAGTACTTCCGCAACAAGGGCCAGGTCTACAAGGTCGAGATCATCGAGAACCTCCCCGATGCCGAAGTGGGGATCTACAAACAGGGGAACTTCCTCGACCTCTGCCGCGGGCCACATGTCGAGCACACGGGCCAGATCGGCTCCTTCAAGCTGATGCGCGTCGCCGGGGCCTACTGGCGTGGCGATGAGCACCGCCCCATGCTGCAGCGGCTCTACGGCACGGCCTGGTTCACGCAGGAGGAGCTTGATCAGTACCTCTGGCGCCTCGAAGAGGCCCAGAAACGCGACCACCGCAAGCTTGGGCGAGAGCTGAAGCTCTTCCTGCTCAGCGACGAGGTTCCTGCGGGCGTGCCGATGTTCCTGCCGCACGGGGAGATGCTGCGCCATCTCATGGAGTCCTACGTGCGCGAGACGCAGGAGCGCTACGGCTACCAGCACGTCTGGACGGGCCACCTCGGCAAGGCGCGCCTCTACAAGACGTCGAAGCACTGGTACACGTATCGTGAAAACATGTTTCCGATCATGCAGAGCGAGGAGGAGGCTTCGGAGGATGACGCCTACGTCCTCAAGCCTATGAACTGCCCGCACCACATCCTGCTCTACAAGTCGCAGCTCCACAGCTATCGCGAGCTACCGGTGCGCTACGCCGAGTTCGCCACGCTCTACCGCTACGAAAAAGCGGGCGTGCTCACGGGGCTGGCCCGCGTGCGCAGCCTCACCCAGGACGATGCCCACGTTTTCCTGCGGCCGGACCAGATTCAGGAGGAGTTCGATCGCGCCGTGAACCTGACGCTGGAGGTCTTCAATACGTACGGCCTCAACGACTACTGGATTCGCCTCTCGCTGCGCGATCCCAACAAGAAAGAGGACTACGTGGGCAGCGATGCCGTCTGGGAGCTGGCCGAAAGCTCGCTGCGCGCTGCACTGGAGCACCGAGGCATCGAGTACCGCGAGGGCATTGGAGAGGCCGCTTTCTACGGACCCAAGATGGACTTCATGGTGCGCGACGCCCTGGGACGCGAGTGGCAGTGCGCCACGGTGCAACTGGATTTTGTGCAGCCAGAGAACTTCGAGCTGGAGTACATCGGCGAGGACGGCCAGGCGCACCGCCCGGTGATGATCCACCGCGCCGTGACGGGGTCGACGGAGCGCTTCATGGCCATGCTCATTGAGCATTTCGCCGGCGCTTTCCCGGTCTGGCTCTCCCCTGTGCAGGCGGTGGTGATCCCCATTGCCGACCGCCACATCGAGTACGCCAACCAGGTGCTGGTCACGCTCAAAGGGGCCGGTGTGCGCGCCGAGGTCGATGCACGCGGTGAGCGCATGAACGCCAAGATCCGCGATGCGCAGTTGCAGAAGATTCCCTACATGCTGGTGGTGGGCGACAAGGAGGCGGCCAGCCAGAGCGTGGCCGTGCGCCTGCGCACGAATGAGAACCGCGGCGCTCAAGCGCTGAGCGCGTTTGTGACCCACATTACGGAGATCATCCGTACACGCAGCCGCGACCTCTAACATCCATCCAACCAGACAGTCAGGGGCGCGTCCCACGCAGGATGTGACACGCCCCTGGCTGTCCGCGGAATCGCTGACGAGAAAGGAGCCTGTTCTGCTCATGCTACTGGCGTTCGAGGGCATCGATGGGGCTGGCAAGACCACCCAGGTGCGCCTGCTGGCAGAGCGAGCGCGCTTACAGGGCCTGCGCACGGCGGTGATCTCGTTTCCTCGCTACCGGGAGACCGTCTTCGGACAGTGCGTGGCCGCTTACCTGCGCGGGGAGTTTGGCCCGCTGGAGCGCGTTCCTCCGCGCTCGGCGGCTCTGCTCTTCGCTGGCGATCGCCTGGAAAGCCTCGAGCTGCTCACCCGCCTGGCGGCGGAACACGATCTGCTGATCCTGGATCGCTACGTGGCCTCGAATCTCGCTCACCAGGGCGCCAGGTTTGCGGGCGAAGAGCGCTCGCTCTTTCTGACCTGGCTTGCGCAGCTCGAGTACACGGCCTTCGGGCTGCCCCGTGCTGCCATGACCCTCTGTCTTGATCTACCAGTCTCCGTTGCCGCCCGTCTGATCGCCGAGCGAGGACACCGCCAGGGCGGCGGGAGCAGCGCGGACATTCACGAGGCCGACCTTGCGTACCTGGCGCGCTGCCGGGAGGTCTACCAGGAGCTGGCACACACCGGTCGTGACAGCCTCTGGGAGATCATCTCCTGCGTGAACGAGCGTGGCGAGCTGCGCCCGCCCGAGGAGATCCATCAGCAGATCTGGCGGCTGCTGGAGGAACGCCGTCCATGACACGCCTTATCGTCATAGCCGACTACGACCCTGACTGGCCAGCGGAGTACGCCGAAGAAGCACGTCGTCTCAGCGCCGCCATTGGCCAGCATCTGCTGGCGCTCGAGCACATCGGCAGCACCTCTGTGCCGGGCCTGGCCGCCAAGCCCATCATCGACATCATGGCCGCCGTCGACCAGCTTGAGCGCGCTCAGCTCTGTATCGAGCCGCTGCGGGCGCTGGGCTACGACTATCTGCCGGAGGTTGAGCGCTTCATTCCGGAGCGCCGCTACTTCCGCCGAGCCAGCGGGGACCTGCACACTCACCACCTGCACATGGTCGAGATGGGGAGCGCCTTCTGGCGGCGCCACCTGCTCTTCCGCAACTACCTGCGCGCGCACCCGCAGACGGCACAGGATTACGCTCGTCTCAAGCGCGAGCTGGCAGCTCGCTATGTGAGCGACGTTGCCGGCTACACAGAGGCCAAGACGGCCTTCATCCGCGCCGTGGAAAGCCTGGCCGAAATCTGGTCCACACAGCAGTCGCAGAGCGACGAAAAACGGGAGGAGAGCTGATGGCCCCCCTCCCGTGCTCTATGATCAGGCCCATCAATCGATGAGCTCGTAGGCTGGCAGCGTCAGAAATTCCGTAAAGTCGCGGTTCGCAATGATGCGCTCGAGCAGATCGTAGGCCTGCTCGTAGCGGTGCTGGCTGTAGGCCTGCTCGCCGATGCTGGCCTTGATCCGCGCCAGCTCCTCATGCGCAAGCTGGCGCACCAGCTCCAGCGTCACCTTGCGTCCGTCCTCGAGGATGCCGCGCGGGTGATGGACCCACTGCCAGACCTGCGAGCGCGAGATCTCAACGGTGGCTGCATCTTCCATCAGGTTATTGATCGGCACACAGCCCAAGCCACCCAGCCAGGCCTCCAGATACTGCGTTCCGACGCTGATATTCGTGCGCAGCCCGCCCTCGGTGATAGTCCCCTCGGGAACGCGCAGCAGATCCTCAGCGGTGACGTGCACATCCTCCCGCTTGCGCTCGATCTGGTTGGGCTGCGGCATCACGCGATCGAACTCCTCCTGAGCCAGGGCCACCAGGCCAGGATGCGCTACCCAGGTGCCATCGTGACCGTCGGTGGCTTCACGCCGCTTATCGGCGCGGACCCGCTCCATGGCCTCCTCATTGGCAGCAGGATTGTTCTTGATGGGGATCTGAGCCGCCATGCCGCCGATCGCGTGGGCATTGCGCCGATGGCAGGTTTTGATTGTCAACAGGGTGTAGGCGCGCATGAAGGGCACCGTCATGGTGACCTGCGCGCGATCGGGGTAGATGAAGGCCTCATGCTTGCGGAACTTTTTGATCGCACTGAAAATGTAGTCCCAGCGGCCACAGTTCAGGCCGGCCGAATGCTCGCGCAACTCATAGAGGATCTCATCCATCTCAAAGGCCGCCAGGATGGTCTCGATCAAGACCGTCGCCTTGATCGAGCCACGCGGAATGCCCAGGCGCTCCTGGGCCAGCAGGAAGACATCGTTCCACAGACGCGCCTCCAGGTGGCTCTCCATCTTGGGAAGGTAGAAGTAGGGACCGCTGCCGTGATCAAGCAGGTAGCGCGCATTATGGAAGAAATACAGGGCGAAATCGAAGAGGCTCCCGGAGATCGGGCGACCATCCAGCAGCACATGCTTTTCGGGCAGATGCCAGCCACGAGGACGCACCAGCAGCGTCGCCGTCTGCTCGCGCAGAGCATAGCGCTTCCCCTCCGGGCTGACGTAGCTGATCGTGCGTCGCACAGCGTCGCGTAGATTGATCTGGCCCTGGATGAGGTTATCCCAGGTAGGAGTGAGGGCATCTTCAAAATCGGCCATGTAGACCCTGGCGCCGGAGTTGAGCGCGTTGATGATCATCTTGCGCTCAGCGGGACCGGTAATCTCTACCCGCCGGTCCTGCAGATCGGCGGGCACCGGATTGATCGTCCAGTCGCTCTCACGAATGTGGGCCGTCTCCGCCAGGAAGTCCGGCAGCTTGCCCGCATCGATCTCGGCCTGGCGCTCCACACGCCGGCGCAGCAACTCCTCGCGGCGCTCCCCAAACTCGCGCGCCAGGGTCACCACGAACTGCAATGCCTGCGGTGTGAGAATCTCTGCGTATTCGGGCGGAATCGGCGCGTTGATTTCAAGCCCGTCTGGATAACTCTGGTTCGTCATCTGGTGTGTTGCCTTTCTGCCTGACAAAATCGGGACACGCCTGAGCGTGCCCGCCACGGTGTCGTGCTTCCCCCAGATTGTACGACACCATGGCGAACGCACTCAAGCGAGTCCGTGCTGATACACGTCGAGAGTGACCGGGAGATGGATCAATGGAACTGTTCTACCTCGGTTGACCCGGCCAGCGCCACGGTCGAGGCCTCACCGCCAGAGATGACCATGGCCACTTCGTCGAAGTAGCCGGTGCCCACCTCGCGCTGATGGCGTGTTGCGGTGTAACCCTCGGACTCCAGGGCAAACTCCTCCTGCTGCAGATCGGCGTAGGCCGCCATGCCCTGCTTGCGATAGCCCAGCGCCAGCTTGAACATGCTGTGATTGAGGGCATGGAACCCTGCCAGGGTCACGAACTGGAACTTGTAGCCCAGACGGCCCAGCTCCTGCTGGAAGTTGGCGATGGTCTGCGCATCGAGCTTTTTCTTCCAGTTGAAGGAGGGCGAGCAGTTATAGGCCAGCAGCTTGCCGGGATACTGCTCATGGATGGCGGTGGCAAAGCGCCGTGCCTCCTCCAGATCAGGCTCGGAGGTCTCACACCAGATAAGATCACAATAGGGGGCGTAGGAGAGGCCGCGCGCGATCGCTGACTCCAGGCCGGGGCGCGTGCGGAAGTAGCCCTCGGGGGTGCGCTCACCGGTGAGGAAGGCGTGATCGGCGGGGTCGATGTCGCTGGTGATGAGCGTCGCCGCGTTGGCGTCGGTGCGCGCAATCAGGATGGTCGGCACCCCCATGACGTCGGCCGCCAGACGGGCTGCGACCAGGTTACGGATCGCTGAGCGTGTGGGGATCAGGACCTTGCCCCCCAGATGGCCACATTTCTTCTCAGAGGCGAGCTGGTCCTCGAAATGGACGCCCGCCGCTCCGGCCTCAATCATGGCCTTCATCAACTCGTAGACGTTGAGCGGACCGCCAAAGCCGGCCTCGGCATCTGCCACAATCGGCGCGAACCAGTAGGTATCGCCTTTGCCCTCCACAGACTGAATCTGGTCGGCCCGCTGCAGCGCCTGATTGATGCGACGTACCACATGGGGTACGCTGTTAGAGGGGTAGAGACTTTGATCAGGGTACATGTGCCCCGCCAGATTGGCATCGGCAGCTACCTGCCAGCCGCTGAGATAGATGGCTTTGAGGCCGGCCTTGACCTGCTGCACGGCCTGATTGCCCGTCAGCGCTCCCAGCGCTGCCACGTATGGCTCGCTCTGCAGAAGCTTCCACAGCCGCTCGGCTCCCAGACGCGCCAGCGTCTGCTCAATCTGAATGGAGCCTCGCAGGCGCACGACGTCCCGGCCGCTGTAGGGCCGCTTCACGCCCTGCCAGCGTGGGTCCTCACGCCAGGAACGCTCGAGCTCTTCAGCACTGGGGCCGTTGTAGATTGCCTGCCATGTTCCATTATGTCCATTGCCATTTCTAGCATATTGACTGCTCATCAGGATCTCTGCTCCTCTCCATGACTGATAGATAATGATGAACATATGGATCTGTCGGGGCGTGCTCGCTCCATAGAAAAGCATAACACACTAACATGCGGAGATCCTATAAAATGGCTTAAAAGCTCGTGAGGGTTTGCATAAGGAATTGCTTATGAAAGATCGCCAGGCCGGGAGCTGAAACGCGGGAGCAAGGCAGAGAGGCGCTGCGCTCGGCCAGACGGCCAGCCAGAGTGGAGAGGACTGAGCCTGATCAACTGGCCGGCCGAGCGCGGTAGCCCGGGACGCAGGCTGGAGCGCCGCTAGGCTCCGTGGCATTTCTTGTACTTTTTACCGCTGCCGCAATAGCAGAGATCGTTGCGACCGATCTTGCGCGGCGGTGTGGCTGGCTGCCCACGGCCAGCCGTGGAGGCGGCTGCGTGCCCGTTACTGCGCACATTGCCGCGCCGGCCACTGCCAGCGGCATGCGGGCGGTGACCGTTGCCATCGGTCTTGGCCTGGCCGCTGGCGCTGGCAATCTCGTCGAGGTTCGTTCGCAGGTTGCGCGGAAGCTGCCTGGGCTTCGGCTGCGGCCGCTGGACGGTGACGGTGATCTCGCCGCGCAGAAGCTTGAGCAGCTCATCGACAATGTAGTGCTGGATGGCCTGCTTCAGCTCCTCAAACATGCGATAGGCCTCGTTTTTAAACTCGGTCAGGGGATCACGCTGGCCAGCGGCGCGAAACTGGATGCCAGAGCGCAACACGTCGAGAGCGTCGATGTGGTCCATCCAGAGGCGGTCAACGACCTGCAGCGTGATCGAGCGCTCGATATCGCGAATGCTCGGCACACCCTGGCCGGGGTGCTGGGCGGCCAGTTCATCCAGACGTCGGCCCTGCGCTTCATAATGCTCCAGGACCAGCTCGGTCAGACGATTCTTCAGATCATCGCGACGCAGGGCATGCAGGTTTTCGGGCAGAATATCCTCAGGAACGTGCACCCAGCGCTCGACCTGCGTGAAGAGCAGCTCGAGCTGGCCCTCGTCCGTGATGGCGTGGCCAGGAATGCAACGATCGACCAGAGCCGCAATCTCGTTGCGGATCATGGTGAGCACCCGCTCATGCATATCGGCGCGCTCAAGCACGGCACGGCGATCGGCATAGATGACCTCGCGCTGTTTGGCGATCACGTCATCGTACTCAACCACATGCTTGCGGACATCGAAGTTATAGCCTTCAACGCGCGTCTGGGCCTGCTCGATGAAGCGCGAGACCAGGCTGCTCTCCAGGGGCGTATCCTCCTCAAGGCCGACCATCTCCATGACCTTCGCCACACGGTCGGCGGCGAAGCGCCGCATCAGATCGTCCTCCAGCGAGAGGTAGAAGCGCGACGAGCCGGGATCGCCCTGGCGGCCGGCGCGGCCACGTAGCTGGTTATCGATGCGCCGAGACTCGTGGCGCTCGGTGCCGATGATGTGCAGGCCACCCAGCTCAACGACGCGATCGTGATCCTCTTCACAGCGACGTATCTGCTCCCGGAGCAGCTCGTCCCTCTCCTCCTCGGTCATATTCTCAATGTACTGCTGGATGGCCTCCTCTTTGTCGGCGCGCTCCTCCGGGGTGTCCTCGGGCATCTCACGGATGTAGTCGACCTGCTCGGCATGCTTGCGCAGAATGCTGTCAAAGTAGTTGACGGGATTGCCCCCCAGCAGGATGTCGGTGCCGCGGCCAGCCATGTTGGTGGCGATGGTCACTGCCCCGCTGCGCCCGGCCTGGGCGACGATCTGCGCCTCACGCTCGTGATGCTTGGCGTTGAGGACGTTGTGCGGCACCCCTTCCAGGGTGAGCAGATGCGACAGATGCTCGGACTTCTCGACCGAGGTGGTGCCAACCAGCACGGGCTGGCCACGCGCATAGCACTCCTTGACCTCGGCCACCACGGCGCGCCACTTGGCCGCCTCTGTGCGATAGATCAGATCGGGCAGGTCCTGGCGAATCATGGGCCGGTTGGGCGGAATGACGATCACATCGAGCTTATAGATCTTATGGAACTCCTCGGCCTCAGTCATGGCGGTACCGGTCATGCCCGCCAGCTTCTTATAGAGGCGGAAGTAGTTCTGGAAGGTGATCGTCGCATAGGTATGGTTCTCGCGCTGCACCTGCACCCCTTCCTTGGCTTCGATGGCCTGGTGTAGTCCCTCACTGTAGCGCCGCCCTGGCAGCATACGTCCAGTAAACTCATCGACGATGATCACCTCGTTGTCCTTGACGATATAGTCGCGATCGCGCTTGAAGAGCACGTGGGCCTTGAGGGCGTTCTCCATATAGCGCGTCAGATCGAGGTGCTCTTCGGAGTACATGTTCTGGACGCCGAGCATGCGCTCCATCTTCTCAATGCCCTCTTCGGTCAACATGACGGTGCGTGTCTTCTCATCCACCGTATAGTCGGTCTCGGCCTTGAGACGCGGGACGAGGCGCGCGAACTTGACGTAGAGGTCAGTGGAATCGTGACCGGGACCAGAGATAATCAGCGGCGTGCGGGCCTCATCGATGAGGATGTTATCGACCTCATCAACGATGGCATAGTTCAGCTCACGCTGGACCATCTGGCTCAGGTCGGTGACCATATTGTCGCGCAGGTAATCGAAGCCGAACTCATTGTTGGTGCCGTAGGTGATATCGGCCGCATAGGCAGCGCGGCGGGCAGCGCTCTGTGGCTCTACCGCATTGACGATGACGCCAACGCTCAGCCCCAGGAAGCGGTAGATACGCCCCATCCACTCGGCGTCGCGGCGAGCCAGGTAATCATTGACCGTGACCACGTGCACACCCTTGCCGGTGAGGGCGTTGAGATAGACGGGCAGGGTCGCCACCAGGGTTTTCCCTTCACCGGTCTTCATCTCGGCGATCTTGCCCTGATGCAGCACTACCCCACCGATCAACTGGACATCAAAATGGCGCATCTTGAGCACGCGCCGCCCCACCTCGCGCACGACGGCAAAGGCCTCTGGCAGCAGCTCATCGAGCGTCTTGCCCTTATTGCGATAGCGCTTCACCAGCCCGGCGACTAGCTGATCCATGCGCTCAGCCTTCAGGGCGACCAGCTCGGACTGCAGGTGGGCCAGGATATTCGAAAGCAGGCGTTCGAGACGCTCATCGGCTTCGTCATCGACATTGGCAGCACTGGCGGCACGACTGCGCTCCGCCTCAAACAGGGCCCAGGCCTTCTGGAAAGCCAGGTCCAGCTCGTCCTCCGCCAGCTCAGCCAGATCAGGCTCAACATGCTGCACCAGGCCCATGATGGCCTTCTGCGGATCAGGCGCCTCCTCTGGCCACTCCTGGCGCTCCTCCACCAGATCCATCACCGCCTCCACACGCAGCTCATTGAGCCGCGGGGTGAGGCGCTCATAGGCCTGCTCAAAGAGTTCGGAGAGGATCTCCGCCAGACGCTCGCGCAGCGCGCTCTCCAGATCTGCACGACGATCGAGCTTGAGACGATACTCCCTCACCGCCTCACGCAGCTCCTCCTCGTTGCAGCGCGCGGCCAGCGGCTCCACGGCCTCCACGGCCTCGCGAAACAGCTTGAGCAGCTCATCTTCGAGCACACGCCCCCCCTTCAGATGGAGCGTGAGTTGATCGCGAAACTCGGCCGTCCTGGCGGCCAGCTCCTCGTCGCTCAATTCCTGCATCTGCGGCTCAAGAGCGTTGATCTGATCTATTAATGGCTGAATGCGCTTGAGTTCTCGTTGATTGGGATCTCCCAGTACTTTCCCTAAGAGTTGCATAACAATCTCTTCTCCTGCTGCCCGGCTCGAATAGCCCTGCCTGATCTCTCTCTTCACCTATCAAGAACGCTGTCTGACCGGCTCGTGTTCCCATCCATTATATCATATCAGCCAGCCCGACGCGGCGGGGTATGGGGCATCTTGACAGGTAGAGATGTGTCATGTCACACTTTCTATGTATGAGTGTCAGAACAGGGAAAGGAGGAAACGTCTCAGAACTCACTTGTAACTCTGTGATTCAAGCAGAGCTTTAGCGAGCGTTGTTAGTGCAGCGGAGCCTCAATACCGTACCGTGACGGATGGCGGTTGGACGATGAGCCTCTCCTGAGCTGTCATCGTCTGGACGCAAGGAGCAAACAGCGATGTTTCACCAGCTACTGACACCTGTTGCCAACAATCTCTTCCTCTCCGTCCTGGTCGGTATCATCCCCATCGCCGTTGTTCTGATCCTGCTGGGTCTGGTCCGTCTGTCCGCCTGGCTTGCGGCCCTGGCCGGGCTGATTGTAGGCCTGATCATCGCTGTCGCTGTCTGGCAGATGCCCTTTCAACTGGCAGCCAGCGCCACACTCAACGGCATAGCCTTCGCGCTCTGGCCGGTCATGCCAACTGTCTCGGCTTCCATCAGAGACTTGCCCGCAGCCTCGTCGGCCCGGGCTTCGGGGCTGGTTGACGGCAGCCCACTACCCCGCAGGACAGTACAGCGCGCTCGAATGTTCCGAGCTGTGTTAATATCGGCATGCTCCTGGTAGCCGCACTGTGGGCAGCTGAAGGCATGCCGGCGGCGGTTCCCTCGCTGTCCACAGCGTGAACAGGTCTGACTGGTACAGGCCGGGTTCACCTCCACCACCTGCAGCCCTCGCTCCTGGGCCTGTAGCTCGACCCACCACCGGATCAGCACCCGCTGCCACAGCGCGAGCCGGCGTCGCAGCGCCCGCCCCCGGATCTGCTCCTTCTGGGGCGGCGGCACCTGCAGCCGTTCGAAGACGAGCACTGCCTGTGGTGGTGCCCACTCCACCAGGCGTCTGGCCACGGTCTGCGAAAAGGTACGAGTCCGGTGCCGTTGCCGGAGGCCAGGCCGTTTCAGCACCCGCCGGACACGGCGCGTGTTCCGGTGCTGTGCCTTGTGGGCCGCCAGCTTCCGCTGCAAGCGCGCACGGGTTTTGGCCGTGCGCCGATTGCGCACTTTCACCGCTTTCCCACTCACGAAGAGCACCCGCTCCTGGCCATCCACCGTCCCTCGGTCAGACGGACCTTCATAGCGCAGCGAGGCGAGGACACGGGGGATTGAGGAGCCGGGCCCGGCTGACCCCCGTCGGACGGCGTACCAGCAGCATGCAGAGCCATGACGAACTCCTTTCTCCGCTGTTCTTCACGAGCAGCTGGGCCGGCTGGCACGCGCGGGGGCTCGCCAAGAGAGCACGACCCCGGCAGCCAGCAAGCGACCAACGATCACGAACCAGACGGAACAGGCAGGACTGCTGATCGCGCTTGACAGCTGGGGTCAGATGTGGCATACTACATCCAGACCTCGCTGCCAAGTCAGGGCTGTCTACTGGATGTCAGTGCAACGACGAGCCAGTCTCCAGCTTTCACTGTCAGCAGGTCCCTCTGAAGCAGTCAAGTCTGCCGCTTGAGTGCTTCACGTTCTTTTACACATGACAGGCTACCTTCTACTCCTTTTCCTCCTTATCTTGATCACCTGCACACACTTAAATTCGTCAGTTCTATCTTCTCACCCACACCTTGAGAGAGTGCCTGAGCAATAGCACGCAAAGTGCGAGATTGGACCGGAAGCCCCTCCGCTGCTCGTACAACGGTTTTATAAGTGTTCGGATCAGCAGCGAAGAGGCAAACAAACCCAAAGTTGACGAACGCCATGTGGCTCTATAACATCAGCGTGCGCTCAGGCAAATTCGAGCTGTTTCGCCGCTGGATGGTCCATAACGTCCCCCCAGACCGACGCATTCTGCTGCTGATCGTCGGGTTCAGCTTCGGCGCCCTGATGGAAGGGATCTCTGGCTTCGGAACACCGGTGGCGATCTGCAGCGCGCTCCTGATCGCCCTGGGCTTTGAGCCGCTGGCCGCTCTGCACAGCTTCTCTCCACTCTCAAGTGTCACACAGCTCTTACATGAGAGAAAGATTTTTTCTCTTTCTATAGATAGATTCTGGACACCAAAATTTAATAGAATTTTTATTGACAGCAATCAATACACTTTGCTATCCTCTGGAGATAGTTTTCGGCCTCTCCTGGCTCATCATTCATGTGAGACAGGATCTACTAATTACTTAATTTTTCATAAAAATTTAAAGACCAGAATCCCTCTATCAGCGCGTTTAAAGAGACGCAGAATGGTCCAGTCCTGCGGCATGATACTGAGCAATCAGGTGAAGTCTACCTGAATAGAGGTTCTATTGCCTATGAGCACTCATAGTTCCGACGACCGCTCCGGGCCGCCAGACGTTCGCCGTCAGCAGTTTGTGATCATGAATCACCTTCTCAGAGCCATTGCTACGATGTACAGCATCGATGAACTCTTTCAGTGGCTCTGCTATGCCTTCGTCGAGCATTTCCAGATCGAGCTGGTTGAGTTCTGGACCCCCCTGCTCACTCCTGCCAGAAGCACCACGCTGCACCTGCGCATGATGCTGACCCGTGATCCTGCTCTGCCTGAGCAGATTGTGCTCAACGAGCAGATGAGCCTCATCGCTCAGCGCCTTACCTTCGAGCAGCGTGGCAGTCAGACATTACCGATCGACGCGCTATTCCCCTCTCACCAGTCGGCCCTGTTGAAGCGCTACTATCTCCACTACTGCCTCGGCGGCTTCATGGCCGGCCCGGTGCTCTTGCCACCTCCACCGGCGGTGCCAGGTCCCCAGGAGCCACTCCCCTTCACCGTGACCTACCTGCTCTTTCTCTTCCATCCGCCCCAGCAGGAGCTGCCAACGGCCGTGATGACCATTCTCCGCCAGGCCTTCGGTCTGGCCACCAATCGCGGGCTGCTGCTGAATGCCCAGAGCCGGCCGGCCGTCCCGCTGACTCCCCCCCCAGCGGCTCCGCCATCCTCGGCCCAGAGGCCAGGCAGACTGATTCCGCGGCGCAAAGAGGATGCTGAGCTGTTGATGTCCGAGAATCCATTCTCACGCTCAGCCGTCATCTCCGACAAGCGCGCCCGCCTGCTGCACGGAGCAATCGACGGGGTCCAGAATATCAATGAGCTGGCTCGCAGCACTGGCATGGAGATGAGGGATGTGATCACCGCCCTGCAGGTGCTGGTGAAGATGCGCCGGGTCGAACTCTACGAGCCTGACGGGCGCCTTGCCTCTACGGAGTGGCTGTTTGAACAGCAATGAACACAGTTCTGGCTTGACCAGGGAAGGAGAGAGACGTGGGTATCAGTTGGATGCCTATCTTGCTTGCCATTATTCTTATTTCCACGACGTTCTTTATCACCTTGCGCGTGGCCGTGGTCTATCCACGAGTGCGCAGCACACGCCTGCTGATCCTGGGCATCGCGATGGGCGTCATCGGGCTGACTGCCCTGGGTGACCTGCTCTCGATGCTGATTACGAGCGTGACGCTGCACACTGACTGGTTCCTCTACCTGGGCCAGGCTTGCTCCTACCTCTTTATTCTGCTCAGCCTGATCAACAGCTCGGACCGCTATCTCTCGAATCTGCTGCGCCTGCAGATTCTGGTCTCTGTGCTGGCTCTCTGCATCGGACTGCTCTCCCCTATTCTGCCTGATTTACCCAATGTTGCCCTGCGCGCCACTCTGAGCGGTTCACGCTTCCTGCTCTGTCTGGGCATCTTCTACTCCTATACGACAGCGCTGCTGAAAAAGCCCACCCGCTTTGGCTTCTTGATGGGCCTGGCCTTCCTTCTGCTGGGCCTGGGCTATCTAATGATCTTCCAGAAATACTTCTTCACAGACTCACTGCTGGTCGATAACATCGGCGATTGCCTGCGCATCCTGGGACTCGGCTCGCTGCTGGCAGCGGTGCTGGGCGGCTGAATAAAGCAGATCGGGGCGAGTCGGCCTGCTCCTCAGCGGCCTGGCCCGCCCCACGTCTTGCAGCTCGCCTCGGTCAGGCGCGTGTGCTCAGCCAAGCGCGGATGCCACTGGCATGCTCATCAAAATGCTCGTAGGTATCGCTAGCCACGCTCTGCCAGAGCGGCCAGCGCTGCTCCCAGGACAGCCGCCCTGGATCGCTGAGCAGTTCCTCGTCAAGCTGGGCGACTGCGTTATAGACCGCGTCGTAGCTGCTGTGGAAATCGTCCAGAATCTGTCTTAGCGGCCAGGCCTTGCGCTCCTCAGCAAAGGCACGGTTGAGCTGCTCAATCTCCTCTTCACTCAGATTCTGATAGAGACGCTCAGGAGTACGGTCGCTCCGGGCGGCCCGCAGACGCTCCAGCAGGTACTCCATCCAGGCCGTCAGGTGGCCCAGCACATCCTTGATGGACCAGTCGCCACAGATCTGGGCCTGGCTCATCTCTGCCTCGCTCAGCGGGGCAAGCAGGGCGTTGAAGGTTTCATACGAGTGCTGCATCGTCTCGAGCAGCCGCGCTTTCTCCAGCGTAGACATAGCGCCAATCTCCCTCTGATCCTAGAAAGTGATTCTTCTGCCTTGAGGATAGCGCCAGTAGCGGTTATAATCTGTCCTGATACTGACCTTTTTGTTAATCTGGAACGAAAGGTAGCCAGCAGTGTACTTCCCAGCCACGCGCGTGCTGACTGTGCTGGAACTCCTGCAATCGCGCGGCCGCGTCAGCGGAGCGGAGCTGGCCGCACGCCTGGAGGTGAATACGCGCACGGTGCGCCGCTACATCACCATGTTGCAGGACCTGGGGATCCCCGTGGAGAGCGAGCGCGGTCGCTACGGCGCCTATCGCCTGCGCCCGGGCTTCAAGCTCCCTCCCCTGATGTTCAGTGAGGACGAGGCTCTGGCGGTCACGCTGGGCCTGCTGGCAGGGCGCAAGCTGGGCCTGACGGGAACCAGCGTCGCCGCCGAAGGGGCCCTGGCGAAGATCGAGCGCGTCCTGCCCCCGGCACTGCGCGAGCGCATTCAGGCACTGCAGGAGGCACTGGTTCTAGACTTCGCCATCCAGGGCCAGCGACCCTCAGAAGATGCACTCATCACGCTGGGAACCTGCGCACAGCAGTGCCGCCGCGCCAGGCTGCGCTACCGCACCTGGGGCGGCACCCTCAGCGAGCGCGAGATCGATCCTTACGGCCTGGTCTACCGCTCGGGGTACTGGTATACCGTCGGCTATTGCCACTTGCGCCAGGACATCCGCGTCTTCCGCCTGGATCGCGTGCTCAGCGCGGAGGAGGGCAACGCCACTTTTGTGCGGCCGGACCACTTCGACTGTCTGACGTACGTTGTGGAGGCCATTGCGCACACGCCTGCCCCCTGGGAGATCGAGGTCCTCCTGCACACCACGCTGGCGGAGGCCCGCCACCAACTGCCTCCCGCCCTGGCCACGCTGGAGGAGACCCCCGCGGGAGTGCTGCTGCATGGCTATATGCACGATCTGGATTGGGCGGCCTACATCCTGGCTGGTCTCCAGTGCGATCTGAGCGTGCGCCGTCCCCCGGAACTGCGCGCCGCCCTGCAGCGCCTCGCTACACGCATCAGTCGCCAGCTTACGGAAGCAGAGCCACCGTCCGAGACCACCCCCTGAGCATCTTGAGCATCTCGACTCAAGCTCGCCTCGCTATCCCTCATGAAGCGGCAGGCGAAACCAGAAGGTGGCACCCTGGCCCGGCACGCTCTCCACGCCGACCTGACCGTGGTGCAACTGAATGATGGTCTGACAGATGTGCAGGCCCAGGCCCAGGCCGACCGGCGACCCCTCCTGAACAGGAATGCCGGGCGCCCGATAGAAGCGCTCCCAGACGCGCTCCTGGATCTCGGGGGCCAGCCCCGGGCCCTCATCGCGCACCAGCACACGCACCCAGCCATCCTCGAGGCGCAGGCGCACCTCGATCGGCCTCTCAGGCGGCGCGTAGCGAATGGCGTTCTGTATATAATTGGTCAGCACCTGGCCAATACGCACCGCATCCACGTTGACTAGCACCGGTCCGCTGACCTCCATGCTCAGGCGGATGTCGCGCGCCGGATAGACCTGCTGCTGCGCCTGCACCACGTCACAGACGATCTGGCCGAGATCCTGCGGCTTGAGCACAAGCTGCAATGTCGCAGACTGAATGCGCGAGAAGTCCAGCAGATCGCCCACCAGCCGATCGAGGAGGTCGACCTGGCGAATCGAACGATCGAGCAGCTCAGGAATAGCGGCCAGACGCTCCCGGAGTGCCCCACCGGCGGCTTCGTTGTCGAGACCACGGCCCAGGACGCTGGCCTTCTGCAGATGGCGCTTGATGAGCTGGGCGTTGGCTTTGAGCACTGTCAGCGGAGCGCGTAGCTCATGGCTGGCAAAGCTGATGAACTCATCCATGCGGCGATTGGCCTGGCGCAGCGCCAGAACGCTGGCACGCGCTTCGGCGCGCTCCTCCAGCAGTTGCTCGCGCTCAAGCACCAGCGTTGCCAGCCTGGCGACTGCTGCAGCCAGCGCCAGTTCCTCTGCGCTATAGCTGTGCTCCTCAGCCCCATAATCCACAGTGAGCACTCCGATCAAACGCTCGCGCAGGCGCATGGGAATGACCAGAATCGTCCGCACTATGTAGCTCTCCACCCGCTGTCGCAGGTGCTCAAACTCCGGCTCCTCCAGGTCGACCAGCACACTCTCTCCAGCTCGCAAGCGCTCCATCAGCGCCGGCATGAGAAACTCCCCAAGATCAGCCGAGAGGACAATCTCTCGCCAGCGCTGCTCCTGCTGCGGAGTCGCGCCGGTGAGAGCGATTCGTTGAATACGCTCCGTGTCACGCTCCAGTCCCAGAATGACCACACGCCGGCAGGCGAGCACCTGCCACGTCAATTCAACCATGCGCTGCATCACGGCATCGACCTGGAAGCCCTCGACCTCCGTAGCTGGAGACTCTGGGACCGGCTCCTGCACCAGCGCCTCGGCCATCGCCAGCAGCGCATCGAGCGCCTCATGCGCCCGCTGCTCCAGGCAATGGCGCGCCGTCACCTCCCGCATGATGAGCACGGCGCCAATCACTCTCCCCTGCACACCGCGCACCGGGACCCCACTGAGGTTGAGCACCAGCTCCTCGCCGTTCTCCAGGGCAACCCTGACATCAATGGCCTGCTCGCCAACGATGGTATGGCCCTCCTCCAGTGTACGCCTGAGCGGTCGATATAGAGGAGCATCGGGGAAAGACGCCCCATGGCCAGCATCCAGAGCCAATCCCAGGTGCGCAGCACCAGGCTGGATGATCGGCAGCCAGCGCTGCGCCACGCCATTCAGATAGACCAGGCGCCCCCGCCTATCGTAGAGCAAGACGCCATCTCCGATGGCATCCAGCACGGCGCTGAGACGGCTCCTGTAGATCTCCAGCTCCTGCACCTCCGCGGTCTCTTCGGGCCAGACCTCCAGGCGAGCGAGCAACTCCCAGATGCGCGCCTGCTCCTCCTTTGAGTAGCGTTCGCCCAGGAGCACGGCCAGCCGATGCCGGGCCACCTCGTCGGCCTCCCGCGCTCGCTCTGGATAGGTCTCGATCCAGAGATGACAGGTTCTCACAAAGCTCAGCAGCTCAAAGAGGGCGTCGTACTGCTCCCCGGCCAGCAGGCGGCGCAACTCGCGCCGAGCACGCCCGGCCAGGCCCGGAGAGAGCAGACAGGAGAGCGCTGCCCAGAAGAAGGCCTCCTCAAGAACATCGCCAGGAGCTGGCCAGCCTGGCAGAGGCGCTGGCTGCACCGCCAGACGATCAAGAGAGGCTTTGATCTCTTCCTCTCCCGGAACAGCGGTGAGCAGGCTCATACATGCTTCAACCTGCAACCCCAGCGAGAGCAACGTATAGAGATGATAATGCTGGCAGCAGGGAATGCGCTGATGTGCACTGAAGACCGCGAAGAGCTTCTCACGCAGCAGCACCGGTAGGGGGTTGTGAACAAACGCCACCAGGGTCTGCTGCCAGAGACGCTCAAACAGCGCTGGCTGATGACTGACAGCCGCAAGATAAGGAGGAACCAGAGGAAAGTGTTCAGCGATGCGATCTGGCATATGCTCACTTATGTACATGAATCACCAATCTGTCGCTCTGGCGTTCAATATCGGAGGTCAGCTCAGTGCTGGTTCCCCTCTACTATACGTGAGGGAGACAAGCAGAGAGAAGAGAGCCTGTTCCAGCACCAGAACCTCAGGCAGGCCCTTCAGCCAGGAGAACGTCGTTCAGGAGCATGTGTCGCATGGGTATTGCTTGCTGCTCGCAGCGAGGATCAAGATGATCAGCGCTACACAGCAAGACGCTCCTCCCGTAATAGACGGCTGACCACCAGGTGAACAGGTAAGAGCCAGCCAGATGTCCACAAATGCTCATAATCTAAATAGTAGAAGACTGTACAAAAGCGTCTGCATTAGTACCGCTCCTGCTAGATTCCACCCTTCATATAACAGCAATCGTCAATCATAGGTACCACTTGACAACACTCTATCAGTTGTGTAGACTCAAGCGCGAACATCAGTCACTACCTCTATGGTATCACGCTAATCTACCTGCGCTGCTCCCGAGCGGCGAGCAGCAGCAGGAAGGGGGTTTCATGGCGCTTAAGACAAGGCGAGCACTGGCCAACCAGGTACGCCAGAGGCTACGCCTGCTCATCAGCAACGGAACCTATCCCCCAGGCGCACGTCTCCCCAATGAAGAAGAGCTTTCAGAAAGCCTGGGAGTCAGCCGTACCACGCTGCGCGAGGCTCTGCAGGGGCTGGCCGAAGAGGGTCTGATCCTGCGTCGGCACGGGCATGGGACCTTCGTCAACCAGCGTCCCCTCCAACTGAAGAACAGCCTTGATCTCAACTTCGGCGTCACCGATCTGATCCGTGCCACCGGGCATACACCGGGCACCCGCGACGTGGTCGTCCACACCCAGCCAGCACGCCAGTACGTCGCCTCGCGCCTGGGCATCGCTCCCGAGGACGAGGTGCTCTCTATCGAGCGGGTGCGCCTGGCCGATAGCCGACCGGTTATTTTCTCCATCGACATTCTGCCCATGGCCCTGCTCGAAACACTCACCTACGAGGTGACCGAGCTCTACACTGGTTCCCTCTATCAGTTTCTCGCGCAGCGCGCGGGCCTGACGATCCATCACGGCATTGCCCAGATCCAGCCCCTGGTGGCTGAAGCCTGGCTGGCTCGTAAGCTCGATCTCTCGCCCGGCGCTCTGCTCCTCTATCTGGAACAGGTCGACTATACCCCTGACCAGAAACCGGTGCTCTTCTCCCAGGAGTATCATGTGCCAAACGCCTTCGAGTTCACGATCTACCGCCGCGGTCCAGGCTAGCCAGCGGACGGCAGATGCGGCCACTGGCTCCAGCATAAACAGGCCATACCGGGCCGGCAATATGCAAACTGGCTATAGATGGCGCGGCAGATGGGTATCTCTTTTTCATGCCTCCGCACCTCCCCATGGTATATAATAGAGGTTGTGGGCGCGAGCATCGCGTCCCACTACGCCTGGAGCGTCTTTGACCGATCGTCCCCCGACTGAAGCACACAGCCCCCAGGGGGCCGCGGGTCGGGGCGTGCGCGACATGTTCCAGAGGCGAGTCCCGCCTGGGCACATTACGGACAGGGCCAGGCCAGGGTCCGTAAGGGCTGTTGAAAGGACGTGAGCATGACTGTTGTTGTGCTGGATCGCAGGAAGAAGCCGCAGACACCGTGCACGGAGCCACACGCGCGCAGGTTGCTGCAGCGGCCGATCCCCGGCGCGCCATGCCCTGTCATCAGGACGCCGACGCGGGCAGGGCGACGACGCTGGCAGCGTCGGGCCGCAATCCCGCTGATCAGCCAGGAACTGATGCGCGGCGGCCCACAGACACCGCAGACTAGCGGGCAGACAGGACAGACAGCAGCGATGGAGAAGAGACACGCCCTCGCTGCCCTCCCCGTCAGCGCCGGCTCTCCGTCCAGCCTCCCCAGGCAGGACAGGCAGGAGGATGGCTGCCAGCCGGGCGATCACTCGTGCGCGGCCGGGCCTGAGGGCACGCCAGCGAGAACCCACATCAGCGTCGTGGCGGCGCGCCCCCTCGGCAGCTTCAACGGGCACCCGTTGTCGGGCCTCGCGCAGGACAGCTCGCACTGCCTTTGCCGCCTCATGCAGCACAGTGATGGCTACGGGCATGGGCAGCGACAGGCCGCCATTCTTTCCGCGACTGCAGTCACGGGTTTCCTTGCGGAGGTTTTATGAGCACACTAGCATCCCCCCTGACCAGGTACAGGGTCGCAGCCATCCAGTATGAACCAGCGCTGGGTGAAAAAGAGAGAAATGTGCTCGATCTCCTGCGCCTCGTCGAAGAGGCCGCCCGCCAGGAAGCGCGGCTGATTGTCTTGCCCGAAATGGCCACCACTGGCTACTGCTGGGAGTCTCGCGAAGAGATCGCCCCTCACGTCGAGCCGCTTCCGGGGCCAACCAGCCACCGTTTTCAACAGCTCGCCTCTACCTACCACTGCTATATCGCTCTGGCCCTGCCCGAAGTTGATCCTGAGACAGATATCTACTACAATACAACTGTTTTACTCGGTCCAGAGGGCATCATTGGCAAATACCGCAAAATTCACTCTTACATCTCTGAGCCGCGTTGGGCCCGCGATGGAGACCTCGGCTGGCCGCTCTGGGAGACACCGCTGGGACGTCTGAGCGTCTTGATCTGTATGGACGCCATGTACTTTGAGTCGGCGCGCATTCCCGCCGTGCGGGGGGCTGACGTCTTACTCTTTCCCACCAACTGGGTCGATGAGAAGTGCCCCAGTAGCTGGTGGATGCTGCGCGCCTTCGAGAACGGTGTCTACCTGATCGCGGCCAACCGCTACGGACGCGAGCGCGGTATACAGTTCGGCGGAGGAAGCAGCATTCTCAACCCGGATGGCACGATCCAGGCCTATCGCGACAGCGGCGAGGGGATCGTCTACGGGGAGGTGGACCTCGAGCGTTGTCGCACCAAGAGCTGGGGAGCGCCCGGCGAGGAGCCAGTGGGAGATCGCCTGGCCGATCGCCGTCCTGAGGAGTACACCACGCTGGTCCATCACACCTACCTCTGGGAGCCGCTGCGCTACCACGGACTCTACAGGCTGCGCGAGCTCCCTCCCGGCCAGCTCTCCTGCGCCTCCTTCCTGCAGATCGATCTGCAGGAACTCTCTGCACCAGCCGGCGGAGACGACACCCTGATAGCCCTGCGCGAGCTGGTACAGGGACTGTTGCGCCTCAACGAGCCAGCCTATCCCGATGTGCTCGTGCTGCCAGAGCTGGTGCTGCCAGGGCCAGTGAATCCGGCACGCTCCGATTTCGCCGAGTATATGCACGCACACGCCATCCGCATTCCTGGTCCGGAGATCGCTGCCCTGGTGGCCCTGGCTAGCGAATTCCAGCTCAGCATCGTCCTCGGGGTCGCTGAATGCGCATATCCAGATACCTTCGCTGAAAAGGGCACAACCGCGCCCCGTTACTACAACACGGTCGTGCTGCTCGATCCCGAGGGCGTGCACGGCATCTATCGCAAGGTGCATCTGACACGCACCGATCGCCGCTGGGCCAGCCCCGGTAACCTGGGGCTGCCCACCTTCGACACGCCGATGGGGCGCATTGGTCTGGCCACCGGCTACGACGTGCTCTTCCCCGAGACGCTGCGTGTGCTCGCTGGCAAGGGAGCCGATCTGGTCTGCGCGCCAGCCCTGCTGAATTTTCCTGCTCCCATCGGCCTGGGTCCCAGCAGCATCCCCTTCGGCCCTCACGTTGCACCCGAAGGCTACGACCCGCTGCACTACCTGCCCTGGCGCGTGCGAGCCGCCGAGCACCACGTCTACCTGACGGTAGCGAACTGGTGCGGCAGCGCCGCCGGGCTGCAGGCCAACGGCTTCAGCGGGATCTTCGCCCCCTCCTGCGCCACCTACCCCTGGCATGAGGTCGTCGCCGAAGAGAGCGAGTCCAGCCTGCTGATGATGACCATCGATACGCGCGAGCAGCGCACCGGGCGCCGCTCGACCACGCTCTCGCCCAGCTATGCACCTGGCGACCTGGCTGGCTCTCTAACGGGCGAGCTGGCCTACGACATTCGTGACAGCATTCCAGGCAACGTCGTGCGCGCCAAACCCTTGCTGCGCAAGCGTCTGCCATTCTGGTATCTGGACCTGGTGCGGCGCCCAGGTTCACTCTAGCCGAGAGAGGTCCCTGCGGTCGTCCTGCGCTGACAGCGCCCCGCGGGATCGCGCCGCTCTTTGAGCTGAATGCATCACAAAGGAGATGTTCATCTGCATGAGACTGGCACAGAAAGTTGCGATCATTACCGGCTCCGCCAGCGGCATGGGTAAAGCCGCCGCTGAACTCTTCGCCCGCGAGGGGGCCGCCATCGTGGTCACAGACGTCCTGGAGGCCGAGGGCCAGGAGACGGCCCGCCAGATCCGCGAGGCCGGCGGCCAGGCGATCTTTGTTCGCGCCGATGTCTCCCGCGAAGATGAGGTCAAGCACCTGGTAGAGGAGGCCATACGGACCTTCGGGCGCATCGATGTGCTCTACAACAACGCTGGCATCATGCCCGCCGATGACGGCAGCGTGGTCAATATCACAGAGGCTCTCTGGGATCGCGTGATGAACATTAACCTGAAGAGCACCTTCCTCTGCACCCGCTACACGGTTCCGCATATGATCCAGCAGCGGAGCGGCTCGATCATCAACATCGCCTCCTTCGTCGCCTTCATGGGCTGCACCGTCCCCCAGGATGCCTACACCGCCTCCAAGGGCGGCCTAATCGCGCTCACGAAATCCTTCGCCGTGCAGTACGGCCGCTATGGCATCCGCTGCAATGCGATCTGCCCCGGTCCCATCGAGACCCCCCTGCTGCGGCACCTCTGGACGAGCGAAGAGGCGCGCAACCTGCGCCTGAGCCGCATTCCCCTGGGGCGCTTTGGCGAGGCACGGGACATCATCTATCTGGCGCTCTACCTGGCCTCCGACGAATCGGCATGGACCACTGGCGCCTGGCTGGTTGTCGATGGCGGCATCTCATCAAACTATTTCTAGCCGACCAATGGATGTCTATGGGTACAGCTCATCTCTTTGCGCAGTTCGAGCAGCGTCTGAGGACCGCCGGCGGCGAGGCGGTGCGGGTCGCGAACCTGGTAGCGGCAGCCGAGTTCATCGCCACGCATCCCGCGCTCGCCACCGGCCGGCTGGTGGTTCCTCCGGCCTTCGCTCAGCGCCACCCCTGGGGAGCGATCCTGCCCCTGCTGAGCGCCAGGGGTCTCCAGATCCGCGAGGCCGATACGCCCGCCGGAATCGCCGACGAGCCAGCGGGCCTCTCCAGCGCCGAGCTGGCGATCGCAGAGAGCGGCTCGGTCTTTCTGGCCGATAACCTGCTCGCCGCGCGCAGCGTCAGCATGCTGACGCTCACGCACTTCGTCCTTGTCGCCGAGGAACACCTGGTGGCCATGCTGGATGAGGCGGCCCTCCTGCTGCAACAGCTTACACGCCCCGGGCCCGAGCAGCAACACTATATCTCGCTGGTGACTGGCCCCAGCCGTACGGCCGACATCGAGCGCACCCTGACGATCGGCGTCCAGGGGCCACGGGCCCTCTGTGCCATTATTGTGGGGGAGACCAGCGGTGATCTCTCTGCACTGGAAGCGAACAGCCATGATCAGTAACGAGCACGTTTCAACCAGCAATCATCACGAGATCGCTCCCTTTGAGGAGCGCCTGCGCCATGGCCTGGAAGACGAGAACATGCACCGCGCTCTGGAGCGCTTTGCCCCCAACTGGCGCCAGTCGCGGCGCGCGCTCTTCGAGGCCGAGGCCGCCGACTACGGCCCCGACTACACCTTCGAGAGCCTGCGCAAACGGCTGCGCGCGGCCAAGGACTACGCCATCGAGCACCAGGAGGAGCTGCTGGCACAGTTCAAGGCCCACGCCGCAGCCGCGGGGGCCATCGTCTACGAGGCACGCAACGCGGAGGACGCGAATCGCTATATCTACGAGCTGTGCCGGCGCAAGGGCATCACTCTGGTGGTCAAGTCCAAGACAATGGCCAGCGAGGAGATTGAGCTGAACCCCTACCTCGAAGAGCGCGGCATCCAGGCCGTCGAAACTGACCTTGGCGAATGGGTGGCTCAGCTCGACCACGAGCGGCCCTCGCATATGGTGATGCCCATCATCCACAAGACGCGCCAGCAGGTCGGGGCTGTGCTCAGCCGCGCCACGGGACGCGAGATCTCGCGCGAGGATGTCGCCGAACAGGTGGCGGTGATCCGGCGCGAGCATCGCCAGGCCTTCTTGCAGGCCGGTATGGGCTTGAGCGGCGCCAATGCGCTGATCGCAGAGAGCGGCTCGGTCATGCTGATGACCAACGAGGGCAATGGACGTATGGTCACCTCCTTGCCGCCAGTCCATGTGGTGCTGGCCGGCTACGATAAACTCCTGCCGACGTTTGCCGACGCTATCACGCAGGTACGCCTGCTCGCACGTAGCGCCACGGGCCAGCCCATCACAAGCTACACCACCTTCATCACAGGTCCTGATCGGCCGGAGAAGGAGATGCACATCGTGCTCCTGGATAATGGACGTAGCGCGATGCGCGCTGATCCGAGATTCAAAGACGCCCTGCGCTGCATCCGCTGCGCCGCCTGCGCTAATATCTGCCCGCCCTACCAGCAGGTCGGTGGCCACGCCTTCGGCTATATCTACAGCGGGGCCATCGGGCTGGTGGTGACCCCCTTTCACCATGGCCTCGAGGCCGATGCCGGCCCGCAGAGCCTCTGCGTGAGCTGCAACGCCTGCGAAACCGTCTGCCCGGTGGAAATTCCTCTGCCGAGCCTGATCCTGGATGTGCGCAGCCGTGTGATCGAGCAGAAGGGGTTACCCTGGATCAAGCGCGTGGTCTTCGGCACGCTGGCACGACCACGCCTCTTCGGCCTGCTGACACGCCTTGCCGCTCTGGGCCAGCTCCCGGTGACCCTCGGCAGCCCCTATGTGCGCTATGGTCGGCTGCGCCTCTTTCAGAAGCTGCCGATCGTGGGCTATCTGGCCGCCCTCACGCGCTGGCGCAGCCTGCCAGCCTTTGCAACACGCCCTCTGCGCGACCGCGTCGGAGAGCGCGCTGAGCTGAGCGCCACTGCCAGGGCGCCCAGCGCACGCCAGGGCGCCCCCACCGTCTGCTACTTTGCTGGCTGTATGACTGATCGCCTCTATCCGGAGATGGGCGAGGCCGTCATCAAGGTGCTGGAGCGCTGCGGTATGCGTGTGGTCTATCCGCGCGCCCAGAACTGCTGTGGCCTGCCGGCCCTGAATTCGGGCGACCGACAGCATGGACTGGTCATGGCCAGGCAGACGATTCGCATGCTGGAACGCACCCTTGATGAGAGCGGAGCGGACTATATCGTCAGCGCCTCAACAAGCTGCGTGGTGACCATCATTCAGGATTACCTGCGCCTCTTCGAGGACCTGAACCTGCAGAGCTGGCTCAACCGCACCAGGGCCCTGGCTGCGAAGGTGCATGATTTCACCAGTTTCATGGCGAACGTGGTTCTGGCAAACGGCGCACAGCCTGCGAACCTGCCGCTGCGCCGCGTGCACGGCGACTCAGCTCCGGTTGTGACCTACCACGACTCGTGCCAGTCATGCAACTGCCTGGGACTGCGCACGGAGGCGCGTCGGATCATCTGTAATGTGCTGGGCCTGGAATTGCGTGAAATGGCAAACTCGGATGTCTGCTGCGGCTTCGGCGGCTCAACCTCCCTGGAACAGCCTGCGGTCGCTGAACGCCTGCTGGCGAACAAGCTGGCGAACGCCGAACGCACGGGAGCTCGTGTGCTGGTCTCGGACAACCCCGGCTGCCTGATGCACCTGCGCGGCGGTGTGGATGCCCGTCATGGCCAGATGCGCGTCCTGCATCTTGCTCAACTGATGGCCGACTATCTCGCCTGACCTGAGCACCCTCCCCCGGCAGAGATGCAGAGCAGATCTGCGTACCTCTCATCTCTGCCGGGCCTCCCCTTCGTGCTGTCAACCCAACCGTTGCATCGGCAAGCCTGAAGGCGTATACTATGTGTACGATGCGATCAACACTGACTTCTCCGTATATTTCTGGCAACGACGCCGAGTGCAGCACACGAGTTTTTTAGTAAAAAATCATGTCGAAGAATTGGGGGGACGAAAGGAGGAACCTCGTGACGTGCCTGTTGTGTGATATCATCAGTGGAAAGGCCTGCGCCAGCATCGTCTACCAGAACGAGTGCGTGATCTCCTTCTTGAGCCAGGAGCAGCCGAACCCCTACACCGTCGTGGTAGCGCCCCGCAGGCATATTGAAACGCTCTACGATCTCGACGATGACCTGGCGGCACAGCTCTTTCAGACAACAGTACTTTTGGGTCGGGTCATTCGTGAGGTCAGCGACTGCCCTGGCCTCAGCCTGATTCAGGCAAATGGAGGCCCGGCCGGCCAGGAGATTCGCCACATGCATATCCATCTGATGCCACGCTTCCCCAACGACACCGTCCTGGGCCGCCTGCTGCTGCGCTGGGATCGCACGCCGCGGGAACAGGCTGAGCTGGAACGGCTGGCGGTCCGGCTGCACAAGCAATTGCAGCTCCAGGAGCATGTGAGCGACTGAAGACCTCCTTACAGATGGCCAGCCAGACTGGACCGTACCACACACAGAAAGCATCACACCCGTTCTATCACCTCTACTGGATATCTGCATCCGGTACTTTATTCACTGTTATCCTCATGAATGTATCTATATAGCAGATCTTTCTGTGATTTTACGAACAATAGAATCTCGTAGAACTGAGCGCGCGTCATCTGGTCACGCTATTTCAGATGGTCTCTTCTACCGCAAATCACTAGATCTGAATTTATGCTATACTATGGTCATCGCTATCAATGGTCACGGGATAGCATCAGGTCCAGAAGGCCATGACGGCAGGGACACGACATGAGAGCCATCGTCACGAAACGTCTAACGCTCACATATCTTCAGCAGCTTCAGAGACAAACCTATCTGATCGCAGGAATCGCTGGCTCAGCCATCGTCTTCAGTCTGCTCTGGATGTATTTCCGCTTCGGGGGCGAGCACGTCACGGCACTCTTCGCGGACATGCTCTACGCGCTCAGCTCCCTGACAGGGGCCAGCTGCGCACTGCTGACAGCCTATCGGTCACGCTACGGCCTGTTACGGCTGGAAGCGCGCTACCAGCTCGCCTGGCTCTGCATTGGGTGCGGCCTGCTCTGTGACAGCCTGGGAGGCTTCTACTATACCTACCTCGAATATGTGGGCCGGGAGAATCCTGTCCCCTCACTGGCCGACCTCTGCTTCACGCTGAACTACCTGCTCCTGATTCTCGGCCTCCTGCTCATCCTCGGTGGCTTCAAACTGGAGCGCATGCGCCTCCTGATTCTGCTGGACGCCCTGATCACGACCCTCTGCCTGCTCAGCCTCCTCTGGTTCTTCATCATCGGCCCGGCCTACCTCACGATCCAGGCCAGGGGAGTCTCGCTGCCTGAATTCATGACCATGCTGATCTACCCCGTCCTGGATATGCTGGTCGTCTTTCTGCTGCTCATGTTGCTCGTTCTGTCACGTACAGAACGCGCGCTGCGCACCTCACTTCTGATGCTCTTAGTAGGAGCCTGTGCACTGATCTGGGCCGATAGCTGGTATAGCTATCTGCTGGCAAACGACGCCTACGTCTCGGGCACACTCTACATCGACCCCTGCTGGTTTGTGTTCTCGATCCTTGTTGGTCTGGCCGCGCTTAACCAGTATACCTCTCTCGCCTATCACTGCCACAAAAACCTGTTGCATCTTATTCAGCAGGAGCAGCAGCTCTTTCTGGGACCCCCTCAGGAGCAGCTCACAGGAGAATATTATACCAGGCATCCCATCCTGGTGCAGACGCTCTTGATCTATCTCCCCTTTGGCATTCAGGTGGCACTGACAATCTACGCCGGCCTCTTGCATGACCACACGCGGGAATTCTGTCTGGATGTGCTGACGGCCCTGGTCTCTCTCTGCATTTTCACGCGCTACTGGCTGACCGACTATCAGAACCGTCAGCTCTTGCGCGAGCGGGAGCAACAGCACCAGACCGCTGAACACCTGCGCCTGCTGACGGCACAGCTCAACGAGATTCTGGAGTTAAATCCACTGCTTGAGCGCATTGTGGCTCTGGCCTCCTCAGCACTGAACTTTGACACAGCCATGCTCTTGATCCACGAAAAAGCCCCGTTTCCTGAAATGCTCGACACCTTGAAGATCTACGCCACCGCCTCACCGGCCGACAGGGTCACCCACTGGCGCTTCTCCGGCCAGCGTTTCGAGTTCTGTAAGGCCCTGCAGACCCGCGAGCTGGAGGTGGTCTGGGCCACGCTGAATACTGCCCACGTACCCGCGGAGATCCTGGCCTGGCATCAGAGGGAGCACACCGTCTCGACCTTCTTTGTCCCGCTGGTGTACCAGGAGAAACACCTGGGCAATCTAGGCTTCTGTAGCCGCAGGCACCAGCAGTTCAATGAGCAGGAGAAGGCCAGTGCCCGCGCGTTCGCCGAGCAGGCGGCCAGTGCCCTGGAGCATGCCTATCTCTACCACGAGGCACGTGAACAGGAGGCCTTCGCCCAGGCCCTGGCCAACCTCGCCACCCGCCTGAACTCGGCGATCGTTGAGCCTACCGAGATCCAGCAGATCATCTGCCGCGAGGGCGCCAACGCCCTGGACGCCGACTACGTCTTGCTCTATACGCTCGGCGAGAACGGCTGTCTCTACCCTCAGGCGGCTGTCGTCAGCGCGGAGGAGCCAGTCACGCTTCCGCACGAGTGGCCGGTGATCTACGAGCACGAGTACGAGGCCCAGGCCCTGGCCTCACCTCAGCCGATCTTGATCCCCCTCCCTCACCTCTATCAACTCGACGCAGAGCCGCTCGCCTCGCTGGCCTCGCCCAGCGCCAGTTACGCGCTGCCTCTGCCACGGCGTCAGCGCATGCATCACGCCCTCTCTCTACGTGACATGCTTGCCAGACGCTTCGTGCCTACTGCGGTTGTGGCTCCCCTCTTCTCGCGCACGATTCCCGTGGGCCTGCTGATTCTGGCGCGCTCACTGCGCCCGGGTTCACAGGATAAGCAGGCTTTCAGCCTGGCTGATCTGCCACGTGCCCAGGGCTTCGCAGAACAGGCAGCCGTGGCCTATACCAACGCTACGCTCTACCAGCAGCTCAGAACGGCCCACCAGCAGCTACAGGAGCTGGATCAACTCAAAGACCAGTTCATGATCACTGCTTCACATGAACTGCGCACGCCGCTGACCGCTGTGCAGGGCTATCTCGAACTGCTGGCACAGTACGGAGATTCCCTGACTGACGAGCAGCGCCAGGACTTCCTGCACAAGACGCGCGTCGCCTGCGACGAGCTAGTGCTGTTGCTCAACAACGTTATGGACGCCAGTCGCCTGGAGATCGATGCGGGCATTCGCCCGGCGCATATCGAGAGTATCGCGGTGGAGGACATCGTTCAGAGCGTTCTGGACATGATGGAGCCGCAGTTGACGCAGGAGGAGCGCGTGGTCTATGTGGATGTGCCCCCGGACCTGGCGGTCCAGGCCGATCCGGTACGCCTGCGCCAGATTCTGCGCAATCTTGGGATGAACGCGCTCAAATACTCGCCGCCAGGCTCCCCCATCACGTTCACGGCGCGCGCTACACTGGACAGCAATTCCCTGGCTCCCTTTGCGCTCATCAGCGTGAGCGATCGCGGCAAGGGTATTCCCCCAGCCGACCAGGCCAGGCTCTTCCAGCGCTTTGTCCGCCTGGAGAGCGACGTCAACAGCCCCGTGCGTGGCTCGGGTCTGGGACTCTATATCTCTCGCCGTCTGGTGGAGGCCATGAAGGGGCGCATCTGGGTGGAGAGCAGCGGCGTACCGGGCGAGGGAGCTACGTTCTATGTGCAACTGCCCCTGGCCCACTCTTCTCACTCGTGACACTTCCCGCCTTAAAAGGACGGGGGTTCTTCCTTCAACCAGCCACCTTGCCGGTTCTGACCGTGCTAGAACAGGTAGAGGCGATCTGTCCAGAAGCGTTTCGCCTCCTCTACGAGAGGCCCGTTCCCGATGGCCCACCGGTCCGGAATAGTGGTGAAGTACCCCATGCCTAAAGGCAAGGGGCTTCTACGCAGGTTTCTCCACGTTGGCTTCTTCCAAGCCTGAGTATGTTTATCGCAGCGTTGGTATCTCTGTCGAGAACGACCCCACAGTGGATACAGATGTGTGTTC
>JBHOQN010000131.1:0-56263 GCA_042408965.1 Ktedonobacteraceae bacterium
GTGAGGAGGTGCAAGCCGCCTGGAACGAGACATAGCCCTCAAACGAGTTGGGAGGAACAGCGGCAGATGGAGAAAAAAAGAGCATTAGATGAGAGGAAGCGAAGCAAAGCGGGAGCAAGAAGCCATAGGTCTCCGCTCGGAGAGGCTGACCTGTCCGAGAAAAGAAGCTTCATCATCGAAGCCTCGAAACTGGCTATGCTCCCCGCAGGCCGAGGAAGTTCGCGAAATGGTCTGGCACCCCGAAGAGCTTGATGCTGACCTGCCCGTTGGCTGGGAGGGAGGCACTGCGGGTCAGACGCTCGGCCCACGAGAGCCGAAAGTGCGCCCGTTGCGCCCGCGAAAAGCTTCTCGGTCCAGGGCTGCTCTGGCCGGGTGGAGCCTGGGCCTGCCTGACCTCAATCTGTTGATCACGTACCAGCTGCATACAGGCTCGCCGATGCTGCCTGCGGCTCCAGTCCTGCCAGAAGAGAGGCGCTCCGGCGACAGGGAGGGGATGCAGCAGGACACTGACCTGGCGCGGCTTTACAGTGGCAGTACCATTCCACTGGCATTGCTCGCGCAAGGGACAGAGACGACAACTGCGAATACTGGCTCCATAGACCACGCGCAAGCTGCCATCGGCTTCTCGACGGTGTTCATGTGGGAGAAGCTTCTGGTCGGCAGGGCAGCGTAGCGTCCCATCGGGTTGGAGCGCAAAGTCCTGGCCCGAGAAGCGGCCCGCTTTCCAGGGCAAGCCCACCTGAGGAGGAGCATAGCCCGAAGCGGGAGCCGTGTGGGGTGAACCAGAGGGGAGAGCCGGAGCAAATTCGGTGGTGCGCACCGGATCCGGATGCAACTGATGACCCAGTTCCAGACGCAGGTTCCACACCCATTGTGAGATCAGTTGCCAGCACTCCTGCCCCCAGGCCGTGTGAGAGCACCAGCGGTCTGGGTCTTGTTCGCGATCCTCATCCGAGAGAATGGGATCAAAGGCACCGCGATGCAGATACAGCTCGACGACATCGCAGGCGGTAAACGTCTGCTGCGGCAGATTGGTGAAGAAGAGTTCATAGACGATGCCTTCCCGCGTCACGCCAACCGGGCTTTTTTTCTTGTCGGCGGGATGGGTGGCCACGATCATGCGGCAGGATACTCCCTCAGCCCCCACTGGCACTGCCGGGCAGTCGTAGAGGCTGCGCACCAGTTGACTTTCTGGACGCTGCTGAAGCTGATCTGGTGGCAGATGCAGACGGGCCTGGACCAGAGGATGATCAAGCACGCTGTATTCCTTGCCGCGAGTCACAAAGGCCAAGCCGCTCACATCGGCGAGGACGGCCCCCGTGCCATATTGTCCATCGAGCCGCAGCAGGGTGCGCGCTGAGGGAAACTGGGGCGCCGCAAGGTAGCGCCTCATGGCGGAGAGACCCTGGCGCAGTTCCTTGCGATAGCTGCCATTGCCCCGATTGCCAAAGGAGCCGAGCCACTGGAAGGTATGAGCTTGACTGATCACCGTCCGGGTCCGCGCCACTTGTCCGCGCTTGCGCCCCCGGTAGCCAGGAGCACAGACCTCATCCAACCGGCGCTGAGCCGAGGGCAGATCTGCTGTTTGTGGCAAGGCGCGTTGGCGTGCTGCCTCACGCGTGCCATCGATGTCAAAGACCATCCATTTGGTTCCTGCTCGATCCAGCAGCCCTCCGGTTTGCTTGTCGGGGGAGAGGGGGCGAGTGAGCAGATCATCAAGAACGAGGGTGCGCAGAGCTTCAACAGGCGCTTCGGTCAGCGCAGCCAGAAAGCGCGAGAGGGACGAGCGGGCGGGGAGTTGGTCACGCCCGAACAGGGCCATGAAGGGACCCGCAAAGGGCTCAAGCCGCTCGTAAAACCCTTGTAGGGTGCGTTCCCCACTGATGGCATAGCCCAAGAGTACCGCAAGAAAATCGATGACCTCGTAGTGTCCGAAGCGCCGCCGCGCAAAACGTACCCGCTCACTGATCTGACTCAGGATGCCCTGCTGGCGCAGGTGTGCAGCTAGCAACACGACTTCGCCAAACCAGCACGGGGGCGAGGCAACGGCCTGGGCAGAGGTCTGGATTTGCACTGCTCCATCAGCGATACTGGTCATATGTGCCTCCTTGAGAGAAAGGATGTCATTCTTCCTTCTCAAAAAGGCACATTTTTATCCCTGCTCGCTAGAGGTTAGCAGCTCGTTGCGCATCGCGTGGGATCTGCCTGCATTCCCACCTGACCTCGTGTGGCTTCAAGATGAGCTTCCGTCGGACTAGTAAGCAGGACTTGTGCACCTCCTTTCATCAGTACTATGCCTGTTGCGGTTTCCATGCCGGCCGTCCTGATTACAGCCTTTTCCCTGCATACTTTTTCATCTCTCTCCTCCTTCGTTATGTAATTTATTTGCAGAAAATGCACGATAAACTTCTCCCCTTGCCCCTCAAAAAGGAAACGTGAGGGGCTTCAATGAGCATCGGTACGGAGCACTTTCATCAGGGCTGCAGCTTTTTCGTTTCCATAGCCGGCGGCAACAGCTTTCCTGAAGAGGTGTGTGGCGAACCTGGGAAACTCGTTATTGATGTTGGCCTCCTGTGCCTGTCGCAAAAGGAGTTCGACTCCCTCCGCACAGATCTTGAGGGAACTTTCGGGGTGTTCATAGGCATCTCTGGCAATGGCATCAGCACTGTTTTTCATCATTGCCCCAATGGCCGGGGCGGTGTTGGCAATCATGGGACCCAGGGACGCTACCTGAAGACCTTCGGCTTCCAGGAGACGAACACCATGAAAGAAGCCCAGCATCGAACCGAAGAGATAGGAGAGAAACGCGAGATCAACAGCGGATGCCGTCCCGATCGGTTCCCCCAGATAGACGACGTTTCCAGTCAGGCTCTTCAGAAGAGACTCACTTCTTTGAAACGCCGTCTGTGCACCCGAAACAAACATGGTGGAATTCGGTTTGCCTATCTGGACTGGAGTAGCCGCGATGGCTCCATCGAGATAATCAATACCTCGTGCTCGTGCCCATGCTTCACTTTCTCGGGCCTGCCCAGGGCTGCCTGTGCTCAGTTGAACCAGGACCCGACCTCTCAGGGCAGCAACGACCTCTTCCGTTTCCAATATGCTGTTCGCGGTCTCGTAGTCGGCAACGCACATGATCACGACAGGGCTCGCGCCTGCCGCAGATGCCACATCCTCCGCAAGGGCCGCCCCCGCCTGAATCAGTGGTACAGCCTTCGGGCGGGTTCGATTCCAGATGGTGACACGATGGCCATGCTCAAGCAGTGCACGCGTAAGCGCTACACCCATTTGTCCTAAACCGATAACGGATACATCACTCGTATGTTGCATTTCTTCTCTGATCTCCTTTCCATGTCTCTACAAAAGCTCCAAAACCAGGCAACCCTCGTCTTCTTGACGAAGGCTACTCCCCATTACCGCCCCGCAATGGCGGAAGTTTCTCTATACACGGGCAGGAAGGTCTTCTCATCACACAGAGAGGGACTTCTGTGCCCGCTCTAGACGTTGTTTGAGGTATGTTTTTGCCTTTTCAAGGGAAGTAATTTGCTGCTCTATTTCCGCGAGCTTCTCCAGGTAGAAGCTCACCTCATCTGGACAGTGGGATGCTTCTGCCTTCTCACAGAGAGCCTCGTCCTCTTCAGGTTGGCGACAAAACACCACGTCAAAAATCTCGTCGGTGGTCAATCCCAGGCCCAGATAAAACTGAATCGTTTTGACTCGTTCAATAGCTGTGCTATCGTAGGAGCGATACCCATTCTTCCCCCGCTGAGGGGATAACAACTGCTTGGTTTCGTAGTAGCGCAAGGAGCGAATACTGACGCCCGTCCGGCGTGCAAGTTCGCCAATGTTCATATCTCTCTCACCTCCCTGTTCATCTCATCAAGGGCATTCTAAACGATGACATCATGTCAGAGTCAAGTCTTTGTGGTGACGCGGCACACGTTCACCTGCCACTGTCTGCTTGCCTCCCTACAGAGCGTGGCCCCTGCTCTTGCCAGCGTTAACCAGGTTCCCTTGGAGAAAGTCCAGGAAACATTGGCGGCGCTGCCCGCCGAATGGGAACACTACGGCACTGGCTGTGGCGGGGTGGCTGTTTGGGCGCAGAAACCATAAGAGAGGAGAAGTCCAGAATCATGGAAACGACAGACGTCCCCTGGCGGCTAGACTGGCTCAAGGAAACGGACTGGCTCGTGCTGCTACTCAAATCACAGGGCTGGGAGGCCAGCAGGATTGCCCAGGCCCTGGGAAGAAGCCGAAGCCGTGTCTACCAGAGATTAAGCCGCGCCCGGTTGGCGCTCAGGGCTATGGGATGCTCCTCTCAGGAACTGCTAGCGCGTGTCCCCTGGGATCGGTGTCCGGCGGCTGCGCGAGAGCAACTGGCCCGCTTGCTGGAACGGCAGCAAACCGGGGGAGGAAGAGCTGCACTGGAAAGAGGAGAACGGTATGCCGATACGAAAGCATGATGCCCGCTGGGCAGTAGCTGTTGACCTGATGCTGGTGGATGAGGGCCGGAGCTGTATTGCGCTCATCCGGCGCGAAAATGAGAAAGTGCTCGCGCTTGTGGGAGAGAAACTTCAATGGAATGAGACTGGGGCAATGGGGTTCCGCCGCGCCTTTTGCGAGGAGCTGGGAATCCTCGACATGATGGATGCAGGTATTAAAAGTTGGAAGCTGGCGGGCCTCTTTGGATTGCATGCCCCGGATCGCGATCCGCGTTTCCTGCAAGGAGACGATGGAGCAGGGAAAGCCCAAATGCTTTCGCTTGTTTATGTGATCGAGGCCGACCTGGATAGACTGCAGAAGGCAGCCCGTCCGGGCAGCAGTGTGGTGGCCCTGGAAATGGTCGCCCTGGATCGCCTTCCGCCGCTTTTTCTGGACCACTCGTCCATCATCAGGCAGGTGTTGCAGGCAGAGCAGGCAGGCCAGTTGCCGTTGCTGCCTGATGGCGAAGAGCGTATCATATGGTGAGTGAATCTATGTTGCCGTGTGAACTACTGGAAGCGTTAGAGATCCTGGCTGCGCAGCCGCGCCAGGATACACCGGCGCTCTTCTGGCTCTGCGTCGATAGCGCAACACTGGCAACGCTTCGACGAGAGCTGCTGGCTTATTGCCAGCGCTACCGGCTTCCCTGGCTCTGGCTGTCAGGTGGCGGCGATCCGGGGCCGGGGACGATTCTGCCTCCTCTTGAGGCCGGAGCCTTATGGGAAGCCGTATGGCGATTGATCTTTGGCACGGGACCGTTTGTCATCGTTCTGCAGGCGGAGGCCAGTGAAGAACTGCACAAGGCTGTTTCCCTATTGCAGCAGCCTGGGCGGCTTGTACTGATCCTGATCACTCCATCAAGAAAGGCAGAATAGGATGTCAGATTCGGGAAATGGGCAGACTAATACTTATGTGGTGAATGCCGAACACCCTGCCGAGTTGGCCCGCCTCATGCAGCAGGATCGGCTGCTCACCGACAGCATGGGGGGCGCGCTCCCGGAGGAGGGGCTGGAACCGCCAGAGCAAGGCCAGGTGCTTGATCTGGCCTGCGGCCCTGGCGGCTGGGTACTGGAGATGGCATTCGCCTACCCGAAGGTCAAGGTCATCGGCGTCGATATCAGCCAGCAAGTGATTACCTACGCGCAGACGCAAGCCTGGTCGCGCGGCCTGGAGAACGCCCATTTCCAGGTAACGAACGTCATGCGGCCCCTTGACTTTCCTGATGCCTCCTTCGACCTGATCAATGGGCGGCTGATGTGCGCCTTCATGCTGCCCGATGCCTGGCCAAAACTGCTGGCCGAATGCCGGCGTCTTCTCAAACCTGGCGGCGTCATCCGGCTGACAGAGACAGAACCACCACTTAGTACCAGCCCAGCATTTGAACGGCTGATGGAGCTTAGCTCACAGGCGCTCAAACGCGCTGGCCAAAGTTTCTCGCCCGATGGCCGCCACATTGGCATCACCCCAGTGCTGCCGCGCCTGGTGCGCCAGGCCGGCTTTATGGATGTGCGCCTTCGCACGAGCACCATTGAGTGGTCGATGGGAACGGAGGCACACTACCCTGTCTTCAAAGACTACCTGGTCGGCCTGATGCTGATACAGCCGTTTCTCGTGAAGATGGGGGTCGTGGCGGAAGATGAACTCAGGCAGCTTTACCAGACGGCGGTGGCAGAGATGCAGCAGGAGGAATTCTGTGCCATCTGGACGCTGCTGACCGTCTGGGGCAGGTGTCCATGAGGGATCTCGCCTCGGAGGTGCCCAGGAACCAGAGCACTTAGAGGCTCAGACGTCCAGGTGCTCAGATGTTTGGCAGAGAGGAAGGGATTGACTAGCTGAAGGAAACCAGTAGCATAGGAACGCTGAAGGCGTTTTTTTCAAAAGCCTGGGGCAGGCCCATTCAGACCTGCCTCAATGGTACAATCGGCGCGGGAACTCCCCGTCTTTCCAGCGGGGGATGAGAGCGCCGTTCCTTGTTTGGGGATAGGGTGGGGAATGGTGACAAGGTACGCTGTTTGTCCTATACATGTATACATGAGTGACGAATATATTCAAAAACAGCATACGGTTTATCTCAAGCGAATGCCCTCGCTGTGGACACGTTCCACGTTCTATAGCACAGCAGGATTCGTCAGTCAGGAAACGATGCAAAAGTAGATTGAGAGGCAGCGTCGAACCTGATGCTGATCGTTGAGTACCAGCTACGAGGCAACAAAGCACGCTATCAAGCCATTGGTGAGGCGCTACGGATCACACAATTCACCATCCTGGTTCCTGTGGTGGGCCATATTATTGAGACGTTGATGATTCTGGAGGACGATCACTCGCCGGCTGGCAAACTGCTCTGGCTGGCGGTGGTCTGGCTCCTCTTTTCGGTTGTGGGGCCGTTGCTCTACCTGCTCTTTAGCCAGCGCCGTCATCACGTGGCCTTCGGGCAGGCCAGCTAGTGCGTGCGGGTGCTCCCTGGCAGCGGCCGCACTACTCCGCCGCCAGGCGCGCCTCAGACTCGGGCGCTGCTCACCTGCTCTGGCGCGTCCCCTCATGGAGCATGGCCCACATCTGCAGTCCGCGGCTGCCGGGAATCTCCTCAGCGCTGACCACGCGAAAGCCGTGGTGCTTGTAGTAACCGACGTTGCGCGCATTCTGTGTCTCCAGGTAGCATGGCTGTCCCTGCCTGGCGGCCTCTTGCAGCACGACGCGCAGCAGGGCGCTACCCACGCCACGCCCCTGGCAGGCGGGATCGACGCCGAGTGCCCAGAGATACCAGTGTGGACCCCTCATGAGGCGCTCATGCACCTGGGCGGCGTAGCGCTCGGTCAGCCCGATCCGCCGCAGGCCGCTCAGGCCGAGGAGGAGGGGCGAGACATGGATGCCCACGCTCAGTATCCGGCCCAGCGTGGGCGTCGTATTGCCGGGGGGCAGCCAGCAGGCCACACCCTCCAGCTCCGGCGTTGTATAGACCACGCCGTAGCGCAGGCAGTAGCGCACCGTCATCTCGAAAAAACCAGGCAGCAGGCGCGCCCGGCGCCGCCCATCAGGCGCGACAAAGATCATCAGGGGATCTTCGTGAAAGGCACGCGCCAGCAGCGCGCAGGCGCGCTGAAGCTGGTGATCGCCCAGCCGCACCGGCTTGTGGATCTGCGTCATCACTCTTCCTTTCTCTTCTCTGTGCTCTGGATTGCCTCGATCCCTGCGGAGCCTTGCAGAACGCCTGCAGTGCGGTGTTCCCTCTCCTCTCACTGTGCGGCTATTCCGAGATCATGGTTGCGGCCCTTGACAGCGGCCCTCGTTCTCCGCTATACTAACTAACAACTATAACGTACCCATACAACTGAACGGACGCGGATACAACTGCTCTCATCAAGACGGGTGGAGGGAGACGGCCCTGTGAAACCCGGCAACCCGCCAGCAGAGCTGCTGGTAAGGTGCTAATTCCGGCGGACTTTTCCGCAAGATGAGGGGAATGTGGCAATGATGCTAAGAACCCCTTCCCGTAAGGGGTTTTTTCTTGTCCCGCGTAATGGGTACTCAGAAGATCAAGTGAATCAACAATAACGCTGACGAGGACGAGTAGGCGTGGTGAGCGGCTACAGAGAGCCGGTGGAGCTGAGATACCGGCGCTGCCGCGACGGTGAAAATGCCCTCTGAGTTGCAGGTTGAAGGCCCGTGCAGGGCGAGTAGACTGTGCCGGGTGGCTCCGTTACGAGCTGCAGTGTTGAGGAGTGCTACGCAGGCTGCCTGCTGAGTGCTGCTGGTGGCCCGGTGGCTGGCTCTCCCGTGCAGGCAGGCAGGCTGGCTGGCGTGCATGTTCAGCTCAACACTCGAAGGCCAGCGTCGTGAGGCGCTGGCAAAACAGGGTGGTACCGCGATGAGACTGTCCCTCGCCCCTGGTAGGGTGAGGGTTTTTTTGTTCCCTTTTTCTCAAGCAAGGAGTGTGCAAATGGTGGCTCGTATTGAGCACAGCGTTGTGGCCGGTACAGAGGTTGTTCCTGTGAACCGCTTGCATACCTATACCTTTGACTCGCTTCAGCTACAGCGAGCTGGCCGTTTTGGTCCCGTGACGCTGGCCTATGAGACCTGGGGACGTCTGAACGCGGCGGGTGATAATGCCATCCTGATTGCCCATGCGCTGACGGGGAACTCGCACGCCCATGATCCCCAGTATCCTGATGACGCGAAGCTCGCCTGGTGGAACCCGCTGATCGGTCCCGGCAGGCCCTTTGATACAGAGCGCTACTTCGTCATCTGCTCGAACGTGCTGGGCGGTTGCTATGGCAGCACCGGTCCCTCGTCGCCTGATCCCGCGACGGGACGGCCCTATGGGATGCGCTTTCCTGTCATCACGATCCGCGATATGGTTCATGCTCAGCGCCGTCTGGTAGAGCATCTGGGCGTTCGACGATTGATGGTTGCTGGTGGCTCTATCGGCGGACAGCAGGCCCTGGAATGGGCAGTGAGCTATCCAGAGCTGGTCGAAAAGGTCATTGTCGTCGCGGCGACGACGGCTTTAACGGCACAGGCCATCGCCTTCAGCGAGGTGGGACGGCAGGCGATCATGCTTGATCCGCGCTGGCAGGGCGGTAATTATCTGCCCGGCCAGGGGCCGGAGGCTGGCCTGGCTATTGCGCGTATGCTGGGGATGATCACCTACCAGAGCGAAGAAGCAATGGAGCTACGCTTTGCACGGCGGCCAGCCCGCGAGAGCGACCTCCCCTCGCCGACGCATAGCGCCGATCTAGGGATGCGCTTCGACGTGGAGAACTATCTCTACTATCAGGGGCAGTCGCTGGTGCGGCGCTTCGACGCCAATAGCTATCTCTATCTGAGTCGCGCGATGGACCTCTACGATGTCAGCGAGGGCTATGCTTCGCTTGATGCGGCCCTGGCGCGTTTGCGCAGCCGCGCGCTCTTTATCGGCATCCGTTCTGATTTCCTCTTCCCGGCGGCCCGCGTACGCTGGCTGGCCGAGCGGGTCAGAGATCTCGGCGGAGATGCGACCTACATCGAACTCGATTCGCCTCATGGCCACGATGCCTTCCTGAAGGAATGGGAGCAGATGAAGGCAGCGTTGCGCTGGCTTGAGGCGTAGCTTGATGGCAGCGTGCTACGCGATGTGGCAGGGCACGCGACGCTCTGAGCAGGTTCGAGGATGCGCCAGAACATGGCATTCAAACGTGTTGCGTTTCTCATGTAAGGAGTAGATTCTCTCATGGCACTGAACAGCAATCGTAGTTATGGCTTTGAGACGTTGGCATTGCATGCAGGTCAGGAGACGGCGGATAGCGCAACCGGTGCGCGGGCTGTTCCTATTTATCAGACCAGCTCCTTTGTCTTTGACAGCCCTGAGCACGCGGCCGACCTCTTTGCCCTCAAGCAGTTCGGCAACATCTATACGCGCATTATGAACCCTACACAGGACGCCTTCGAGCGCCGTATCGCGGCCCTGGAGGGAGGCGTCGGTGCGCTGGCAACCGCTTCCGGCCAGGCGGCTGAGACGCTCGCTATTCTGACCATTGCTGAAGCAGGCGATGAGGTGGTCTCCTCCGCCAGCCTCTATGGTGGGACCTACAATCTCTTCCATTACACGTTGCCGAAGCTTGGCATCAATGTTCGCTTCGTTGACAGCCGCAATCCTGAGAATTTTCGGGCTGCGATTACCGAGCGCACGAAGGCGATCTACGCGGAGTCAGTGGGCAACCCTCGCCTCGATACGCTTGACATTGCCGCTGTAGCCGCGATCGCCCATGAGCATGGCCTGCCGCTGATCGTCGATAACACCCTGCCCACTCCTTATCTACTGCAGCCGCTCAAGCATGGCGCTGACATTGTGGTGCATTCGGCGACCAAGTTCATCGGTGGCCACGGCACCTCGATCGGAGGGGTCATTGTCGATGGGGGCCGCTTCGACTGGGCAAACGGGCGCTTTCCCTCCTTTACCGAGCCTGATCCCTCCTATCATGGCCTGCGCTACGTAGAGGCCCTGGGACCCCTGGCCTACATTATCAAGGCGCGTGTGCAGTTGATGCGCGACATTGGTGCGGCCGTCAGTCCCTTTAATGCCTGGCTCTTCCTGCAGGGTCTGGAGACGCTGCCGCTGCGTATGGAGCGCCATAGCCAGAATGCGCTGCGCATCGCTGAGTTCCTGGAGAGCCATCCCGCCGTCAGTTGGGTCAGCTACCCAGGTCTGCCGAGCCACCCGCAGCATGCCATCGCGGCAAAGTACCATACCCATGGCTACGGCGCAATCCTGGGCTTCGGCATCAAGGGCGGCCTGGAGGCTGGTAAGCTCCTCATTCGCCACGTCGAACTCTTCTCCCATCTGGCGAACGTGGGCGATGCTAAATCCCTGATCATCCATCCTGCCAGCACGACCCATTCGCAGTTGACGCCTGATGAGCAGCTCGAGACCGGCGTCACCCCCGATTTCATTCGCCTCTCGATTGGTCTGGAGACAGCCGAAGATTTGATTGAGGATCTGGATCAGGCCTTGAGAGCGGTTGCGGCGAAGCTTGGTGAGCCGCTTGGTGTAGCCTAGCTACGTAGGGAGGGCGAGGGAGATCTCGCCCTCCAGTGAGGATGAAGGACGATGGACTCTGAGTGTTCGGTATGTGTTCTGAAATTTGGTGGTACGTCTGTGGGCAGCGGTGAGCGTATCCGGCGCGTGGCCCAGATTGTCGCTCAGGCTGCCACTCAGGCGCTGAGGGGGGAGGCTCCCTTCCCGGTCGTGGTGGTCTCGGCCATGTCTGGAATCACCGATCAGCTCCTGCGCATCGCCCATCACGCCGTGCGCGGTGAGGAGCAGGAGCGCCGTCGTGAGGTGCAGGCCCTCCGCGAACGGCACCTGCAGGCGGCCGAGAAGGCCGTACACGACCACGAGCGCCTCCTCGGCCTGCGCGCCGAGCTTGAGGAGGCCCTGGCGCTGCTGGAAGCGGATGCGGCGGCCTGCACGGGCTATGTCGATGCCGTGGCGGCCTGGGGCGAGCGCCTCTCGCTGCGTCTGCTGGCTGCGGCGATCAACGATCTAGGCGTGGCGGCGGAGCCAGTGCGCGAGGAGGTGATTGTCACTGGGGCACCTGCTGGCAAAGCACCGGCGCAGCCCAACGCGGTCATCGGCGCCGAGCCACTGGAGGCTGAAACGCGCCAGCGGGCGCATGAGCTGCTCTGCCCCGTGATTGAGCGGCGTGTCGTACCCGTGGCTCCCGGCTTCATCGGTCGCAGCACCGAGGGACTGGTGACTACCCTGGGGCGCAACGGCTCCGACTATTCCGCCACTGTCATCGGAGCCGCCATTGACTGCTGCGAGGTTGCGATCTATACCGACGTTGATGGCGTGATGTCCGCCGATCCACGTATCGTCAACAATGCTCGTCTGCTGCCGGCGCTCACCTATGCGGAGGCCGCCCGGCTCTCCTGGTTTGGCGCCAAAGTGTTGCATCCGCGCACGCTGATCCCGGTGGCTCATCGCCATATTCCTGTGCGTGTGCGCAACACTTTCCGGCCGCATACTCAGGGTACGCTGATCGGCCCGGAGGGGTCCTACCGCAGCGGCGCCACTGCCATCACCGTGCGGCGGCGTCTGGCGCTGGTCACTGTGGAGAGCAGCAACATGTTCGGAGCACCTGAGAACGCTGGCCAGGTCTTTGCTCTGGCGGCGCGAGCTGGTGCTGCTCCTGTTGCGATCTGCTCATCATCTGGCCATCATCTCTCCTTTGTCGTTGAAGAACCGGCCGCCGCCTCTGTCGTCTCGCTGCTGCAGCACGACATGGATGCCTGGCGTGTCAGTTGTCGCTCCGGCCTGGCCGCCTGCGCCTGCCTGGGCTCGGGCTTTACAGGGGATCCAATGAGTCCCGCGCGCGCCAGTGGTGCCCTGGCACGGGAGCGTATCCCGATCATCACGCAGGGCGCCTCGGAGCAGGGTATTATCCTGATCATTGAGGACTACGACAGCGAGCGCGCTTTACGCTGCCTGCACCGCGATTTGATTGCTCCTGTCATTCCCCTGGTACGTCATCCTGTCCATGAGAAGCGGCTGGAGGCCCTCAAGGCCCGCTAGGGCTGCGAGGACGAGGGGGCGAGTATCTGTCAGCTGATCCTATCCTGCCCTGGAGCGGAGACGGGCTCGCCCCTGGCCAGCGGGCCAGGCTTTCTGTGAGGAGTGAGATCCATGAATCAACGTCTTCCTGTCGCCGTGCTGGGCGCGACCGGTATGGTGGGGCAGCGCTTTATCGAGCTGCTCCAGGGGCATCCCTGGTTTGAGCTGGTGGCCCTGGCCGCCTCTGAGGGGCATGGCGGGCGTCCCTATGGCGAAGTTGCACGCTGGCGACTGGGTGGCGCAATGCCGTCTGAGGCAGCGCGTCTGCCGGTGCTGCCCTGCCGTCCCGAGGCCTTGCCGGAGGTGAAGATCGCCTTCTCTGCCCTGCCAGGAGAGGTGGCGGGCGAGGTCGAGGCGGCCTTTGCGCGCGCCGGCGTGGCCGTCTTCAGCAACGCGAAGAACTATCGCCTGGAGCCAGATGTGCCTCTGATCGTTCCCGAGGTCAATGCCGGGCACGCCGCCGCTGTGCTGCAGCAGCGCAAAAAGCGTGGCTGGAGCGGCTGCATTGTGACCAACGCCAACTGCTCAGCGACACCCCTGGTGATGGCGCTGAAGCCACTGCAGCAGGCCTTCGGCGTGCGCAAAGTGCTCGTGACAACCCTGCAAGCCATCTCCGGGGCGGGCTATCCCGGGCTGCCCTCCTATGATATTCTGGACAACGCGATTCCTTTCATTGGCGGCGAGGAGCCGAAGGTCGAGAGCGAAAGTCTCAAGATGCTTGGCGACTGGCGCGAGGGTGAGGGCTTTCTCTACGCCCCGCTGGTGGTGAGCGCGCACTGTAACCGCGTTGCCACTCGCGAGGGCCACCTTGAGTGCGTCAGCGTGGAGCTGGAGCGTACGGCCAGCGAAGAGGAGATCATCGCGGCCTGGGAGCAGTTCGTCCCTGAGCCGCAACGTCTCAAGCTGCCGAGCGCGCCTCTGCCACCGCTGATCTATCGCCGCGAGCCGGATCGCCCGCAGACACTGCACGATCGCGATGCCGGTCGCGGCATGGCTGTGACCATCGGGCGTCTGCGTCCCTGCCCTGTCTTGAGCTATAAGTTCGTGGCTCTGGGCCATAACACCATTCGCGGCGCGGCTGGTGGCTCGCTGCTCAATGCTGAGCTGTGTGTCAGCAAAGGTCTGATCTAACTAGCGCCTAGTGGGGGGCTGCGCAGCAAGAGCCAGTGGACCCCCGCTGGCTTCTTCGCTGCTCCGGCCGGCAATCAGCAGATGGCAGCCGAGTGCCGCCAGCGTCAGCAGCGCGGCCTCGCTCAGTGTGGTGCTCCGCGGAACCCTGCTGAGGGCGATGCGGGCCGGGGAGACCATCTGCAAGCTGAGCAGTCTGGAGCCATCGGAGCCGATCCAGAGGGACTGCAGGCCCTGGCCGCTCAGGGAACGGTGGCGCCAGGAGTAGAGAGGGCCGTTGAGGAACAGCAGGCGGCCGCCATCGAAATGTGGCCGATACAGGGCCAGGGTGCTGCCTGTGTGCAGCGAGTGGATGCGCAGGTTCCCCGGATAGGCACCGTCGTGTTGAATGCTGAGCAGCTCCCGCCCACCCTCAACGAGGCCGGCGTTCCGCTGCAGGCGCGCCAGAATAGCAGGACCGGCCCGCAGGTGATAGACCTGAGTCCGACCCAGGGCAACCCAGGCCAGATCCTGACTTGTGGCTATCTCCACCAGGTTCATCGCCGTTCTCCTTCCTGCATGGCTGTATGCAAGATCTCGACAAACGTCCCTCAAGCCCTCCCTGCGGATTCTTGCCTCCCTCTCTTCCCGGCCTCTCTGCCTGCTCAGGTCTGCAACGCGCGGATCAGATCGGGAATGAGGTACTGGGCGTCTGGACTGCCCAGCCCGGTGATGGCATCCCAGCCCTTCTGAGCGCTATAGCCGGGGACGTCAACGCTCCGCTGAACACTATTGTTACCGAACGTGATGTCATGAAAATCCCGGCTGTAGCTGGCCGAAGCGGCGATTTTGTACAGGCCGGGATTCAGGAAGCCCAGAGGATGACCAGCCATCTGATTGGCGATGGCTGTCAGCGCAGCCCACATCGGCGCCGAGGCGCTCGTGCCCCCAACGGTCTCCCAGGTGCCCTGGAAGTAGAAGGCCAGGTTCGTGGCCGGATCGGCGGCCGCGGCCACGTCGGGAACGCCCCGCCGTCCCTTGAAGGCCGCCTGTGTTGAGGCCGGCAGGAGTTTCTGATAGGCCGGCATGGCGAAGAAGGAACTGAAGCCGCCGCCACTGTCGTTCCAGGCAACCTCCTCGATCTGCGTGCCATTGCGCTTCAGGGTCGTTCCGCCAACGCTCGTCACCCAGGGACTGTCGGCGGCGAAGCTAGTGGTCGCCCGCGGAGAGAGGCGCGACATGTTCAGGTCGGCGTAGTCTGTGGCTCCGTTATCGCCTGAGGAGCTGAAGAAGCTGATGCCGTCCTGGGTGGTGGCCTGTTGCAGGAGCGTGTTCCAGCGCTGCAACTCCTGCTGACCGGCGCTGTCGCTCAGCGTAACCTCGGAGGCTCCCCAACTTTGAGAGATGATCTTGCCCAGGTTGTGAGCAATGGCATAGCTGATCAGTTGGCGAAACTCCGGCAGGCCAACGGTCCCCTCAGTCTCTGCGACAGGGCTGGCCAGGACAATGATCCTGGCGTCGGGCGCCAGGGCGTGGATAATCTCGACGTCCAGCTCCGTCTCGCCGGCCCAGCCGCTTTTGTCGTGGTGCGGATCGTATTCGCTTTCGTGGATGGGATTGATGACCTGAACTATTGTATGAGGGAGTCCGAACTGCTGGCTGAAGACATCGAGGTCCTGCTGGATCGTTGGACTGCCAAAGGAGACGATATCAATGATAGTCTGGCCTTTGCCTGTGTAGCCTTGCTCGATCAGTGGCTCCAGACCATAGTACTCGCGGAGCTGGTGCGGGGTATAGCAGAGTACCCCCGAGGCGTCCAGCAGAGCGGGACAGGTGTCCGCCTGGGCCGGTGCGCTGGTCGCCTGTCGCGTGGGGGCTGGTGTCGCTGTCGGAGTGGCGGTGCCTGTGCCAGGCAGGTTCGCGCAGGCGCTGAGCAGGACCGTCATCGTGATCAGGATCAGAAAACGCTTGAAATACCTGGAGTGCATCAGATGTCCTCACTGTCTTTATCGCCGCAGTGAACGAGTGGCGCGCTGTTCTCTGAGCCACTGCCGCGCCGCGCAAGGAAAAGTATATCCTGATCCCTCAAAAAGGTCAATTGCCTGCTCAGGTGTCATGGATCAGTCTCAGGCTGCCAGGCTCTCCCGGCCTCAGAGAGGGCCCGGCTTTCCAGTGACCGGGCGGCGCGCCACGACGATTCGGGCATGGCAGGCCTGGTAGCAGGCCATCTTCTGAGGCGGTGGTGGTGAAGAAGTGACCTCTAACACGGTACTATGGTCCTAACTGCAGCCCAGCACGCTTGACCGCTCTCCTGGAAAGCAGGTACATTCATGCATGATGACATACAAAGATATCGATACGAAGGCGCGCAAGAAACGCGGCTATCATAGTAAACGGATGGGAACAGAGTATGCCGTCTTTTAAGGATCGTCACGACAGTCGTGTAGAAACAGAGAATCGAGCTGGAGGGCCGGTGGGGATGCCCGGCCTGGTGAGCCAGCTCTCGCCGGTTGAGCAACTGGCCTTTCCCGCTCAGATGACGCCCATGCCCGGCGCTGTTGATCTGGTTGATCAGCAGTCCGGGCAGACGCCGCTGCCAGCTTCCATCGTTCCGCCTGGCGAGCCGATGGCGCTGCTGCCGGTGACTGGGGTCCCCAGTGGGTCGCTGGCGGAGAGCGGCGGCGCGCCAGTGAGCGGGCAGTTGCCCGAGCTGCAGACGGCTCTGCTGCCTCTGGTGAGTCCCGTGCAGGCGAAGACGGCGCGTCCGCCGCTGGTCATTCGAGGCAATCGCAAACGCGCTGTGCAGCGCCAGGAGAGCCAGCCGCAGGTGCGCAGAAGGCGCTGGCCGGTGCAGGTGGCGGTCCTGGCGCTGGTGATCCTCATCGTCACCGGGACGCTCTTGACGGTCCTCCCCGAAAGCCCTGTGGGAGCGCAGGGGGGGAGCAACTTCTTCCAGCGCGTCATGAACATGATTCCCAGCAACAGTGGCAGCTCCAGTACGCTCAATCTCGCTGCCATTCGCGCGGCCACGGCCACGGCGATCACCCAGAGCGGAGTGGGCTATGATCCAGGCCCTGGCGGCTCGCAGCCGATTGTGGGCAATACCAGTGGCGATCCCTATCCCTATGGTCAGTGTACCTACTGGGCTGATTACCGCTATCATCAGTTGACGGGGGTCTGGGTACCCTGGGGTGGCAATGCTGATCAGTGGGTAGCCGGTGCCAGAGCCAGCGGCTGGAACGTCTCCACGCAGCCTCATGTTCCCTCGATCATTGTGCTCATGCCCGGCGTCCAGGGGGCCAATATCTACTATGGGCACGTTGCCGTTGTCGAGAGCAAGACCTCTGACGGCGGGGTCTATACCAGCAATATGAACTGGTATGCCAATGGTGGCGGCTGGGCGATCGTCTCTTACTACACCTTTTATCCAGGAAGCGGCGTGTATTTCGTCTGGGTCTAGTCTCGCTGCTCCTGTTCCAGTCCCAGAGCCTTGTTCCAGGGAGAGAGGTCAGCAGGTCCTGGCCTCTCTTGTTGCCTCTCTGCCTGCCTCTGTTTAGTACCATGCTCCTATTGACCAGAAGTGTCGCCTTGACCATGTGCAGCGCGCTGGGTACAGTCAGAGACATATGAAAGCGAAGCGCTCATCTAGCGTGTTACTAGACTGATTGGATGGGGAGAGAGCATGTCGTTGTTTGAGGAGCGTGGGGAGCGGAGCGATGAGAGGTGGTGCTCCACGCCTGATGAGAGGGAGAGAGGAGAGCGGTTCGAGCGCTCGGTTGGTCAGACACTCGTTGTAGAGCAGTGCCCTGATGCTGCTCCGGCAACGCCTCCCGCTCTGGAGGAGCGTGCCAGCTCGCAGGCTGCTGTCTCTCCGCAGACGCAGCCGCTCGCTCTGCCAGCCCCGCCAGCCGCGCCCGCGACCGGGGAGCTGGAGACCGGACCTGCTGCGGAGGCGGAGGAAGCGGCGCTCATTGAGGAGCCGGCCACGCCTGTCCCGACGCGGCGTCCCGTGCTGGTCATTCACGCTCCCGGCAGACGCCAGAGAGCCGGGCTGTCAGATAGGCCGCCGTCAGGGCCGCCGGGACGGCGACGACGCTGGCCTGTCCAGCTCGCGACCCTGGGGATGGTTGTATTGATGATTCTGATCACCTCGATGACCGTCTTACCGGAGGGGCTTGGGGGGGCGCTGCCGGGCTTCAATCCGTTGCGCTCAGTGATGCACCTGATTCAGAGTGAGCATGACAATACCTATCAGCTTGCGCAGCAGGCGGCCACTGTTACTGCAGTCACGCAAGATGGCTATGATAAAGGTCCGCTGCACTATGCTGGCTTGCCGCCACAGTCGGGGAGTGGCGATCTCAATCGTTTTGCCTATGGGCAGTGCACCTACTGGGCCAATATGCGTTATCACCAGCTCACTGGCTACTGGGTGCCCTGGCTGGGCGATGCCTATCAATGGGTGGCCGGGGCCGAGCAGTATGGCTGGATCGTCTCGGCGCGTCCCCATGTGCCCTCAATTATTGTGCTGCAGCCGGGCGTTCAGGGAGCGAGCAGCTATGGCCACGTCGCCGTTGTGGAGCGCATGAATCCCGATGGCAGCGTCTACACCAGTAACTATAACTGGTATGCCAATGGTGGTTGGAATACGCTTTCCTACGTCACCTTCTATCCAGGTCGGGGAGTCTCCTTCGTCTGGCATCCCTGAGGCGTGTCGAGCGCGCCAGGGATGCCTCGGGGCCAGGGGCCTGCCCGCGCTCTCCTTCCTTAGAAATCAGGCAGAGAGAGCGCGGGCGCTGCAGAGGCTGTCCAGCTCGGACGGCTCAGTCAGCCTGAGCCTCGGCGGCCAGCTCGCCCTGTGCGCCTGCAGCAATGACGCGCGAGCGCTTGTAGCCGAACCAGTAGATGCCGCCGATCACGAAGAGCACCAGCAGCGAGAACTCGAAGATGGGCATACCGCCCAGCAGGGGCACGTTCGCCCAGGCCGGGAAGGCCGCGCCCAGCACGGGATTCGTATAGACGTTGCGCAGGCCGCCGAACCACAGGAAATTGACAATCATCAATCCTCCATAGAGCAGAGCCAGCACGTTGATCAGCATGCCCCAGCGGCCCAGGCTGAAGGGCGCCTTCTCATGTGGCCAGCCTCGCAGACGAGCGATCAGTGAGGCCACGTTATTCATAAAGTAGGAGAGGTAGATCAGCCCGGTAGCGCCGGTCACAATGACGCCGATCGCCTGGCTCACCAGGAATGGCAGTGCTGAGAGGAGGCAGACGGCAATGCCAGCCCAGTGGGGCGTATGGAAGCGCGGATTGACCGAGGCCCAGACCCGGCCAAAGGGCAGGCGTCCGTCGCGTCCCATGGAGAACATCAGGCGGATCGTCGCCGACTGGATGGCCAGTGCGCAGACGCAGACCGCCACAAAGACGACCCACAGGTAGACGTCGCCCCAGAAGGGTCCCAGCGCATCCTGGATGATGGTCGGCAGGACCTGGGTGGGATTGCTGCCAGCGGCAATCCCTTCAATCTTTGAAAGATTCGTGATCGAGAGCACGGTTCCACCCAGGAAGACAAAGCCAGCGATCGCCGAGAGTCCCAGTGCCCACAGCAGCCCGCGTGGGGCATTGCGCTGCGGATCACGGGTCTCCTCTCCCAGTGTGCCGGCTGTGTCGAAGCCGTAGATCACGAAGAGCGACATGAAGAGGGCTGCCAGGAAGGCTCCGAAATAGCTGGTCCCGAAGCCTGGCGTCCAGGGCTGATCAGCTGTCTGCACGGGATGGGTCGGTGTCTGGAAGAGGAAGCCGAACGACTGGTTGTGGTGGAAGAGGAGCAGGATAAGGGCGAAGCCAAACATGCCGATGATCTCGGCGGCCACTCCCAGATTGTTGATGATGCTCATCAGCCTGACGCCGGCGATGTTGATGATGGTTCCCACCAGAATGGAGACCAGGGCGATAAAGACGGCGTTCGGCATGCCCAGGATGGTCGCGGGCGTGTTGGGGAAGATCCCCAGCAGGGGAATGGGGATCGTAAAGGCGACCGCTGTGATCGTCAGGATGCCAGCGAAGAAGTAGATCCAGCCGGTGAACCAGCCAAGCGTATAGCCAGAAAGGCGCTTACTCCACTGGTAGATTGAGCCTGCGATGGGAAAGTGCGAGGCCAGCTCAGCGAAGTTCAGGGCTACGATGATCTGGCCAAGCGCCACGATCGGCCAGGTCCAGAAAAAGGCTGGACCTCCTGCCAGGATACCCAGATAGAAGAGCGAGAAGGTGCCTGTCGAGACCGAGATGTAGGAGAAGGCAACGGCAAAGTTCGAGAGAAAGCCGAGCGTACGCCGTAACTCCTGCTGGTAGCCAAAGCGGCGCAGCAGGGCCTCGTCTCGTTGCTCCTGGGAAAGGTTCTGGGATACGTCCGGTTGCGCCATGTGTCAACGCCTCCTTCATGCTATGCAGTACCGTGGGCCTGGTACTGCCCCGGAGAACCGGGATGACGCAGAGACCCCACCCTCAGCCGGCGGGTCCTCTCTAGAAACCGGTCGAAGGTGAGCAGAAAGGAAAAAGAACGAAAGCCGGCTTGCTCATGGGATTTTCGCCAGATCAAGGCGATAATTGCTACGAAAAAATCGCCATAATGGAGAAAATACTCCGAAATACGTAAGACGGCTTGTATAGAGTCTACCATACCCGGACCCGGCCGGGCAAGGTTTCCGCAGGGAAACCGACGAGCGCTGCCTGGCGCTGGTGCAGCGGGAACCCGGCCGGGCCGGGCCAGGCATCAGGGGAGGCAGTCAGCAACGTTGCTAAAGTGCTGTGCCCAGACATACAATATGTCTGGATCTACCATAGGCAGCTATCGCTCTTCCTGGTAGAGTAATAGCGAGATCCATACCCCGCAGAAGATAGAGACCTTCGTCTCGCGAAATACGTTGTCTGGAGAAAGGAAAGTCCGATGCGCAGTAAGATAACCGTTGTTGGCGCTGGATTTGTTGGTAGCACGCTTGCACAGCGTCTGGTGGAGCGTGATTATGCCGACGTGGTGATGTACGATATCGTGCCCAACATGCCCCAGGGGAAGGCGCTGGATATGCTGGAGGCCGGTCCTGTGCTGGGCTATGATACGCTGGTGATCGGGACCAACGACTATGCCGATACGGCCAGCTCCGATATCGTGGTGATCACCTCCGGTTTTCCGCGCAAGCCGGGGATGTCGCGCGACGACCTCCTGCGTAAGAATCAGGAGATTGTGACCCAGGTTGTGGAGCAGGTGGTCAAGTATTCGCCGAACTGTATCCTGATTGTGGTCACCAACCCGCTGGATGCCATGGCTCAGCTTGCTTACCACGTCAGTGGCTTCCCGCGCAATCGTGTGGTGGGCATGGCCGGCGTGCTCGATACGGCGCGCTTCCGTACCTTCATCGCCCAGGAGCTGAATGTCTCGGTGCGCGATGTTCAGGCCTACGTCCTCGGCGGCCACGGAGATACCATGGTGCCGCTGGCGCGCATGTGTACCGTGGCTGGCATTCCCATCTCGCAGCTCCTGCCTGCAGAGCGCGTGGAGCAGATCGTACAGCGCACGCGCGATGGTGGCGCTGAGATCGTCAATCTGCTGGGTACTGGTAGCGCCTATTTTGCGCCTTCGGCGGCCGTTCTGCAGATGATCGACTCCATCCTGCTGGATAAAAAGATGATCATGCCCTGCTCCGCCTATCTGCAGGGGGAGTATGGGTTTCAGAATATCTTTGTGGGGGTGCCCGTGAAGCTGGGCGCTCAGGGCGTCGAGCAGATTATCGAACTCGATCTCAGCGAGAGTGAACGGGCGATGCTCCAGAAGTCTGCCGATGCCGTGCAGGAGCTGATTAAGGTCATGGGCATCCAGCGCTAGTGCTGCGCCCGCCAGGTGGGGCCGTCCGGCTCTCGCGCTCCGGCGGGACGGCCCTTGGCGTCCGATGTGCGCTGCTCAGGTCTCTGATTCCGCCTCGTCCACTTCATCCGCTTCGTCCATGCTGTCCACCTCGTCGGTCTCTTCGGTATCCTCCTCCTCTGCTGCCGCGGAGCCGCCGCTCCCGGCAATCACCAGGACGTATTCGCCGCGGGCCTTCTCATGGGCGACGGCGGCCAGCAGCGAGGAGAGCGTGCCGCGGCGTACGCGCTCGAACATCTTGGTCAGCTCGTTCGCCAGGGCCGCCGGACGATCGCCGAAGACCTCCAGTGCGTCCTTGAGCAGCCCGGCGAGGCGATAGGGACTTTCGTAGTAGATCAGCGTATGTGGTGAGCGGCGATCGACCTCCAGAAAATGGCGCCGCTTGCCAGCCTTGCGCGGTGGAAAGCCGCGAAAGGTAAAGCTGTGCACCGGCAGACCCGAGAGGACGAGGGCCATCACAAAGGCGGCTGGCCCAGGGATCATGGTGACCTCGATCCCGGCCTGAATGGCGCGCCTCACCAGGGTGTAGCCGGGGTCCGAGATAGCTGGTGTCCCTGCGTTCGTCACCAGGGCCACCGATTTCCCTTGCTTGAGTAGCTCCTCGATCTGCCGCCCAGCTCGCTCCTCGTTGTGCTCGTGAAAGGAGAGCTGTGGCTTGTGAATGGCGAAGTGCTTGAGCAGCAGCCCCGTCTTGCGGGTATCTTCGGCGGCCACCAGATCGACGCTGCGCAGGACCTCCAGCGCGCGCAAGGTGATATCGCCCAGATTCCCGATCGGGGTGGCAACCAGATACAGGGTGCTCATCTGCCAGACCTGCCTCCTCCCGGCGTGCCTCTCCACCTCGGCAGTGCGTATGAATCCTCGACGCTTGCTGACAGGGTGTCTACCTGTGCGCCGCGACTAGTAATATTGGTATGGCCTGGCATCTCTGACTCAGGTTGACCCGTTTTACCTGATGGAAGGAGCAGGCCAGCCCGGACTGACTCCTGAGTCATGGGGGTGCTTATAGGGCCGCGGGCGCCGTCCAGGGTGCTGCGCTGGATGCTGATATGCATAGTAGCTCTCTCTGTTTGTAATGTAAAACTCGTGCCAGCGTGAACAGATGGATACTCAACACGCTCTGCTGGAGAGCGTGGAGACAGACTGGAATGCTGACTGGCAAAGAAGATTATAATAGAGATAGACTATCTTCCGCTAGTAGTGTAATCAGTTGACTGATCCCAGGCTATAACACAAGACTGAAAGCCCCGCTGTAAGATCAAGGCACTAGCATTCTCAGAGCATTTAGCTATTGTTGTATAATGATAGAGAGGGTAGTTTCCGTCCTCAATGTGATTGTATACAAAATATATGCATTTTGCATTTAAATAAGAGGGGAAAGCGCCGTATTTTTGCTGCTCCTGAAACAGGTGAAAGGATTGTCCTTACAGGGGAGAGAGACTGGAGATCATTCCCCATAGAGAGAGAACCTATCTGGCTATTGCTTAAACTAATAATGCACGATATATTGACCCTGTACGCTAAGTATGATAGAGTAGGATTGATGTTTTACATAGATTCCTCATCCCTGGGTGTTTACATATCACTTACTCAGTGATCGCTTGAACCTTGTGCAAGCCTGATAGAGCCGCCAGAGGAGCGCGGGATGGGGAAGCCAACCATTGTGTCGGACAGAGTTGGCGTACATCTGTTTCCATACTGACCAGACTTTCGAGAGAGCACGACGGTATTCTCGGAAAGGAATGCTTATATGCCATCGACTGAAACTGCGAACGTAGGTAAAGCAGTTGCTGCCCGAGTAGGCACCAATATACGAGAGGTGCGCACACGGTTGGGCCTGACACAGGCGCAACTGGCGTCTCCTGAGTTCTCCATTTCATATATCTCCGCTATTGAGCGGGGCAAGATCCGGCCATCTCTCAAGGCACTTTCGATCCTTGCCAGACGTCTGGATGTTCCTCTCACCTTTCTTCTCGAAGGCTCCCCTGCTGGCGCAGCGGAGGCGCGCGCTGTTGGCTACTCACCCGCCGATGCCGGACCTGATCAGCGCGTCGAGGTAGATCTCTTGCACGCGGCGGTCCTGGTCCAGCAGCAGGCCTATGAACAGGCGGTCCAGCTGCTCACGCCACTGCAGCCAGAGCGTCTGACCACCGATCAGGCCTATCGCCTCTATCTCTTACGGGGTCTTATCCATCTGGGAGCTGGTGAGCATCAGGAGGCTGTTGTCGATCTGCGGGCCGCTGTCAATCAGGGCGAAGGCATGAATGAGATCGAGTACAGCGAGCGTGCGCGCAACTATCTTGGCAAGGCCTACTTTCTGCTCTATAACTACACGCTGGCGCTGGAGAATCATCAGCGCTGTCTCGATGTCATCGACAAAGGACAGATTCAGGACCCGATCTTCTCCCTGGAGGTCTTCAGCAATCTGGCCAACGACTACTTCCGTCTGGGAGAACTCGAGCGGGCCGTGACCTTCTATCATCGGGCCCTGGAGACGCTCGGCGAGGTTCAGCGCGATAGCCGCTCCTTTGCACGCCGCTATATGGAGATCAGCCAGCAGTACAGGAGTGCTGGCAAACTGGCAATGGCGCGCGATTATGCCATGCGCAGCCTGGCGATCTATGAGATGCGCGATGAGCAGCGGCTGATCGGCCTGACCCATCAGCAGCTTGGAAGGACCCTGGAGAAGCAGAACGATGTGCGGGGAGCCGAACAGGAGTATCGTCTCGCCATTGAGATCGAGCGTGAGTTGAACGATGAGGTGGCGGCTTCTCTCTGTCATACGAGTCTGGCTGAGTTGCTCCTCAAGGCCGAAAAGCTGCCAGAGGCCGAGCATGAGGCCCGCGAGGCCCTGCGCTTCGCTCAAGCCAGCCAGGACCCGCGCACTCAGGGTCAGGCCCTCATTGCTCTCGCACAGATTCGCCACCATGCGGGCGATTTTGCCAGCGCTGACGACCTCTTCCATCAGGCCCTCAATCTGCTTGATACTGCCAACGCCCATGAACTCGCCGCTGGCGCCTACTTCCGCTATGCCAATCTTCTGGAGCAGCGCGGCGAAGTGCAGCGCAGCCTGAGTGCTATCAAGAAGGCCTATGAACACCAGCGCCAGGGCAAGCTCGGCGATCTGGAGTGATGTCTTGCGGAAAACGAGAGACCCGCTCTGTCTCCTCCGCTTCTGAAGAGAGAGGAGCCGCTGGCTCACCAATGACCTGCCAGCGGCCCCCTCGGTCTCTCCAGGCTGGCAGCGCGACTGCTGACCGCTGCTGACCTGCGCCTCCCATCCGGCTGATTTTCCGGCCTCCCCCGTGGCCGCGCTGGAACGGCGCCGCACTGCTGGCGGGCTGTGAAAGATATGATTGGCAGAGCCTCCTTGCCTGATCGATGAGAAACAGCTATACTGCTGTAGGATACTGCAGGACGATTCAGGATGGAGATCCTGCACTTATTCCTGAAAATTTCAAGGGGAATCTCTAGCATGCCATTCACGGCTCACGACCTGAGATATGAACCTGACCGAAGTTTCCCGGCCCTCTATGCCTATCTACGCCAGCGGGCGCAACGTTTCCTCAGAGGTCTGCAGTACGACTCTGATGAAGTAGATCTGGTGGTCAGCCATGTGGTCGAGCGGCTTGTCTGCCTGGGGATTATCGGTGGCGGAACGCATGCTCCAGAGACAGCCCTGGATCGCTTAAGCGAAGCGCAATTCTACGCCTTTCTCAACCACAGTATCAGGAATAAAGCTATCGATCGCCTGCGTAAGCGCCGTCTGGCGGTCGCTACCTTTTCGGAGCTGGAAGGCACGGATGACCAGGAGAGCGAGGGCAATCCATTGCTGGATGTCGTCGAGCCAGTGTGGGGTGCGCCTCCTTTTGCGACCCCTGAGGAAGCGGCGCTACAGGCTGCCTCCCTCCAGGAACTGCGCAATCTGCTTAGACACTGCATCCTGGCGCTGGCAAGTGCTCCACGCCAGTTGCGCGCGGTCATGCAGGAGCTGGAAGAGATGGGCGCTGCGGAGCTGTTGCAGGATCTCCTGAGCGAGCTGCAGGCCTCGCTGCCTCCTCTGGAGGAGCTGCTGGCTCATAGCAGCCAGCATCGCGATCATGCCCATAAGAAATTACGGAGCTGCCTGCAGTCACAAAGTACCAATTTGGCTGTTGTCGTGGCACTGCGTTTAACTGAGTATAAGAGTTCGGGTGCAGATCATACCATTCCTCTTGAGGCACTGGCGCGCGATGGATTGACTCTGGAGGAGGTACGCCGAGGCCTGAAACAACTGGCGCTGGAAGGGTTACTGCACTGGGATGAGCAGGCCGAGGCTGTGCATCTCGATGCGGCTCAACTCAGACGCCTGGCGCGTTACTATAAAACTGACTAGCAGGCATATGTAGGTATGCACAAGGAGGTTGAGTCAATGGAGAACCGCAGAGACTTTGAGGGCGAGGTGGCCCGCTCTGGTCCCTCTCTGGGGCTGGCGCGCTGGTTGCAGAAGGTGATGGCCCCCCCTGGCTCTCATGATGTGCTCTCCGAGGCTGACAGCAGCGAGCAACTGGCTCTGCTGCACACTGCTCAGGACCATCTCCGCTTCTATCGACAACTCCCTGATCTCGCCTTCTCGTTCTTGCAGAACAACCCCGATACCTACCAGCGCTATGCCTCCTTGCTCTACCACCTCATCGGCTGCTCCCTCTGTCGCTCGGCCTATCGTGAGATCTACGATGCGTTGGGCGCCGCTCTCTCCGCTGACTCTTCCTCTTCTGAAAACCCTGCTGCTCCGCATAGCCTCGCCGCTGTCCCGGCTCGCGCGCTCATCCATCTCTGTCAGGCACTGATCCGTCAGGCTGAGCTGCTGCTGCGTCAGACTACCCCTCCTGAGGCAACTCTCTATGATGAGGCGCGCCATTTGCTGCAGCAGGCCATTCGAGTCAGTGCGAGCATCATGCAGATGCGCGAGCGGGCTTTGCAGGATCTCGTGCGCGTGGCGACGCTCTTTGCCTCGCTGCAGGAGGAGGAATCGCCACAGGAGCCTCCGCTCTACACCTATGCCCTGCGCCAGGGCACGGGTGCGCGTCCTGGCAGCCGGGCGGTCCGCCGCGCTGCCAGTGGGGGCGCTCCGGCTGCTCCTCCCGTCCTGCTCCTGCAGGCCGGCCTCTATGAGGGCAGCGTGACGCAGCAGGGCGAGCTGCTTGAACTCCATCTGCAGGGCCTGAAGCCGGAGCTGCGCGGCTCCTATGTGGAGATTGCACTCCCCCTGGGGCTGATCTTTGAACCGGTGGCCTGGATCGGGGGCAATCCGCGCGCTATTCGGAGCGCGGCACCGGTCGATGATCAGGGGCGGCTCACCACTCCACTCGGGCGTACCACCCTGCAGTTGAGCAATCCCGAAGACCGTAATCTGCTGGAAGTCATGTTTCTGCGTCTGGAAGTGCGCTCGTCTCCTCCTCCGGCCTGACTGTCTGGAACCTGACCCGGCCGCTGCCTCTGCCGGCCTCAATGGACGAGGCGACGCTGCCCGATCTCATAGGCGCGGCGAAAGTACTGGAAGGCCTCGCGCTCTTTTCCCCGGCCCTCCAGTAAGCGTGCGTAGGCGCTGTAATGCTCGGCAAGCTGTTCGCGATCGGTCTGCAGACGCTCAAGCATGGCCAGGCCGCTCTCGATATGGGTATCACCCTCATCAAAGTGCGCGCGTTCGTAGGCCAGGTGCCCCAGCACCAGCAGGGCCTCCGCCTGAATCTCACTGTCGCCGAACGGCCTGGCCAGCATCAGCGCTCGCTCGGCATGGCGGAAGGCCTCGGACTGCTCGTGGCGCTCGCTAAACCAGCGAGCAAGATGAGCGCAGGCACTGGCTGCTTGCAATGGCTCAGGACTGGCGCTTAACTCCTGCAGCTCCTCGATTGTATGTTGCTGCTCGCTCTCTGCCGGGCGGCGCAGTAGTAGCCGGTAGAGCGCGTGGACTAGCTCGCTGCGCTGGCGCCGCCAGGAGCGCTGGCTGTGGGCATAGAAGGCTTTGAGCGCCTGCAGTGCCGCTCGTGTGTAGTCGCCGTTCAGTGCATAATCGATGCTCAGGTGATAATAGGTCTGCTCGGGTTGATGTGCGGCTTCACATGCATCAATAATAGCGACAGATCTCTGCATGAACTCAATCGCTTTATCTGGTCGATTCTGTGAAAGATGATAATGCCCGAGACTCCAGTGGACTCGGGCAACAAATAAATCATCGCGCGGTGATAGTCGCTCCAGTATTTCAAGGCAGCGCTCATAGAAGTGTTCTGCCTGTTGATAATTTTGCATAGATACATGAATAAGCCCGGAGATATAGCAGAGCTGCGCTTGTAAGAAGAGGTCCTCTGACTCAGAGAGAAGCTGCAGGCCCAGGGTCAGGTATTTCTCCGCCTCGGGCAGGTGCTCGCCAGCGAAGGCTGCCAGGCCAAGCAGGTAATAGACCCGCGCCTGTTGGTGGCGCGGGAGCAGATTGATCGCCAGGCTACGCAGTTGCTCGCTAGCGGTTGCCTCCTTTCCCGCATGGATGCAGACCTCTGCCTCCAGGAGCAGTTGCTCGACCTCCTTCTCACTCTGCGCGGAAAGGGCTATGTCCACGCCAGGCGCCATCTCAGCGCCCTCCATGCCCGGTAGCAGCTGTGCTGCCGTGATGTTGAGCCGTGCGGCCAGGATCTCAAGCGCTCTGATCGAAGGCTGAATCTGCCCCCGTTCAATGGCTGAAATATAGCTGACTGAGAAATCTGACCCGGCGAGCTGGCTCTGAGTCATTTTCCTGGCATGCCTGGCAGAGCGTATCCGTGCTCCTACCGATGGCCCGAAATGGCTGGGCGACTCTGATGACATAGAACCCTCCTACGTGCAACACACTCGTGAATGTGGAGTCAATAAATAAATAACTTCCTCATAAAAAGGATTGTAAATTCTTTTTATTGCTGTGTCAATATCTAGGCGGAATCAGAATAGAGAGAAGTGGTTTTCTTGTGTTACAACTAAAGATCACTGAACATATTTTCCTGCTCAAGGGGTCCCGTGCAACCGCTGATCTTGCCCATGATACCGAGGCGCAGGCTCACCTGAAGCAGGACCGCCCGTCTTGCCAGCGGAGCACACCGCTCAACCCGTCTCTGCCAATCTGAATCGCAAGAGCAGCCAGCCGGTGCATGCCTCGTCAAAACGCTCCCGCTCTGCATGTTTCTGATGATGTCAGCCGCCATGACGAGTGCCATCTATCAATGACTATATATGCATTGTTGATCCCGTATCTCTCTGCTCCAGGCCTGCCTGGCCCGTCTGTCGTGCGAGGAGGATCGAGGGGTCCCGTATGCCAGCCCGATCAGGTGTGGTTGACGGGCCGCCGCGCCTGGCCCGAGGGAAGATGCCGACGAGCCTGCTAGCGGAGGTCTGGATTTCCCTGTATAATCAGGACAGCACTGAAAGTGGCAACAACGTCAGGGAGGCTCTAGACAGATGTTTCGTTTTCTCACCGCCGGGGAGTCGCATGGTCCCTGTCTGACAATCATTGTCGAGGGACTGCCAGCCGGCCTCGAGGTCGATCGTGAGGCCATCGATCAAGACCTGCGGCGGCGCCAGGGAGGCTATGGCCGCGGAGGGCGGATGAAGATCGAAAAGGATAGCGTTCGCATCCTCTCAGGAGTACGCCACGGACGAACCCTGGGGTCGCCCATCACGCTGCAGATTGAAAATCGCGACTGGGTCAACTGGGGAGAGCAGATGAGCGCCGACCCCGTCGCTGCCGAGATCGAGCCAGTCACGCGCGTACGCCCGGGCCACGCCGACTTCACGGGAGCCATGAAATATGGCCATCGTGATGTCCGCAATGTCATCGAGCGTTCCAGTTCGCGCGAGACCGCTGCGCGGGTGGCCGTGGGCAGCCTCTGCCGTCAACTCCTCCGGCACTTCGCCATCGCCATTCATAGCCACGTGCTCTCCATTGCTGACGTCGGCTATGAGGAGCCGCGTCCCATGACGTGCGAGGCCTATCCTGAGAGCATGTGGCAGCAAGTGGAGGCCTCACCGATGCGCTGCGCTGATCCAGCGCTGAGCGAGCGTATGATCGCACGCATTCTGGAGGCCAAACGCAACGGCGACACCTGCGGTGGCGTCTTCGAGGTTGTTGCCCTCGGCGTCCCCATCGGCCTCGGCAGCTACAGTCAGTGGGATCGCCGTCTGAGCGCACGCCTGGGTATGGCGATGCTGAGCATCCCATCGGCGAAGGCTGTCGAGATCGGCGCTGGGCTGGCTGCTGCTCGTACAACCGGCTCGCGGGTGCACGATGTGCTGCGCCATGACTCCGACCGCGGTTGGTACCATCTGACGAATAACGCCGGGGGCATCGAAGGGGGAATCACCAACGGAGAGCCTCTCGTGGTGCGCGTCGCGCTCAAGCCGATCCCCTCACTGGCGCATCCGCTGCCCTCCGTTGATCTGGCGAGTGGCGAGAATATCGACCAGACCCGCTACGAGCGCAGCGATGTCTGCGTCGTGCCTGCCGGCGGCGTGGTGGGTGAGGCCATGCTGGCTGTGGTGCTCACTGAGGCAGTCCTCGAAAAGTACGGTGGTGATAGTCTGGAGGAGATGCTCAAGCACTATCATACAGGCCGTGTGCCTTAGACTCTACATCCGTGTCTGCTGAACAGAAAGCGCTATCCACGGAAGGGAACGGATCATATCGCCAGCAGAGGGCCAGGGGGAGGGGTGAGGGAAGAAAGCTGGAGAGCAACTGAGTGGCCCCCAGCGCAGAGGCGCGGGCAGAGAGACTGAGCAGCCAGGCGTCTCTCTGCAGGGCTTTTACTCGACCGCTGGCTTGCCAGACTCACCGGGCGCAGCGGCTGCTCAATTTGTCGGAGGCTCCTCGCGCTTCTGCATATGCTTCCAGCAGGCATCACAGTAGCCAGCGGCCACCAGGTCCAGCGTCAGACCGTGAAACCCGTATTGCTCCTGTAACTCTTCGTGCAGATTTCCAAGGAGGTGCTCATCAAGGTGGATGATAGTGCGGCAGCCACGGCAGAGCAGGTGGTGGTGTGCCTGGCCCTCCGCACATTCGTAGTAGGGTGGCTCTCCCGGCAGACGGTTCTCCCGAACCAGACCCAGTTCCTTGAGAAGCTCCAGCGTACGGTAGATGGTCGAGAGACTGACATAGGGATTCTGCTGCTGAACCCGGCTGGTGATCTGCTCGATGCTCAGATGGGTATTGGCTTCATGAATGACGCTCAGGATCATATAGCGCTGAGGTGTCAGCCGATAGCCGTGCTTCCGTAGCAGTTCGTTGCTCGACTTGACATAATGGTGCATTGGGAACCCCTGCCGTACTCAGCCCGCGTGACGTGGCCGCAAAAGTACGGCGACGCGGGCAACCTTGAGCGCGCCTTTTTGCATATCCTAGCATTAGAAGCCGGTGGCGTCAACGGCCGAGGCTCCACGTCTGCCTGCAGGGGGAGTCCAGTGGTCGTGGTGATAGGGCTGCTCATCTACACAGTGGACGTATGGGAGCCGGACGGAGTATAAAGAGGGAGATGCGGCGAGTGGTAGGTGCCGCCGGAGAGCGGGGCCAGCACAGCACCTCATCGCTCTGGCGGCCGAGGCGCGCCGCGCCTGACCTCGGGAGGAGCGAGGTAACCGCTTTCCCAGGGGGGTCATTGATCGCGCTCGTACAATGGAGTCTGAAGCAAGGGATCTCTCTGCTCACGGAGCATGAGGGAGAGCGACGCAGGTACTGCACAAAGAAGGTGAACGGTGATGTCCACTCGTTTCTGGCGCTCCGTAGTTGATCCGTTGCGCGTGATGAGTGCTCGCGTGACACACTGGCAGGAGCAGGAGCAGCAGATGCGCGAGGAGGCCCTGGCTGTCGAGGAGCCGCTGGAGGTGCGCCTGGATCAGCGCAGCCTGGCGATGATCATGCGTACGCCCGGCCATGATCGCGAGCTGGCCCTCGGCTTTCTGCTCAGCGAGGGCGTGATCCGTAGCGCGGAGGAAGTGGCCGCGGTTGAGGAGGCCGTCGCCGAGGATGGTCTGCCGCAGCCCAATGTGATCAATGTTGTCTTGAGAGAAGCGCAGCCACACGCGGGGGAGGGTGCGGCCTCTGGGGTCTGTCAGGCGACCTTCGAGCGCCATTTCGCCGTTTCGGCGAGCTGTGGTCTCTGTGGCAAGCAGAGCATTGCCGACCTGCTGGTCAATACCCCGCCGCTGGAGGCTGATCATCTCTGTATTGCTGCCTCGGTGCTCTACGCCTTGCCGGAGCGTCTGCACGCTGCTCAGGCCGTGTTCGCTCATACGGGGGGGCTGCACGCGGCGGGCCTCTTCTCGCTGCGCGGCGAGCTACTCCTCCTGCGCGAGGATGTCGGGCGCCATAACGCTGTTGACAAACTGATCGGCTACGGCCTGCTGCACGGCGACTTCCCCTATCGCGAGCAGATCCTCGTCGTGAGCGGGCGCACCTCCTTTGAGATCATTCAGAAAGCTCTGCAGGCGCGTATTCCCTGTATCGCTGCCATTTCGGCGCCGTCCAGCCTGGCGGTCGAGCTGGCCGAACGCGCCGGGATCACGCTGGTAGGTTTTCTGCGCGGCCGCTCGATGAACGTATATGCGCACGCCGAGCGCGTTCTTCCTGCTCCATAGGCACCTATCTTCCGAGCGAGGGAGGGCTGAGCTGTCGGCGGTTTCGCTCTCGGGGACATCGCCAGGGCTACTCCGTATCGCCTGCCTGTGCGTCGTCGCCCCGGCTCACGGCATCCATCCGGCCACCTCCCTCGCCGGGTGGCACATGCCTGGCAGAGCGTCACCCACTCGAGTGTGTCCAGGCAGCGGTGAGGCGCCGGCCCAGCCACGCCAGCCAGTGCTGGCGCACCCGTTGCGCCTCTCGATGCCCGCGTCCCCCTGCTGCGAGGCTCGCCAGCCTCCAGGAGCAGCGCCAGGGTCCGGCTGGCTGCCGTAGGGCCGCCTGGAAGCGGTCGCGGGAGCCCGCCGGTTCGGGGTCGCTTGCACACCCTTGACAGCATGCGCTCCTGATGCTATCCTGAGCGAGGTCTCGCCAGCACGCAGCGCAAGCCCGATCGGGGGATTGGTAAAGAACATGCAGAACGACACGATTGCTGCGATTGCTACACCGCCCGGAGCAGGAGGGATCGGCGTAGTGCGCGTCAGCGGAGAGGAGGCCTTTGCCATTGTGCAACCCCTCTTTCGCCGGTCTGGAGGTGACCAGCGGCTCCCCACTTCCCATCGGCTCACCTATGGGCGCATCGTTGATCCGCGCACAGAAGAAGTGCTCGACGAGGTGCTGGTGGCCTTTATGCGTCGGCCGCACACCTACACGCGCGAGGACGTGGTAGAGATTCAGGCGCATGGTGGTCCGTTGCTGCTCCAGCGCATTCTACACCTGGTGCTGGCCCAGGGGGCGCGCCTGGCCGAGCCTGGCGAATTTACGCTGCGCGCCTTTCTCAATGGGCGCCTGGATCTGGCTCAGGCCGAGGCCGTGATGGATGTCATCAGCGCGCAGACGGAGGCCAGTCTGCGTCTGGCCATGCAGCAGCTCCAGGGACGTGTCTCGGCGCGCATGAGGGAGGCCCGTCAGGCCATTCTGGGGGTCCTGGCGCGCATTGAGGCCAGCATCGACTTCCCCGACGATGATATCCCCACACCTGCGGCTCACGAGCTGCGGCCCGGCCTGCTGGCCGCGCGAACGTTGATAGACGAGCTTCTGGCGGGAGCAGAGCAGGGGCGGCTCTACCGTCAAGGGCTGCGAACAGTCATCATCGGGCGCCCCAACGTTGGAAAATCCAGCCTGCTCAACGCCCTCCTGCGAACCGAGCGGGCGATCGTTACGCCCGTGGCTGGCACCACACGCGATACTGTCGAGGAAGTGGCCAATCTGCGCGGTATTCCCCTCTATCTGATCGATACGGCGGGGATCACCCCGACGGACGATCCCGTCGAGCGAATCGGTGTCGAGCGCAGCCGCGCGGCTGCCGAGCGCGCGGATCTGGTGCTGCTGGTCTTTGATTGCTCTCAGCCTCTGAGCGAGCAGGATCGGCGCGTCTGTGAAGAGTTGCAACGCCTGGGGTTCGGCCTCCAGCGGCCAGAGGAGGAAACTGGCACGCGCGGTCGGCCGGTGATTGTTGTGTTCAACAAGGCGGATCAACCTCAGGCTCTGGCCGAGGAGGCGGTGCGTCGCTTCTGGCCAGTCGAGCCGCTGGTGATGACCTCTATGCTCACAGGCGCCGGCCTGCCGCAGCTCGAGGAGACCATTGCCGCCCTGGTGCTGGCCGGCAAGACCGTGCACAGCGAGAGTGTGCTGGTCACCAGCGCGCGTCACCAGGAGGCCCTGCGCCAGGCTGCGCAGCATCTGGAGGCGGCCCTCTCAACCCTCGATCACGCGCTGCCCCTGGACTTTGTCTCCATTGATCTGCAGGCGGCCTGCCAGGTCCTGGGCGAGATCACCGGCGAAACGGCGAGCGCTGATCTACTGGAGCGCATCTTTCGCGAGTTTTGTATCGGAAAATAACCCCTTTGCTTGCTGAACATTATATTCGCGCATTGAAGTATAGAGTCTGAAAAAATATGATACAGATGCCCTTCAAGCCTGTAAAAGGACCGATCTTGCTGATCGCTGTCCTGGTGCTGGTCGGCAGCCTGGGGCTGGCGGCTCTGGCCTATCGAGCGGCCCTGCCGCCGAGCCAGCAGGGGGATGCGCCGCCTACGCCGTCCACCGCGACCGTCACTGCGACTCAGGCCGGCGCCGCTCCCTCGCCCACCGTCGTCGTCACGCCGACGGCTACGCCCACGCCTTCGCCGACGCGCGATCCCGCCACCATCCTGGGCGTCGATGGTCAGCTTGCCGCCACCGTTGGCCACCTCCACTGGGTGCGTTTCGGCGCGCGCACCTGCGGTTACTTCGGTCTCCAGGGGGCGGCGCTCAAAGCAGCCATCGCGCGGCTCCATGCCGCCGGTATCCATGTCCTGCTCACCCTCTGTCAGCCAGGCGCCGGGCCGCCGCAGCTCTACAACACCGCCATCATTCGCGATGCCGCCTCGGCAGGAGCCGATGCTGTGCAATGTGGCAACGAGCAGATGAAGCAGGATCTCATGACAGTCTACGTCACCCCGCAGCGCTTTGCGCGCTTCTACGATCTCTGTGCGCAGGCCGTGCAGACGCTTGACCCTGGGGCCAAAGTTATTCTGGGATCCGTTGATCCGCTGGTGGTGCCCTACGACTATAGCAAGCTCATGGTGCGTGTTGAGTATCTGAACGAGATGCAGGCTGCCATGAACACCCTGGTACATCCTGGAGGTAGCTGGAGCTGGCGCTCCCAGACGCTCGGCCTGATCGATAGCTGGCACAATGGCTATCCTGGAGATTACGTGAATAACCTCTACGGCCTGCTGAGCTTCTGGTCCCAGCAGCTTGGGGTGAGCCTCAACAGTGGCAGGCTCGGAGAGCACCTCTGGATTGTAGAGGGCACTGGCTGCTTTAAGGGCTGTGGTCTCAACGAGGGGGATGCCAGTGAGGTCGCTATCGCGCACATTTTCTCGCTGATCACCGATGTGCAGACGGCGATGAGCTATAAAGTACCCTTCTTCTACTTCAGCGGCATGGATTTCGTCATCGGCAATCAGCTCTGGCCCATCGGCCTGCTCAGCACGGCAGGCCATCCCAAGCCGTTGCGCCAGGATCTGCCGCCGGGCGCGCGCACGCTCACCCTTGCCTGCCCCTCCGGGCAGATGCAGGTCTCCACGCAGCCGGCCCTCCTGGCCGCCCTCTATCGTGGCTGCCAGGTACCAGGCAACTATCGCAGTCTTCTCGCCTGAGGAGCCTGAAGCAGAAGGCACGAGGGAGGAGGCACCGCGTTCTCTGTGGGCCTCCTCCCTCGTGCCTTCTGCTTCAGGCTTGCAGGAAGCGGATGATCTCCGCCCGTCTCACTCTGACCTGCTTTGCCTCTTCATCCAGCTCCGCGGCGCGCAGGTTGCGGACCGTCACGCTCTCGCTCGCCAGCTCATCGGGGCCGAGCAGGAGTGCGTAGCTGGCGCCCGAGGCGTTGGCCTGCTTCATCTGGGCACGCGGACTCCGGTCGCCGTAGCTCATCTCTGCCTTCAGCCCGGCACGGCGCAGCTCGGCTGTTAGCCTGACGGCGGCCTCTTTGAGGACGGCCTCTCTGCCCAGGTAGACCACGAAGGCGCGCACAGGCTCCATGGCTGGTGGGGTGATTCCCTGGCGTTTCAGCTCCAGAATCACGCGCTCAATACCCATGCCGAAGCCGATCCCAGGCGTGGCCGGCCCGCCCAGAATCTCCGCCAGCCCATCGTAGCGGCCGCCGCCATTGAGCGCCGTCTGATCGACATCCGACGTGAACTCGAAAACCGTGCGCGTATAGTAGTCCAGGCCGCGGACCAGGAGAGGATTCAGCTCAAAGGGCGTTTCATACAGCTCCAGGAAGCGTCTCACCGCCTCGAAGTGCAGACGGCAGGCCTCGCAGAGATAATCGATGCTGCGGGGTGCCGCGGCGATCTTCGCCTGGTCCTGAGGCTCCTTGCAGTCCAGGAGCCGGAGCGGATTCTTCTCGAAGCGTGCCTGGCAGTTCTGGCAGCAATCGGCCAGCAGCGGGCGATAGTAGGCGCGCAGGGCCTCGATATAGACGGGACGGCAGGCTGGATCGCCAATGCTGTTGAGGTGCACGCGGATACCCTGCAGGCCCAGGCGTCGATAGACCTGGTAGAGCAGGGCGATCAGCTCAGCATCAATCGCTGGATCGCTCTCACCCAGCGCTTCGCAGCCAAACTGGTGATGTTGCCGATAGCGTCCCGATTGCGGCCGCTCATGACGAAACATCGGCTCGCTCAGATAGTAGAGCTTGACGGGCTGCGGCAGCTTGAACAGCCCGTGCTCCAGGTAGGCGCGTACCACGCCCGCCGTGCCTTCTGGCCGCAGCGTCAGGCTCTGGCCGCGTCCCTCCTTGCCTGAGCGGTCCTCGAACGTATACATCTGATGCTCAACCACATCCGATGTCTCACCAGAAGTCTTGAGAAAGACCCCAGTCTCTTCCAGGATTGGCGTTTCGATGCGTCGATAGCCGTACAATTCCGCGACGGCGACGGCGGTCTCCTCGACAAAGCGCCAGTAGGGCTGCTCCTCTGGCAGGATATCGCGGAAGCCTTGCAAGGCTCTATACTGTGCTGGCATGATCGGGTGCGCTCTCCCCTCCACGTCGAAAATCAAGGCTTATTATAGCAGATGGTGTCCAGTAGAGGCGCAGCGTTGCCTGCCATTCCAGCGGTTCGGGCGCCTGTAGAACAATGGATCGATAGCTATTTATGCGGATTCCGGTGACATTACTCCTGTCCTGGCCGTTCCATAAGCGTTCAGGCCTGCTTTGAACGCCCGAGAGTGCTTCTACGGGAGAATCCTCGAGGCAGCGGCCAGCATTGCTACTGGACATTATGGCGGAGACATGTTATTACACATCTGAGGAACTGGCTCGTTCTGAGGTTGCCATGATGCTTGCCGAAGTGGCCCTGCCGTCCCTCTCGCAGCAGGGGCGTGGCGGGGGGCCGGTTGTCGGTATCCGGGTATGGGCCAGAATGGTCTAAGGTCTGCACACTGGCAGGGATGCTACTGACTTCTTCGTCGGGCCGTGCGAGCCAGAAGGAAGACCCGGTTCACGTTCTTCATCTCAACCGCCGTACGGCAAAGTGAAAACGAAGCATATGAGTGAGCTACAATCAGAGATCGTTTCGACCGGAGTGAAAACAAAGTACAGCCTTTCGGTCATTCTGCCTGCCCATAATGAAGAGGCAGCCATTGCCGGCACATTGCAGAATGTGCTGGAGACCCTGACTCCCTGGGTGGAAGATTTCGAGGTAGTGGTAGTCAACGATGGCAGCCGGGATAACACACGAGCCATTGTCGAAGCGGCTGCCGCCCGTGATCCCCGGATTCGCCTGATCAACCATCCGGTGAATCAAGGCTATGGAGCCGCCCTCGTCAGCGGTTTTGAGGCTGTGACCAGAGAGCTGGCCTTTTTTATGGATGCAGATGGGCAGTTCGATATCCACGATATCGAGCAGTTTTTCCCGCTGATTGAGCACTATGATGCCGTCCTGGGCTATCGCATCAAGCGTCAGGATACCTGGATGCGCAAGCTCAACGCCTGGGGCTGGAAATGTCTGGTGCGCCTTGTTTTCGGCCTGCGGGTGCGCGACATCGACTGTGCCTTCAAGCTCTATCGTGCCCGCTTCTTTCAGGAGCACAGATTAGAGACGCGGGGAGCGATGATCAACACCGAGATCCTCTATAAGTTCACCCGCGCGGGCTATACCTATACTGAGGTGGGAGTCCATCATCTGCCACGCCGTGGTGGGCGTGCGACAGGCGCCAAACCCTCGGTGATCGCCAGAGCCTTCCGCGAGCTGCTGGTCTATGCCTGGAAGTGGCGACGCGAGGAGCGGGCAGCCGCACAGCGACGCTAAAGGAGAGAGGGAGATCTGCTGATGGGAGAGACCTTTGCCGATCTCTACGCTTCAGCGCTCAAAGAGGTGTTTCGCCAGCGGGCGCTTGAGCGTCTGCAGGAGGGGGCCGATGGCCTGGAATACGCCCGCTCCTACGCCGAGCGAGGCAAGCCCGAATTTGTGCTGGCCTACCTGCTCCTGGTTGAGGCAGATGATGCCCTCAAGCGCGAGCTGCTGGCCTATGCCTATGAGCGACGCGCCGTGCTCGCCGATGAGAAAGGCGAGGATCTGGCCAGGCGCTTCCGGCGCTCCTTCCCGCTGGTCCGGCTGAGCGCGCTGCAGGACCGCCAGGCGGCGCAGCGTATCCGGGCTGGTCAGCCGCTGTTGCCGGAGCAGCGGCCAGAGCCGCTCTAGGCTGAGTGGCCCTGGCCAGGCGGACTGATCTGGCCGAAGCCGGCGCGGCTACGGGGAAGGAGGAAGAGAGGAGTCCTGGCCCTCTTCCGCGGCCGCGGCCGTTGCTTCTGGGGCCGCTGCTGGCTGAGCCTCCTCGGCGGGGGTCTCTGCACCCTCGGACCCCGCGTGTTCCTCCGGCTTCTTCCCGTTGGTGGTCGCCACAGCCACCACGTTGTCACCGTCAGCGATGGCCATCAGGCGTGTGCCCTGCGTGGCCCGGCCCAGCAGCGAGACGCTGCCGATGTCCGTGCGAATGACGACGCCGCCGGCGGTGATGATCATCAGATCGTTATCCAGGTCGGTGATCACCCGCCCGGTCGCTACCAGTCCAGTCTTTTCTGTGATCCTGGCGGTCAGGACGCCGCTGCCGCCCCGGCTCTGCAGCGGATACTCCTCGATGGGCGTGCGCTTGCCGTAGCCGCGCTCCGTGACCACCAGCAGCTCGCTATCCTGGGGCGTGAGGTTCAGCGAGACCACGCTATCCCCTTCCTCCAGACGGATGCCGCGGACGCCGCCGCTGGTGCGTGAGGCCGAGCGCAGCTCCTCCACCTTGAAGCGAATCGCCTTGCCGTGAGCCGTGATGAGGAGCACATGATCGTCGGCGCGCGCCAGCTTGGCGCCGATCAGGCGGTCGTCATCTTCCAGATCCATGGCGATCAGCCCCTGGCGACGAACGCTCTCAAACTCGTCCATGAGGGTCTTCTTGACCTCGCCCTTGCGCGTTGCCACGATCATATAGTCGCGGCTGACCCCCTTGGGCACTGCCACGATGGCTGTGACACGCTCCTGCTGGTCGAGCGCGATCAGGTTGATCAGGTGCTCGCCTCTGGCTGTACGGCTCACGTCGGGCAGCTCGTAGACGCGCAACTGGTAGACGCGGCCGCGGTCCGTGAAGAAGAGCAGGCTGTCATGAGTATGGGTGACGACCAGATGGCGCACAGCATCATCCTCGCGTGTAGCCATGCCAGTGATTCCCTTGCCGCCGCGGCGCTGCGCGCGGTACGTGCTGGAGGGGAGGCGCTTGATATAGCCCTTCTCGGTGAGGGTAACCACGACCTCCTCGTTGGGAATCAGGTCTTCTTCTTTAAAATCGCCTGCCTCGGCCTCGCGAATGTCGGTGCGGCGTGGATCGCCGTATTTCTCCTTCAGGTCTTCCAGATCAGCCTTGATCAGTTTGCGCACCTCGTGGATGTCGCTCAGGATGAGATTGTAGTAGTCGATGTGCTGCTGCACCGTGAGCAGCTCCTCCTCGACCTGGCGGCGCTCCAGAGCGGCCAGACGGGCCAGGCGCATATCCAGGATCGCGCTGGCCTGGGCCTCGGAGAAGCCGAACTGCTCCTGCAGCGTGCGATTCAGCTCCGCCTCAGAGCCTTGTGACTGGCGAATGGTCGTCAGGATAGCGTCGAGGTGCTCGAAGGCCTTGCGAAAGCCTTCCAGAATGTGCTTGCGCGCCTCCGCCCTGGCCAGTTCATAGCGTGTGCGCCGGGTGATCACCTGCTCGCGATGATTGATGTAGTGTTGCAGGAAGGCCTTGAGGGTCAGGATGCGTGGCTGGCGATCGACCAGCGCGAGCATGTTGGCATTGAAGGCGCTCTGCATGGCAGTATACTTGTAGAGGGAGTTGAGCACGCTGGTGGGATTAGCGTCACGTTTCAGTTCGATCACCATGCGCATGCCGCGGCGATCGGACTCGTCGCGTACCTCCGAGATGCCGTCGATCTTTTTATCGCGCGCCAGCTCAGCAATCTTTTTCACCAGCTCGGCCTTGTTGACCTGGTAGGGCAGCTCCGTCACGATAATGCTGGCACGTCCGCGTTCGTTCTCCTCGATGTGGGTGCGGGCCCGCACCACGATGCGACCGCGCCCGTTGGCGTACATATTGCGGATACCTTCGCGGCCCTGAATGATCCCCCCGGTCGGGAAGTCTGGTCCATGGATGATACGCGACAGCTCCTCAGTGGTCGCCTCCGGGTGGTCGATGAGGTAGCTGATCCCGTTGCAGACCTCCACCAGATTGTGAGGCGGAATGTTGGTGGCCATGCCGACGGCGATGCCCGCTGAGCCGTTGAGCAGAAGATTGGGGAGACGCGCGGGCAGGACGGTTGGCTCCCTGGTCTGGTTGTCGTAGTTGGGTACGAAATCGACGGTATCTTTATCGATGTCGCGCAGCATCTCGTCGGCGATCGTCGCCATCTTGGCTTCCGTGTACCTCATGGCGGCTGGTGGATCATCGTCCTGCGAGCCGAAGTTGCCCTGTCCAAGAATGAGTGGATAGCGCATCGACCAGGGCTGCGCCAGGCGGACCAGTGTATCGTAGACCGCGACGTCTCCGTGCGGGTGGTAGAGCTTCAGGACCTCGCCGACGGTGCCGGCGCATTTGCGGAACGGTCTGGTTGATTGCAGGCCCATCTGCTCCATGGCGTAAAGGATGCGGCGATGTACCGGTTTGAGTCCATCGCGCACGTCCGGCAGCGCACGGCTGACGATGACGCTCATCGAGTAGTTCAGATAGGCCACGGTCATTTGTTCAACTATATCGACGCTTTTGACATTGCCTGCTTCCATTATTCACGAATCCTCATAGAAAAAATCAGCCGGAGGCGGGAGGCGCTAACGGATGCGTTCTGCACACGGGTGCCCGTGGAACTGCCTCGCCTGGGGAGAACAGGGCGTTGTATTTCTTATAGTATAGCATATTGGAGGGAAAATTGCGAATGAGAGAACTATCTTTCCTGCTGGAGGGAAAATTCAGGGTCGTTCTCCAGCATTGCGACTACATTTCGTACCTGACCTGTGGTATGATAGATGCTAGAGCGGGATTAACAGAGGTTTTTTTATCAGTGGCAGGTGAACGCGGGCGCTGTAGGCTCTGCTCAGGGGACTGCTGGCCTGTAGCGATGTTCTACCTCTGATGCCATAGAGGGAGAAGGGTAAGCAATGGAATGGCATCTCACTCTTCAAACAGCCTTGTTCATCGTTATCGTGCCGATCTTCATGTGGTTCGGCTATCGCCGTGGCTGGCGACGGGAGCTATTTTTGCTGCCGTTTGTACTGGGAGCAGTGCTCTTTCTATCGCTCAACATGGGCCAGGGGCTGACGCAGTTCCTCACGCAGCTATTGCTGGATCGCCCAGGAGTGAGCGCCTCACCGCGGGCGGTCCTGGTGCTGACTGTGATCTGTCTGATAGGCATCGTTGCGGCAGGCTATCTGCTGGGCAACCGCCTCTTTCCCAGGCCGAGCACTCCTCAGGATCGGGTCCTGGGTCTGGCACCGTCGTTCGTCACCGGCTTTATCGCTGTCTTTTATCTGACCACACTGATCTTTCCTGGCACACAGAAGATGATGCTAGGGCAGGGGTTCATTCTGCTTGACCAGTATCATCTTGGCTATTATGCCCTGGGTCTGTTCATCATTGTGGCTATTGTGATCGTCATCCGGCTGGTCTCTACGAGCACGGGCAAGAAGAAGTAATCGGCAGGGCGGTGCTCTGATGGTCAACGACGGTCGACAGTGGTCCGGGAGGCCACTGCGCGGTCTGTCTGCAGCGAGCGAGCGCTGGCGATAGCCAGTCAGTGCTCTCATCTCACAGCAGCCTGTTGTGGGCCTGTCGGGACCGGGCGCGCTCTTTTCCCACTGCGTTGCTGTGCGCGGAGGTGAGCGATGAGTAAGAAAGATGCAAAGAGCATTGCTGCAGAGGAACAGGAGAAGGACGATCCCTGGCGCTCCGGGCGTGCGCGCTGGAACATACGCCAGTTCCGACGCGGCCGTGATCGGCGCTGGCATTTCCCGGGTCAGCAGCCCGATGAGGTAGTCAGGCTGGTGGTGCGCAAGCACAAGATCTTTCTGGTCAGGCCAGCTCTCCCTGTCCTGGGCCTACTCCTTGGACTGGCCCTGGTGATCTGGGCCAACGCGAGACAGCCCGCTCTGGAGGGCCTCTGGATCGGGCTGGAGGTCGTTCTCAGCGTCCTGGTCTGTGCTGCCTTTCTCTGGTTCCTCTGGCGGGATTTCCTGGCCTGGTGGCTGGAAACCTATATTATCACCAACAAGCGCATCATCAGCTCGCGCGGCGTGCTGCAGCCAGTGCGCCAGCAGATTGAGATCAACAAGGTCAACCAGATCGGCATCGATCAGGAGAGCCTCGTCAGCCTGCTCCTTTCCTACGGCAACATTCACCTCTACCTGACAGGCGGCGATTTCGTCATGAAGGACGTGCCCGCTCCCAGGAGGGTCAAAGACGCCATTGAGGGCCTCACCGCCGAATTGAAGGCGCGCAAGGCCCCTGAGGAGAAGCCGCTGGCGCCACAGGATCAGGACCTGGCTAAGATGCTGGACAAGCTGGCCAGGGGCAAAGAGGTGCCGAAGCTGCAGGACGCCGACGAGCGCTATCCCCAGCGCAACCCTCATCGCCTGCGCGGTCCCCGGCGCACCTTTGGCGGACCGCTCCGCATCCCCTGCGATGTACGCTACTCCTCTGATGAGTTTACCGTTGAGTATATTCAGCGCTCGCGCTATGTACTCTACCGCAATATGGCCCTGCCGCTCTTCTTTTTCATCGCTGTGCCCCTGCTGGCCATTCGCCTGGCTCAGATTCTGCCTGGAACCTGGTATCTCGTGGCGCTGGTTGAGATAGTGCTGTTGCTGGTGATGGGGCTGATCTTCATCAATTACGTGGATGATGTCTATATCCTGACCAATCGCCGGATTATCGACATCCAGCGACGGCTGATCTTCCTCTACGAGGCGCGCGTAGAGACCGAGTATAAAAACATCCGCGATATCAAGGTAACAGTTTCTAGCGTCATCGAGCGGCTGCTGGACGTGGGGAACGTCTATATCGAGACCCCTGGGAGCAGCGCAGATATCATCCTCTCGACAGTTGACCATCCTTTTCTGATTCAGGACAAGATCTACTCGATCAAGGGCTACAAGGATCGTGCGGATGCTGTGGCCAGGGAGAATGCCAGCAAGAAGGAGTTACAGACCTGGTTTGCCACGGTGCTCGCGACGCTGGAGGGCAAGTGGCTCAACTATGGCACGCCGAACCTGCAGCGCCTCGACTACTGGTCGGCAGTTGAGCGCGCCAGCGAGTTTGGCCTGCAGGTCGTCGCCGTTGGCGAAGATAGCTCCTATCCCGACCTCCCGCCGGGGCTGGTGGTGCGCCAGAATCCACCGCCTGGGACAGTGATCAGCCAGGGGGGAGAGATCCAGGTCTATCTGAGCAAGCGTGCCTGAGGCGAGCAGAGCATGCTGCAAGGCCTGCCGTGGTGATGGGGGTGACGACGGGCACCCAGCAACCCCCATCACGATTGGCCAGGCCGTCTGCCTGCCTGGATCAGCGTACATCAACGCAGATTACCACGGACGAGGAGTGCCACACACTCGATGTGGTAGGTCTGTGGAAACATATCGATAGGCTGCGCTGCGATCAGACGATAGCGATCGCCGCTGCAGAGGGTTGCGATATCGCGAGCAAGCGTGCTTGGGTCGCAGGAGACGTAGCAGATCGCCCGTGGAGCGAGGGCCAGCAGACCCTGGATCGCCCTGGGGTGACAGCCAGCGCGTGGCGGATCGACCACCGCCAGATCGATGCGCTCTCGGCGGTAGTGGATCTGGCCAAGCAGACGTTCGAGTGTACCTTCAAGGGTTGTGATATTGTTCTGGTTGTTCAGCAAGGCGTTCGAGCGCGCGTCCGTCACGGCGCTGGGCTGAGACTCGATGGCGATGACGCGGCCGGCCTGCGTGGCCAGGAAGGCGGAGAAGAGGCCGACACCGCTGTAGCCATCAAGAACCGTATCTGTGCGCCTGGGCTCCAGCATCGCCAGGGTACGCTCGATGAGGGTCGCGGCCTGTGTGATATTGACCTGGAAGAACGAGTCAGAAGAGACGCGGAAGCGTTTTCCCAGAACCATATCGGTAAGGAACTCCTGGCCGACCACTACGCGCCCGAAGCGCCCGCCGACCCGTTCGATGATCACGCCCACAATGCCAGGAGCGATGGTAATCAGCTCGTGGGCGAGCTGCTGCGGAGCCTCGATGACTGAGCCAGGGCGAGCCTGGATCGTCAGGAGCGTTGGCACGGCCCGGGCTGTCTCGCCGGCTGTGGTGGCAGAGCTGACGGCTCCGACGGCTCCACGGATCGTGAACTTCTGAATCATCTGGCCCAGCGAGTCTCCGAAGTACTTCATCAACCTGGCGCGCACGCGCTGGTAGACCATATCCAGCGCCGGATGTAGCAGTGGGCAGTCTTCCAGATCCTGAACGTCGTGGCTCTCGGTCAACTGGAAGCCAACCTCACAGTTGGGACCCGTCGAAAACTGGGCGATGTTGCGATAGTGCCAGGGCGACATGCCGGGCGGCATTCCGATCGTCGGGTGGACGACGGCATCAGGCTGCTTGCCGATACGCACCAGTAACTGGCGAACAATATGCGCCTTCCAGGTGAGCTGAGCCGGGTAGGAGATGTGTTGCCACTGGCAGCCACAATCGGTCAATTGAGGATAGAGTGGCTCAACTCGCTCTGGTGCCGGGCGCAGGATCTCTAGCAGCGCTGCCCGCGCATGCCCGCGACGTTCTTCAACGATCTCCACACGTACTCGCTCACCCGGAATACCACCGGGGACAAAGAGGACCCGTCCCTCGTACCGTCCTACGGCGTCGCCTCCATAGGCAAGGTCTGTGAGTTCTACGTCAATACTCATAATCACCTCGGCGGCCACCTGCACTGTAGAGGCATGCTTCCCTGCACAGGTCTGCGTGATCTGAGTGAGTGACTGCGGGGGCAGTCCCTACGAGCGCATCGATTGTGCCGTCCCATCTTTCCAACATTGTAACAAACCTACAGAGTTGTGCAACAACAGGGGCCATATCCTCACTCAAGATATGGGAGTCGGAGCTATGCCCCTATTATACAGAATGTTGCACAACCAAACCATGTTGCGCGAACAACACTCTTAGAGGGTCAATGGGTACCTGGGTTCTCCGTAGAGCCGCGTTCCAAAACGACTCAGAAACACCGCTCCCAGGCCCAGCAATCCTGCTCCGAGACTGATCAGCCAGCCAACCAGAGGCAGCGAACCGGCCAGCGTCAGCACAATCAGGCCGAGAACGACCTGAAAGGTGCGAGTATGATGCTGCGGAGCGACAGCATGTAAGAGACGTTCGCCAATCAACAAGCCAAGAGCCACCATGCCCAGCGCCCATCCTGCGATAAGTCCTACAGCCACTATAATAGCCAGTGGAAGAGGGATGATAAGCGCACTGAGAAGAAGAAGCAACGCTGGGGCAAGGATTGCGCTCAGGAGGCCAACGAGCAGGCTGCGCCTTGCTCGCATAACGATCGTTGTACGCACGAGCATGACGTGCTCAGGAAGTAACCAGATGACTAGCAGGCCGAGTCCGACCCAGATCAGCAGTCCGAGTGATGGGAAGCTAAACCCGGCATAGAGATGGGGGAACCAGGTCAGATGCTGGGAGCGATCGATGACGGCGCCATCAAGCCGCGCATCCCTCGCGCGTACGAGCTGGGCGGCGTAGAGGTGTATGTCGCCGTGAACGTGTGAGCCGCTCTGCAGAGCCGCCATCCCCCCGTAGAGATTGAGATTCCCATCGACAGTCCCGTCCAGAATTATGGAGCCTCCAAATGCCACAACGTTCCCCTTTACGATCCCGTGGATAGCCACGGTTGCGCCAAAAGAGATAAGATCGCTACAGACCACCTGATTACCTGCGATGACAACGTTGCCTCCAAAGGATGGCCCGTATTGGGTACATGCACCTCCTTCTACTGGCCCCTGCCTGGGGGTAGTGAGCAGGGTGGACAACACTCCGCTCAGTGGGGTCAGGCCTCCACTCAGAAGAAGCGCCACCAGGAACGCGACTGCGACTACCGTCAGGACGGGCCACTTTGTCTGTTTCAGCATGCACATAGGTACCAGCTCCCGATCCCCTCATCGTGATCCTCACACACAGGCGGATGGATAGCAGAGACGATCATGGTCTTGCGCCTTCAGGCCTCCTGGGGAACGCGCATCAGGCGAAGCCACATCCCTGCCAGCACGATTAATAAGAATGCGATAGCGGCCAGCAACAGGTTGTCCTGTGAGACAATGCTCAGGCCCATTCGCAGGTATTCTGTCGCTACCAGGAAAGCATCCAGAACGTCGCCGAGCAGTAACAGCGCCTGCACCAGCAGCTCTGGCTGATGAAAGAAGACGAAAAAGAGCAAGAGTGGAAGGCCACCGGTCAGCAAGAGTAGCATCACCATCAGGGAGGACCCCAGGGGTTGCAGGCGTGCCAGACGGGAGCGCTGCTGCGAGCGTAGCTCCTCAAGCTGGCGCGTGCTGCGCTGGCGCTGGTAGATGGCCTCCATGATGCGCTCGGTCGAGACCCTGCAGGAGAGGGTCAGGGCGCTCTGCTGCAGCAGACGCGCGACTTGCTGCTGTTGACGCTGGTAGGTGCGGCACTCAGGGCACCCGGCCAGGTGCTCAAGCAGCAGATGGGAGTTCTGCAGCACTTCTTCTGAATCTCTGGAATCTCTACGCTGATCGGTCAGCCATATTCTAGCGTCGCGGCAGCGCATCGACCGGTTCCTCCTTGGTGTTGTCCTGTTGCATGTAGCGAGCGAGTAATTCACGGGCACGATGCAGGCGCGCCTTGACCAGCGCCGGCGTGAGTTTGAGTGCGCTGGCGATCTCCTCGTAGGAGAGATCATACCAGTAGCGCAGGATAATCACCGCGCGATATTTGGCAGGCAGACGCTGTAGGTAGCGCTGGATCTCATCCTGCTGCTCGCCTTCCAGCGCCGATTGCTCTGGCCCCGCTCCCAGGTCTGTGATCCATTCTAGAAACGGCACGTCCTCTAGTGGCAGAGCTAGAAAGCGCCTGCGCCTCAACTGGTCGATGGCCAGGTGTGAGGCAATCGAAAGAAGCCAGGTGCTGAACTTATGCGTTGGCTTGTAGGTGGCAAGCTGCATGTAAGCTCGCACAAAGGCTTCCTGGGTGATGTCTTCCGCTTCGGTGGTATTGCCCAGCATGCGGTAAGCCAGGTTGTGGACCGCATCTTTGTAGCGCTCGACGAGCACGCTGAAAGCGTCCTGTTCGCCTGCGAGTACTGACTCGACGAGCGCGGCGTCGCTCATCGCCTCCACGGTTGCCCCTTGTATTGCTCCTCTGGAAGGGCGCTCTACTACCACACTGTCCTGACTGCTCAGTGATCGACCTCCGCGCGAAATAGCCTCAGCTTCGGCGGTGCTGCTTGCATGTCTACGCCGTGTAGGGCGCGCTGGGCGGGCCAGGGGGCCTAATCCCAGCGTACCAGTGGCTTGCAATGTCGAATCCATGATCTGATCCCGCTCGTAACCTTCTTTAACCGTTTTATCTATATATAGAAATGGATGGAGCGCAGCTTGCTACAATGAGATACGAGCGGTCGCTAAAAAAGTTGTAATCTTCTGGGAAGTGTAGCACGTGGATCAGACCTCTGGCAAGGGGCGGCTTCTTCATAGGAGATTCGTCGCTGCTGCCTGGCGCCGCCCTCTGGGGGAAGCGTGGGGCGGGTGCCAGGCGAAGCTGGTGGGCGGCTGACTGGCTGTGCTGATGGCCTACTACCCGGCCGGTAGGTGGACGTTCGGAGGAAGGTTCCGCACGTCCACTGCAGGCACCAGGGGCCGTTCTCGCCATCAAATCTTAATATCCCAGAGTGTCTGGCCGCTGGAGAGAAGATCGCTCTGGAAGGCCAGCGTGTAGCTGTGCTCTGCGCTGGGTACCTCGTAGGCCAGCGTGCCGCGAATCTAGGCGCCGGCCTCGACTTTCCCGTCGGGGGGGTGGGGGGCGAATGTGGTGACGGTCTCTGTGATTTCCTGACCGCTGCTGTCCCGCAGCGTGAAGTTGGCCGCTGAGGAGACGAGTTGCTCACTGCTGCTCATATTTTTCAGCGAGATGTCGATCAGCAGGAAGGTGTGACCAGCGTGCGGCTGGTCGAACTGGTCACCGCTGCTTGTCTTGACCGAGCGCACGGTGACCAGCCAGGTATCACCAACTTTCACGGTCTGGCCAACTTTAAAGTGTGAGGGGCGCTTGCTGTGCTGGTGGCTGCGGACTGGGCTCCTGTAGAAGGCGATGAGGTCATGGCTGCCCCTGTGTTCGATGAGGAGCTGGTGCTCTCGCCACACGCAAGAAGGGCTGTTAGAACGATACTCATGCCCAGGATCAGACAGGCCAGTCGTTTCATGGTTCAATTCATCCTCCAATTCAACGTGAGATGTCTTCGGGAAGTCTGTTCCCACTCCCTCTAACGCTGAGGTAATTATATTTTTGCATAGCTATTTTTGCAAGTGTGGAAGCTGTCTAAGGGTATATTTTTTCTGACACATTCAGGATTTATACATTAAAAACAGGCCTCTTTTTGGTGCATGTGTGAAACCGAGGAATGGAGGTGCTGCTACGGCGATGGGTCGATGGGCGCCTGCTTCCCTCACTGGATCAGAGAGGCCCTCCTGACTCGCAGGACAGGGCTGGGCGAAACGTGCTATGTGGAGCATGCTGAGGGATCAGCTCTCGATGGAGGGCGTGGGCTGTGGATGCGCTCTGCGAAGACCGTCGTGACAGCGGCGGGGTGTCAGATGAGGTGATAGGGCGTGTGGGACCTGAACCCGCATGGGTGACCCCAGAGGATCATATGATCCTCTGGGCTAGAGGTCGTGGTGAAACCATGAGGACTTTCAAAAAAATGGCACAGAAAGCATGGTCCTCAGGGGTGATGTGTATGGGTAGGGTGTTGGAGCATGGGCTTGTTGAGCCGTTTGACAGGAAGTGGTAGGGCGAGTGGGACTCGAACCCACACGGGTTACCCCAGAGGATTTTAAGTCCTCGCTCTGCTTAAATTGGCTTCTAGTGGGGTTTCACAAGATTGAGATGGGTTTTAAAACTGAGGATTTTAGGGTTTTGTTTTTAGGGTATCTTTGGCAGAATTAGCTAAAGTTCTTCGCCGGGGGGAAGAACTCGACGTAGCATTTTGACAACGAGAGATAGCTGTTCTTTAATTGTGGTTGTATCTGCTTTGAGGTCGGTAAATTGGCGCGTAGCTTCTTCTTCAAAACGGAGGGTACGTTCTTCAAAATGAACCATGCGTTTATCGAGGCGCTCGAAGTCGAGTTTTAGGCTATTTTGTGATGTCTCAATGCGTGTTAGTGATTGCCGTATGTTGCGTTGCTCAATAGCAAGCAGGTCAACTTTGCCAAGTTGTGCTTTTAATGCTGCTATTTCTTCGGTTAATGGTTCTACTTTTTCATTTATCATTTGTTCGATCTCTTCGCGACTTAACATAAGTGTATTCTCCCTGGGGGCTTTTTAGATGGGTCTTTCTATATTGTATTGTTTTGTCTCATTTTGTCAAGGTACTGGAAGGTGTTTATTTATTTCTACTATAATTGTAAACAAGTTGTGCTATTTCTTCAATAACTTTTTGCTATTTGATCTAGGCCAGTTTGCTAGTTGATTTTATACATAAATTTGTGTTAGAATCAGTCTAGATTAGGCGGTCAAGCCTTGATAAGAAAGGAAGATACTGTGGTTGATACGAAAATAGATGCTCTTGCAGATAAGCTGCGTCAGAGGATTAAAAGCGGTGAGTTTGGTAATGCTGGCCGTATTCCTCCACATAGGGTTTTAGCAGAGCAGCTTAATACTACACGTGAGACAGTTAACAAGGTTATTCAATTGCTTCAGAGTGAGGGATTGTTAGTATCCAGGGAGAAGTCTGTATATGTTCAGCCGGCTCGTTTGAAGCTGCCGGCTTTTATACCTAACTATGATCAATATGTCAGAGAACATGGAGAAGAGCCGGTTAGTATGTTTCTTGAGAAGCCGGATATTGCGTCTTTACCTGCGTTTGCAGCAGAGTTGATGGGAAGAAAAGAAGGTGAAATGGTTCCTCATCGTCTCCTGTTGCAAGGTATTAAATATTCTGCTGGTACTGTGTACTATCGTTTATCCGAAAATTTCTATAATCCTGATTTGGTTAAGGATGAGATTTTTCGGGCTTTGCAAGCTGATCCGCAATTTGATACGTGGGCTGCGATGAAGAAGAAGTATGGAATTGAGGTTTTGAAGTCTAGGAATGTGGTATTTGCGAGATTGCCTACAACAGAAGAACAGAAACATTTGGGTATAGTAAGAACCGCTCCTGTTCTTGAGTTAAGGCGTGTTCAGCTTGCGAAGAATGATTTAGCGGTTATGGTGAATAGGCTTGTTTTTGTGGGAAATCTTTTTGAGTTGTCTTTTGAGTCCGAAGTAACAAGGTAACAAGATAGATTTCCACGTTTAATAATAGAGGTAGGGGCATAGCTCCTATCTCTTTTTTTGTTCAGAGTTTGATCTAGGTCAAATTGTATGAAAATAGTATTGACAAGTTGTACTAGAATGCAACGATGTAAGAAATGTCTGATGAAGAAGATGCAATCGAGCACGGCAAACTCGATGCCCCCTGTCCGATGGTAGAGACGAGCGGCGTAATCCCTGACCTGTTGAGTGATTACGGATGGGGATTATGTTGCAGCGACTGAAACCATGCCCCGGGGTCAACCTGAAGGCAGAGATCTGCAAGGGCTCTCGCGCTCTCCGAGTGCAATCCATCTCGACACATCTGTGCCCATTCCATTCCCTTCGCATATCCCTGCGCGGCGTATTCTTGCGCCTGCAGCAAACATTCCAGAAGATCAGCATCGCGAGCCAGTTGAGCTTCACGCGAGGACTGTCGTTCTTTTTCTTCGAATAGCCCGAGAATGCTCTGAGCGAGGGATTGGGGAAGATGACCCACCTGCTCCCGAAATGCGAACCCTTCTGCTTCTTGAGCAGAAGCAAGATAGCGACGAGCTAACCAGGAGACATCGCCGATACGCGCCTCTGCGACATCATGGAAGAGGCAGATGCTCGCAGTCCTTTCTGGATCAGCTCCCTCCAAGGTGGCGAGGACATAGCCGATAATGGCGGTTCGGAAGGTGTGCTCTGCAACAGATTCAGGGGAGTCCACTCCCATGCGCCACCACCCTGAGCGACGCAAGCGTTTCAGGTGCCCTATCTCGAACAGGTAGTGAGCGACCTGCTCCAGTTTATCCATTCTATTCAGCTCCCTCTTCTCGCCCCCAGAGTAGCGGGAATTCGTGCTCGACAGCAAACCAACTTGCTACCAAGACCATGTGGCTGATATGCGTAAGCGTTTGTTTGTCCTTGCCAGTCCAACAGCCTCGCTGCACGACCAGGACAGGCTCGTTGGTTATTAGCTGCATGAGCGCTTGTTCCTCCGGGGAGGCATTCCTCGCTAGATAGCGATCTCTCTCCCATGTCGGGGAGATGGCTCGGAGCTCCCGTATCTTCTTGAGGACATCAAGCGATGGATCTCGCTGCATTTCAGCAAAGATTTCCCCCGCTACCAGCTCGAGAGGATAGTAGGAGGACCAGGAACAGATAGGAATTCCATTTGCCAAGGTCATGCGAGACCTGCGGACAAATTGACGATCGAGAGGAAGCCGGAAAGTTCGACGAATCTCCTCTGGGAGATTAGTGATCTCCACTGTGGTGGTCTTTGTTTCTGCCTGGTACCCTAATGAGCGCAGGAATATGGTCCAATCGCCAAGGAGTCCAGATAGTAGAATAGGATCTCGTTGTTCCGGCCTTCCATCTCGGAGCGCAAGTACCTCTGTTTTTTTATAGAAGTGCGGAGTCGCCTTTCCCTCGAAATGGTAGCTGCGGAGACGAGGCTTAATGCGTTTGTAAAAGAGATTCCGGGACGCAGGCCAAAGCCTCATTACTTCTTCTATGGTAAGGTATTCTTCTCCATTGATGACCTTCAAGGCCCTCCTCCTTCGAACTCTTGGTTCCTTCTCCAATCTTACTACCGCATGACTCTCTCTGTCAAATCTGTCTCGTGAATTCTCCTGCTTTTTCGATACAATCAGAGAAATTTCATATCACCAAGTTGATTTTTGGATACATTCATGGTATAATCAAAAACAAATAAGGACAAATTCCAAGGAGGCGTCCCCCCGGGCGCGGTCCTGCATCCGCAGAATGCAGGCCCACAAGAACCCTGACAACTGAATACGGATCGTCACCGGCCAGGGGCCGGCGCCCGCGGCCACAGGGGAGGGCGGAGATGGAAGCCCGCGAGGAAGGCCGCTGCGGGCGGGCCGCTGCTCTCGCCTCTCGATCAGGAGAGAGAGCAGCGCCGCAGCGGAGGCGTGCGCGGCGTAGTGGCCTCGATCGATGCAGGTGGTAGCGTCTGCGTCCTGCGGGCACCGAGGTGCGAGCCGGCGATGATGCGGCAGAGGTTGCCTGGATGAGGCTGGACGCGCTGCCGAAGGAGCTGGCCTTTGATCACGGAAAAATTGTGGAGGCAGCTCTCAAGCAACGTTAGGAGGCAGAAATGGATCTCTCCCCGGATGACTTTGCCGATTGGTTCCTGCGGCCTCTTTTTATGAGAGCACCCGCGCAAGTCTTGGTCAAGAGGAGGCGTCTATGGGCAAAACATATCGCCTTGGAGAACAATCCGAGGATCAAACATCTCGGCGTGCGAAGCGTTCCATGTCGGCGAAAAAGCGGCTTTCGGGCCTGTGTCGGTTGGGCTATCATGCCTGGATGGCAACCTTGACGGCGGGCTTGTTCGTCTGCTCGCGCTGCGGCACCGTTGGGGCGTGCTCGCATCTGGCGGTGGTGCCGCGTGGCGTTGAGCGGGTCTCGTGTGGGCAAAGTTGTCGTCGGGTCGCGCGTCATGATGCGGAGGTGCAGGCATGAGGACAACGGGACGTGCTGCGCTGTCGGCCTGCCCGTGCGCAGAAAGGCGGTGATGCCTGATGACACGTACGCGACGGCGCACCAGCAAGCGCTACACGGTGTACTTGTGGGTAACTCCGCTTTCCGTCGATGCGGAGGTTGTGGCAGCACAGGTTGAGGCAACGTCGGCCCTGCGGGCGGCGTGCACGGTGCTGCGGGAACGGGGCTATACTGCGGCGTACGATGCCTGGGTGTTTCCGACTGATGATCGGGACCCGGAGCCTGATAGTACATTTCGTTGGCTCGATCAGCAGTCATGTGCGGCGATCTGGTGTGGGAAGGCTGGGTAACGCGTATGACAGAACCGTTTTATCGTCGCTGGTATGTGGTTCGGCTCTGGCTGAACGCTTCCGTTGAGGCTCCTGCGGATATTGCGGGGATGGTAGACGGAACCAGCCGGGTGTATGTGTTGCCTTTTGAGCGTAATTTCTTGGAGTCTCCGCCCTGGTCGTCTCGCATAAGGAGGCTGGTGTGATGGCCGACAAGCAGCAGCAGCAGGCGGGGGCCTATCGCTTCAATTTCGCACGGCGTCCGGTGCGGTTGCGTGTTTCGCTGCGGGCGGGCTTGGGCTTCGGGGATGCGCCTGCGACGCGGGGGCGCTGCCAGTTCGCGGGCTGCCAGCTTTTTGAATGGTGCACGGGTGCGCGGTATTGCCGGGACCACTGGCTCCAGGTCTACCAGAAGGATCGGCTGCCGGAGCGGCCGTTCTACAGAAAGTGAGTGTCTATGGGCGTGAAACGTAAGCGGTGTCAGTGTACGCTGGCTGGTCCTGACCCGGCCTGCGCTGAAGGGCGGCAGATTTGGGCGGATGCGGCGCAGGAGCTACGGGCTTCAGGAGGGGTAGAGCGGTACTCGCTGCATTTCTACTTTGTTCATTGTGGGCGCATGTCGCTGCAGTCTTGGCAGGCGTGCTACGGGGCGCGTGCGAGAAGGTAGGAAGTGGCACGGTGCAGCAACGATGGACACGGGTGCGACCGCTCGGGCGACACCGTATTCTGACGGTTGAGCAGACGCACGGGGGCGTCTATCGCGGGATTGTGCAGCGGGTGGTCTATGCGTTGGAGGACCATCATCATGGGTGGGTGATGATCGATGGGTGCCCCTATCGGGCTATGATTGGGTTCTTGGCTATCCGCTCAGGAGTTAATGGGAGCTGTGGATATCACGAGTTTCAGAAAGGAGTAGGCGTATGGCAGTAGAGATGACAGGCATTGTGAAATATGCACGCGTGATGAAGGGCGAGAAGGACGGGACGTCCTACGAATTTTTCTCGTTCGTGGTGCTCGATCAGGATGAGGGGGTACGCTGGCCGCTGCAGATGGATCAGCGCAATCCACAGTATAAGGAATTGTGCCAGCTTGTCGATCGCCTCGTCGATCAGCGGGTGCGGGTCGTCATTCGCTCGTTCTCGGCGGGCACGCGCAAGGACAGGGAGACCAAGAAGGAGGTGCCGCAGGCCCGGTTCTATGCCAAGTCGGTCAAGGTGTTGCCCTCGGCTTCCTTGGCGACTGAGCCGGTGGGGATGCCTGCGACCGGCGCACGTGCGGCGGCAGCAGCGGCAAACGGTCGCTAGACTGACGGTGGGTGGGTGCCTGCTCGGGCTTGTGCTGCATGCCGGTTCCGGGCGGCGCGCCATCGTATGGAGTTGTGCTGTTCTCGATAGAAAGGAGTATGCCTATGATGATAACGACGCAGGATGTGTTTTCTCTGGTGCTGCTGGTCGCTGCTGGCGGGGTGATTGGCTTTGTGCTCTATAAGCTTATTCGTGGGGACTGGACCCTGATGCGGTTCATGATGGGTATTCATTTGACCTGGCTCAAGTGCGAGGTGGGCCTTGCCGGTCTGCTGGTGCCGGGGTTGGTGCTGGAGTCGAGCATTGCCAACGGCTGGGTCTATGCCGGCGGCTCGTTCGCTGACCTGACCTCGGTCCTGATTGGCCTCGCGCGCGGTTTCTTCTTCGAGGTGATGACCTATGTGGCTGCCCGTCAGGCGTATCTGATGGCTTTCGCCTCCAGGAAGAACAAGGGGCATCTGCTTGGCTGCGTCCTGATGGCGCTGCTGGCCCTGGTGCTGATGATTGTCAGTGCGGTCAATAACCTGGGCTGGGTGCTGGCCGGCCATAGCTTGGGCGGCGTGCTGTCGGCGATGGGTCAGATTATCGCGCTGCCGGAGCTGCTGCGGCTTTGGGAGGCGTTTCTGGCTGTCGCGCTGCCCCTCTCGGTCGGTCTGATTGCCCTGGTGCCGCTCGATCATTTCTATCAGCATGCCCTGGAACAGGATCACCTGGATAATCACGCTCTGGCCGTCGATGAGCGGCACATGCACCGTACGGCCTTTCTCAAGGCCCAGCGTGCCCAGCGCGATACCATCCAGAGTGCCTATGATCAGATCGCCGCTGACCGTGCCCAGCTCTTCATTGAGCAGGTCCGGCAGGGCGACCTGACCTTTGGCGCGAGTGGCGGTGCTCCCTCGCGTGGGCTGCCGGCTCCGGGCGGCTCGTCCTATCGTCGCCCGCGTGTGGTGACCGGAACGGTCTGGCCGGCTGATTGGAATGGGCGGGATGGCTCTGTTGAGGAGGACTAAGTTGCTAACCTTTTGCGCTCCGCGCCCAGCGCCCGACGCCTGTGCGCCTGACGTGATGCATCTGTTTGGCCGACCCTAAACTAGGGCCGGGTGCCGGGCGCGATAGAACATCTGTTCGCAACGGAAAGCACAGCCGTGCGACCTTTTGTCCCGGTTCTCAGGGGCGTTTCCGGCCCCAGCGGACGCGCGCAGTCCTGTCAAGGCGGGTGCCCTTCCAGGGTGCCTTGACAGGGCGAGCACGACCGCTACACTCGGCCACGCCCTGAGAACTGGACAAAAAGCCGCCCGCTCGATCGGCCTCGATCGCACGCGCTCTCTCAGAAAGGACGGTGCCTATGGATCAGTCACAGCAGCGC
>JBHOQN010000132.1:0-15232 GCA_042408965.1 Ktedonobacteraceae bacterium
GGACCGCGTACAGAAAGTCGGTCAGGATATCCATGCCAATGAGCAGGATCAGCAGGAGCGCGCGCAGTTTTCCCAGCAGCGCCGCCTGTCGGTGCAGGTAGACGGCAGGCACATCGGTATGCTTGAGATGGACCAGCACCAGGGCACCATCAGGCGAGAGGGTGAGGGTCCACAGGACCACCTGCACACCCCAGCCAATGGCATCAGCAATCATCTGATCACGAGAGAGTCGGCCCTGCAGGTAGGCCGCGATCTGACTGGGGGTTGCCGACCGGTTACTTCGACGGAGGTGGGAGCTTCAGCCCGATATGCATCTTGGGAATGCTTCCCTTTGGAAACAGGAAACATTAGATGCTATCCCCAAGCCAGATCGTTCCAAGCCTCGACCTAAGAAAGAAAAGCGTCGTCTAATGCGCGTTGCCCCTCTGGCAGATGCCAACACATCAAGCCACATCTCTGATAAGAATATAATCAGTGAACAGGCAAAAAAGGCCGAAAAATCGTCCATGAATAGCCCAGATGTGACCAAGGAGTGAGCAAAAATCGCTCAAGATTTGCCGAAAGGGAACGCGCAATGCAAGGAGCACAACACCCGAACAAACTAAGAATGCTACTTGCCATTGCTGGACTAAACCAGCGAGAAGCAGCCCGTGAAGCTGGTATTCCCGAGGGAACGTTGCGCCACTATGTTGCTGGAGAACAGATAATCCCTCGAAGAGACCGCGTGAAACTAGCTCGAGTGATCGGCTGCGACATAGAGGACTTGGCACCACAATACAATATACAGGATAATTTGTCAATAAAATATGCATCAAAATATAATATGATAAATAAAGAGCAAAACGGTTCATCTGCGTTTGAAGAGTGGGATGGATGTTTTTCCTTTGGCAAGCTGAAGACAACCTCAGTGGTACTTGATGGAGATGAGACAGAAGCCTACCTTCCAACAAACATCCGCACACATTATGATCCTCAGCCTGCCACATTCTTCGATGAAGTCATGGCAGCTAAGGAGCAAATACAGCAAGAGCAAGAAGAAAAGCAACGGAGAGGAGAGCCTTATCAGTGGAATGGCGATGAATATCACCTGTCCCGGATAGTCATAAGCCGAGAGCCACTTCACGAACAGATGACATTGGGCCTGTGGTTTAAACCGCGGGACCACTATACCGGGCTGGCAACCCGGCGCTGCCTCGATAACGAAGAATTTCGCAAAAAATACATTCCTGATGACTGGACTACTCCAGTCGTCGGCATGAGTTGCTCTTTGGGGGTAGATATCGCCGTCATTTCTTCTGATGGATATATGTTCTTGACACAAAGAGGAAGACACCAAAGCGTTCACCAGAATATGTTTCATACCTCTGTTTCCGAAGCAGTCAGTCCTTCTCTTGATCGTAGTTCTACTGGGCGGGAACCTGACCTCTATAAATGTGCTCGTCGTGGAATTTCCGAAGAATTAGGAATACATGATCCCCTAGACTTTACCGTGTCAGATATCCACTTCCTGAGTTTCAGCGTGGACACACACTATGCACTCTACAGCTTATGTGGAATTGTCAAGGTTAATAAAGGCTCCAAGGAGATTGTAAGAGATTGGCATGCAGGAGTTAAGGATAAAGTGGAAAACAGAAGGCTCTTCGCTGTTCCTTTCACTCCACAAGAAGTCTGCTCGTTTGTCTTTTCACACGAACCGTTCTCACCTGGTGGACTGGTGTGCTTGTATCATGCTCTGGTCCATGAATTTGGGAGAGAAAAGGTAAATACGACTATCTCATCCTATTGAGGTATTCAAGTTTGAAAACTGTCGAAAACTCCTGAGTCTAGAAAGATAGATCAACCGGGTCATATTATAGCAAAGATCAACACGCAGAATAAGCCTTGCACACCCCTGAGAGCAGGGCCTGCAGTGCAGCGCCGCACCAGCCATCGGAAAGCGCACAACCGCAAACAGGGGAGCGTCGCATGGAGGAACGACGCTCCCCTGGAGATAGAGACGCAAGCCCCCGAGGATGAGGAGCAGCTCCGGCCCTCATCCAGGAGGGCGCGTCAGGATGGAGGGAGGAAATTCTGGCTACCAAAGGTGCCCCCCAGGACATCACGCGAGGAGGCTCCCAGCCAGCGATCGAGCACGGTCGCGTAGACCAAACGAAAATCGATCGTATACTTCAGATTCCCGTTCTCATCGAGGCTGGTCAGCACCGGTGGCTCGCCAAAGATGCCCCGATTGACGGCAGTTCCCAGGACAAACATAGGGGCCGCTGTGCCGTGATCGGTGCCGAGGCTGCCGTTCTCCTCAACGCGACGGCCGAACTCCGACCAGGTCATCACAACAACGCTATCAGCCTTGCCGTGCTGAGCCAGATCAGTATAGAAGGCGTAGAGTCCCTCGGAGAGGGTTTTCATGAGCAGAGCGTGCGTCTGCTGCTGGTTGGCATGAGTGTCGAACCCGCCCAGGGTGATATAGCCAACACGCAGCCCCAGATCATTTACGATCACCTCAGCAAGAATTTTCAGACCCTCCGCAAAGGGACCCTGCGGATAGGTCACGGCCAGCCTGTAGACTCCGGCAGCCTGATGCAGGCGGCGCGAGCCTTCCTGTGCGCTCAGAGCCGTGGCATCGAGAAGAGCTGCATAGGGAGCAGTACGCGGATACGAGCTGTAGAGCTTCATCAGCGCTTGCAGGCGAGCGTTACCACCGTCGTGGTCGGCTGGATCAGGAGCAATGCGATAGCTGTTGAGACTGGCCAGCGTAGGAACAGGAGCGCTGATTGAGGACAGGGCCTGCGCCGTCTGGGTGCCGATATCGAGGGCTTTGAAGGGGTGTCCCTCCTGATCGACCAGGCCAGCTACCAGCTTCCCAAGCCAGCCTTCGCGTCCATTGCCAGTCAGATCAAGCGTCTGCCAGATGTCCATCGCCTGGAAGTGCGAGAGGCTCTGATTGGGATAGCCCACCCCCTCGATGATCGCCAGATGGCCGCTATCCCAGAGCTTCTTGAGACCCTGCAGCTCAGGATGCAGGCCCAGGCGGTTGTCCAGTGGCAGGACCTGTGATTCTTTGATGGCCAGCGTTGGCCGCATCTGATAGTAGTGCGAGTCAGTGAAGGGGATCACTGTATTCAGGCCATCGTTCCCTCCGGCCAGCTGGACGACAATCAGCGTATTGCTGGCAGCCGCCTGGGAGAAGCGTGCGCCATCCAGCGACTGCGCCCGCGCCGAGAGCAACGCCCGGCTGAAAATGGAAGGCATGACCATCCCGGCGCTGACGACCAGCATGCCATCCTTGACCATTGCACGACGAGAAAGCTTCATTCGATCCTCCCGGGCCCACAGGCCCCGTGCTAGTTGAGCTGATACTCCGGCGAGGCCATGAGCAGGTAGAGCGTGCCTCGCACACGACTGAGGGGATAGCCAGAACCACCGGCCAGCGTGACCGTAGCGCCTCGCGGCCCCACGACGGGGCTTGTAAAGTAGCTAACGAGCTGGCTGCGTCGCTCGCTCTCCAACTGGCCATCGAGCAGGAAGGCCGCGAAGTAGTCGACAAACTGCTCAGGCGTGCTGATGTGGTTGGCATCGATGATGGCCTGCAGATCAAGCGGACGAGCCACACCGCCGCGCGCGGTCCCACGCGCCAGGAGCAGGTCAATATAGTTGAGGCGCGACATCCAGGTACCACTGTTAAGCCAGGTGGCGCTGACTTTATCGCCCGGCCAGCCAGCTACATTGGGAGGATCAAAGACGGTCTGGCCGATCAAGGTAGTCACCTGCGGCAGCAAGGTCCCATCATCCTGAATACCGAGGGCACGATAGGCTCCCACCACGAACTCAACCGGCGACTTGATGCGGCTCCGATAGGCTCTGGCCGAGGAGAACTGCGGCGAGAGCAGCAGTGCGCGCATGACGGCCCCCATGTCATGCCTGCTCTGGACATAGGTATCGACCAGCGGTTGCAGATCGGCGTCACTAGGGTTCTCATAGACGAAGAACGTAAAGAGCTTGCGACAGAGAAACCAGGGGGTGGCCGGGTGGCTCGCCAGAATCGTGATCACGTCGCGATAGTCCAGATTACCGCTGTGGCCCAGAAACTCTTTCACACGGTCGCTATGGCTGGCTGGATTATAGTAGGAAGTCAGCCCACGCACATGCCAGCCGCTCAGGGCCGCCGCTCCTTCAGTGACATCGCGCTGGGTGTAGTGGCCCAGGCCGAGCGTGAAGAGTTCCATCAGCTCACGTGAGTAGTTCTCGTTGGGCGCGTTGCGCGTGCTTTTCGTGAGATCCAGGTAGAAGAGCATGGCGGGATCGCGAGTGATCCCCAGCAGAATATTGTCAAAGGTATCAAAAGCATGGTCACGCAAGAACTGATTCTGAATGATCATGCGCCGATAGACACGCGGGCCTCCAACCTTGCGGAAGCTGCTGGTCAGCACTCCGTGCCAGAAGAGCGTCATCTTTTCCAGCAGGGGGCGCTGGGTCCAGGCCATACGCAGCAACCACCAGCGCTGCTGATCAAGCGGTCGATCGAGGTTAAGGTTGAGTGCAGCCAGACGCTGCTCCAGTGCATCATCCGCGACCTGCTGATAATTGAGCAGGCGCTCAACGGCCCCAGTAAAACCCAACTGGCGATAGGTGCTCAGCTCCTGGGGGCTGGCGCCGAAGCCCGCGCGACGCAGCAGGTGACCGATCTGCTGGCTGGCAGCCAGCGGACCGCTGAAGAGACGGCGCTGCCAGAGCTGTTCAACCACAATGCCGCCAGTGAGCAGGGCAGCTCCAGCAGCTGCCGCACCAAAAATGCGGCGCCGGGAGAGCTGGCGAGAACCGCGAGCAGCAGTCGGCGGTGCAGCTGAGGGCAGCCTGCTCTGCTCCTGGCCCGGTTGCCAGTTCAGGCGTGGCTGCGTCGGTCCATCGTAGAGATCGTCGTCCATAAGGCGTTGCTCCCCTCCGTGCGAAAGCCTGTCTTCTCTCCCTGATACTAGCAAAGAAAGCTCAAGAAGTCCTCAAGATGCGCTAAATGTTTCCTGAAGGTCCGCCAGTTGAGTAATTTTGGAGGACTCGTCACCGCAGCAACGCATCAATCGTTCAAGAAAGTTGGGGATGCACCCTTCGGAGAGGAAGGCCCTTGTCACAGGGCCTTCCTTCTTGCAGGCATCCTCTCAGAGCAAAAAGATATACAGGGCAGCGTATAGTGGGATGACTAATGTAGAGTTGCAATTAGAGCAGCGTCTGACGGAAGGATATGCAACGCATCAGCATGAGCAAGACAGGGATGTATTCTCACTTCCGCCGTTTCAGCGGCGCAGCCTCCGACCCCTCAGCGTTCTGGGGGCCATGCTGCTGGCGGTGCTTCTCCTTGACGCGATTCTCCCCCTGCGTGGCCTGTGGTTCAGCGATGTGCTCCTGACGCGGCTTGGTTCCTGGCCGCTTCTTCCCACGCAGGCCCTCTTTCCTACCTGGAGTATCATTCCCCAGCAGACACCGGCGCAGAGTGGGAATACCTCCGGGGTTGTGACTGGCTGGTTTGAGGTCGGCTTGCTGCTGATCGCCTTCAGCCTGATCTTTCTGGTCTATCTTTACGCCCTGCGACGGTTACCGGAGCACATATCCCGGCGCTATATCGTCTGGTCCACTCTGGCGCTGGGCCTGCTCTACATACTAATTCCAGTGGTCACCTCACCTGACCTCTTCTCCTATCTAATCTACGCCCGTATGGGGATTGTCTACCATCTGAATCCCCTCACAACACTGCCGACCGACATCCACTACGATCCCGTCTACCCCTATCTCTACTGGGTTGATCAACCCTCAGCCTACGGGCCGACCTGGGCCGCGATCACTGGCACGTTGGAAGCATGCTCGATCCCCTTCTTCGGTGTCAATAATGTCGTCGGGCCGCTCGTCTTGCTGCGTCTGCTCGGGCTCCTCACTCACCTTGGCTCAACCCTGCTCGTCTGGTCGATCGGCGGCCACCTGCAGCGAGCGCGCGGTTATATCTCACCCAGACAGCGCCTGCTCGCAACGCTGGCCTTCGCCTGGAATCCCCTCCTCCTCTTCGAGGCCTGCGTCAATGCGCACAACGACAGCACTCTGCTCCTCTTCGTACTGCTGGCGCTCTGGTTGCTGATCCGTGGGCAGCCGGTCACGCTACTCTATGCGCTGGTCACCGTGCTGCTGGCGCTGGCGGCCTGTCTGAAGATCAACACTGTGGTCCTCTTCCCGGGCCTGTTGCTCTTTCTCTGGACACGCCCACAGCCGTTGCGCAAGATCGCGCTCTGCCTGGCGCTCTACGTGGGGCTGATCATCGGGCTGTACGCGCCCTTCTGGGGAGGCGGCGCCGTGCTGAATGTGCTACGGGTCAACCCTTCAGCCTCGCGCAACATTAACACGCTGGCGGAGTTTGCCGGGCAGGTGTATAACGCGCTGATCACTGCGCGTTTCTCAGGCGTCGTCCCCATCATTGGCTCGCCTGGCGAGCGTCTGACCCACACCCTGAGCATGGGCCTGTTCGGGGTGATCTACCTCTGGCTCTGCTGGAAGACCTTCTGGAACGCGCGTCGCATCAGCACGCCAGCGGGCCTGATCCGCTGGATGGCCCTGGCCTGGCTGCTCTACTGCCTGATCGGCACTCCCTGGTTCTGGCCGTGGTACCTGGTGACCTTCTTCGGACTGTACGCCCTGGTTGAGGCCGCCGGCGACGGATCACGCTGGGCGTGCTCGTTTCTACGCTGGCGCGCCATGGGCATCCTGCGGCTGCCGCTGACATTCCGCCTGCTGAGCTTCAGCATGCTTGCAGTTTACTGCTCGTATGCCTGGGTCCTGCACGGCACCTTTATTCCCACCCTTCCCGGCTTCGAGCTGGCCTACCTGCGCGGGTTATGCATCTGGCTGCTTCCACCGCTGGCGGCTCTGCTGCTCAATCGAAAGGCCAGCAGCGAGCGGCCGATCCGGCTACGCTTCAGCGAAGTGCTGCAGCGCGCGTATGGCCACTATCGGGCACTGCTGCAGCCTGAAGCCCCCCAGACAGAGAGGACCCCCTCCTAGAGGAACCTTCCGGCAGAGCTGCCGGGCCAGCCCGGGGAGGGACCGCCTCTCTTCAGCCGGCCAATCAGTCCGTCAGCCGGCGTACAATATCCAGCAGATCGCGCACATGGAAAGGCTTGACGATCACCTGCTGGACCCCCAGCGCGGCCGCCTCCGCGGCACCCGTTCCAGCAGTGATCACCACCACCCTCGGAAAGGGATGAGACGGCTCCCACTGGGAACGCAGCCTGCAGAGAAAGGTCTCACCATCCATTCCTGGCATGGCCAGATCCAGCAGAATCACCGCGGGGTAGCGTCCCTCGCGCACGGCACTATCGACCCAGGCGAGCGCCTCCTGACCTTCCGCAGCCTCGGCCGGCTCATAGCCATCCAGCTCAAGCGCCCAGGAGACCATATCGCGAATCGCGGGATTGTCATCCACTACAAGCACAATGGGATGACTTCCATTTGCCCGGTTATAACACTGCTTCATCATGCGTTCCTGCTTCCCCTACCATAGAGAACCTGCGGCGCACATCGACCAGGACGATATACGCCAGTCTCAACCAGACTGTGCTTGTCAGACAGAGATCAAAGTTCCTGGAGACTTGACTGTAGAAAGCTCCTGATGGCCTCCAGGAAGGCTCGAGGCTGTTCCAGATTTGAGAGATGGGCAGCCTGAGGAATCACCACGACGCGCGCCCCCGCAATGCGCGCAGCATAGGCCTGCGCCATCTCCGGTGTGGTCAACTCGTCTCGCTCCCCCACTACCACCAGCACAGGACAGTTGATTGTGGCCAGCAGATCGCGCGAATCGGCTCGCAAGGCCATCCCACGCGCGGCTGCCGCAACTCCACGCGGCGTGGCCGCCGCAATCAGACGGCGAACACGCGCCTCAACCTCCGGGCGTTGCTGGCGCGTCTCCTCAGAAAGGAGGCGCGGGATCTGCAGGTCCGCAATAGCCTCTACTCCCTGGGTCTCCGCAAGGCGGGCCAGGGACTCGCGATTAGCTCTGGCCTCGGCGCTATCAGGATCAGGGCGGGTATCGGCCAGGATCAGGGCTCGCACTCGCCGGGGGTACTTGCGCAGAAAAGCGAAGGCCACATAGCCACCCATCGAGAGGCCACAGAGGATCGCCTCCTGCATGCCCAGCAGGTCCATCAGCGCCGCCACATCGTCGGCAAGCGTCTCCATCGGGAGCACCTCAACGTCAATCTCGCTCTCGCCGAAGCCGCGCCAGTCGAGGGCTACCAGGCGATAGCCCCCCTCGGCCAGCAACTGCTCCATCTCATCTCGCCACATGCTGCGATTCAGCGGAAAGGCATGCAGAAAGATCAGCGGCAGACCTGCTCCATGATCATCGTACGCAATATGGACCCCATTGATCAGCGCCTTCATCAACTATGACTCCCTCGCCTCTTCCGCCTGTTCATGCGCATGGTACGAACTGCGCACAAAAGGACCGGACTCAACGTGGCGGAAGCCCATTTTCTGTCCCTCGGCTTTGAGCGCGGCGAACTCCTCCAGCGGCACATAGCGTTGAATCGGCAGATGCTGGAACGAAGGACGCAGGTACTGCCCAATCGTCAGGATATCCACGTCATGCTCGCGCAGATCGTGCATGACCTCCAGAATCTCATCCCAGGTCTCCCCCAGTCCGAGCATAAAGCCCGACTTGGTAGGAGCTGCAGGGTGCAACTCTTTGGCCCACTTGAGCACCTGGAGTGAGCGCTGATAGATCGCCTGAGGACGCACACGCCGGTAGAGCCGCGGGATCGTCTCAACGTTATGGTTAAAGACATCGGGCCTGGCGTCCATCACCACCTTGAGCGCGCTGTAATCTCCCTTGAAGTCGGGGGTCAGCACCTCAACTTTACAGCCAGGATTGAGACGGCGAATCCAGCGGATGGTCGCAGCAAAGATGGAGGCGCCTCCATCCTTTAATTCGTCACGGTTAACTGACGTGACCACCGCATATCGCAGACCCATCTGTTGCACGGCCTCGGCCACGCGCCTGGGCTCCTCCCAGTCCACGCCAGCCGGGCGGCCCGTCTCGACGGCGCAGAAGCCACAACTGCGGGTACAGACACGGCCCAGAATCATGAAGGTGGCGGTGCGATGCCCCCAGCACTCGTGGATGTTGGGGCAACGCGCCTCCTCACAGACCGTGTGCAGCGCCTTGCTGCGCATGAGCTGCTTGAGCTGTTCATAGTTCTCCCCCTGGGGGGGACGCACTCTGAGCCACTGGGGGCGGCGCTCAGGGATGATGGTCGCCATAGGTAATCCTCTACTTTTCAGTGCTTCGCTTAATAGACGTCAATTTCAGCCCCGTAGCTCTGCAGCTTCGCACGCACCGCCTGCAGGAAGGCAGCCGCGCCGGCACCATCGAGGATGCGATGGTCGAACGAGAGGCAGAGATACATCATGGAGCGGATGGCGATGGCATCGTCCTCTGTGACGACCGGCCGCTTGACCACCGCATCCATACTGAGAATCCCCGCATGGGGCTGGTTGATGATCGGTACAGATAGTATTGTACCAAAGGTTCCTGGATTATTCACCACGAAGGTGCTGCCCTGCAGATCCTGGACCGTCAGACGGTTGCTGCGCGCCCGCTGGGCCACTTCGTTGACTTTGCGCGCCAGGCCGGCGATGGTGTACTGGTCAGCGTCATGCACGGTGGGCACAACCAGCCCGGCGTCAGTGGCCACAGCGATGCCAAGATGGATACGCTTTTTGACAATGATGCGATTGTCCTCTGTCCAGGTGGAGTTGATGAGGGGAACCTGGCGAATACCCTCGCAGACGGCCTTCATCACGAAGGGGACGTAGCTGATGCTGTAGCCCTCGCGGCGCTTGAACTCCTCCTTATGGCGCTCCAGCCAGCGGGCGATGGCCGTCATGTCGACCTCGACGACGGTCGTTGCATGCGGGGCTGTATGCTTGCTGCGCACCATGTGCTCGGCGATGGCCAGGCGCATGCGGCTGGGAACGATGATCTCCTCGTCCGGGCCAGCCTCTGCCGTTATCGGAGAGCGAAGTGGCTCGACGGGCGCAAAGGCGGCTGCGCCGCTGGTCTCCATACCTGCCCTGGCCTGCGACGGGCTGACGGGCGGCTCGACCGGGGCCACGGGAGTCCGCGGCGGCTCTGGCGCTCGCGCTGCTGGCTGCGCCGCGACCACCTGCCGCTGGGCAAGATAGCCCATGATGTCCTCTTTGCGTACGCGGCCACCGATGCCCGTTCCTCTGATCTCGTTGAGATCGATACCATGCTCGCGGGCCAGACGGCGGGCCAGAGGCGAGATACGCTGGCGCTCACCGTTCTCGCTCTCGCTGCCCAGGGCGCCATTGCTCGTTCGCCCGGCGAGCGCCGGGGCGCTCGCCGCTTGCGGCGGCTCATGGTCCTGTGGAGCGGCCTGAGCCTGGGCAACCTCCTCCTCGATCAGCGCGATGTCAGTTCCCACAGCGACAGTCTCCTCGGCCTGTACCAGAATCTTCACCAGCCGGCCGGCCACGGGAGAGGGCAGCTCGGCATTGATTTTATCAGTCACGATCTCGGCCAGGGCCTCATCCTTCTCAATCCAGTCGCCCTCTTTTTTGAGCCAGGCAGCGACTGTGCCCTCTGCAACAGACTCGCCGAGACGCGGCAATTTCACCGGCGTTGGCATAGTAAACTCCTCTGTTGTTCTCTCTGACAGGCCAGCTAGTAAGCAGCAAGCTGGCGCGCGGCCGCGACGATCCTCTCAATACCAGGCAGATAGGCGGCCTCCAGGGGAGGCGCATAGGGATAGGGGGCATCAGGAGCAGCAACACGCGTCACCGGGCCATCGAGATACTCGAACAGCTCCTCCGCCAGAAGGGCCGCCAGTTCTGCCCCCACCCCTCCGGTGAGCGTATCCTCATGCACGATCAGCGCCTTATTGGTGCGCATAACCGACTCCTTGATCGCCTGGCGATCGAGAGGAGTCAGACTGCGCAGATCGAGCACTTCGATCTCCAGGTGGTCCTCCTCGGCAAGCCGCTGGGCGGCCTTCAAACACTGATGGACCATGGCGCCATAGGTCAGAATGGTCATGTGCTCACCGTGGCGGCGAATGATTGCCTTGCCCAGAGGCACGATGTAATCCTCGGGGGGCAGCTCTTCACGCAATTCGGGGAGGCGATAGAGCAGCTTGTGCTCCAGATAGAGCACGGGATTGTTATCACGAATGGCGGCCTTGAGGAGTCCCTTGGCATCGTAGGTCGTCGCAGGCATCACCACCTTGATGCCGGGCGTATGGAAAAACCAGGCCTCGGGACTGGCCGAGTGGAAGGGACCACCGCGCGTTCCACCACCGGCGGGACCGCGAATGACCAACGGCAGAGGGATGCCCGAGCGCCAGTACATCTTGCTCGCCATATTGACAATCTGATCAAAGCCACAGGTGATAAAGTCAATATATTGCATCTCGGCGATCGGGCGCATACCCATCAAGGCCGCTCCCACAGCCGAACCGATGATGGCTGTCTCCGACATGGGCGTGTCGATCACACGGTCCGGTCCGAACTCCTCCAGGAAGCCGGCGCTCACCTTGAACGCTCCCCCGTAGGTGCCAACATCCTCGCCCAGCAGAAAGACCGACTCGTCGCGCCGCATCTCCTCACGAATGGCCTGGCTGATCGCCTCCAGATAGGTAACAGCAGTCATAGCTGAGCAACAGCCTCCTCTACTCGACTCATCGTTTGAAAGGGCCGGCCCGTGCGTGTATCCAGCGCATTCACATAGCGCGGATCAGCGGCATCCGGCTCCCCAATAATCGCCAGCGGGCCATCGGGGGCAAATACGTAGTCGGCCACCGTCGCCGGGTCAGGTGGGGGACTGCTCTCGGCAAAGGCAACGGCATCATCAACGACCGCTTTGACTCTGGCCTCAATCTCGGCCTTGCGCGCCGCAGTGAGCACCCTCCTCGCGCTTAAATACTCCTCAAAACGCTTGAGAGGGTCCCGGGCCAGCCACTCCGTACGTAGCTCCGCAGGCACATAATCCGCCTTATCGGCCTCCGAATGGCCACGCACACGGAAGGTTTTACACTCGACCAGGGCCGGTCCACGCCCACTGCGAGCATGCTCGACGGCGCGCCCTACCACTTCCATGACAGCCAGGACATCATTGCCATCCACGCTCTCCCCAGGGATACCGTAGGCCAGAGCACGCTCTGAGAGGTGCTCCACAGCAAATTGCTTCTCATTGGGGGTCGAATAGGCGTACCCATTGTTCTCAATGACAAACGCAATGGGCAGCTTCTGCACCGAGGCGAAGTTGAGCGCCTCGTGAAAAGCTCCTGTGCTGGTCGCCCCATCACCACAGGACGCCAGCACGACCGTTGAGCGTCTGCGCATCTTCATTGTCAGCGCTACCCCACAGGCCACCGGCAACGACTCACCCAGCAGGCTGATCATGGGAACGACACCGTGATGCATATCGCCGATATGCAACTGCCCATCGCGCCCCAGCGTGGGAGAGTTACCGCGCGCCAACCACTGGCACATCACGGCGCGCGGCGAGACGCCTCGCACCAGATGCATGCCCAGATCTCGATGCTGCGGTACGATGCAGTCCCCATCGCGCAGCGTCATTGCCGCTCCGACGGTCGTGGCCTCATGCCCCTGCGCCGTGTAGACGCCGCCCACAATCCGCCCTTGCAAAAAGAGCGTGCGCGTGCGATCCTCCATGGCGCGGGTGAGACGCATGTAGTAGTAGATCTGTAGCAGGTCAGCCCGCTCTTCCTTTGTCATCTTCTACAGCAGAACTCCTCTAGCTAGAGATAGTGGTCGTTCAGGTCAAACGGCATACCTACTGGCAGTTCAGCACAGGTGACTTCCCCGGCCTGGCATCTGAAGGGCAGGAGGAGAGCCATCAGGGGGAAGGATCGGGTCACTGTCTTGCTGCGCCTGCCTTCCTAAGTGTACCACAAAGTGTTCACCCACGAGAATACATCTTACGCTCAGCGCGACTGGCTGGTCCGCGCGCGTGCCTCTACGGTGTGAATCTCATTGCGCAGGCGCCGGATACGCTCGCGATAGGCATCCTCTGGCTGGCGTAAATAGCCCATCTTGGGTCGATCTCCCATGCTGACATGCCACTTGCGAAAGGCCAGGCCAATCTCTGCTTGATAGAGGGCTTTGACACGCAACCACTGCTTGATTCCGAACTGAGCAAGCACTTTGCGCTCGCGCTTCGTGCGCTGAAACGAACTCTGCAACAGAGCATACTCATCGACGGTGACTACGCCCATGCTGACCTCCGAGGCCAGGAACTCGCGAATGATGGCCGCCTCCTGGGCCAGCGAGCGGATCAGCAGGTAGAGCAGGGTCATCTGGGCCAGAAAGGGTGGAATGTAGTCGCCGATAATGGCCACCAGGGCGAGCATGGCCACATGGCTGTTGTCGGGGTTAATCTGGACGGCCACCCCGGCCTGAATATCAACAAAGTCGAAGAAGCTGTGCAGGCTGACAGCCAGCAGATAGCCCAGGCAGGGCATCACCAGCTTCTGCCAGCGCGAGCGCGTGTGGCGTGTGTAGCCAAGCATGGCTCCGAAACAGGCGGTGAAGGTGGGGTGACCTAGCCAGCCAAGGACGACACGGTAGATGATCAGGAAGACCAGCGAACTACGGTAACCACTGGCGAAATAGCTGAAGTTCTCCACGAGGGCAAATCCTGCCCCGATCATCGCTGAATAGACAATGCCATCGGTGATGTTATCGAACTGGTCGCGCAGTACGAAGAAGAGCAGCAGGAGACCCAGCCCCTTGACGGTCTCTTCGGTGAAGCCAGCATTGAGGCCCTGCAGGGCGGAGCGCACAACGGCACTGGTTCCGGGTTCGAGCAGGTTCAGGAGCACGCTGTCGATGAGATGCTCAATGAAAAAGGCGGTCGGAATGGCGATCAGCATCCCCCACAGAAAGGCCGCCAGGCGCAGATACCAGGGCTCGCGCTCGTAGCGATCGATGAAGTTGACCAGCAGCAGGGTTCCCACTGCGGGAATGATCGGGATGGTCAGAGCTGCCACCAAGCTGGATGCGCCGTTCTGGGTAAATGCCTGCAGGCCGATCAGGCCGTTGAGCACGAGGGTGATCAACCCACACACCGCCAGGATGCCGAGGGCCACACCCACCATGAGCCAGCGTGTGCGCCTGCCCAGACGCGGCGAGAGGGCGAATTGCATGGTGACTCCAGGCCCCAGCAGGCTCTCCTCTTCGTCGTTGCTCCAGCCGAGGGCCGGCATGAGGGGATCAGAGGGTGTTGGTGTCTCTGGCACAGCGCCCGGCTCTACAGCTGCGGTGAAGGCTCCGTTTGAGCCTGGCCTCTCTCCACCTTCAGGGCCACGGCTGGAGCTGTGGTTGCTCTCGAACGAGGCCGAGGGCTGCACAGGCAAGCGTTGCGTCTCCTGATCGGCATAGAGCGCGCGCATTCTCTGTTCATCACCAGCCCCTGGTGTCGCCTGGGGAGCGATAAACTGAAGCATGGTCCCCCCCAGGACAATGATGTCCTGTGAATGCAGCGGAAAGGGGCATCTGCAAGGGACGGGCTGGCCATTGACACGCACAATGTTGTGTGCCGTCAGGTTGGTAATATACCAGGAGCCATCGCCATCGAGCACAAGACGGGCATGCTCACGCGAGACTGTGAGATCCATGAGCACCACATCATTGCTCAGAGCACGTCCAATGCTCGTCTCGCGGCGCGTCAGGACGTAGACCGGGCGCTCTTCGGGAAGCCAGGCAGAGGTAGAACGGCCTTGAAGATCTCCGTTGCGCGCTACAGGCGTGCGCACTCGCACGACCCGCAGCACAGCATAGCTCTGACTCATATGCACTTTCCTGCATCTATGGCGTGTGTCCCTGACCGGCCTGCACGCCCGCCCCCCAGGCTTCTCTGCTGATATAAATGTATCATAGAAAGAAGGCTGGGCGTAAGGGCGATTCCTCTGCTCCTGACCTGCTCTGGAGCCTCCGGCCGGGCCGGAGGGCGCAAAGATGTGCCCATACTCACTTTCTTCTTCTCTACCAGGGAGAACGCCGGGAGAGGACCTTTCTACTCGCTGGCGCTACTATGGCTAGAGAGGACGCACACGCCCCATACCCATCGGCGTCTTGTACCCCGCGCCGCAGTAGAAGGCCAGCTCGGCCAGCAGAAAGAGCTGCTGACGCACGGTGAGCGACTGCCGGGAGCCAGCGC
>JBHOQN010000140.1:0-3495 GCA_042408965.1 Ktedonobacteraceae bacterium
CCCCGACGGCTCCCTCGTCTTCCTGGGCCGCCTCGACCAGCAGGTCAAACTGCGCGGCTACCGCATCGAGCTGGGCGAGATCGAGGCCATCCTCACCCAGCATCCCTCCGTCCGCGAGGCCGCCGTCATCGTCCGCGAGGACCCCCAGACCGATCCACGGCTGGTTGCCTACGTCGTGGCCCGCGAGAGCGAGAGGGCCAGCTCTGCCGATCTGCGGGAGTATCTCTCAGAGCGCCTGCCTGCCTATATGATTCCGGCGATCTTCTTCTGGCTGACGGCCCTGCCGCTGAATGCCAACGGGAAAGTCGACCGCTCAGCGCTTCCCATACCCGAATACGCGCCATCGAGCCCGGGCGGGAAGGAGCTGCGCACTTCGGTCGAAGCGCGCATAGAAGCGCTTATGTGCGCCCTCCTGCAATTGCCGGAAATCAGCAGCGAGGTCAGTTTCTTCAGTCTGGGAGGCAACTCTCTGCTGGGAGCCCGTCTTGTAGCACGCATCTCCGAGACCTTCGGCATCGAGTTTCCCCTGGGCACGCTCTTCAAGCGTTCAACCCTGCGTGAACTGGCCGCAGAGGTCGACAGGCGGCTGCTGCAGAAAATTGCAGGATTCAGCGACGTCGAGGTAGAGCGCCTGCTGGCACAACTGGAAATGGAGGATGGATGTGAGTAGTACATACTCCTCCTGCGTGTTTCAGTGCGGGAGCGCGGACTTGAGTCTCATGGGAGGGAACTTTGCGTTGCTCCTCTTCCCACGTCTCTGCGCATCGGGCCAACGTGCTGTGAGACGGCCAGCGGCTTGCTTCCAGCGCGATGTCACAGGCCGGCTGTCGCCGCCTGATCGGCTACCTGTGCCAGGACATAAACACCTTCCTTATATTCAATGGTATACCAGATGTTCAGATCGATTCCAGGCAGTATCTAACCATACATCATTGAGAGGGATCACGCGATCTCTAGATCTACACATGCTTTATTCATCAGCCCGTGCTGCCTCTAGATAGAAAGTGAGTTTGAGTAACGATGACTCAGCAACCTCAATTATCAGCAGCCCGACGCGCTCTTCTGGAGAAATTGCGAGAGGGACGCCTGACTCAACATATCCAGCCCAGCAGAGCACTGCCTCCGCTGCCCAGGCGCACAGAGGACCAGCCTGTACCACTCTCCGCCGGACAGCAGCAGCTCTGGTTTCTCAGCCGTCTCTTTCCAGAGCAGCCGATCTACAACACCTTCATGGTGATCGAACTGCGTGGGGATCTGAACAGGAACGCCCTGGAACAGAGCCTGAACACGTTTATCAGGCGTCATGAGATCTGGCGTACCTGCTTCCCCGAGCAGGACGGGCAGCCTGTGCAGCAGATCCTGCCTTTCGAGCCACTGCCAGTGCCCTTCACAGACCTGCAGACAGTCCCAAGGGCAGAGCGCGAGGCGAGAGCCTACCAGGTGATCGAGGAGGACGCCCGCCAGGTCTTCGATCTGACACATGGCCCGCTGCTGCGTGCACGGCTGCTCTGCCTTGACGAGCAGCTCCACTGGCTCGCGCTCGTGGTGCACCACATTATCGTTGATGGGATGACCACCTACCAGATCTTCCTGCCTGAACTGCGACGCTACTATGAGATGATCACCAGCGGGGAGGACCCCTCGAGCCTGCCAGCTCCTCCCCATCAGTACGCCGATTACGCACTCTGGCAGCGGGAGAGACTGACCCCTGAGGTGCAGGATGAACTCTTCACCTACTGGGAAGAGTGCTTGAAAGGGGCAGCAACAACTCTGCACCTGCCGACTGACCGGCCACGTCCCCCCATCCAGACCTCCCATGGGCAGAGCTACTTCTTTCCTCTCCCCCAGGACCTGGTCGAGGAGGCCAGACGCTTTGTCCGCCAGGAAGGCCTCTCTCTTTTCACCTTGCTGGTAGCGGCCTTCGAGATCCTGCTCTACCGCTACTCTCAGCAAGAGGATTTTCTCATCGGGACCTTCTCTATCGAGCGCAACCAGCGGCCGGAGTTTCAGGAGCTACCCGGCTATCTCCTGAACACGATCGCACTGCGCGCCAGGCTCTCGGCAGAACTTGAGGGGCGGGAACTGCTGCAGCAGACACGCAAGACCATCGCCGACGCTCTGGCCCACGAGGCTCTGCCCTTCAACTATCTCGTTAACCGACTGCAGGTGAAGCGCACAGGGGGCGAGAATCCTCTGGTCCAGGTTGCCATCACGCTGGTCCCTCCTCAGACTCCTCTCGCCTGCGGCTGGAGGATCAAAGAGATGAACCTCTCCAGCGGGACCAGCACGTTCGATCTCTTGCTGGGCCTTGAGGAGCAGCCAGATGGAAGTATGCGCGGCTGCTTCGAGTACAGAACGGATCTCTTCGATAAGGAGACCATCGTCCGCCTGAGCCGGCATTGGCTCATGCTGCTGCGCGCTCTGCTCACCGATCCCGCCTGCCCGATCAGCCGCCTGCCCCTGCTCAGCGCTGAGGAACGCCAGCAGCTTCTCGTCGACTGGAACCCTCCACGCTCAGCCCAGGAGCGGCCGGCTGGCTGTATCCAGCAGCTCTTCGAGGAACAGGCACGCCTCACGCCTCAGGCCCGGGCCCTCGTCACAGAGTCCGCATACCTCAGCTACGACGAGCTGAATCGCCGCGCCAACCGCCTGGCCCATTTCCTACGCCGCCAGGGGATCGGGGCCGACATCCCGGTGCCGCTCTGCCTGCCGCGCTCTCCTGAGCTGCTCATCGCCCTGCTGGCCGTGCTCAAGGCCGGCGGCGCCTACGTGCCGCTCGATCCCAAAGTCCCAACGGAGCGACTGAGCCAGATGCTGGAGGAGCTAGAGGCTCCTGTCGTGCTGACAGCACAAGCCCTGCTGAACACAGTTCCATACCCGGCAGACCGGATACTGGCGCTCGATACGCTGCTGCCGACCCTCGCTGACGAGAGCAGCGTTGATCCCGACTGGGAGGTCCGTCCTGAGCACCTGGCCTACATCATCTACACTTCAGGCTCAACCGGACAACCTAAGGGAGTCCTCGTCTCTCACGAGCATATCTTTCATTCCACACGCTCACGCCTGGAGTACTATAGCGAACCAGTCAAGGTGCATCTGCCCCTGCTCTCACTGACCTTCGACAGCGCCATGGCCGGGGTCATCTGGACGCTCTGCCAGGGGGGGACGCTGGTACTCCTCTCGGACGAGACCCTGCAGGATCTCTCCACTCTACCCGACCTGATCGCTCGCTACCAGGTCACTCATCTGCTCTCTATCGCCTCTCTGCATCGCTTCATGCTGGAACAGGCACGCCCCGGCCAGCTCGATTCCCTGCGCTGCGTGCTTGTGGGAGGAGAGCAGTGTCCAGCGGCACTGGTGCAGCGCCACTACGAGCGCCTGCCCATGACCCCCCTCTTCAACGAGTACGGCCCCACCGAGGCCTCCGTCTGGTCCTCTGTCCATCCCTGCCTCCCCCATGAGCCCCACCCCCTCATCCCCATCGGCCGCCCCCTC
>JBHOQN010000141.1:0-25468 GCA_042408965.1 Ktedonobacteraceae bacterium
ATGACAGGGCTGTCTCCGGCTGCCCGCTGGTGTGGTTACCGAGTGCTCTGAGGAGTGTACGTGCATGGTTGCCCTGATTGTCTTGCTTATCATTGCCGTCGCGATCAGTGTGATCGGCCTCGTCCTTTCCACCAGGCCCACTCGCGCTGAAGTGAAGCGCACCGTTCGCAGACGGGAGACGCCCAGGGTACGCACCGTCGGCCAGCCGCGCCCTCGTCAGGTAGCCACCTCGCAGATCCGACGCCGCCCTGCCGGCGCCGCCTCGCTCGCGGTCGCTCCGGGCCGCGTCTATGAGGAGACGCTGCCAGTGCGCGAGATCCCCTGGAAGGTCCTCCTGCTGGCCCTGGTCTCTCTGCTGATTCTCGGCTACTACGGGCTGCAGCTCTTCGCGCCACACACAGGTTTTCTCCTCTTAGGAACCAGTGCGCCGGATGCCACCGCCACTGCGCAATCTGCCACGTCCCCTCACTATGATGCTACCAGCAAGCTTGTCAGGATCAGTCAGCTCGATCCCGCGCAGTATTACTCGCAGCGGCAATATCAGACCTGGGCCTACTCGGCCTGCTCCGCGGCAGCCATGACGGTGGTGATCAACGCCTACGGCCACCACTACCGTATCGCCGATATCTTGCAGGTCGAGTCGGCAATAGGAGAGATCACACCCCAGGAGGGCCTGCTGGAGGAGGTCGGTATCGCTCGGACGGCCGCTCGCTTCTCTTTTGACACGACCTGGGGGCACAACCTCTCTCTTGACCAGGTGATCGCCATTGCCAACGGCGGCCGGCCGGTCATCGTCAGCTTCCCACCAGACCGCTTCCCCGGGGGACATCTGCTGGTCGTCAGAGGTGGGAGCTCCTCCACTGTCTATCTAACCGACTCCTCGCGTCTGGACTATACCTCCATGACGCGCTCGCGCTTCCTGAGCCTGTGGGGCGGCTTCTACGCCGTACTGACCCCTCAGCGCTCTTGAGCCGGAGCCCTTCTCGCCCTGCCGCAACTGGCGTCTGCACCGTTGCTATCCTTCCCCTCCTCTATCCCACCCGGCGCTGGCCTGCTTACCGCTCCTGCTCAGAGGTTGCACTGGCAGGAGCATCTGGCCCTGGTGTCTCTGTGGCCTGCGCCACGGAGGCTGCTTTGTGTCTCTCTGCGTTGCGCCCTTCCTCACTCTTACCAGGGACGTAGAGCTTAATGCGCCTGAAGCCCTCGGCGTAGTGCATGGCGAGTCCTTTCTTTTTCCCCGCCTCGCGCGCCGTCTCTGCCGCCCAGCGCCGGACGCCTTCCAGCATGTTCGCCTCGGGACCAAACTGACTGACGTGGCACTGCAGTCCCCTGGCCTTCAGCTCTATGGTCTCGCTGATATCGATATAGGTATTATCTTGCTCGCTATGGAAGAGATAGATTTCGTGAACCTGGTACGGCAGAAAGCCTTCAACGAGAAGCTCGCGATAGGCATGCGGATTGCCCACAGCCGGGAAGATCGCATCCAGGACAATGTTGCCCGTAGCGCGATGATCAGGATGATTGAGGTAGGCTGTCTCCTCTGGCTCCTCGTCGGGATCAGGGGCGAAGATATGCTGTGTGGGGTCGTGGGTAATCACAATGCGCGGCCGGTACTTGCGGATCAAGCGTACGACAGCCTTGCGCGTCTCATCATTGTTGGTAAGATGCCCATCGTGGAAGCGCAGGAACTCCACCGCCTGCACGCCCAGCACTTCGCAGGCCATGCGTTGCTCCTGTTCGCGGACCAGCATCAGTTCGCTGTCGACCATACTGGGAACCTCCGTTCCCTCGGTGCCATCGGTCATGATCACCCAGACAATCTTTTTCCCCTGGCGTGCCCAGAGCGCGCTGGTCCCGGCGACGGCGAAATCGGCATCATCGGGATGAGCACCGATCACCATCGCCTCGTAATCAGGGGTTGTAATGACCTCCAGTGCTCCTGGTGCATGTCTGTCTGCCATCTGTAAGAACCTCTGTCAGTGTGCTATAGGGAGTTGGCCTAGTATAGGCCGAAACGCCATATGACGTCAAGTGAAGCCCGACCAGGCCAGGCCGGCTCTCCTCCTGCGCCCTACGGTGAGCGCCGCTCGAGCGCCGCCTGGAAGGCGGCCTGCACTTCGGCGGGGCTGATCGCGCGTCCCGCCAGATCGTCCAGGCCCACGGCGCGCCGTGCCAGTTCCTGGCGCAGCAGGTCCCGTTCAGCCGGTGTCTGCCCCAGCAGGAGCGCCAGGTATGCTGGAGACTCTGGTTCCCAGTGGAGCAGGACGCCAGCCTGCAGCAGGCTGCCGGCACGGCGGCGGATCATGTCCAGTCCCACCACCTTACGGCCGCTCGCGACCACCTCGTAAGGGGAGAGCGCGCCGTAGCAGGCTCGGCGCAGGATACTCTCACGCTCACGATGCTCTGGCTGCTTGAGCAAGGCCTGCTGGCTGCGGGCCTCAGCCGGCGCGACCACTCGTGTGGAGATCCCCAGATGCGCGAAGGCGGCCACCCAGACCTCGCCCAGCCAGCGATAGGACTCGACGACGTCCGCCAGAATCAGTGGATGGCCCGCCGGCAGGAGGACGTCCAGCGCCAGCAGGTCTGGCCCCACAAGGACCGCTGTGCCGCCGGCACGCCGCTGATAGAGCGGCAGAGCCAGGCGCTGCAATGCCTCCTGATTCACCTGCTCGGCCTTCTGAGAGAGGCCCAGAACCAGGGCACGCTCACGAGCCTGGGACCAGTAGAGCGTCGCCGGGGTCGTAGGCGTGACCTCAGCCAGCAACTGCTGACTGTAGTCGAGATGGTACTGCTGGTCGGCCACCGTCAGTGGCACGACACGCCACTTATCCATACAACTGCCGGGTCTCCTTGAGATTCTGCTCTGCCGGCTCTCTCAAGAACCAGCCAGCGATCGCCGCCAGCAAGCTGGGAAGAGCACCCGCCAGCAAGGCGAGCGGAGCGCCAAAGGCGGTAGCCAGCGCGCCAGTATAGAGATTGCCCAGCGGGGTGCTGCCGGCGAAGACCATCATATACACGCTCATCACGCGCCCGCGCAGGTGGTCCGGTGTCACCGCCTGCAGCGTTGTGTTAGCCAGCGCTGAGAAGGCGATCTGCGCAAACCCGGTCAGCGCGACCAGGATCAGCGAGGGAACGTACCAGGGCGAGAGCGCAAATCCTGCTTCCAGTATACTGAAAGCGATGCCGCTGACAAGCAGGCTACGAATGGTCGGTCGCTTATTAGCCCAGGCCAGCCAGAGAGCCGAGAAGAGCGATCCCAGCCCAAAGGCTGACGAGAGGAAACCGAAGCCCTGTGGACCCGCCCGTAGAACCTCCGTCGCAAAGAGTGGCAGCGTCACGTTAAAGTTGATTCCGAAGAGCGAGACCAGGCCCACCACGGCGATCACCAGCAGCACCGAGGGCGTCTGAGCCACGTAGCGCAGACCCTCACTCAGGCTTTGCAGGGTTCCCGGCCCATGAGTATGGCGTCGCTGCAACAGAGCCTGTGCCTGGGCATACAGTCCCCGCATATCAATCAGGGCGATCCCGATGATCACCGGAATGAAGCTGATTGCGTTCAACAGGAAGAGGGGGGCCACACCCAGGCGCGCGATCAGCAGGCCGCCGATGCCCGGACCGAGCACGCGGGCCATGTTAAAGAGCGAAGAGTTGAGTGCCACCGCATTGGGGAGATCCTCGCGCCCGACCATCTCCACCACGAACGCCTGTCTGGTTGGCATATCAAGAGCGTTGGTGATTCCCAGCAACAGGGCGAGAACCAGCACCTGCCAGATCTGCACAACGCCAGTGACCACCAGTATCCAGAGCAGGAGAGCCTGAAGAGCCGCCGAAGACTGTGTGAAGAGCAGGATGCGCTTCTTCGGCAAGCGATCAGCGATAATACCTCCAAAGAGAGCGAAGAAGAGCACCGGCAAGAACTGGAGCGCTCCCACTACTCCAAGCAGCCAGGCGTTATGGGCCAGTTCCAGCACCAGCCAGGACTGAGCCGTCGTCTGCATCCAGGTGCCGATCAGCGAAATAAGTTGACCGGTCCAGAAAAGGCGGAAATTACGATGACGGAGCGCTTTGAATGCTCGTAAAAATCCTTTTGATGCCGTTTTGTCAAGATGCTGTTCTGCAACCGTCGCCTGTTGGACAGAGTAAGTACTCGCAGTCCCGACCTGTTCAGAGACCCGCATAACATAACACTTCCCTTCTAGATAGGCCCGGACCCGATTGCCAGCGCTGGCGCAGGAAGACGACCGACAGAGGTAGTCTGTAAGGAGGCAACAACGTCGGCTGCAGTGCCCTTCCTTCTGGAAGGTGCTCTGAAGACAGGAGATGTGAGCCGTAGATGCCGAAGCACAACGACTCACATCTCCCCTGGGAAGGAAACACACTCAGTTGAAGGGCATCTGCCAGTCATCACCATGTGACCAGCGCTCAGGGATAGGTCCAGGCTTCCTGAGCACGATCTATCAAAAGCTAGCGATATTTTTGATGAAAGAGAGAACAGAGATTAACAGGAGTCAGCATCCAGGCGTGCCAGCAGTTCAGCGCGACTCTGAGCGTGGCGAGCTAGGCGCTCCAGCAGGCCGGCGCGCATCTGCTCCAGACCCGCGATTTTCTGCTCGATCAATTGAAGCTGACGCGCGATCAAGGCATCCGAGCGCTCCAGTTGAGCGATTCTGGCCAGCGCATCAGTTTCATGGCGGTAGGCCTCTCTGATCTGCTCGCGCTCGTCGTCGGCTTCCAGAAGCGTACGAATCTCTGCCAGCGAGAAGCCCAGAAGGTCACGCAGCTCTTTGATACGTTCCAGACGCTCGATGTCGGCCGTACTATAGAGCCGGTAGTTCCCCCCACTGCGGCCAGAAGGCCGCAGCAAGCCCAGCTCTTCGTAGTAGCGCAAGGTGCGTTTAGTCAGGCCCGTGCGTGTAGCCACCTGCTCGATAGTGAGGAGAGGAGAGGTCCTCGGACTACCCGCAACGGACTGCTCGGTGTGCTCGGCGATCATCTTCTGGCCTCCAGGCAAAGAAGGAACAGCTGGAGCTGACGAATCGACACATAGATAGATTAGCATAAGATTACCGTTTACGTCAAGGTAAGATCAGGCGATCGAGGGAGCGCAGCACGTGAGAGCCACCGCCCCTGGAGGAGGACCCGCTACACTCAACAGTGGGCCTGTGTTACAATGAAAGCACTATTGTCAATGTGGCGCGTATAAGGATGTGTTCACCATGCGAGATACACTCTTACCACTCATCGAGAGAGCACTGCCTGGCAATCCGCGGCTGCTTGAATTTTATCTCCGTGATCAGAGTCGTTTGCCCGGGCCGCGTGCCAACCTTGAGCTGGTGCACGATGTCAGTCATCTACTGGCCATCAAGGCGCAGGAGTGTCCTGAGTACGTCCAGCCGCTGCTCCACTATCTGGTGGCCGAGGATCGTGAAGAGATCAAGTCCAACTCACCCGCAGAGTTCACCGTGCTCTGCGGTATTGTCGCCTGTGGCGCCTGTGCAGCCGTCTACCCGGCATGGCGCGAGGAGACCTTCGGCCTCCTGGCCGAGCGCTCAGAGAGCGCCTGCTGGCGTATTCGCGAAGGAGTGGCCATGGCGTACCAGCAGTTGCTGCCAGCCGCGCCCCAGGAGACCCTCGGACAGCTCCGCCGGCTTGCCGCGGAAGGGAGTTACCTGCAGCAACGCGCAGCCGTAGCGGCCGTCGCCGAGCCAGCGCTGCTGGATGGCCCCCAGGTCATCGAGGCAGCGCTCTCCATCCAGCGTCAAGCGCTGGAGCGTCTCCACGCAGCCCCGACGGCCGAGCGCAAGCGCGAGGGCTTTCGCGTGCTGCGCCAGGCGCTGGGGTATACCTTGAGCGTTGTGACCGCGGCCGCGCCCGAAGAGGGTTTCGCACTGATGCGCACCTGTGCCTCCTGGGAAGATGCAGATATCGCCACGGTTCTACGTGAAAATCTCAAAAAGAAACGCCTGGCGAGATTCACCGAGCATACTGAGGCCCTGGCACGTCTCCTTGCTCACTAATACGGTGCCGAGACCCACGGGGACTGCTCCGCCAGGACTCGCTGGCGTCGCTCTGGCTTGCCTCCCCGTTCTTCTGATTTCAGGCAAATCACTTGACAAAAATTGTTAAACGGTCTATCCTATAGGTAGACCCCGATGGGCGATGAGTGAGAGGTGCTATAGCGCTAGAGCATAGCACTGCAAGCGGGCCAGGTCAGAGGTCGTTGAGGAAGGAGGCTTGCATGAAGCGACGATCCAGGCCGACTGCGAGAGTTCCGGGCGAGCCCAGAAACGCGATCCACAAGTACACCATAGGTGTGGTCTCTGAGCTTCTGGGGCTGCCCCCGCATATGTTGCGACGGTACGGAGGAGAGCTAGAAAAGGCTGGTCTGCTGGAGCCGGCGCGTCAGAGCGGCAAGAATCGCCTGTACTCCGATAACGATCTGGCGATCCTGGAGGAAGTGGCCGAGTTATACGAGCAGGGTGTCAACGCGGTCGGGATTCGCTATATCATGCAGATTCGCAGGCATGTCCGTATCCTCCAGCAGGAGGTTCAGGAGGCTCGCGAGGCGCAGATTCGCGCCGAGAACGCGCTGCGTGAGATGCGCCGGCTGATAGAGATACACGAAGTAAACGAAGCTGGCGAGGGTCCCGGTGTACGTATCGAAGTCCATCGGCCACAGGAGGAGCATGTCGCTGATGATGGAGGGGCAACCTCCCAGGAGCTACCCGAGGGGGATGAGCCTGGAGAAGCCCTGCGGCAGCCGCTCAGGCGTATCCCGGTCCAGAGGCAGCCTGGGGAGAGGGGACATGGCCAGGCAGTTCAGCCTGAGCAGTAGGGATGCTCGTGCCTTGCTGCAGCGCTCCGCCAGTGTCTATCACTGGTGGTTCTTTCACCAGCGACATCGTATATCAATGTGAGATGACAGCTACGGCGCGGAGCTGCCGTTCGGGAAAGAAGGCTCTTCTCTTCCCATGCCCGTCTTCGCGCTAGAGGAGGCAGGAAATGTGGCATTATGGGCAGGAGCGACAGCAGGAGACCAGACCGCAACAGACTGCAGAGGAAGATAAAGCGCAGCTAGTCAGCCGCCTGGAGCGCGAGCTTGAGGCGGAGCAGCGCAAGTCGGAAGAATATCTGGATATGCTGCGTCGCTCACAGGCCGACTTTATCAACTATCGCCGTCGTGTCGGACAGGAGCAAGAGGAGACGGGGATCGCTGCCCAGATTGCGCTGTTGCAGCGACTACTGCCCGTCCTTGACGACCTGGGGCGGGCGTTGAGCGCGACGCCACCTGAGCTGGCCAGGCAGCCCTGGGTACAGGGCTTACATCTTGTTGCCAGGCGTCTGGCGGCGACGCTGGCCGAACTGGGAATCCGTCAGATTGGTCGTCAGGGTGAACCCTTTGATCCTCGCCTGCACGAGGCCGTGGCACTCGATACCCAGGCACATGCCCCTGAGGGAACCGTGCTGCAGATTGTCAGGCCTGGCTACATGCTGGGTGAACGCATTGTCCGTCCGGCCCAGGTCATCGTTGCCGGCTCGACGTCTCCCCAGCCTTCACAATAACCCTGTGCCAATCGACCTGACGAATCCAGTCAATTGACTTGACAGTTTTTGTAATATGTGATACAAGTACTGAGAGAGACGCTCACTGTTGTTGTGTATGTGACTACGACACTGAAGTGTTACACGAAAGCATGCTCAAGAGGGGGCAGTCGAGGAGGCTGTGCTCCTCTTAAGGAGGGATTGTAGCGATGGCAAAAGTGATCGGCATTGACCTTGGGACGACGAACTCGGTGGTAGCGGTCATGGAGGCGGGCGAGCCTGTGGTGCTGGAGAACAGCGAAGGCTCACGTCTGACCCCCTCGGTGGTCGCCTTAACCAAGACCGGTGAGCGGCTGGTCGGTCAGCTGGCCAAGCGCCAGGCGATCACCAACCCCGAGAACACGATTTATTCCGTCAAGCGCCTGATGGGACGCAAGTATGACGATCCCGAGGTGCAGCGCACGATGAAGCTAGTGCCCTATAAGATCACGCGGGCGCCCAATGGCGATGCGCGCGTGGTGATGGGAGGGCGTGAGTACAGCCCGCCAGAGATTTCGGCGATGATCTTGCAGAAGCTGAAGCTGGATGCCGAGGCCAAGCTGGGAGAGAAGATCACCCAGGCGGTCATTACGGTGCCTGCCTACTTCAATGATTCCCAGCGCCAGGCTACCAAGGACGCCGGCAAGATCGCGGGTCTGGAGGTGCTGCGCATCATCAACGAGCCGACGGCGGCCTCACTGGCCTATGGCCTTGATAAGAAGAAGGACGAGGTGATCGCCGTCTATGACCTGGGTGGTGGAACCTTTGATATCTCGATCCTGCAGCTGGGCGAAGGGGTCTTTGAGGTAAAGGCCACCAATGGTGATACCCATCTCGGCGGAGATGACTTTGACCAGCGCATCATCGACTGGCTGGCCGATGAGTTCCGCAAGGAGCAGGGCATTGATCTGCGCCAGGATCGCATGGCTCTGCAGCGCCTCAAGGAGGCAGCCGAGCGCGCCAAGATCGAACTCTCCAGTTCGTTGCAGACGGAGATCAACCTGCCCTTCATCAGCGCAGATGCCAGTGGTCCCAAGCACCTCATGATGACACTGACGCGCGCCAAGCTGGAGCAGCTCGTTGGTGATCTGATCGAGCGCACGCGCGGACCGGTGATGCAGGCCCTGGCCGATGCCGGCATTCGCCCCAATGAGGTCGATGAGGTCGTGCTGGTCGGCGGGCAGACACGCATGCCGGCGGTCATTGAGATGGTGCGCCGTCTCTTTGGCAAGGAGCCGCATAAGGGGGTCAACCCCGATGAGGTGGTGGCGATCGGTGCGGCCATTCAGGCTGGTGTTCTTAAGGGGGAGGTCAGGGATGTCCTGCTGCTGGATGTGACGCCACTCTCACTGGGTGTGGAGACCCTTGGGGGCGTGATGACCAGGCTGATCGAGCGCAATACGACGATTCCTACGCGCAAGACGGAGCTATTCAGCACGGCGGAGGACAACCAGACGGCTGTGGAGATCCATGTACTGCAGGGCGAGCGTGAACTGGCCCGGGATAATAAGAGCCTGGGACGCTTCCGCCTGGAGGGCATCCCGCCGGCCCCGCGAGGTGTGCCACAGATCGAGGTGACCTTTGATATCGATGCCAACGGTATCCTGAATGTCTCGGCGCGCGACAAGGCCACCGGGCGTGAGCAAAAGATCACCATTACAGCCTCCAGTGGCCTGAGTAAAGACGAGATCGATCGCATGGTACGCGATGCCGAGCAGTATGCCCAGGAGGACCGGCGGCGCCGCGAGGAGATCGAGCTGCGCAACCGCGCGGATAGTGCAGCCTATCAGGCTGAGCGGACCCTGCGTGACCTGGGTGAGCGGGTGTCGTCGAGTCTGCGTACGGAGGTTGAGGGGAAGATAGCGGCGGTGAAGGAGGCGCTCAAGGACAGCGATGTAGGGCGTGTGCGCACGACGCTCGATGAGCTAGAGCGGACAATGCAGCGCATCGGCCAGGAGATCTACAGCCAGGCGGGAGCGGGTTCGACTGGTGCTGGTCCTGCCAGCGGCTCTGGTCCCTCCGAGGGTGGCGACTCTGGAACGATCGAGGGCGAGTATCGCGAGGTCTGAGTTCCCTCAGCCCGCTGGAGTGGGTGCAGGCCACGTGGCGTGGTGTGGCAAGGCATCCTGCCTGGTGAGGATGGCTGGCTGGCCGGCCGGGTTGGGAATGGCCCGCCTCTCCTGCCATCCTCGCTGCTGAGAGCGGGACCCCGGCCACTGGCAGCGCGGTCGCTCTGCCCGCTGTGGGGTCCGCTCGCGCCTCCGTGGCGGCACCCTGGTGACGAGCCTGCGCTCTGCTCTGCACGGCCCGTAGATCGTACATTCCTGGGGGGAGGCACCTATGGCTGTTGAGTATAAGGACTATTATAAAATCCTGGGTGTAGACAAGAACGCTGACAACAGGGTCATTCGCCAGGCCTATCGCAAGCTGGCACGCCAGTATCACCCGGATGTCAATCCTGGGGACAGGGTGGCCGAAGAGCGCTTTAAGGAGATCAACGAGGCGTATGAGGTGCTCTCCGATCCTGAAAAGCGCAAGAAATACGACGAGTTAAGTAGCTACTATCAGCGCTATGGGCGCTGGCCGGGTGCCTCTGGCTCTGGCGGTTATCGCTATCAGACGATTACCGAGGAGGATCTGGAGGATCTGCTGGGGGGAGCCTCGCCCTTCTCAGATTTCTTCGAGATGTTCTTTGGCACTCCCTTTGGTGGACGAGCACGCACCGTGCGTACGGCGGAGCGCCAGACGGCCGTGGGACGCGATGTGGAGTCCGCGCTTGAGGTAACGCTGGCTGAGGCTTATGATGGCGCAACGCGGGTGGTGGAGCTGGAGGATGTCGATGGCAGCCGGCGCCGGCTCGAGGTCAAGATTCCGGCGGGTGTCGAGGACGGGGCCCGCATCCGCATCCCTGCTCAGGGGCTGCAGGGAGCGGCGGGACGGGGTGATCTCTACCTACGTGTCCATGTGCGGCCAGATCCGCGCTTCACTCGTGAGGGAACGACGCTGCGCACTCGTCTGGAGGTGCCGCTGGTGACGGCTATGCTTGGAGGTGAGGCCGAAGTTCCAACGCCGGCTGGCCGCCGTCTCCTCCTCAAAATTCCTCCCGAGACGCCTGATGGCAAAGCCTTCCGTCTGCGCGGTCAGGGCATGCCCGTGCTGGGGCAGCCGGAGCAGCGGGGTGATCTCTATGCGGAAGTGCATGTCTCCCTGCCCGCCCACCTGACCGCGGAGCAGCGGCGCCTCTTCGAGGCCTTTGCGCGCTCCCTTACATAAAGACGCGAACCGGGTATCCTCAAGCAGGATACCCGGTTGTTGTTTCAGGCGTGCTGATCTCGGACCTCTGCTCAGACACGTACAGCGGCGATCTGCTCAACCAGCTTTTCGATCTCGGGGCTCAGGCCTGGAGCGAACTCCTCGGGACGCTCCGGTCCTGGCGTGAACGGTGCTCCCTGTGGTGGCTTCTCGGTGGTAGTCAGTGTGCCATCCTGGGCTGGTGAGCTGCCGTGGAAGATCTTCGCCATTTCCGAGCCATCGAGGCGCCAGTGATGGAGCTGGTTGTTGATGCCCAGGTCGATCAAGCGTTTGACCTCGGGCAGCTTCGTGGCGTCAAATTTGGGAATGGGCAGGATCTTTCCCCATTGGACACCCAGTGTCTCCAGGGCCTTGGCGTAGGCCTTCTCGTGAGCCTCATCGCGCACGATCAAATAGGCGATGGTCGAACGGGCGGTTTTGTTGTTCGTCATCTCGTAGAGCCGACACTTCTGCAGCCGCCCTGTGGCCTCGAGAACGAGGTTGTTGAGCAGATCCAGGATCAGGTTGCCGCTATTGTAGACGTACGAGCCCGACCAGGGATTGCCCACGGCATCGACCGGCATGGCCCCCTGAGCGCCCACCAGAAAGTGGTGGATGTTCCCCTCCTTGAGGGCGATGTTCAATGGTGTGGCCCCGTTGGCGGGAACCTCGCCCCGGTAGCGTGGCGAGCCGTCCACCAGATGGTTGATGGTGGTGGCAATCAGCTCCACATGGCTGATCTCCTCAGTGCCAATCCCCTGGATCAGGTCGAGATAGGGTCTGGCCTTGCCGCGGAAGTTGAAGCTCTGAAAGAGATACTGCATCATGGTGCGCATCTCGCCAAACTGTCCGCCCAGTCCCTCCTGGAGCGCGTTAGCCGCGGCGGGATCAGGCTCGTCGGGAATGATCTCGTTGATGAGCTTCTGTACGTGGAAAAACATTGATCTGCTTCTCCTTACTAGAGTAGTAGAGTTGTCTGTGCCGGACAGGAGAGATGCTTCCCCGTCCACAAACCATTATGCGACCGATCAGTAAACTCAAGAACGTCTCTCCTCGATGATGCAGGGAGGCAGCAGGGCGGCCCACAGAAAAGCAGTGGGGACCATCGGGGTCCCCACTGCTTTGATAGGGTGCGCGGTGTGCTCGGTGATACTAGGCGGAGGCGGCAGGGTCGACAGCCCCGATAAAGGTGCCCCAGTTGGCCAGCGGTGTGCGTTGCGTATTGGGAATATACTCACTGGCGATCCAGACACGCCCGCTGTCACGGTCATAGAAAGCGGCTGAGTAATCTCCCCAGCGCGCCGTACCGTTGCCCCCGTAGGCCTGATAGCCGCTGAAGCCATCCTCGGGGAAGGCCCCATCCCTGGCCACATGCACATTGCTGGCGGCACTGGTCGGGTTGAGCTTCACGTAGGCCACGCTCGGATAGTAATCAGGGCCGACCAGTGTGAAGGTCATAATCCCCGAACCGGAGGGGGAGGCAGCCACCGAAGGAAAGATCACGCTATCATTAGCAACAGCGATGTAGCCCTGGCGCTGGATGGTGGCGCTGATGCTGTTCATACTCGCATTGGGGTGGATGATGAAGTAGGCAATGCCCACGCGAGGCTTTTGCCCTGGCGTCTGAACGATAGTGTTCAGTCCCGACCAGAGGTAGTTTGCGGCCCAGAAGACCTGGTTCATGCGATCGTCATTGCTGTCGATTGTCTCCAGAGGTGCATTCAGGGCTGTACCCAGGGGCGTCGGGCCGGTGCGCTGCTTTGCAGCAGGGGGCAGGCCGTAGGTTTCACTGTTGATCAGGGTGACAGTCAATGTTGGAGAAGGGGTGCTGGTGCCGAGTGAGGCTGTATTTGTCATTGCCCAGACTGCCAGGCGATTGTCCAGTGTCCCGGCGAAATCAAGGGCGCTCAAAAAGTACTCGGTGCCGTTGTTATGCGTGTTATCTCCATTGCCGGTCGAGCTAATGGCTGGCTGTACGGAGTAGACAGGACCACCAGCCGATCCCAGGGCGCTGGCCACCTGGAACGCGACGGCGCTGCTGGCCGTCCCCACTTCGAGGGCCTGCTTAGAGATGGCATAGATGATTGCCCCGTTGAAGACGGCATTGGCGATGCCAAACTCGTTGGTGGAGATATAGATGCCGTAGGCATCTGCTCCTAGCAGCGGTTGATCGCCGAAGCAGGGACAATTTGCGGTGCTGGCATCAGTGGTATCGAGGGTAAAGACGGACCAGCCGCCAGTCGGATTGCTGGTCTGGCTCACGGCAAGCAGGACACTGCTGTTCTGTAAGAGGGCCCCGCTCGTCGGGTCAGTGTCGATCTCCAGGATGCTGACGAACCAGCGTCCGGTCGCGTGGTCATAGTAGCACCTGGGGTCGGAGAGGAAAGGGCCATAGACTGGAGGGGTGCTACGCGTGATTGCCGATGGCAGACCGAAGAAGCGGTTGAGTGAGCTGATTCCGTACTGGACGACCTGCCCACTGCTGAGGCTGTAGATCGAGATCGCCAGGTTCACCTCTTCAAGGACAAAGCCGTTGCCTGAGCAGAGTCCCTGGTCGGGTGGTTCCAGGCTGAACTGATTGCCGTTATCGGCATAGCGCTGATCGGCATGTGAGAGAGCGTTGAAGCCACTGAAGCCATTATTCGTGTGAGTGACGCTTTTGGGACCAGGGTTAGGAACGCTCAGTTGCGTGGAGACGGCATTGGTGTGAGCAGTCTTGAGCTTGCCATCGACATCGGGTTCCTGTCGCAGGTAGTCCTGAAGGGTGGCCTTGCTGCTGATCTTTGCCGCTGGCCCTGCCTGAAAGCGGACGTGCCTGCTCAGGGCCATATGGAGGCTTGATCGGTGGATGGGTCCCATGGCAAAGGCCGGGCTGGCAGTATGCCCGATCAGGTTATAAGCAAGGACACCTCCAGTGAGGATCAGCGCAGCAAAAAGAGTACATACGGTGACAATTGAGTTGTTTCTCTTCCGTGAGACGATACCCATATGTGTCTGGCCTCACTTTCAAGTAAGCGCTAAGAGAAGCTGTTATGGCGGCACCCTATCTGCATCGATCTATTCAATATCATGCATCTATTGATGCAATCACCATCCTACCCTGCTAAGGTTGAGTTATGGTTAAGATGGGGTTAAGATACAGGGGAGAACAAAAGAGTTGCATCGGAAGGAGACGAGATGCTTCGTAGAACGGATATCGTCATTGTGGGCGGAGGAGTAATCGGTCTGAGCATCGCCTATCATCTCCGTCGGGCGGGGGCCGAGGTCTGTGTGATTGAGCGTCAGGGGATAGAGGCAGCCTCTGGCGGGGCCTCGCAGGCGGCCGCTGGACTGCTGGCGCCGCTCGGCTCGATTGCCAGGCCGGGAGCTTTTGCCGATCTTCTGCTGGCGAGCTGGACGGCTCTGCCTGAGCTGATTGACGAGTTGCACAGGCTGACAGGAGTTGATGTTGAGTATCGCCGCACGGGGGCGTTGCGTCTGGCGCGCGAGCCGAAGGCCGTTGCTCGTCTGCGCCGGCGCATGGAGATCTGGCAGCCGCTGGGCCTGCAGATGAGCTGGCTGAGCGGTGATGAGGCGCGCCAGCACGAGCCGTTGCTCTCCCCCGAGGTGCGGGCCGCTATCTACGCGCCTGAAGAGGGCCAGTTAAAAGCGCCGCGGTTGGTACGGGCACTGGCGGCGGCGGTCCGCGCTCTGGGGGGAGTGCTCTACGAGCACATGGAGATTCGTGGCTTTGTGCAGCGTGCTGGTGAGGTGCTGGCTGTCGAAACCGGAGGAGGTCCGACGCTGGCCTGCGGACAGCTCGTCATCGCCGCCGGTGCCTGGAGCGCCCGGCTCGCCCCTATCCTGGGGACCTCACTACCTGTTGTGCCAGTGCGCGGCCAGATTCTGGCCCTGCGCCAGCCCGAGCCGCCGCTGCAGCGGATGGTCTTTGGCGAGGCTATCTATCTGGCTCCCAGGGCCGATGACACACTCGTGGTGGGAGCCACCCGTGAGCAGGTGGGCTTTGATGCCTCCGTCACGGCCGGTGGTCTAGCCTGGCTGCTGACCTCAGCTCTGCGCCTGGTGCCTACGCTGGCGGAGGCTCCCATGGAACGCTCATGGGCTGGCCTGCGACCGGGGACGCCGGATCAGCAGCCGATTCTGGGTCCGCTGCCGGGCTGGAAAAACGTCACACTGGCGACTGGCCATGGCAGCGTTGGCATCATGCTCAGCGCCGTGACCGGTCAGGCCATCGCTGAGCTACTCAGCCGCGGACGATTGCCGGCCATCATCTCTCCCTTTGGTCTGGAGCGTTTCGGCGCCAGCGCCGAGACCGTTCCTCAGACAGAGGAGGACTGAGCTGAGCGGATCAGTGGGCCGAGAGGTACACCTGCGACCAGTCAGCGATGTAGAGGCCCTGCGCGTTGAGTGTAATCCCATGGACCCAGGGCGGAATGATTGCGCTCATCATCTGGTGGTCCAGAGGCAGTACTGCTACGTCCTCGATAGCGAGCTGCTCGGCCTGCTGATAGAGTGCGAGGCGTTCGTCACCAGTAGCCTTTTCGGCCTGCTTGATGAGCTGATCGAAATCTGCGTTCTGCCACTGAGCGTTGTTGTGAGGCGCGTTCGAGAGCAAGTTAGGCACCAGCCAGTTGTAGGGATCGGGATACAGCCCGTACCACTGAGCAAAGCCCAGTTGAATCTGGTGGCTGCTCAGTTCATCGTCGTAGGCATTGAGTTCTGTGGGCAACGCTCTGATGGCGACGTTGAGAGCTCTGGACCACATGCCACGCAGAACGTTCACCTCGCTGGAGGGCATGAGCGCGCTGGGGTAAGAGAAGGTGATAGCAGGCATCAAAGACGTATCGGGATAAACGGAGTTTAGAAGCTGACGCGCTTGCTCAACATCAAAAGGCAGGCCTGCATAGGTCGCCTGGTAGCCGAGTACGTCCGGGGGGAGAAGGGTGGTCGCCGGGATAACTGAATCTTTGAAATACGTATGGGTCAGCGTCGTTCTGTCGAGAGCGTAGGCAGACGCCTGGCGCACAGCGAGATTATCAAACGGCGCCGTGTGCGTGTTGAAAAAGAGCATATCCGTTTCGAGCAGCGCAGTTGAGGTGAAGCCGGCCACACCGCGGGCGGCCGGCAGATCACTCTGAGGGATATTCCAGATCAGGTTGAACTGGCCCGCACGGTACTCCTGATAAGCGGTGGCCGGGTCGTTCACAAAGATCATATCGACCTCGCTCAGGCGTGGTTTAGGACCATAGTAGTGGGGATTGGGGACGAGAATCATCCTGACGTTGTGTTCCCACTCCTTGACCATAAACGGTCCTGAGCCGAGCGCATTGCCTGCTGCGTGCTCTGTCCAGGCACTCTGGCCATAGAGAGCAATCAGCTCTGGATTGACGGGGAAGAAAAGCTGATTCGTCAACTCCTCCAGGAAGTAGGGAGTGGGGCCTGTCAGCGTGATGCGTAGCGTCTGCGCATCCGGAGCACTGACCCCCGTCAGGACCCTGCTCTTGCCATTGCTCACGGCGCTTGCTCCCATGATCGGCTTTTCCAGGAGAGCGGCCAGGGGCGATTTTACCTCTGGCAACAGGGCACGGGTGAAAGTGTAGACATAGGTCTGAGCTGTGATCGGTGTGCCGTCTGAGAAAGTGAGGGCTTGCCTCAAGTGGAAGGTGTAGACACGGCCATCGGAGGAGATATCCCAGGTTGCCTGATCCGGAATGACATTCAAGTCTTTGTCGAAGCGTACCAGCCCGCTGTAGATCATGTTAAGGGCCAGCGCCGAGTTCGGGTCAGGTCCCTGGGCGGGATCATTGGGGTCTGGCTCCTGAGCGGGATCAAGATAGTTCAGATCCTGAGTGCCAACGTTGGGAAGCAGCAGCACCTGCCGGGGGACCTGTAGAGGCGAGCCGCTCGCAGTGGTGGTCGAGTTGCCCGTGGTACAGGCCGTCGAGAGCATGAGCATTGCCAGGACCAGGAGGCCGAGTGAGATCAGCAAGGAGCATGGACGTGAAGTGTGTACAGGATGTACTACAGGGCTTGGATCGCTATGCACAGGCTGTCTCCCTTTCCGGGATGGTATTGAGGTAGCTATTGAGCAGAGCAACCATCGGCACAATTCTATGGTATTTTCTTCGGCATTGCAAAAGAGACGATCAGGTTCTCCCAGGTTGCCCTGCTAACTATAGGCCTTTTGACTCAAGAATCTGTCAGGAAAGTGTAAAATTTCTTGACTAGTTTTTGACAACGACGACACGCTGGAGTGGGAACTCCTGATGTCTGTCGAACGTCTGATGTAGCGGTCATGTGCGGAGTCCTGTGAGAGACAGTCGCAGGTTCACCGCCGACTCCATAGCAAGCTTGAACCACAGATGCAAAGGAGCACGCTCTCACCTATGTTTGCTAGGTTATCTCGATCAGTGTTACTGACCAGTATGAGCCTGCTATTGATGGTCCTGCTGTTCCTGCTCGTCGCCTGTAGCGGGGAGAGGGTTGCGGGACCAGTTGCGTCGAACTCCTTGAGCACATCATCACCGGAGATCACTCCAACGAGTGTTCCTCTGACTCGTCTCACCCCGACGGTAGCAGCTCCGTCAGTCACTGCCTTGCCATCGACAGGCTCCGTGTCTTTAGAGCTATCAGCGTCTACCTATAGCCCTGGCCAGATCATACCTATCCTGGTGAGGAACCAGAGCCCCCAGACGCTCTACATAAGCGACCACAGAACTGCCTGTAGCGTCCTGGATCTGCAGTATGAGCGTGCCGGAAGCTGGCAGGACCTGCCCGCTTGCCACTCGATGACCGTTACACGCTTGCTTTCGCTTGCGCCGGGCCAGAGTCTGGCTGTTCAGCTGATCTCCTCCCCACAATGGCCAGCCGGCCTCTATCGAGCTGTACTCACCTATGAAACTGATGCCCAGCCGGGTCCTGTGCACGTCTACTCTCAGACCTTCACGCTTGCTCATTGAAGGGAGGAGGAGTAGAGACAGGCTCCCTGGGGAGCCAGAGAGGGAGCAGTCAAAAAGGGCGAGGTGTCCACCGTTATGTACGATGCGGCAGACAGCTCGCCCTCTCTACGGCGCGCCCGGCAGGACTCGAACCTGCGACAGGCGACTTAGAAGGTCGCTGTTCTATCCACTGAACTACGGGCGCTGGTTTGATCAGAGAAGCCTCTTCTCCCTGATGATAACAATTCTTCTTGCGATCTGTCAAGCACCGGGTGAGAGCATGGCCCCGGAAGGTCTCTCCTGACCCGGTGCTCCCGCAGAGAGCCTTTTCTGGCAGGCTAGTGATGCAGAAGCATCCAGAGATGAGGACCGAACACGAAGAGCGCGATGGCTACGGCCAGCATGGCACTCAGCAGAACAGCACCTGCCGCCACATCTTTCGCTGTTTTTGCCAGCGGGTGGTACTCAGGATGAGCCAGGTCGATGCTGATCTCGATGACCGTATTGAACATCTCAGCGATGAAGACCCCGCTGATCGCCACAATAACCAGAGCGAACTCAACAGCCGAGACGTGGAGCAAGATGCCCAGGGCAACGGCCAGGAGAGCGGCGACGGCGTGAACGCGGGCATTGCGCTGCGTTCGCAGCGCATACCAGAGACCGCTGAAGGCATAGCCGAAACCAGCGATGAACCTGGCCCAGGAGCTGCGTGGCACAAGCCGTGGATCGTCCATCTGCCTCAGGCCTGTGCTCCCACCGCAGCCAGAATGGCCTCCTGCTTGCGCACCATGGTCCGGTAGCCCGCCTCGGTCTGATCATCGTAGCCGACCAGGTGCAGGATACCGTGGGCAAACAGATAGAGAAACTCATAGGTTGGTGTATGTCCTGCCTCAGCAGCCTGTCGCAGGACCGTCGGCCAGGAAATAGCGATATCACCAAGATTCGTCGGCTGGTCTGGCGGAGGGACAAAGGCCGGCAGAGGCTGATCCCCCTGCTGATCAGCGGTCTTCCCTGCCTCCAGATCCTCGATGGGCTGCCATAGCTCTTCGGGGGGAGCATCTACCAGAGGTTTATCAAGCAGCGGAAAAGACAGAACATCGGTCGGTTTGTTCTGCTGACGGTACTGATGATTCATGTCCTGGATGGTAGCCTCGTCAGTGACCATCAGCGTCAACATGACAGGCTGGGCAATGCCAGCCTCCTCAAGCGTGCGGTTTACAAAGGCATCAAGTTCAATGGAGGCCAGCGTCTGATGAAAGGACTTGCTCAGCTCGTCGTTGTCAAGGGTAACGTACAGGTCAATCTGTGAGAGCTGTTCTTTCATAAACCCCCTCGTCGTGCCAGGATCTCAAAAGGAAACCCCTGTCGGGAGGAGTGTGTATGCTGGATATCGGTTCTGCGTAACCGCTCGTCATGCCGACAGGGGCTGAAATCTACTTATTTTTACGCGCCGTCTTGCGGCGCTTGGCTGCTTCTTTCTTCTTGCGCCTGACGCTTGGCTTCTCATAATGCTCCCGACGCCTCGCCTCCGCAAGAATGCCATCTTGCTGGATTTTGCGATTGAAGCGTTTCAGGGCAGCTTCAAACGATTCGTTTTCGCTAACCTTGACTTCCGACAGCAGGGCTCCCCCCCCTCTCGGCCTGGTTTTCAGAATGACTTGCCAGATATAGTGGTTAGCCGGCTATATCCGCCTGAGTCATCCTGTGGACCTACGTCGAGATTATAAGACTGGCGCAATCCTTGTGTCAAGCACCAGGGGACTGCTTTGCTGTCTGTCTGCCGAAGGCGATCATGAAGACGATGAAGCCGATGACCAGAATACTGAGCAGGCTGATAGAGCGGTCGAGCACAATGGCGGCCAGCGCCAGACTGGTGGCCCCGGGACGGAAGAGCGTGATCAGCGCAATCATCCCCCCCTCCACCAGCCCCACGCCGCCGCCCGTGAAGGGAATGACCGTCAGGAGGGCCTCGACCAGGGCGATCACGATCGCCACCGCGCTGATCTGTAGCAGGCTTCCCGTGATCAACTGCAGCGCAAGCACCACGAACAGGAAGCGCAGCGCCTCACAGACCCAGACTCCCAGCGTCAGGCCAGTCAGCATTGGCAGATGGGAGAACGAGCCCAGGATTCCCTCTTGCAGATGCTCGTAATAGCTGCGCAGCCGCACTGGCACCAGACGTCCAATACGCTCGTGCTGCCAGCGTAGCAGCAGGAGTGCTGCAATGCCCCCGATCACCGCGATCAGCGTAACGGTCAGCCCCGTGCGTACCTGCCAGGGCATGCGTTCATGCAGGCTGATGATCACCGCTGGAATGCAGAGCAGCAGCAGGACGATCAGGTCGAGCAGACGTTCTGCCAGAACAGTGCCAAAAGTGCGCGTCGCAGAGAAGCCGCTCTCCTGGCGCAGCAGGTAGGCGCGATAGAGGTCGCCCAGTTTAGCGGGAACCAGCGCATTGGCAAACCAGGAGATGTAGATGATCTCCACCAGTTTCCAGAATGGCGGCGATCGCCAGCCAGCCTCCGCTGTGAGACCAGCATTCTGCAGCAACACGCGCCAGCGCCAGGCGCGCAGAGGAAACGAGAGGTAGTAGATCACCAGGGCCAGCAGGAAAAAGAAGGGGTTGGCCGAGCGAATGGCGTTCCACGTCTGCTGTGGATCAATGCGCGCTTGGCGCCAGAAAATGGCGAGGGCGATGACCACAATGAGCAGGGGCAGAAGAGTGCGCCAGTTCAGCAGCCGTTTTCCGAGGGCCAGTTGCTCCGCAGTGATCGTACCCTCCTCAGAAGGGGCCAGGGAGGACGGAGCCTCGGCCACAAAACCTTCCTGGAGCAATTGCGTGTGTTCTAACTGAGATCGGCAGTCGGGTTCGCTTGAGCGATCCTTGCTCTGCTGTTGCTGTCTGTCCATCAGCTCAGCCTCCTCAGGAGATCCCTCTCCTGTTCTTCTCGTATTCGATACGGACTAGCTTTCCGAAGCATACTACTGAAACGGAGAAATGGCAAGAGGAGTCACGCCAGGGTGTCAGCCCGACCGGACCTGATCTCACCTGGCCCGGGCCGGGCTAACGTACCGAGGTAAGACCACTCTCGCTCTGTGCCATTTCGGCTGGCCCGGCGACCTGTTCCAGGCGGATCAGCACGATCAGGAGAAGAGCCATCAGTGTGGTCATGCCCTGAACATAGAGATTATCAACCATATTGTGCATGAGGATGGCAACGAAGACCGCCAGGATGCCCAGAGCAAGGGCGCGATCGTCTCCGAGGCGGCGCAGCAGCTCCCTGCTGGCGTGACGGGGAACGGCCACCAGGTGCGGGCCTGGCAGTGTCGTCGTCTCCCCCGCCGCCGTTGCGCTTCGCTGGCGGGTGGCCGGCCTGCTCAGTGCGCGTTCCATACGTGTGAGCCTGCGATACACGCGCGCGCCGGCGACCCCAACGACGGTCAAGAAGAGCGTGTAGACGCCCAGGCCCAGCAGGCCCATCTCAGCAGCGACATTAATGAAGTAGTTATGCGCATGGCCGAGAGGGATCACGAAGATCCCGATGGCGTAGTGGGGGTAAGCATCGCCATAGTTGCCGATGCCCACACCCAGCCAGAGGTGATCGAGGAACATGTGAATGCCAGCCAGCCAGTGGGCCAGACGCTCGGCCGTGGGGTACTGCTGGGCCGTGGGATTGGTGAACGAGATGCCGTTCAGGCCCACGAAGTTGATCAGTGGGTCAAAGAGCTTCTGAGGGATAACGCCGATCAGCAGCCCTTCAACGAAGAGTCCCACTCCCAGCAAGAGCATGCGCCAGAGCGGGCGTATCAAGGGGAGGCCAACGAGAGCGATAAAGAGCGTAGCGCTGCTGATGGCGAGCCAACCGCCACGTGACTGACTGAAGAACTCTGCCACGGCCAGCAGCAGCGTGGCGCAGGCCGCCAGGATGCGGGTTCTGCGCTGACCGCCCGTCAGCGCCAGAGCCAGCACCAGCGCCAGCGACATGTTGATGTAGCCAGCATAGGGATTAGGCTGATTAAAGGTGCCATAGACTCGCAGGCTCTCACCGCGGATAAAGCTCGCCGGCCCAATATTGAAGATCTCCTGATAGTAGCCCAGAAAGGCCTGCGAGAGTGCCGCCAGGACGCTCATCACCACGATGGTCCAGGCCTGGCGGCGTGTGCGAATGTAGCCACTGCCCGCTACGATGATCACCAGAAATTCCAGCCATTTGAGGAGCTCCTTGAGGCTGGATTTCAGGCTGATTGCCACGGTCATGGAGATGACCATGCCGCCGAGGAGACCCAACAATGCCAGCAGCAGATAGGGAGGCAGGCTCTGCGAAGTGTGGTCGCGTGGTCCTGTAGCCGGGTGAGCCGGACCAAGAACATAGCTCAACAGCCAGGCGATTCCCAGAAGCATCACCAGGATATCAGTGCTGTCGAAGCGCAGCGATCCGAGGCTGATGTAATCCAGCGCACCCCAGGGGATGCTCAGGGGGAGCAGATAAAGCGCCACCCTGGGACGGAGGATCACCCAGACCGTCAAGATCAGGTAGAGTGGCAGGCGAATGTTCCAGGGCTCATGCAGCGTCAGGAGCAAGAACAGAGCCAGGACAGCCCCCATCATGCCCACCGCGTTGGCGGCCGTTAGCTGTCCTCGTAGCACGCCAGCCAGGGCCTGGAGGCGTGAGCCAGCGGCTCTGGCCCCCCTTCGCGGTATGCCAAGACTTCTCATCATGTTTCCTGTGCCCGTTATTAAGAACGCGCTTCCTATTTCGTTCCAGAGATAGCGGAGAGCGAGGTCTGCTCCTTACTAAACCATTCTATCGTCCGTCGCAAACCTTCTTCCATGGGCACTGTGATACGCCAGCCAAGAACGCGCTGCGCTTTAGAGATGTCGGGCCGCCGCCGTTCGGGGTCGTCGATGCGTCCTGGCTGAAAAACGATGCTTGACGAAGAGTGGCAAAGCCGAATGATCGTGCGAGCAAACTCCAGGACGGTATGCTCATCGGGGTTTCCCAGATTGAACACCTCACCGGTTGTGTTGGGCCGGAACATCGCCAGCAACAGGCCCTCGACGAGATCGCTGACATAACAGATACTGCGCGTTTTGCTCCCATCGCCATAGATAGTCAGGGGTTCATGCTGCAGAGCCTGCGTAATGAAGTTAGGAATCATGCGGCCGTCGTCGCGCTGGCTGTTAGGACCGTAGGTATTGAAGATGCGCACGATACGGACATTTGTCTGATACTGCCGGAAAAACTCCATCGTCAGCGTCTCACCGAGCCGTTTGCTTTCGTCGTAGCAGGCCCGTGGACCGATGGGGTTGACATTGCCCCAGTAGTCTTCGCGCTGCGGGTGCTCCAGCGGGTCGCCGTAGACCTCCGATGTCGAGGCCAGCAGGAAGCGCGCTTTCTGCCGTTGCGCCTCCTTCAACAGCAGGTAGGTTCCCTGGCTGTTGGCCAGAATGGTCTCAAGCGGGTGCTCCATGTATCCAACCGGGCTGGCCGGGCTGGCGAGGTGGAAAATGGCCTCCGCCTCAAAGGAGAAAGGTTGTGTGATATCGTGATACAGAAAGGTGAAATCAGGATGATGATGCAGCTCTGCAATATTGCTTTCGCAGCCAGTCACGAGATTGTCAACGCATAAAACGCTATGACCTTCTTCTAAGAGACGTTTACAGAGATGGGAGCCAATAAAACCCGCTCCACCGGTAACGACGACTTTCAATAGAATGGACCTCCAGACCTTGCGGAAGTAAGATTGGCGACTTCAGCATACCATACATTCCGTGGCCAAGGGAAGTAGCCAGGCGTCGGAGAGACCCGATCGGGGGATATGCCGCCTGATCGCCTGCTGCTCCATATCATGACCCGTCTCTGCTAGAGTCAGTCGGTAGTTGCAAGCTCTGACCAATGCTGACCCTTGCCAGATCCTCTCTCTCCATAAAGCCATGCTGCCGGGGACCCCTGGATTCATCCAGGGGAAGAAGGCGGCTCCCTCCTCCTGACAGAGTCCCTCTAGAACGGTGACCAGACGCTCCAGCTCCGGCGTGGGTGATTAGGTCGATCCCTGCGTTGGCGTCGCTGATTGGGCTATTTCGTACAGCTCGTCTGTCAGTCCAGGAGGAGAGCACTGTGAACTCTCTTTCATCCTTGTACGATAATGGCCATCTTCGGTAACAGATGTCTTGACATGGAAGTGTTTGTATGCTATGGTTCTCTCCTCAGTGAGGAGGAGAGGCCGCGAGCACGCGGCTCCGCAGGCGCCTCCTAGGCCCCGCACCGGAGGCTCACCCCATGGCCCGGGTTCAGCGCACCATCCCGCTGCTGCTGCCGCCTGATGAGGACCTGCGTCAGACGCTGGCCGTCTTCCAGACGGTGCAGCAGCAGCTCTCAGCCCCCTGCTTCAACGAGGGCAAGCCCCTCGCTGCCGTGGCCCTGCATCGGGCCTGCTACCACCAGCTCAAGGGCCAGCTCAACGCCCAGATGACCTGCACCGCCATCCGGCTAGTGGCTGCCGCCTATCAGAGCGCGTTGAGCCACCGTCGTCCAACCCAGCGCCCGTTCCAGTTTCGACGCAGGCGAGCGTTGTTCCTCATCGGCCCACGGGGACGCGATGCCAGCCTGCGCCCCGACGGGACCCTTTCGCTCTGGACGGTCGCCGGACGCAAATCCCTGTCCTACTACGTGCCGGAGGTGTTTCAGCCACGGCTGGCGCAGGCCAAGAGTATCGATAGCCTGACCGTGCTGGAGCGCAATGGGCGGCTGCTGGGTCGACTGACCATCACGCTGGAGGTGCCAGACCCGCAGCCCCTCCCACTCTCGGACGAGGCAGCAGGGGCGAGCCGGCTCGTGGGGATCGATCTGAACGAGACGAATGCGCTGGTGGCGGTGGATGGCCAGGAGCGGGTGCTCTTCCTCAGCGGAAAGGCGGTGAAGGTGCAGAACCGGCGCACGGCCAAAACCCGTGCGCGCTTGCAGCGGAAGCTGGCGGCCCACAAGGCACAGCACCGGGACACGCGCCGTGTCCGGCGGGTGCTGAAACGGCTTGGCCGCCGGCAGCGGCACCGGACCCAGACCTTTGTCCAGACGGTGGCAAAGCGCCTGGTAGAGTGGGCGCCGCCCCAGGCGGTGCTGGTCTTCGAACGGCTGCAGATGCCGCCCCCGCAGCACGAGCAGATCCGTGGGCGGGCGCTGCGACGCCGGCTCGCGCTGTGGCAGCGGGGACTGATCCGGCGCTGGGTCGAGCAGCAGGCCCAGGAGCGGGGGATACAGGTGGTGGAGGTGAACCCGGCTTACACCAGCCAGGCCTGTTCACGCTGTGGACAGCGAGGGAACCGCCGCCGGCATGCCTTCACCTGTCCGCAGTGCGGCTACCAGGAGCATGCCGATATTAACACAGCTCGGAACATTCGAGCGCGCTGTACTGTCCTGCGGGGCAGTGGGCTGCCGTCAACCAGCCCCGAAGCCCGGGCCGACGAGGCTGCGGGCAAGCCCCTGGCTTGAGCCAGGGGTCGTTGACCGTACTCTATCAGTGAAGTACCCCATGCCTAAAGGCAAGGGGCTTCTACGCAGGTTTCTCCACGTTGGCTTCTTCCAAGCCTGAGTATGTTTATCGCAGCGTTGGTATCTCTGTCGAGAACGACCCCACAGTGGATACAGATGTGTGTTCGT